>JBOGEX010000001.1:0-6362 GCA_050741915.1 Acidimicrobiia bacterium
CCGACAACCTGTGCCCATCGAATCTTCTCTCGCGGTTTGGCGAGGAACTCGGTTTGGGTCACCATGTGCTTCAGGCCTATCTCGACGTCTCCAACCCCGATCAGTCGGCCTTAGCGACCGCCTCGGCATTGAGTTATTGGGCGTCCAATCGCATGGTGCAACTAGCCCGCACCAACCTCGGATGGCCCGCTGATCTGGGCGGCACCGGGATGTGCCTCTCCGCCCAGGCCCTGGATCGGTCCGGCGGGTTTGGCGACACGCTGGTCGAGGACCAGGACCTCGGCGTTCGCTGCCACCTGGCCGGTTTTCCAGTGCGCTGGCTGCACGATTTGCGCGTGGGAGACGAAAAGCCTGTGTCAGTCGACGTAGCGGTGCGCCAGCGGGCTCGGTGGCAGAGCGGACGTCGCCAGGTTGCCCGGCGATGGGCTTCGACGCTGTTGAAGAAAAGAAGGCCGAGCTCTTGGGACCTGGCCCTTCGTCTGATCCAACCCTCGCGGGCCGGGATCGCTTTGTCGAGCGCCCTCCTGGCCATCGCCTCGGCACTAGGTGTTCCCCTTTGGCCCTGGCAGGTGTGGGCCACGATCGTCGCCCTCCAATTTCTCGGCCCGCTCCCTTTCCTGATCCGTGATCGGGTACCGGCGCGCTACCTGGTCCGATATCCCCTATTGGTATTGCTCCCGCTGCTAAAAGGCGCGGCCCGGTTTCGACGTAATCGCGGCTGGTATCACACCCCTCACGGCGCCGAACCCCCGTCTTGAAGCGGGTGCCCTCGTTCTCTGGGCTGTAGACGTTGTAGGACAACCTCTAGAACCCAGGGTTCGCGGCTAGCCCAGGGCGCGGTGGAGAAAGGCCGCCATCTGGTCGCGGAGTACCTGGTCGAGCGGGCAGTAGGTGCCGGTTCCGCAACCCATCGTGATCTTTGCCTGCGCCAGGGCGTTGATGTCCGCCTCGTGGGGCGAGCCTTGGTCGTCGATGAAGAAGTCGATCAGGGTACTCTCGGGCAGCTTCAAAGCCCTGACCAAAAACGAGGCCATCTCCTGTCGGGACACCGCCGCATTGGGGCAATACAGCCCCGGTCCGCAGCCTTTCGTGATCCCGGTGGCGGCGAGGGCGTTGATGTCGGCTTGGTGCGGCGAGCCATCATCATCGGTGAAAGCGTCTGTGGTGGCCGCCGGTAGATCGAGAGCTCGGACTAGGAACGAGGCCATCTGCTGGCGGGTCACCGGGGCCGCGGGGCAGAAAAGCTCGGGGGCGCAGCCGAGGGTGATGCCTTCGGCGGCCAGCCACTCGATATCAGGCTCGAACGGGTTGCCGTCGTCGTCGGCGAACTGTCCCTTGGCCAGCTTGACGACGAAGCTGTCGGTCAGGGCATTGGTATCTCCGAGGACGAGGTTTGCCGCCGCCGAGGAGAACGTCACCACGGTCCCATCGTCGGAGATCGCCATCGGGACCGCTGCCTGGTTGGGCGGAGCCCCGTCGGTGCCCAGGGGTGCCTCAACGACCTGAGCGGTTTCGCGGTCGACGATCCGGAACTTGGTCGAGCCCACCACGGAACCGACGTAGAAACGCAAGTCAGGAGAGAAGGTCGCCGGCCCAACAGTCGACCAATCGACGTTGTCTTCGAGAGGGGTCAAAGTCTCCGTTGCCACGTCGTATTTCTGGGGGATGGAGTCGGCTCCAGTTCGAACCAGCGCAGTCGCTCCCCCGGCGGCGACGGCGACGAACGAGGTCTTTTGGGGGTCGACGCCCATCACCTCATGCTCTTCCCCGCTGAGCAGGTTTCGCACCACCATCCGCTTGGTGGTGCGGTCCGCCGAGAGCACCCGGAAACCGACGACCGCATTGGCATCGGTGCCGGCGAGGACCAGGTCCTCCTGCCCGCTGCTCGTGCCGGCGCCCCCCGTTGGTTCGCTGCTGAGGAGGGTGGTAACTCCCGTCAGGCGGTCGCGAACATAGAGATCTGGTTGCCCGTCGTCGGAATCGCCCGAGACCAAGTTGGTCCCGCTTGACTGGAATGCCACCCAGCGAGCGTCGTCGGACATTGCCAACGGCTTTTCGGGGGAGAAGCGGTCGTCGCCGATCTTGTTGGATCCGTCGGGAGCGACGGTCAGGCGCTCGATCACACCCGTCGTCATGTCCCTCAAGAACACGTCCGCGGTCCGCTCGATATCAGCCGCATCGAAGACCCCTTCGCTCCAGAAGGCGACATAGCGTCCATCACCGGAGATGACGGGATTGCCGTGAGGCGCTTGAAGAAAGGCGCCAGCGGCGGTTGTCGACACCGTCATGAGCTGGCCGGTTTGGCGGTCGTAACGGAAGATGTCGGACCGCCGGTTCGTATCGCCCGACGCCAGGTTGGCGGCGTCTGACATGAAGACTACATAACGTCCGTCTCCGGAGACAATTCCGCCCGAGCTGGGACCGTCCGCTTGTGCGCCCGCCTGCGATTGACTGACTCGAATCAGGCTGGCTTGGGCGGCGAAAGACGGGACGGCACCTAACAGAATGGTGAGGAAAACAAGGAAGCAGGAAACCAATACCAGGGTTCGCTCCCGCTCCCGATCCACGCGACCGACTCTACCCGTTCGGGCCTGAGCCGGCCCACCGATCACATAGGTAGAGCGACCAATCGTTGCCAGAGCAGTCGAGCGGCGCCGACGGGCTCCTCATAGGAAAGGCGCCAGGCCTGGGCGCGTTCCGCCACCCAGCATGCGAGACGGTATGACTCCTCGGGCTTTCGGTAATGATTGAAGGCGTGACCGAGCAGAGCGGTCACGGTTTCGCCCGACGGCCGGGAAGTTATCTCCGGTGCGCCGTGCCGTCGTTCGAGCACCACTACATGTCGCAGGGCGCCCTCGCCGGGGCCATGCTGTGCCCCCAACTCCTCGGCAGTCATTGCCATCTCGCCCTTTCCAGGGGATGCCTCGATGCCAAGCAACCGGCGACTGTCCGTCGACAACGAGAGCGGTTTTGGATAGGGGATCACTTCGCCCCGGGGAGAGAGGATCAGCGCCTCGTCAGACCAGTAGTCGAAACCAGCCCGCAGGCAGGCGGCGGTGAGGGTGGACTTCCCTGCCCCCGATGGGGAAGGAAAGGCCACCACCACCCTGCCTCGTCCGACCACTCCGGCATGGATCGCAAGCTGGTCCAGCCCCAGCACTGCCGCCCGATTGATCTCGACCAGGGCCCGGTTGATAACTTCTCGAAGAGTGCCGTCGGTAGGAAGCTCTCCACCGTCTTTGAGAAGGATCAGTCGATCGCCCGGTCCGTTGCGGACCTCGAGGCGGATTGCTGTCCCTACGGGTGGTGAGGTCTTCGCAAATGGCCGCCAGAGCCGCTCGAATTGAGGACCCCATCCCTCCTCGGCCGTGACCTCCACCGAGGTGCCTAACACGAGAAAGTGATGGGTCGCGGTCAGACCGGCGCCCCTCCTTGTTGGTGAGTGCTAAGCAGGAAACCCTGGGCAACAAGACCCTCGACCACACCGGCGACTTCGTCGGCGATATCGATGTGACGGACCCCGTAGGCCCCGGCGAGCGCCGCCACAATCTCCTCCAGGGTCTGCCCGCCATCGCAAAGGCGCCAGACGTCGCTGGCGGTTGAGTTGAGCACCGCCACGGTCTCCGACATCGGGTGATAGAGGCTGATGTCGTCTCCGATCTCAGTCTCGAGCACCCCCGCGGCGCGGGGGCCGATGCGGCGACCGCTCATCGCCAAAAAGTATATGGGTCTCCCACCCCGCTCCTGATCACTTCACCGGGGCCTTCCTTTCAGCTAGTATCGAGTGTGTACTGGGGGCCGGCATCAGTAGAGGGCACAGGGAGGTCGTCTATGCAGGGCAATGGTCCAAAGGATCCTGTTCAGGCATCGGTCGGGGAGCCGAGCGGCCTTACCAGGCGAGAAGCGTTGCGTAAGGGGGTGTCCTTCAGCGGGCTGGTTTGGGCTCCACCCGTCCTCACCTCGATCCAGCTCGCTCCCGGCACGGCCCAGGACACCAGTCCTCCTCCCAGCACTACCACCACGTCAACCAGCACGACTACGTCAACCAGCACGACTACGACCACCATGCCTCCTACCACAACGACCACCATCCCGGTAGGGGACATCTCATTCATCGGCATGCAGGTGAGCTGTAGCGAGGGCATGGTGGCGATGGGCTACACCATCAAGTACGAGGGTTGCGAGAATGGCGATTGCTTCGAGAGCGAACCAGGAAAGTTTCCCAACTGTGACGGATTCATGGTTTCTGGGACCAAAGCCGACGGCGACGACCTGGGTTTTACGGTGACGGGCCCCGATGGCTCGGGCTGTGTGACCGTACACGTTCCGGCCGGATGCACTGTGCTTGCCTCCGTAGTCAAGACCGGTCAGTGCTGCGAGCCGGGAACAGCCGGTACCGGAGATCTGAACTTCTGCCCTCCGACCTGCTGAGGCAGGATCAGCTAACGGAATGGGGGGCCGGGTGAATCGCCGGCCCGATTTAGATCATTGGGAAGTCGACGGGGAGTCGCTTCTCTACGACCCTGCTACCGGCCGCGCCCACTGGCTCAACGGGACCGCCACCTCGGTATGGGAGTTGATTGATGGCTCCACGTCGCTCGAGGAGATCGCCCGACTGGTCAGCGCCGCTTACGATATCGAACTCGACCAGGCTCGATTGGGGGTTGATACAGTTGTTGCCGGACTCGAAGCTCAGAAACTATTGGGTCCCCCCCGGCAACCGGCGGTACTCTCGGAAGCGCCTCCCTGCCCTCGGTTCCTGGCGGTGCCGCCCAACCAGTGAATGGCGCGGCTTGATCGCCTAGGTTGGGCGATACAAAACACGTACGAGGTTGGTCCGTTCCTGCTCGGGGTGCGGGTGTCGGACCCCGAGCTCGGCGAGGCATTGGCGCAATCGCTTTCCGCCCACCTGGTCCCGGACGTGATCGCTCCGGCCAACTATTCGCTTCTCGTACCCGACGGAGGGGTTGGGGTGCTGTACCAGGGCTACCAATCGATGACCAGAACCCGCGACCCGAGCCGCCTGATCCGGGCATTTCTTGCCCATCTCGGGTCCCATCAGAAGACTGCCGTTGGCCTTGCAATCGGGATGGGTGTCGTGCAGTCGAGAGATCGAGCCGTCTTGGCGCCCCGCTCGATCTCCAACCTGCCCCATCGTCTGGTGATGGAGCTAAACGAGAGGGAGCTCCAACTCCTCGATCGGCCCTGGGTTGACGTTGATCCCGAGCGGGGAACCATGCAGATCTCAGAATCTCCCCTGGAGATGGATCCGTTTCCGTTGCAGGCTTGGATCGGTCCTGATGCCGACCTTGCTCCGGTTCAACCCGGCGATTATCCGCTGGCAGGAATAGTGCTCGATGATCCCGCCTTGGCTCCCTCGCCCTCGAGCCTTTACTGGGTCGTTCGTCTACTTCGTCGAACCGCCAACCTACCCAAATACGGAGCGCGGCAAGGGATCGATGCAGTGTTGGGCCTGCTGAGTCGGGTGCCAGTGCATCTGGTGGCCGGAGGAGTTCGAGAGCAGGCCGCCGCCGTCATCGGCGCTTTTTGATGGCGTCAGCTTCCGCCTGGCTCCCGGGCCGGCCGTCTTCTCGCCTGCTCACCGATCTTGCTGGCGACCGGCCTCTCACCATGCCCGAGGGCTTCATCCTCGACAGCGCCCTGGCGGCTCGGCACGGCCTCCTCGGCCTCATCGCTCATTGCGGGGATGAGCGCTTGGCAGCGGCCGCCCGTCTGCCCTATTTTCGATTGAAGGCGCGGCAGCAGGTGATGTCGGCCCACCTGCGCCGGTTACTCGAGAAGCTCGATCAGGCGTCGATCCCGGCTGCAGTTCTGAAGGGCCCGGCTTTGGCAATCAAATATCGGGTCGCCGAACATCGCACGTTTACCGATCTCGACTTGCTGGTGCCGCCAGCGCATCTCGACTCCTGTCTGGATTTGTTGGGCATGGATCAGGCCGTGGAAGCCGTTCCCCCCCAACGCGCCCAAGCCGATAAACGCGACATCGTCCTGGTCGACCCCTCGGGCTTGCGCTTTTCCCTCGATCTCCATTGGGACCTCTTCAGCTATCACCAGCTTGGCGGGCGGGCCGAGGCAGCGACCGAAACCTCCTGGGCGGCTGCACGTCGGGTCGAGGACGAGATTGGACCCCGCTGGGTGATGCCTGCCGAGACCGAGGTCACCTTTCTCTGTGCGCATGCGTTGTTGGATCATCGGTTTCGGTTGATACTCTTTCGAGACCTGGTCGACCTGGCTTTTTCCCCGATGGCCTGGCCCTCGGTGATCGAATTCGCCGGTCGCTTTGGGCTCGCCGGCACGACCTACCTCGCCCTCCTGATCGCCGCCCGATCGTTGGATGCCAA
>JBOGEX010000002.1:0-12222 GCA_050741915.1 Acidimicrobiia bacterium
CGTTTGATGCGCGAAAACCGCCAGCCAGGAAGAGCCCGGCGGCAAACCACCAGCTCGGCTCGAAGACCACCGTCTGGGTCATGGCGGGGAGAAAGCTCGTTGCCAGGGCGACGCCCCCGACGACCCCCGCTCCGGCCCCGATAATGGTCGCCACCAGCAAGATGAACGCCGCCAGCCCCACGAGTCCTGTCTCCGAGCCGAGCTCGAGGAAGAGATTGTGCGGTTCCTGGCCCACCGAGTTCGTCTCCCATCCAACACCGAGCCCAGCCCCGGTGACGGGGTGGTCTAAGAAAAGTCTCCAATATTCGGGCCAAACGTCCGCTCTCTGCTCGGTCTGGCTGAACTGGTCCTCAAAGGCAGCAGAGCTCTCGAAAAGCCCGGTAAGAGAAGCGACGAAGTCCCACCCCTGTCGGAGGCGGAAGGCGAATTGAAGCGGTAGTTCACCTCCTACCCCTTCGACATCTGTGGCGAATAAACCCGCCAGGGTCAATACGGCACTGAGAGCCGCGGCGAGAAGAGTCCGGCCGAGCTTTTTGGCCGGACGGCTCCTGCGGGTTGCGAAAGCGATGATTACCAACGAGATCATGAGCGCGACCCATCCGGTCCGGGAAAATGCCATCAGCACTCCCACCCACAGAGCGCCGATGATCACTCCGTCGAGCCAGGGGCGGCGTGTGCCGAGCCCGCGCCAGGAGGCCACCAAACCGAGCGTCGACCACAACACCATCCACGCCGCCCCATAGCCGGGATCCTGATGCCAGTTGGAGAGCGCCAGGAATCCGGAGAGGAGATAGGCGGGTTTTCCGATCTTGTCGAGAAGAGGCAAGTCGTAGCCGCGAGAACCGGTGAGGTAATCGATCACGTCGTCTCCCCCCGCCCCCAAAAGAAGGACAGAGAAAACCACGGCGGTGACGGCCATCGCCGCCGCAGTCCAGAAGATGACCCGCAGAGTTCGATCGAGCATCCCCGCCGTCCGCAGCGCCCGCTCCGCTACCACAGTCACCAAGAAACCGACCACGAGGGCCAGGGCGAGGCGGACGAACCGGTCACGAAACTCGGGTTCGGGAAAGCCAATCGCCACCGTCGCCATGAATAGGCCGAAGGCGATTGAGACCCGGCCATGCCAGGGCCAGGACCGTTCTCGGACTCCATCGACGAGATCCCACAACGCCAGGATGGCCAGCAGGACCAAGAACGGTTTCCAGGAGATCCAGGCGCTCAGATAGAGCGTGTGCAGCGGCAGCACGGCCACCAACCCAAGGAATAGCCTCTGGCGCATCGCTGCGCTTCCTTCGGTCGCTGTCTTGCTTGCGGTCCTCAACGAGGCCGACACTATCGACGAATGTTTGAACAGCCTTGCCGCCCAGGACTACCGCGGCCAGTGGGAACTACTGGTGGCCGACGGCGGATCAACTGATGGCACTGTCGAGCGGGTCGGCGAATGGGCTGAGCGGCTGAGTCTGCGCATCTTCGAAAACCCGGACCGGCTGCAATCAAAAGGCCTCAATCTCTTGGCGGCGGTCGCCACCGCCGAGGTATTGGTGCGAGTCGACGCCCATACGACCTACTCCCCCGACTACATGTCCTGCTCTGTCGAAGCGCTGTCTGCGAGTCGGGCCAGCGCGGTCGGTGGACCGATGCGGCCGGAAGGCAAAAACGCGTTCGGGCGAGCGGTCGCGGCCGCCTATCGCTCCAAGGTCGGTATTGGCCCCGCCCCTTTTCATCATTCTGATGAGAATGTCGAGGCCGACACCGTCTATCTGGGGACGATGAAGCGAGAAACCTTTCTCAACCACGGAGGTTTGAGAACGATGCCTTCGGGAGTGGCCGAAGACGCCGACTTCTACTACCGGCTCCGAAAAGATGGTGGTCGGGTGTTGGTTGTTCCAGAAATCCGCAGCACCTACCGAACGCGAGAGACACCAGCCGGCCTCTGGAGGCAGTTCTATCGATACGGGCTCGGCAAGGCCGACATGCTCTACGTCAATGGCGAATTTCCGTCTTGGCGACCGCTAGCACCGATGGCCTTGGTGATTGGGTTTCTGGCGTTCCTCGTCTGGGGGCTGACGAGTACGTGGCTGCCGCTCCTGGCGCTCGCCACGATCTGGCTCGCTGTACTCCTGATGGCCGCTCGGGGTTCCCCGTTGAGAGTCGCCGCCACCGCCATCATGCACTCCGCCTACGGAATCGGACTGATGCGAGGGCTGTTGCGTCGACCAGCGACCGTACGGGAGGCGGCGATCGGGAGGTCAACAAGGGAATGATTGGAGGCTCTGATCCGGTTGTTGATCCGGAGGGCCATCGACCCAAAGGAAACGAGCACATGGCGAAGGCAACCTGGAACGGCGAGGTTCTGGCCGCGAGCGACAAGACCGTGATTGTCGAAGGGAACCACTATTTCCCGATCGAATCCGTGAGGCAGGAGTTTCTCCGCGAATCCTCGTCGCACACGGTATGTTCCTGGAAAGGCCAAGCCAGCTACTACGACGTGGTGGTCGGCGGGCAGGTGAATAAGGACGCTGCTTGGTACTACCCCGAGACATTGGCTGCCGCCGACCAGATCAGGGGCAGGGTGGCCTTCTGGCGCGGGGTGGCGGTAGAGCCCTAGATTCGACAGTCGGTGCTGCGAGATCAGTCCGAGGCGGCGCCCAACTCCTCGGCGGTGATCGCCTCCAACCCCCGCTGACGGGTTTCAACCCCAAAAACGGCCACGGCCAGAGCCGCCAAGGCCATCGGGATGCCTCCTAGCAAGGCCGTGCCCGCGATCGAAGGAGGCGCCACCGCCGCCACTACCAGGGCGATGATGAGCACCCCACCAAACTTGCTGACACCGGCGCCGAACCCAGTCCCCCGCGAACGGATCCGGGTCGGGTACACCTCGGAACTGTAGGCGGAGAGAACCGCCACTACCGAGCTGATCCCCCAGATGGGCACGACCAGCAACGTCTGGAGGAGCACTCGATTGGCGGCGACCTCGTCCCCGGCGACAGCGAACCCGAAGAGGGCGACGGCGGTAAGACCGGCAAGGATGGCGATCGTCTTCCTGCTGCTCCAGAAGCCATAAGCCCAAGCCACCAGAAAGTTGAGCGGAAAACCGATCAGGGCAGAGTCTCTGAGCAAGCGATCGGCCGTAACATCGCTCAACCCCAGACTCCGCAGATTGGACGGGATCCAAAGCTGGAATCCGAAGGATACGAGACCGATGCCAAGGCCGAGCAGGCCGACCACGAGGGCGAGGCCGAGAAACGGAGGTCGAAAGAGCTGACTGAATCGGCTCACGATCCGCTCCTCAATCACTATGGCCGAGTCCTCATCCCCGACCAACTTCGCACCGAACCGCTCCATCACCAGCCGCGCCTCCTCTTCCCTCCCCTGAGCGAGGAGATAGCGAGGTGACTCGGGGATCCACCGGTTGAGAAGCAGCAGGGCCAATCCGGTGGGAGCCCCGAGCAACCAGAGGATTCTCCAGCCAAACGTAGGGAGCAACTCGGCGGCAAGCCAGCTCGTGAGGATGTAGGCACCCGCTATATCCCCTCCGATCAGCACCATGAGCCATCCCCGGTGCAGAGCGGGAATGGTCTCAGCCATCAGAGCGAAAGTGATGGGGAGCATCCCGCCGACGCCGAGGCCCATGATGAAACACATGACCAGGTTCCAACCGAACGCCGGCATCGAGCCGCAGATCGCAGTGGCGATGAACACGACCCCGGCTAAAAGGATCGAGGCTCGGCGCCCGATGCGATCACCCATCCAGCCCCAGAGAAAGGAACCAAGCACAGTCCCGACGATGCCGGAGAGCGGAAGCCAGGCAACAGGGATCGCCCCGGTCGGGTTGACCGGCGACCGCAGTCCGTACTCTAAGGCCATCCCGGGTACGACAAAGGCCAGGGTCGTTGGTTTCATCACGTCGATGGTTATGGCCGCCGCCATCACCAAGAGCAGGCCGATATGGGCAGGTCTAATGGGAGCGTTGTCGAGCGGGCGCACCGCCACCCGAGCGACAAAACCGTGGCTGACCTTCGACAAGCGCGGAAACAGGCCGTAGGCGGTGGCCGCCAGACCGACCACTATCAGGCCCATCCCCAACATCATGTTTAAGTCGATTGGCATGCCGACCATCACATATGACATGTCGGCGGCACCGAAGTAGGGAGGCAAATGCAGGAGCACGCCCATCGAAACCGCGATAACTCCCGACCAGAAGGCTCCTGGGTGCTCGTAGGTCAAGCCCCCTCGTGACGTTTGGGTCGCTGGCAAATCCATCAGGTTCTGCCAGCCACCATCACGAGGCCGTTTCCAGCCTCTCAGCAGTTTCAGCCAATGAGGCCTCGTTGCGGAGGTCGACCAAGAGTTCGTCGTCGGGGCTGCGCGGCTCGGTACCGTCGAAGTGCCAGTGGCGGCGAGCCACCGCCAACAGCTCCTGCCGCAGTGCGTCTCGGTCTCCGGCGGCGGCTAAACGAACCAGGCGCCGCATATTGTCCATCAAGGTGACCGGGCCCGGGAACCCTTGATCGGCGATGCTGATGCGGGGATGGCTGCTGGGGATGAGCGGAACCACCGACAGCATCTCGTTCAGACGCTCGCCGGGGCGCGAGCCCGTATAGCTGACTTCGATATCCCGCCCGGGCACCAACCCGGCCATGCGAATCATCCGATGGGCTAGATCGACAATTTTGACCGGCTCGCCCATGTCGAGCACCAACACCTGACCGTCTTCGGCAATCGCCGCCGCCTGCAGCACCAGTTCGACGGCTTCTCTCACCGTCATGAAGTACCGGGTCATTCCCGGATCGGTGACGGTCACCGGACCCCCCCGATTGATCTGGCCGACGAAGGTGGGAACCACACTCCCCCGGCTGCCGAGCACGTTCCCAAAACGGACCGCCGAAAAATGCGCTGCGTTCGAATCGGCCGCTTCCGATTGCACGAGCATCTCGGCCACCCGTTTGGAAGCCCCCATCACCCCCACTGGCTCGGCCGCCTTGTCGGTTGAGATCAAGACAAACCTGTCAACCTCGGAGCGTTTGACCGCCTCGATCAGGATCATGGTCCCAAGAATGTTGGTCTTGACTGCTTCTTCCGGAGACGCCTCCAGGATGGGTACGTGCTTATGGGCGGCCGCATGGAAAACAATCTGCGGCCGGAAGCTGGCGAAGACTCGTAGTAGTCGCGAGCGATCGCGGATATCGCAAAGGACCGGCTCGATCTCGACCGGAGAATCTTTCCAGCCCAGCATCGCTTCGTGGAGGTGGGTCTCGTCGTGATCGAGAGCCACTACCCGCGAGGGGCCGAAGGTCACGATCTGTCGGATCAGCTCGGAGCCGATCGAGCCGCCGGCGCCCGTCACCATCACCGAGCTGCCGGACAAGAGCTGCGCGACTAGCTCGAGGTCGGTATGAACCGATGCCCGTTCGAGCAGATCGTCGGGCTCGAGATCGCGGACATCCTGAATAACCCCGTTGCCCTCGAGCACGGAGTCGATGTCGGGGACGATCCGCAGCCGCACTTCGATCGAAAGGCAGAGGTCGACCAGGTGGCGCACAACCGGTCCACCCTTACGAGTGGCAACGATCACTTCATCAATCTCCCGGTTCTGGACCAGATCGGGCACCGAGTCCACGGACCCCAAGACCGGCAACCCCGCCAGTCGCTTCCCAGCGCCGCCAGGAGGGTCACCGACGAACCCCACCACATGGGTGGTGCTGCCGTTGGCGCCGAGGTGACGGGCGAGGTCGACGGCGGTCTTTCCGGTTCCAACGATCAAAGTTCGCGTACGCGGGGCGCTCCCGTGTTCTGCCTCCGACCGGTTGAACGAGAAAAGCCGGGAGCGAAAACGGACCAATCCCATCAGTGTCAGCGCGATCAGGGCACCGAGCACCAACGATCCGATCGGAATGGGGCCAAGTCGATCGGCCTCGGCTCGATAAATCATCATGAGGGCTAATAGCAATACGGCGGCGCAGAGGCTGGCGAGAACAATTCTGACCGCTTCGGCGATGCTGGCGAACTGCCAAACGTGGCCATAGGCCCCAAAGAGGACGTTGGCGAGCAAATGAACGGCCACGATGACGGGCAAAACCATCAAGAAGTCCTGCCACCAATGTGCGGGGACTCCCTCTGGCAGATCGACGAACCGGAGCATCAACGCACCCGAGTACGCCACCACGACGAGAATCGAATCCACTGCCGCAAATGAGACGTCGGAGCGCAGAAAAGCAAGGCCGCGGGCGACCTTCACACTAAGCCTGGTGGCCTTTTCCACTCCCTGATCCACCCAATCCAACGGGTGACCCACCCTTCTCCCTGCCTCGCCGGATGCGCCGCCCTAAGGGTCATTCGCACTGTCGGCTGCTTGCCCTCCCCCCCGGGAGGATGTCGGTTCAACCTAGCTCACGAGCTCCCGGCCCGCTACCGAAATCGTGGGCCAGAGGACCCTTATTCAATTCGAGGGACAGTGCCCGCGGCCGAGTTTGGAGTTCGTCATTCTGACTAGAAGTGGCCTAGTGAATCATTCACATCGTTGCTAGCCTCGGGCAAGGTTGGGATTGGGAAAGGACGCGGGGAGTGGGTAGATCGTTTGTTCCGCGATCCAGTCTCGACTTCTTGGGAGAATTCGCAATTGGACCGGAGGAAATGAGATGAAGACCCAGGTAGCCATCGTTGGCGGAGGGCCGGCCGGTTCCGCCAGCTCGCTCTACCTGTCCCAACTGGGTATCTCCTCGGTCATCGTCGAGGAGGAGCGATTCCCCCGCTTTCATGTCGGCGAATCGATGACCGGTTGGGCGGCTGAACGCCTCCGCGACTTTGGATTCGCGGAGGATATGAACCGACACCGGTTCCCGGTGAAGTACGGGGGGACGGTGTATCCGATGGGGGCAGCTTCTTTCTTTGTCCCCACCAGTACCAGAGTGACCGGTACCGAACGCCGAGAGGTTCCCACCTGGCAGGTCCGAAGGAGCAACTTCGACCAGATGTTGCTCGAGGCGGCGATCGAAAAGGGAGCAGAATTCCTGCCGGGGACGGCCACAGATCCGATCATGAACGAGAAGGGCGCGGTTTCCGGAGTACACGTCGCGATCCCGAACCAGACCTCTGAAGACATTCGGGCCGAAGTCGTGATCGACGCCTCCGGGAGAAGCACTTGGCTCTCACGAGTGGGATTGACCGGAAAGAAATACCGGGGGAATTACGCCAACCAGATTGCGGTCTACAGCCACGTGACCGGGGCGATCCGAAATCCCGGCTCGGAAGAGGGCAACACCCTTCTCTTCTACAAGAAAACCAACCATTGGGCCTGGTTCATCCCCGTCGATCCCGAAGTGGTAAGCATTGGAGTGGTCGTACCCACGGAGTACTACCGCTCTCGTAAGGAATCAAAGGAGCAGTTCTTCGCTCGGGAGCTGAGCGAGCTCAATCCCAATCTGACCGAGCGCCTGGGTGATATCGAATTGGTCGAGGAGGTGCATGCCACCGCCAACTTCTCGTATCAAATTGAGGCCTTCACCGGGCCGGGCTATCTCTGCGTCGGCGATTCACACCGCTTCATCGATCCATTCTTCTCGTTCGGAATCCACCTGGCATTGTCGGAAGCCGAAAAAGCCGCCGGGGTGATTGGTCAGTACCTGGATGGAGAGCTGCGGAACTCTGCGCAGCCTTTCTCTAACTTCGAACGCCTCTGTGATCGGGGGATGGACACCGTCCAGGACCTGATCGACGCATTCTGGAACAACCCTCTGGGTTGGGGCTACATGCTTCACTACACAAATTACGGCGGAGACATGCTCGATATCTTCGGCGGGATGATCTACGACGACGAGCCGTCGCCGGGTCTGGAGGCGATGCGGCGCATAAATCGCAAGGCACGGGCGGAAGCTGCCGCCAGCTAAACCTGGGTCGCAGCCGTGGATTTTGACCTCACCGACGAGCAGCGCAGCTTTCAGGAGGCGGTAACCAGTTTTGCTCGCCGCTATTTGAACGAAGGGCTGGTGGAGCGGGACGCAAATCTGGTCTTCGACACCCAGGCGTGGAAACGATGCGCGGAATTCGGCCTGCAGGGTTTGCCAGTGTCGGCGCAGTACGGAGGCCAGGGCGCCGATCCCCTGACGATCGTCCTGGCCATGGAGGCGCTTGGTTATGGCTGCGCCGACAATGGGTTGATCTTTTCGCTCAACGCTCAGATGTGGTCGTGCGAGGCACCCCTCATCCGATTCGGAAGCGACGAGCAGAAGAGCCGCTTCTTGCCTGGGCTATGCGACGGATCCTTGATCGGGGTCCAGGGGATGACCGAACCGGCCTCGGGCTCGGACGCTTTTAGCCTGACGACGTCGGCGGTCAAAGAAGATGGCGATTTCGTGCTCAACGGCGCCAAGACCTTCATCACCAACGCCCCGGTGGCCGACATCTTCGTCGTGTTTGCCACCAGCGACCGTTCGAAAGGGGTCTTTGGCCTTTCGGCTTTCCTAGTCGAAGCCGGCACTCCCGGGCTTCGGATCGGGCCACCCTTTCACAAGATGGGGCTTCGCACCTCCCCGATGAGCGAGCTTTCCTTTTCTGACTGCCGGATACCGGAATCGAACCTCCTCGGACCTTTCGGAGCCGGAATGTCGATCTTCAACCACTCGATGGAGTGGGAGCGGGGAATCATTCTGGCCAGCGCAGTGGGGACCATGCGCCGCCAGCTCGAGGCGGGTGTTGCCTACGCCAAACAGCGACGACAATTCGGCCAACCCATTGGCAAGTTTCAAAGCGTCTCTCATCGGCTGGCCGATATGAAGGTCCGGCTTGAGGCCGGACGACTCTTGCTCTATCAGCTTGGCTGGGCGATGAGCCAGGGCCGCCCGACCCCAATGGAATCGGCAATGGTGAAGCTCTATTTGAGTGAGGCCTTTGTGCAGTCGAGCCTCGACACCTTGCTGATCCACGGAGGATATGGCTACATGACCGAGACCGAGATCGAGCGCGATTTGCGAGACGCGGTGGGAAGCCGCATTTATTCGGGCACCTCGGACATTCAACGAAATCTGATCGCTGCCCACCTGGGTCTCTAAGGATGCGCTATCTCCTGCACCAACTCCTGGAGGAGTCCGCTGCCCGATTCCCCGACCGGATCGCGGTGCGCGATCAGGGAAAGTCGATCAGCTACCGGGAGCTCGACCAGCGATCCAATCAGCTTGCCCGCCTTTTCCTTGCCGAGGGCGTGAGCGGCGGAAATCGAATCGGGTTGTTCTTAGACAAGTCGATCGACGCGGTGATAGCGATATACGGAATACTCAAGGCCGGAGCCGCCTACGTACCCCTTGATCCACGGGCACCAGCGGCTCGAGTCGGTTATATCGCCTCCGATTGTGGTCTGAGCTGGTTGATCAGCGGGGGGCGCCAAATTGGCAAGCTCGCCGAGCTGATCGAGGCCGGAGCCAAGCTCGAGCATGTGGTGACGCTGGCAGACACCTCTCCCCTGGCGGATTCGCAGTTGCGCCACTGGAGGGCGGATGATCTCGACGGTCATCCATTCCATCCCCTGCTTCGCTCTGGAATCGACCAGAACCTGGCCTACATTCTCTATACCTCCGGCTCGACCGGTCAGCCCAAGGGAGTGATGCTCACTCACCGCAACGCCCTCGGCTTTGTCGAATGGACGGTGGAGGAGCTTGGCATCACCCACGTGGACCGGCTCTCCAGCCATGCTCCGTTTCACTTCGATCTATCGATATTCGATTTGTTCGCAGCCGCCGCTGCCGGCGCCTCGGTTTCTCTCGTCCCGACCGTAACCTCGGTGTTTCCGGTGGAAGTGGCGAAATTCATCGAGGGCGAGCGGATCTCGTTGTGGTATTCGGTGCCTTCGATCCTCTCCCTTCTCTCTCAGCATGGAGATCTTGAAGCCGGTGCCCTTCCAGAGCTGCGAGCGATGGTCTTCGCCGGCGAGGTGTTCCCCAGCAAGTACCTGGCAAGGCTCATGGATCAGCTCCCTCATGTCGCCTTCCATAATTGGTACGGCCCCACCGAAACCAATGTCTGTACGGCTTTCCATGTCGAAGCTCCGCCAGATCCGGCGGGTCCGGACATTCCGATCGGGCGCGCCATCAAGAATGTAGAAACGATCGTGGTCGCGGCCGATGGCCGGCGCGCCGCTACCGACGAGGTTGGCGAGCTGTACGTACGAGGCGCAACCGTCATGTCGGGTTATTGGGCCGATCCTGATAAGACCGCCTCCCGACTCGTCCCGAATCCAATCGATCCTGCCTCTCCCGACCTGTGTTATCGCACCGGAGATCTGGTGGCCGAACAAGAGGATGGGAACTATCGCTTCTTCGGGCGCCGCGATCATCAGATCAAGAGCCGGGGTTACCGGATCGAGCTGGGTGAGATCGAAACCGCCCTCAATTCCCATCCGGCGGTAATGGAATGTGCCGTGGTGGCCGTTCCCGACGATGTCATCTCCAACCGTCTGCTGGCCCACGTAGTCGTCGAAGGAGCCGCCGACCAGAACGACCTGATCGCCTGGTGCGCGTCTCTGATCCCCCGGTACATGATTCCTGAGTCGTTTCTCTTCTCCGAGGAGCTGCCGAAGACCAGTACCGGGTAGATCGACCGCCAGTCGCTCCTAGAGCGATGATGATCTTGGGAGAAAAAGGCTCCGAGCAGCAGATCCTTCCCGATATCCAAGCCGCCGGCCTTGCCTCCTTCCCCGAGCTCAATCCCAACCCTGTCATCGAAACCGACAGGCAGGGCCGTGTCTCCTACCTCAATCCGGCGGCGCGAGCGCTTTTTCCCGACCTCGCCGAGCAGGGCGCCGCCCATCTACTGCTGGCCCAGATCGAATCCGTTACCGCCAGTCTCCTGGCCTCCGAGGCCGAGTACTTCGAACGGGAGGTGGATCTGGGGGATTCAGTGTTCGAGGAGCGGATCAGTGTCGTCAAATTGCCCGGCCAGCCGATCGTGCGGGTTTACGCCCATGACGTCACGGCGCGGCGCCGGGCGGAGCAGGCCATCTCGGAAATGGCCCGGCGGGTTGTGACGGCCCAGGAGGAGGAGCGCCACCGGGTTTCTCGCGAGCTCCACGACGAAGCCGGCCAGGCATTGGTGGCACTGAAGCTCAGCCTCCAAATGCTCGAATCCGAATGCGACGATCCGGTCGCTATCCGCGCCGGGCTCACCGATGCCATCGCTTTGGTCGATCGGACCAGAGAACAGGTCAGGTTGATAGCCCATGCTCTCCGTCCTCCCTCCCTCGACGCCCTGGGCCTAAATGCCACCCTCGAGGAGTTCTGCCGAGATTTTGGACGACGGACGAACCTCATGATCGACTATCGGGGCCGGGTCGAGGTTGAGCCGGCCGATGCGGTAGCCATCTCGCTTTATCGGTTCCTCCAAGAAGCACTGGCCAACGCTGCGGTCCATGCCAGGGCCAAGCGGGTCGACGTGAACCTCCGGGGCGGCAACCAAATGATCGCTCTCTGGGTCCGCGATGACGGAATCGGCATGGACCCGGGGATCATCGGGCGCTCCCGACGGGGGCAGGGGATTGTGGGCATGAAGGAGCGAATTGAGCTTCTCTCCGGCTCGATGTGGGTGCTCTCTTCCCCGGGAAAGGGAGCCCATCTTCTGGCCCGACTCCCGATCGGAAGTCAGTGATTCGGGTCGTAATCGCCGACGATCATCAACTCGTACGAGAAGGAATTCGCATGCTGCTCGATAGAGCAGGGGACATCGAAGTGGTCGGCGAAGCGCGAAGTGGTGAAGAGGCGATCTCGTTGATCGAAGAAGTGGCTCCCGACGTGCTAGTGGTGGACATCAGCATGCCTGGTATGAGCGGGATCACGACCTCGGAACTCGTTACCAAACGGCACGGCGCCGAAGTGGTGATCCTGTCGATGCATGAGGACGAGGCGCTGGTGCGACGGGCACTCGCCAGCGGCGCCAAGGGCTATGTGCTCAAGGGATCAGCCGCCGACGAGCTCCTCCTGGCGGTGCGAGCGGCGGCTCGGGGGGGCATGTATCTCAGCCAGCAGGCTTCTGCGGGTCTATCGGCGACTACTGACGCACAGGAACCTGAGCCGACCCCCTCCCTTACTCAACGGGAGAAAGAGGTTCTGTCCCTCATTGGAGAAGGTCTGACCAACCGCGCCATCGCCACCCGGCTGGGGCTCAGCGTGAAGACCGTCGAGAGGCACCGCACCAGCTTGATGACCAAGCTCGACGTTCACACGATCGTTGAATTGGTCC
>JBOGEX010000003.1:0-36761 GCA_050741915.1 Acidimicrobiia bacterium
TGGTCTCCTTACCGGAGGGGACCCAGATGGTGATGCCGGGGGACAACACCCCGATGACCGTCGAGCTCATCAACCCCATCGCCATGGACGAGGGTCTCCGCTTTGCCATCCGCGAGGGTGGGCGGACGGTGGGAGCGGGCCGTGTTACGAAGATCCTGAAATAAATGGCTGAACAAAAGATACGAATCCGGTTAAAGGCCTACGACCACCAGGTGGTCGACGAGTCGTCGCGCAAGATCGCCGAGACCGTGGTGCGCACCCAGGCCAAGATCAGAGGGCCGATCCCGCTACCGACGGAGATCCATCGCTACTGCGTGATCCGGGGGCCGCATGTCGACAAGGACTCGCGTGAGCATTTCGAGATGCGGATCCACAAGCGCGTGATCGACATTCTCGATCCCACGCCAAAAACCGTCGACTCGCTTATGCGCCTCGACCTGCCGGCGGGGGTTGAGGTGGAGATCAAACTGTGAGCACTCCCCGATCCCCCCTCCCGGCTTCGCCGGCTCTCCCCCCTCCGGGGGGAGAAACAGGGAGCCAGCCGTGAACACCATTCTCGGAGAGAAACTGGGCATGACCCAGATCTTCGACGCCCAGTCGCGGGCGGTTCCGATCACCGTGATCAAGGCCGGGCCTTGTCACGTCGTGCAGGTGAAACAGCCCGACGCCGACGGCTATTCAGCCATCCAGATTGCCTTTGGAGACATCAAGTCGAAGCAAGTCAACAAGCCCACCCAGGGTCATTACGCCAAGGCCGGGGTCGAACCCGCTCGGTATCTGGTCGAGGTCAGGGTCGACGACCCCAGCGCCTATCAGGTTGGGCAGAAGATCGTGGTCAGCGACGTGTTGGCAGAGGGCAAGCTCGCCGACGTCACCGGTCTCTCCAAGGGCAAGGGCTTTCAGGGAGTGATGCGCCGTCACAACTTTTCCGGGCAGGGGGCGGCCCACGGCAACCACAAGAAGCATCGCGCCCCCGGTTCGATCGGAGCCTGCGCCACGCCTTCGCGAGTCTTCAAGGGAATGCGAATGGCCGGGCGGATGGGCGGCGATCAAGTCACCACTCTCAATCTGCTCATCGTGGGTGTCGACACGGAGCGCAACCTGCTGATGCTGCGCGGCGCCGTTCCGGGGGCGAACGGATCGATGGTTTTGATCAGGGAGGCGGTGAAGGGCTGATGGCAGGTTTGAAAGCTCCCGCCTTCTCGAGCGCCGGCGACTCCACTGGTGAGATCGATCTCAAAGGCGAGGTTTTCGGCATCGAGCCGAACCACGCCCTCATGCACCAAGTCGTCACTGCCCAACTGGCCGGGGCGCGAGCGGGCACCCACAAGACGAAAACTAGGGCAGAGGTGCGCGGCGGAGGCGCCAAGCCGTGGCGTCAAAAGGGGACGGGCCGGGCCCGACATGGTTCGATTCGCAGCCCCATCTGGCGCGGCGGTGGGGTGGCCCACGGACCCACTCCCCGCGACTACAGCCAGCGCACTCCGAAGAAGATGAAGCGGCTGGCGTTGTATTCGGCCCTCTCGGTCCGGGCGTCCGAATCGGCGATCAGAGTGATCGATTCCTTCGACTGGGAGAGGCCCCGGACCAGGGATGCAGTCAGGCTTCTCGGCGCGGTCGAAGCCGGGGGCAAGACCCTGCTGGTACTTGGTCGGAATGACGAAACCGCCCGGCGGGCATTTCGCAACCTCCCCCAGATCTGGATCACGACCCCCGACCAGATCAGCGCCTATGGCGTGCTTTGGGCGAGCCAGGTGGTCTTCACCCGCCAAACCCTCGACGTCGTCAATGGTGGTGGCGTTTACGACATCTCCAAGTCCGACTTCGTTCGGGAAAGCGAGGGATCGTGAAAGACCCTCGTGACGTGATCTTTGCTCCCGTTGTGTCCGAGAAGTCCTACGACCTGATCGAGAAGGCCAACACTTATACCTTCGAAGTGGATCGGCGCTCGAACAAGGGAGAGATCAAGGACGCGGTCGAGGCCATCTTCGAAGTCAGCGTTCTCTCGGTGAACACCCAGAACCGGACCGGCAAATGGAAGCGAACCGGTCGCACATTGGGCCGTCGGGCCGGCGTCAAGCGAGCACTCGTCACCCTGGTTCAGGGCGACTCGATCGACCTTTTCGGAGTCTGACATGGCGATAAGAAGCAGAAAACCAACCTCGGCCGGACGGCGCTTTCAAACCGTCTCCGATTTCGTCGAGGTCACCAAAGACGAACCCGAGAAGGGTCTTCTCTCCTCGAAGAAATCGAGTGGGGGTCGCAATGTTGCGGGCCGGATCACGTCGCGCCATCGCGGCGGTGGTGCCAAGCAGCGCTACCGCCAGATCGATTTCCGTCGTCAGAAGGATGTCGTGCCGGCCAAGGTGGCGGCCATCGAGTATGACCCCAATCGGAATGCCCGCTTGGCGCTCCTCCATTACGCCGACGGGGTCAAGGCCTACATCTTGGCGCCGCTCGGAATCAGGGTGGGAGACAGCTTGCAATCCGGACCGGGGGCAGACATCCGGGCGGGCAATGCTTTGCCGCTTCGCAACATCCCCGCCGGTACCACTGTCCATGCCATCGAGATGCGTCCGGGCGGGGGAGCCAAGATGGCCCGGTCGGCCGGCACGGGAGTGCAGCTCATGTCGAAGGAGAACGATATGGCCCTGCTCCGGCTCCCTTCGGGAGAGATGCGAATGGTTCCGCTCGACTGCCGCGCCACCGTCGGCCAGGTGGGGAACACTGAGGCCGAATTGGTCAAATTGGGGAAGGCTGGTCGCAAGCGCTGGAAGGGAGTCCGCCCCCAAACCCGCGGCGTCGCCATGAACCCTGTCGATCACCCTCTCGGTGGTGGCGAGGGCAAGAGCTCCGGCGGTCGCCACCCCACGAGCCCGTGGGGGAAGAAAGAGGGCCGGACGCGCAAGAAGAAGAAGTCAAGCAGTCGGATGATCGTGCGTCGCCGTTCGGTCGGCGGGCGGAGGTAGCAATGGCACGGAGTCTTTCCAAGGGGCCGTTCGTCGACGACCATCTGATGGACAAGGTCGACGAGCTGAATCGCAAGGGCGACAAAAGGGTGGTCAGGACCTGGAGCCGCCGATCGACGATCGTGCCCGACATGATCGGTCACACGATTGCGGTCCACGATGGGCGCAAGCACGTGCCAGTGTTCATCACCGAATCGATGGTTGGGCACAAGCTGGGGGAGTTTGCTCCCACCCGAACCTTCCGGGGCCACTCGGGCAAGAAGGAAAAGGCGATCAAGAAATGAAGGTCAAGGCGGAAGCGCGTTTCATTCGCCACCCGGCCTTAAAGGTTCGGCGCACTCTGGATCAGGTGCGTGGACTACCCGTCGAGGACGCCCGTGCCCTCCTGGCCCTGTCGTCGCGTGGTGCCGCGGTCCATGTCAGCAAGGTTCTCAACTCGGCAATTGCCAACGCCGAGCACAACTTCGCCCTCGACCCAGACGAGCTGAAAGTGGCAGAGGCCTTCGCCAACGAGGGCCCCACGCTGCGACGCTTCCGGCCGCGGGCGCGCGGTCGGGCCACCCGAATTCGCAAGCGGACATCTCATATCACGATTGTCGTCTCCGACGGCGAGGAGAACGAAGGGTGACAATCAAGCAGCGGACGACTCCTATCACACTGATTGTCATTTCCGACTACGAGGAAGAAGAAGACTGATGGGACAGAAAACCCACCCTTACCTATTTCGTATCGGTACCACTAACGATTGGAAGTCAAAGTGGTATTCGGACAAGGACTATGTCGCGCTGGTCAACGAGGACTGGAAGATCCGCGACTATCTCCGCGGCGAGTTGAAGCGGGGGGCGGTGTCGCGCATCGACATCGAACGAACTCGTGACCGTGTCGTGGTCGAGATTCAGACCGCCCGGCCGGGTGTCGTCATCGGCCGTAAAGGCTCAGAAGCCGAGCGGCTCCGGACCGGCCTCGAGAACATCGCCTCTAAGCCGGTCAAGCTCAACATCACCGAGATCAAGGATCCCGATCTCGACTCCCAGCTTCTGGCCCAGGGCGTGGCCGATCAGCTTGAGAATCGGGTGGCGTTTCGCAGGGCGATGAAGCGGGCGGTTGCCTCCGCTCTCAAGTCGGGCGCCCAGGGAGTAAGAGTCGAATGCAACGGGCGCCTCGGCGGTTCTGACATGGGCCGCCGGGAGTGGTATCGCGAGGGTCGCGTCCCCCTCCACACCTTGCGGGCCGACATAGACTTCGGCACAGCCACGGCCCATACCACTGGCGGCACGATCGGAGTCAAGGTCTGGGTCTACCGGGGTGACATTCTCGGAGGCATGTCCGCCAGTCGCGAGAAGATCGCAGCCGAGGCGGCCCTGGCCACCGGAGGTCCGGCGCGACGTACGGCCCCCGCTAAGGCCAGAGCCGAGCAGGCAGTCGGTCGTGATAAAATGCCCCGTCTCATCGAGGCCGGAGGGGGTAAGCGCCTCATCGAGGCCGGAGGAGGCAAGCGTGAACCCGGTCGCCGCCTGATTGAAGCGGGTGGCGGACGGCGGATCACCGCCGAACAAGCCGAAGTCGAGTACGAGGCTGCGCGCGAGGAGCAAGCGACTGAACCAGTCGTGCCCGCGCCCGTGGTCGAGGATTCAATCGAGGAAACGCCGGTCGAGGACACGGTTGACATCGACTTCGCGGAGGCCATCGACAGCGGGGCGGCGGACGCAGATCCAGAGTCAGTATCGGAGAAGGAAGAGGAATAAGCCCGTGTTGATGCCCAAGCGCACCAAGCACCGCAAGGTGCATCGTGGTCGCCGTACCGGCATGGCCAAAGGCGGAACTTCCGTCAACTTCGGCGAGTTCGGGCTGCAGGCGATGGAGTCGGCCTGGATCACAGCTCGTCAGATCGAAGCCGCTCGTATCACGATCTCCCGCACGATCAAGCGCGGGGGCAAGGTCTGGATCACGATCTTTCCCGACAAACCCGTCACCCAGAAGCCGGCTGAGACCCGGATGGGGTCAGGCAAGGGCAATCCCGAGTTCTGGGTTGCCGTGGTCAAGCCCGGCCGGGTCATGTTCGAATTGGCTGGCGTTCCCGAGGCCCTCGCCCGCGAGGCGCTCACCAAGGCCGGTCACAAGCTTCCGATCAAGACTCACGTCATCTCGAGAGATCCATTTTGAAAGCTGCCGAATTACGCGAGCTCGAATATGAGGAGCTTTCCGAGAAGCTGGCCGAAGCCAAGGCCGAGCTTTTCAATCTCCGCTTTCAGCTTGCCACCAACCAGTTGGAGAACACCGCTCGCTTGCGGACGGTGCGGCGCGAGATCGCTCGCTTAGCCACTTTGCTTCGCGAGCAGGAGATCGTTGAATGGAAACGGAGCCGGTCGTGACCGAGAACGCAGAGCGCGGGCGGCGCAAGATCAGGGTCGGGGTGGTCGTATCTGACGCGCGGGATAAGACCGTCACGGTCGAAGTCCCGACCCAGTTCAAGCACCCCCGGTACGACAAGATCGTGCGTCAAACTTCGCAGTTTCACGCCCACGACGAGAGCAACGATGCCAAGAAGGGCGACACGGTGCGGATCATGGAGACGAGGCCGATCTCCAAGCAGAAGCGCTGGCGCGTTGTCGAGATTGTGGAGCGGGCCCGATGATTCAACAGGAGAGCCGGCTCAAAGTGGCCGACAACACCGGTGCTCGCGAGGTGCTCTGCATTCGCGTCCTTGGTGGGTCCACGAGGCGCTACGCCGGTGTCGGCGATGTGATCGTGGCCACCGTCAAGGACGCTATCCCCGGGGGCACGGTGAAGAAGGGCGAAGTCGTCAAAGCCGTCGTTGTTCGCACACGCAAAGCGGCGCGGCGCATCGATGGCACCTATGTCCGTTTCGACGACAACGCCTGCGTGATCATCGACAACAACCGCCAGCCCCGCGGCACCCGCATCTTCGGGCCGGTGGCGCGGGAGCTACGTGACCAGCGTTTCATGCGCATCGTTTCTTTAGCCCCCGAAGTCTTGTAGCCGAGGTGACCATGAAATTGCGAGAAGGCGACAAGGTGAAGGTCATCTCCGGCAAGGACGCCGGCAAGGAGTCGCGCATTTCCCGCGTTCTCCCAGCCAGGAACCAGGTGATCGTCGAGGGAGCCAACACGGTTCGCAAGCACCAGAAGGCGCGGGGCCGGACGATGCAAGCGGGCATCATCGACAAAGACATGCCGATCGACGCCTCGAATGTCATGATCGTTTGCGAGGACTGCGGTCTTCCCACCCGAATTGGCTACCGAATCGATGACAACGGGAAGCAGCGGATATGTAAGCGCTGCGGGGGTGACCTGTGAGTGTTCCTCGTCTGAAAACGACCTATCAAGAGAAGATCGCTCCCGCTCTCCAAACCGAGCTCAAGCTCGACAACGTGATGCAGGTTCCGCGATTGGAGAAAATCGTGGTCAACATGGGGGTGGGGGAAGCCGTGGCCGATCGCAAGCAGCTCGAGTCGGCCATGGACGAACTGGCCCTCATCACCGGCCAGAAACCTCGTCTCAATCGCTCCCGCCGTTCAGTGGCAGGTTTCAAAGTACGAGAAGGAATGCCGGTAGGAGCCTCAGTGACGATGCGGGGCAACCGGATGTGGGAGTTCTTCGATCGCCTGCTGGCGGTTTCGATCCCCCGCATCCGGGACTTCCGGGGCCTCAATCCGCGCTCGTTCGACGGCCGCGGCAACTACACCTTCGGGGTCACCGAACAGCTCATCTTTCCCGAGATTGATTTCGACCGGGTGAGCTCGGTCAAGGGGATGGACATCACCATTTGCACCTCGGCGGTCGAGGATGCCCAGGCCAAGGCTCTGCTTCTTGCCTTTGGTTTCCCGTTTCGCAAGCAAGAGACCTCGGTCCGGTAGGAGATATTCGTGGCAAAGAAGTCATTGGTCCTAAAAGCTAACCGCAAGCCCAAGTTCGCCGTGCGTGGCTACAGCCGCTGCCAGCGTTGCGGACGGTCGCGGGCTTTCATGCGCGACTTCGGCATGTGCCGTATCTGTGTTCGCCAGCTTGCCAGCCGTGGCGAGCTGCCCGGAATCAGAAAGGCCTCGTGGTAGCCATGATGACCGACCCTATTGCCGACATGCTGACCCGGATCCGCAACTCGATCGCAGTCGGGCACGAGCAGGTGGAGATGCCACTGTCGAAACTCAGAGAGGGGATCGCCAAGATCTTGGTGGTGGAGGGATTCATCGATCGGTATGAGACCGCAGGCGAAGGGGTGCAGCAGAAGCTGGTTTTGTTTCTCCGCTACGGCCCCCGTCGGGCGCCGGTGATTGAAGGTCTCCGTCGCGTATCCCGACCAGGTCACCGGGTCTACCGACAGGCGGGGGCGATACCGCGCGTCCAGGGCGGGCTGGGAGTAGCTGTCGTCTCCACCTCCCAGGGCCTTCTGGCCGATCGGGAGGCGCGCCGGCGCCGTCTCGGGGGCGAGATTCTGTGTGAGGTTTGGTGAGATGAGCCGGGTTGGTAAGAAGCCGATTCCGATCCCGAGCGGGGTCGAGGTGAAGATCGCCGGGGACCACGTGTCCGTGAAAGGTTCGAAGGGAACCCTGGAACGGACCTTCTCCGACCGCGTCCACATCGTGTCGGAAGACGGCGAGCTGGTGGTGTCCCGCCACGACGACGAGCGCCAGAGCCGGGCCCTCCATGGACTCTCTCGCGCCCTCCTCAACAACATGGTGGTAGGGGTGTCGGAGGGTTTTCGCTCCGAGCTCACCATCGTCGGCGTCGGCTATCGGGCGATCTCGAAGGGCCGAGATCTCGAGCTGCAGCTTGGCTTCAGCCAGCCGGTCAGTTTCGCCGCGCCAGCGGGTGTCGCCTTCGAGGTGCCGGAGCCCACCAAGGTGATCATCACGGGTTTTGACAAGGAGCTCGTCGGCCAGGTGGCCGCCGACATTCGCAAGCTGCGTCCGCCGGAGCCTTACAAGGGCAAGGGCATCAGATATAGCGACGAGCAGGTTCGTCGCAAGGCCGGCAAAGCAGGGAAGAGATGAGAGGCAGCCGCATCGATCAACGCCGCCGTCGCCATCGCCGGGTTCGCAAGTTCGTTTCCGGCGACGCCACCCGGCCCCGCTTGGCGGTCTACCGCAGCAACCGCTACATCTATGCCCAGGTCATCGACGACCAGACCGGGCGGACCGTGGCGGCTGCCTCCTCGCTGGAGGCCGATCTTCGGGACCGCAAGCTGTCGGTTGACACGGCCAGCGAGGTGGGAAAGTTGATCGCCTCCCGGGCCAAGGTCGCCGGAGTCGAGACCGTCGTTTTCGACCGTGGGGGATTTGCCTATCACGGGCGGCTCAAGGCCCTCGCCGATGCTGCTCGCGAGTCGGGTTTGAATTTCTAAAGGAGCGTTAGTGGCAGAGTCACAATTCGAAGAACGAGTGATCAACATCAATCGGGTCGCCAAGGTGACCAAAGGCGCCAAGCGCTTCAGCTTCAGCGCTCTCGTTGTCGTAGGCGACGGGAACGGAAAGGTCGGAGTTGGGTACGGCAAGGCCCGCGAGGTTCCGACCGCCATCCAGAAGGGGATGGAGTCGGCTCGCAAGGCCATGGTCACGATCCCTATGGCCGGGAGCACGGTCGTTCACGAGGCCCTGGGCGTACACGGTGCGTCTCGCGTTTTGATCAAGCCCGCGGCCCCCGGCACGGGGGTCATTGCCGGCGGCGCCGTCCGGCAGATCCTGGAAGCGGCTGGGATTAAAGATGCCCTGGCCAAGTCGATTGGCTCGCCTACGCATATCAATGTCGCCCAGGCGGCGATGAAGGCCCTCACCGGCCAGCGCCGGCCCGACCAAGTAGCGCAGATGCGGGGCCGCAAGCCCGAGGACGTCGTTCCCCCCGGTCTGCTGGCGGCGTACCGGAGCACCGAAGCCATGCGGGCGGTGGACAACTGATGGCCGACGGCACCGTCAAGGTCACCCTCCGCCGGTCGCTGATTGGCGAGAAGCCAGGGACAGTGAAAGCTGTCAAGGGTTTAGGTCTCGGCAAGCTCAATTCGAGCAATGAGCTCCCAGATAATTCCTCGACCCGGGGAATGATCCATAAGGTCCGGCACTTGGTAGAAGTGGCAGAGCAAGACCAACGACCGAAGACAAAAGACAAGAGACAGAAGACCAAAGAATGAGTGAGCGGTTTCAGCTTCACGATCTTTCACCGGCCCCGGGATCAAGAAAGTCCCGGAAGCGAGTGGGGCGCGGGACGGGCGGCAAGGGTCACAAGACCGCTGGTCGGGGGACCAAGGGACTCAAGGCTCGTAACACCCTCCGGCCGGGGTTCGAGGGCGGCCAGACCCCGATGTCGATGCGGATTCCCAAGCTCAAGGGTTTTCGGAACCCAAACAAAGACACATTTGCGGTCATCAACCTGACCACGCTCAACCGGTTTCCTGCCGGCTCGGTGATCACTCCGGACGATCTGCGCCAGAAAGGCCTGGTCAAGCACCACGGCCGCGTGAAGGTGCTGGCCGTGGGCGAGATCGACCGAGCCCTGACGATCAAGGCTGACGCTTTTTCGGGGGCCGCTCGGGCCAAGATTGAGGCGGCCGGCGGAACGGTCGAGGTGCTGATATGAGCCCCCTCCGTCGCCTCCGGCGACACCCCCACTGCTCACGGCGCTCGCTGGGGGAGGAAACGCAATCACAGTTTCTCCCCCCGCAGGGGGGAGTGCCGGCAAAGCCGGGAGGAGGGCGCGCCTAGCCATGCTCGCGATGTTCCGTCACATGTTCACGATCCCCGATCTGCGGGGAAAAATCCTCTTCACGCTGGCGCTGTTCGCCGTCTATCGACTCGGCACCGCCATCCCGGTCCCAGGAATCGACCTCGAAGCAGTGAGGATCTTCCAGGCCCAGCAACAGGCAGGCGGTATCTACGGGTTGCTCAACCTCTTTTCCGGGGGCGCCCTCGAGCAGTTCTCAGTTCTCGCCCTCGGCATTCTTCCCTACATCACCGCCACCATCATCATGCAGCTCTTGACGGTGGTCATCCCCCGGCTCCAGGCCCTCCAGGAGGAAGGCGAGTCCGGTCGGAAGACCATTACGCAATGGACCCGCTACCTCACGGTTGGTCTGGCTGCAGTCCAATCGGCTGGATTCACGTTCCTCTTTCATACCGGCACGTTCACCCAGGGAATCGACCTGGTTCCCAACTACACCCCGGGCCGGGTGGCGCTGATCATCCTCACCATGACGGCGGGCACTGCCTTCGTGATGTGGCTGGGCGAACTCATCACCCAGCGCGGCATCGGCAATGGGATGTCGCTTCTGATCTTCGCCTCGATCCTCAGCCAGTTCCCCTCCATTTTCGGTCAGCTCTGGGGCTCCACCGGCGCCATCGAACGTTATGGTCTTTTCGCCCTGGTCATCGTGGCATTCTTGGTGATGATCGTGGCGATCATCTACATCGATCAGGCCCAGCGACGGATTCCGATCTCATTTGCCAAGCGGGTGCGTGGTCGGAGGGTCATGGGAGGACAGTCGACCTACATCCCCTTGAAGGTCAACACCGCCGGCGTCATTCCGGTGATATTCGCCTCTTCGGTTCTGCTGTTCCCGTCTCTCTTGGTGACGGCTATTCCTGTCAACAACCGATTCATGCAGGGCGTTCGCCGCTGGCTTGACTCCAATCTGGGCGGCGTTGGCAGCGGAGGTCTGGGCGGCGGTGGCAGCGGTGGTCAGATCAGCCTTTGGTACGTGCTGATCCTCTTCAGCCTCATCATCTTCTTCACCTACTTCTACACCGCCATCCAATTCGACCCCCAGCGCCAGGGCGAGATGTTGCAACGGCAGGGTGGATTCATTCCCGGAATCCGTCCCGGCTCGGCAACCTCGCGTTATCTGAGCCATACCCTCAACCGGATCACCTTGCCCGGGTCGATATTCCTCGGTCTGATCGCCGTTCTTCCCACGCTGGCGACGCTGATTTGGAACATTCCGATTGGCTTCTCCGGGGTCTCGATACTGATCGTGGTAGGAGTGGCGATCGAGACCATGAAGCAGATCGAAAGCCAGTTGACGATGCGCAACTACGAGGGCTTCCTGACTTGAGGTTGCTGTTTGTCGGGCCCCCGGGAGCGGGCAAAGGGACGCAGGCCGCCCTTGTCGCCTCCCGGCTGGGGGTGCCCCATGTCTCCACCGGGGAGATGTTTCGCGATCACGTCGCCTCCGGCACCGACCTCGGCCGGCAGGTGCAGGCTCTGATGGAGCTGGGCGCCTACGTGCCCGACGAGCTCACCGTGGCGATGCTGGCCGAGCGCATGCGGTCCCCGGACACCGCCAAGGGGTTCATTCTCGACGGCTTTCCGCGCACCATCGGTCAGGTGAAATCGCTTGACGGACTCTTGGGCCCCAATGGACTTGACCGCGTGGTCCTGTTCGAGGTCGACGAAGAGAGACTCGTCGAGCGCATGCTCTCGCGGGGGCGGGCCGACGACAGCGAAGAAACGATTCGCAGCCGTTTCAAGGTCTACGAGGAGCAGACGAAACCACTTGTCGAGCTGTACCGGAGTCGTGACCTCCTGGTCACCGTCGATGGGGAAGACGCGGTCGACGAGGTAACCGATCGAGTGCTCAAGGCCCTCGAGGCATGATCACGCTCAAATCCGAGAGGGAGTTCGCCAAGATGGCCGTGGCCGGTCGCTGCGTGGGCGCCGTGCTCGACTTGATACGCTCCGCCGCCGTTCCTGGCAAGAGCTTGCTCGAACTCGACAAAGTGGCGGGCGAGATCATCTCCGCCCACGGCTGCACCCCCTCCTTTCTCGGCTACCAGCCATCGCCGCATCAGGTCCCGTATCCGGGCCACCTCTGCTTATCGGTGAACGACGTCATCGTTCACGGCATCCCCGGTTCCTACCGCCTGCGGGAAGGGGACATCCTCTCGGTTGACGCCGGCGCCATCTTCGAAGGCTTTCACGGCGACGCCGCCTTCACGATGGGAATCGGCGAGGTGGGCTCGGAGGCGGCGCGCCTGATCTCCGCCACCGCCGCTGGAATGTGGGCGGGCATCGCTGCGGCCCAGGCGGGTAATCGCCTGGGCGACATCGGGGCAGCCGTGCAGGAGGTCGGGGAAAGCCAGGGCCTCGGAATCGTGCGTGAGTACGTGGGCCATGGCATCGGGCGGAGCATGCACGAGGAGCCCCAGGTCTCGAACCTCGGAGTCGAAGGCCGAGGGATGAAGCTCAAGACCGGAATGGCCCTCTGCATCGAACCGATGTTCAACCTGGGGGGATGGGAGACGTCGGTCGACTCCGACGGGTGGACCGTTCGAACCGCCGACGGGTCGCTTTCGGCCCATTTCGAGCACACGGTGATCCTGACCAAGAATGGGCCGCAGGTGACGACCCTGAAGGAGGGGCCGGTCGCCACCTCCCGCCTGACCAGCAGGTCAAATTTGGCTCTAACCAACCCTCTCCGCTACCATTATTCGCCGGTCTCCGGGACCCTTCTGACGTGACTTCTGAAACAGAAGATGATGTCATTCGGGTTTCTGGCACCGTTGTGCAGAATCTCCCGAATGCCACCTTTCGGGTTGAAATCGACGGCGGGTTGGAAGTGCTCGCGCACGTCTCCGGAAAGATGCGGATGCGATACATCCGGATCCTTCCCGGTGACCGGGTAGACGTAGAACTGTCAGCGTACGACCCCACGCGGGGTCGAATCGTCTGGAGATATCGATGAAGGTCAATTTGGAATTCTCAGCGTACGACACGACCTCAGTGCGGGGTCGAATCGTCTGGAGATATCGATGAAGGTCAGACCGTCCACAAAGAAGATGTGCGAAAAGTGCCGGATCATCCGGCGGCGAGGTCGCGTCTGGGTTATCTGTCCCAATCCCCGACATAAGCAGCGTCAGGGGTAACCGGTTATGGCTCGCATTGCCGGCGTTGACCTTCCCCGCGACAAGCGGCTCGAGATTGGTTTGACATACATCTTCGGGATCGGACTTACCCGTTCGCACGAAATCTGTCGCCATCTGGAGCTCAACCCTGACACCAAAATCAAGGATCTGACTGAGGACGAGGCCGCCAAAATTCGTCGCCTGATCGAGTCGAACTACCAGGTCGAAGGAGATCTCCGCCGCGAGGTCCAGCAGAACATCAAGCGCAAGATCGAAATTGGCTCATATCAGGGCGTCCGTCATCGCCGTGGCCTCCCCGTTCGAGGCCAGCGCACCCACACCAACGCCCGCACCCGTAAGGGGCCGAAGGTGGCCATTGCCGGTAAGAAGAAGTTGAAGAAGTAGTGGCACAGAAGCAGGCACAAACTGCGACGACTCAGAAGCGGGTTCGCCGCCGCGAGCGCAAGAACATTTCCCATGGGCAGGCCCACATCAAGGCTTCGTTCAACAACACCATCATCACCGTCACCGATCAGGGCGGGAATGTGGTGGTCTGGACATCTGGGGGAGCTGTTGGGTTCAAGGGGTCTCGCAAGTCGACGCCCTATGCCGCGCAAGTCGCAGCCGAGGAAGCAGCCCGTCGGGCCGGCGAGCACGGAATTCGCAAGCTGGACGTGATCGTGGCCGGTACCGGTTCGGGCCGGGATACGGCAGTTCGCACCCTTCAGAACATGGGGATGGAGATCACCGGCGTCCGCGACGTCACCCCCATGCCCCACAATGGCTGTCGTCCCAAGAAGAGGCGTCGAGGCTGATGGCGCGGAGCATCGGCCCACGTCACCGCGCCTGCCGACGGGCACGCACACCTCTCTGTCAGGCGAAGCGGTGCCCGGTCGAGCGCCGTCCCTATCCGCCGGGCCAGCATGGGCGCGGTCGGATCAAGGAGAGTGACTATCAGCTGCAGTTGCGGGAGAAGCAGAAGCTCCGCGCAATGTACGGGGTGCTCGAGCGACAGTTCCGTCGCTACTACGAGGCCGCCACCCGGCAGCCGGGGATCACCGGCGAGAACCTGCTGCGCATTCTCGAATCGCGGATCGACAATGTCGTCTGGCGGGCTGGCCTGGCAGCTACCCGACCGCAGGCCCGCCAGCTTGTCAATCACGGCCATTTCCGGGTGAACGGGAAGAAGGTCGACATCCCCTCGTTTCAGCTCAGGGCCGGAGACATCGTCTCGGCCAAAGAGCGCAGTCGTGAACTCTTGATCATCCAGCACTCGCTCGACACGATCAGCCATCCCGTTCCGGAATGGCTATCGGTCAACGGGGACGAGCGAGCGGTCACAGTGCTGTCGTTGCCCGACCGAGCCCAGATCGATACGTCGATCCGGGAGCAGATGATCATCGAGCTCTACTCCAAGTGACCAGAAAGGAGACGGGGCCGTGTTGATAGTTCAGCGTCCTCACATCGAGGAAAGAGAATCCGGAGAGAATCGTTCCAAGTTCGTGGCGGAGCCACTGGAGCCGGGCTTTGGTTACACGCTAGGAAACACTCTTCGCCGCACGCTTCTCTCCCGGATTCCGGGGGCGGCCGTAACCAGCATCCGCATCGAGGGGATCCAGCATGAGTTCTCGACGATTCCGGGCGTGGTCGAGGACGTTGTCGACATCATCCTCAACGTCAAACTGATCGTCGTTCGTCTGGAGGACGCCGACGACCTCGTTATCTACCTCTCGGCCAAGGGCCCCGGAATTATCACCGCCGCCCAGTTGAAGGTGCCGGCCGGAGTCGAGATCGTCAATACCGATCAACCGATCGCCACGCTCTCAAGCGACGGCAAGCTCGAGCTCGAACTGACTGTCGGACCCGGCGTCGGTTACCGCACCGCCGATGCCAACAAGCAGGGCGGAAGCTCTATCGGGGTGATTCCCATCGACTCGATGTTCTCGCCCGTCCGCAAGGTCGCTTATCGGGTGGAAAACACGCAGGTCGGGCAGATGACCAACTTCGACCGGCTCGTACTCGACGTCGAGACCAACGGCGCCATCACTCCGGCCGAGGCAGTCTCCTCTGCCGGGAAGACGTTGCGGGAGCTGATGAACCTCTTCGCCGACATGGGGGAGGGGGTCGGGCTCGAACTCGGGGAGCGACACAGCGAGAGTGCCGGCTCGCCCGATTTGGATCTACCGATCGAAGCCCTCGATCTCACCGAGCGACCCCGCAACTGCCTGCGGCGCGCCCAGATCAAGACTGTGGGCGAGTTGGTGCAGCGCACTGCCGATGACCTGCTCAACATCACCAACTTCGGACAAAAGAGCCTCGAAGAGGTGATTGCCAAGCTTGACGAGCTCGGTCTGTCCCTGGCTGATCAGAGCAGCTAATGCCTCGTCCTCGCAAAGGTGCTCGCTTCGGCAACTCCGGAGCGCACGAGAAGATGATCCTCGCCAACCTGACCAGGTCGCTGGTTATGGAGGGCTCGGTGATAACGACCGTGGCGAAGGCCAAAGCAATGCGCCCCTTTGCCGAGAAGCTGATCACCAAGGCTCGTAAGGGTGATCTCCACTCCCGTCGGGTTGTATTGCGGACCATGCGCGACAACGCCGCCGTGACCAAACTCTTCGACGAGGTCGCCCCGAGATACAGCGAGCGCCCCGGTGGCTACACCCGCATCACCAAGCTCGGACCCCGCCAGGGCGACGGGGCCGAAGTGGCGGTCATCGAACTGGTTTAGCGAACCCAGGGTTGTGGAGGCTGTCCAACAGCGTCTACAGCCCAGAGAACGGGGCGACCCCCGGTTACCCTGGCCATCCGTGCCTGCCCAGCAAAGCCCGTTCCTCATTCTGTCGCGCCCCGAGTGGTCGGCTTTGCGGGCCTCGACCCCGCTCACACTCACTGAAGATGACATCGGTGAGCTAAAGGGCATCAACACTGCGCTTTCGTTGGAAGAGGTCGAAGAGGTCTATCTACCCCTTTCCCGGCTCCTCAACCTCTACGTTCGGGCGAGCCAGCATCTCTTCAGCGTCACCGATACTTTCCTCGGCAAACCGACTTCACCCGTTCCTTATGTGATCGGGGTGGCAGGTTCGGTGGCAGTCGGGAAGTCGACCACGGCCCGGGTCCTCCAGCGCCTCCTGAGCAGGTGGCCCGATCATCCCCGGGTAGATCTCGTCACCACTGACGGCTTTCTCTATTCCAACCGCGTACTCGAGGAACGGGGACACATGAACCGCAAGGGGTTTCCCGAAAGCTACGACCGGAGACGCCTGATCGAGTTCGTTTCGCTGCTCAAGTCCGGAGCCGAGCGAGTCGTAGCCCCGGTCTATAGCCACCAGGCGTATGACATCGTTCCCGGAGCGGAGCGAGTGGTAACCCGCCCCGACATCCTCATCGTGGAAGGATTGAACGTTCTCCAGGGCGGCGGAAGTGGGACTTATGTTTCAGACTTCTTCGACTTCTCGATCTATGTCGATGCCGATTCGTCCGAAATCGAGAGTTGGTACGTCGATCGCTTCCTCACGCTACGGGCAACGTCATTCCAGGACCCCGCCGCCTTCTTCCATCGGTACGCGGCATTGTCGGAGTCAGAAGCGGAGGATGAGGGCAGGCGGATCTGGAAAGAGATCAACCTGGTCAACCTCGAGGAGAACATTGTCACCACTCGCGAGCGAGCGACGCTGATCCTTCACAAGGACGGTGACCATTCGGTGCGGGAGGTGCGGCTCCGGCGGCGATGAACGAGAACCTGCGCCACGCCCTCCGACTTGCATCTTTCGACCGCCAGGCGGCCCGCCGGATCAGTTTTGATACGAGCGCCACGGCCGACGCGGTGGTGCTGGTGGCGGCCATCGAGGCGATCCTGGTGGGCGTGCTCCTGGCGGTTAGCCGTCGTTTCGACCTGATCCGGCTTCTGGAAGCGGTCATTCTCGGCATCGCCGGCTGGTTAATTCTGGCCGCCGCTATCTGGTTGATGGGGACCAAGGTGCTGAAAGGCTCTGGCGAGATCGAAGCCATGATCCGCGTCTCGGGTTTTGCTCGCCTTCCTCTGCTGCTCGGTATCGTCGGTTTCCTCACCAGAGGGTCGATCTTCAGCCTCCTGGGACTGGTGTGGCACTTGGCCCTCCTCGTCGTAGTGGCGGGGGTGGTGTTCGGGCTCAAGCTCAAAGAGGCGGTGGCGGCTGTTGCCCTGGGTGCAGCTGTGGTCTTCGTCGTGCAGCTCGTGTTTCGGGCGGCTTTCTTCCGCTTCTGATGCCCACCTACCGCCTCGACCTCGCCTACGACGGGGGCGGGTTCCGGGGTCTTGCCCGCCAGGAGGGCCAGCGGACAGTGCAGGGTGCCCTCGAGGACGCCCTAGCCCGATCGTTGCGACAAGCGGTGACCACCGTTGCCGCCGGCCGCACCGACGCCGGGGTCCACGCCCGCCAGCAGGTGATGAGCTTCGTCCTCGCCCAGCCAGTCGAGACAGTCCGGTTGTTGCGCTCCCTGGTCGGCCTTCTCGGACCGGAGATCGTTCCCTATTCGCTGGTTGAGGTCGACGACGCCTTCGACGCCCGCCGTTCGGCGCTGTCGCGCGCCTATCGCTATCAAATTCTCAACGCTCCCTTTGCCGATCCTCTCCGCCGCCACACCACCTGGCATGTAGCCGACGCCCTCGATGTCGAGGGAATGGACCGGGCCGTACAGCCTTTGATCGGCGAGCACGACTTCGCCGCCTTCTGCCGGGCTAATTCGGCGGGTGGCACCGTCCGCCGACTTCTCCAAGCCGGCTGGTCGCGCGAAGACTTGGTGGTTTTGACAATCACCGCTGGTTCGTTCTGCCATCAGATGGTTCGATCAATCGTGGGGCTCTCAGTAGAGGTGGGGCGTGGCAAACGCCCACCGGGGTTGATGGCAGATGTCCTCGCCGCTCGCCAGCGCTCCGGTCAGCTCGCCCCTCCCCATGGCCTCACTCTGTGGGAGGTCGCCTATCCCGTTGACTGACCGTTCTGTGGGCCGTAGACGTCGGTTTCGCGGGGTTAAAACCCAGGGTTCGCGAAAAGAGGCTCAACTGGCTTAGTGTGGCGACCCGGATTAATATGAGAAGGCTTCGATTCGAGGCGCCTACTCCACGACTTTCGGTTGCTTGCGGCCGTCCGCAAACGTATGCACAACAAGACCTTTACCCCCAAGTCGGCCGATATCACCCGCCAGTGGTGGGTGATCGACGCGGCCGGAAAGCCCCTCGGCCGGCTGGCCACCGAGGTGGCGACTCTCCTCCGTGGCAAGCACAAGCCGATGTTCGCTCCCCACGTCGACACCGGCGACTTCGTCATTGTCGTCAATGCCGGTGCCGTTGAAGTCACGTCGAAAAAGAGCCAGCAGAAGATCTATTACCGCTACACGGGTTATCCCGGCGGTTTGCTTGAGGAGTCCTTCGAGAGCCTGCGCAATCGTCGGCCAGAGGCGGTTATCGAGCGAGCCGTAAGAGGCATGCTCCCGAAGAACAAGCTCGGCCGCAAGATGATTGGCAAGCTCAAGGTCTATGCCGGGCCAGATCATCCCCACCAGGCCCAGGACCCCGAGTTGAGAAAGGTCGAAGCCCGATGACAAAACCGCTCGCTCAAACCGTCGGCCGTCGCAAGGAGTCCGTCGTTCGGGTCCGTCTCCGGGAGGGCACCGGTCGGGTGGTGCTCAACGGCCGTCAGTTGGAGGACTACTTCCCGACCATGGCCACCCGGATGCGGGTGATGGAGCCTCTCCAACTCACCTCCACCCAGGGCAGCTTCGACATCGATGCCACCCTCGAAGGAGGCGGCGTCAACGGTCAGGCCGACGCCCTTCGTCTCGGGATCGCGCGGGCCTTGGTCGAATACGACGGCGAGATGCGTCCCTCGCTCAAAAAGGCAGGACTTCTGACACGCGACGCCCGGGCAGTGGAGCGAAAGAAGTACGGTTTGCGCAAGGCTCGGCGGGCGGTTCAGTACACGAAGCGCTGACCTTGGCGGCGGCATCTCAGCATCGTTCGCTGCTCGGAAGCGGACAGCGCCTATTTGGCACCGACGGCGTGCGAGGGGTAGCCAATCTCGAGCTCACGCCGGACCTGGCATTGAGCCTGGGGCGGGCGGCGGGACTGCAGCTCACAGTTGGCCCGGCGCTGGTCGGTCGCGACACCCGGCGCTCTGGGGAGATGCTCTCACTGGCGCTCCAGGCGGGATTTCATTCGGCCGGCATCGATACGGTCGACGTCGGAATCATGCCCGCCGGAGGGATCTCGTATCTCACGGCCTCCTCCGGGGCGACGATGGGGGCGGTCGTGTCTGCCTCGCACAACCCCGCCCCCGATAACGGCATCAAATTCCTCACCGCCACCGGCACCAAGCTGACCGATGAGGAAGAGGATCAAATCGAGGCCCGCCTTCGAAGCGACAGCGCCCGCATCCCGACAGGTCATCTCGTGGGTACCCGCTTTCAGGATTCGAAGGCACTCAACAACTACGTCTCTTTTTTGGCCAAGGTCGCTCGCTATACCTACCGCGGCCTCAATCTGGCGATCGATGCCGCCAACGGGGCCGCTTTCCAGGCCGCACCGGCCGTTCTGAGCAAACTCGGAGCGCAGGTGGAGCGTTTTGCGGTCGAGCCCGATGGCACCAACATCAATCTCGACTGCGGTTCGATTCATCCTGAGTTTCTGGCCCGCAAGGCCGAGGGTCGCATTGGCTTGGCGTTCGACGGCGATGCCGATCGGCTGCTCGCCATTGACGAAGATGGCAATCCGGTAAACGGCGACGTGATCATGGCCATTGTCGCCCTCCATTGGAAGGCACAGGGACGGCTCAAGAACAACCTGGTGGTGGCGACCGTCATGTCGAACCTGGGTTTCCGGAGGGCAATGGAGCGGGCCGGCATCCAGCTGATCGAGACCAAAGTCGGCGACCGTCACGTCCTCGAGGCCATGACCCGGCACAAGGCGGTTCTCGGGGGCGAGCAGTCCGGGCACATCATCTTCCTCGACAAGGGACGCACCGGTGACGGTTTGATGACGGCCATTCGTCTGCTCGACATCGTGGCCGGTTCCGGCCAGGAGCTGCGCCAGCTACGGAAGGAGGCGATGGTGGAGTATCCGCAGGTGCTGAAGAACGTGACGGTGGGGCGAGGTACCGACGTCGTTTCGGCGAAGGAGGTTTGGGACGCAGTGGCCGAGGTCGAAAGAGAATTGGGCGAAGATGGCCGGGTCCTCATCCGACCCTCGGGCACCGAGCCGGTCGTACGAGTGATGGTGGAAGCAGCTAGCCAAGAGCAGGCGGGCGGCTACGCTGATCGTCTGGCAGACGTGGTTGCCAGGGAACTGGCCGAGAGATAGGAGGGACCGAGCAGCACCGGGAACGACGATGGTGATGGTTCATAACTCATAGCGCCTGGCCTCCCCCAGACATTCAGTCCACGGGAGGTGACGAGGAGGAGGGTCATCGAAAGATTCGGCGGATGCCTTCCCGGCCGGTCACGGCCGTAAGAGACCAGCAAAAAGCCCGGGAGCGATCCCGGCACAGAGGCAGTCTTGGTGACACTGGCCAGCCGGTGGCCAGCGAAACGTTGCCGTCGTGAGCGAGGAGGACTTCGTCATGTGTGGCATCGTCGGTTATGTGGGGCCGCGTTCTGCGGTCGAGGTACTGATTCCAGGCCTGGCCCGACTGGAGTATCGCGGGTACGACTCGGCGGGAGTGGCGTTCCAAAAAGACGATGGAATCGCCATCGTCAAGCAAGCTGGTCGCATTGCCGACCTCGAACGGTCATTGGCGAGGGCCGAAGTGCCAGAAGCCAACGCCGGGATCGGCCACACCCGTTGGGCCACCCACGGCGTCCCCAACACCATCAATGCTCATCCTCATCGCGATTGCACCGGTCAGGTGATCGTCGTTCACAACGGCATCATCGAGAACTGGGCGGAGCTGAAAGCGGATCTGGAAGCAGGTGGCCATGGGTTCGCCTCGGAGACCGACACCGAGGTGGTGGCTCACATGATCGAAGACATGTCGGACGTTCCCCTCGATGAAGCGGTGCGACAGGTGATGAAGCAGGCCGAGGGGGCCTTAGCGCTGGTGGTGATGAGATCGTCGGATCTGCAGTTGTTGGTGGGCGCCCGCCGAGGCAGTCCGCTGGTGGTAGGTCGGGGCCAAGGCGAGAACTTTCTTGGTTCCGATATCCCCGCCTTTTTGGAGCACACTCGCCAGATGACTGTCGTCGACGACGACCGGGTGGTGTCGATCACACCTGACTCGGTCACCGTCACCGACCTCGACGGCAATGTTGTCGACGCTCCGGAACGCCTTATCGAGTGGGACCTGGAGGCGGCCGAGAGGGGCGGCTTCGCCACTTTCATGGAGAAAGAGATCTTCGAGCAACCGAAGGCGATTGTTGACACCTTGCGAGGTCGAATCGCCCGCACCGGCCTTGTCAGCCTGACGGAGTTCGCCGCGGCCGAACAGCGGCTGCGCGAGATCGACAAGGTATTCGTTGTCGCCTGCGGAACCTCGTTCCACGCGGCGATGTTGGCGAAGTACGCCATCGAGCGCTGGACCCGGGTTCCGGTCGAAATCGATATTGCCTCCGAGTTCCGATACCGCGATCCGGTGCTCGATCGGCGTTCGCTCGTTATCGGCATCTCCCAGTCGGGGGAGACGCTCGACACTCTTGCCGCCGTCCGTTATGCCCGCGCCCAGGGCTCCTTCTTGATCGGCGTTTCCAACGTCGTCGACTCGGCGCTGGCTCGGGAGGCCGACGCCGTCCTCTACACGCGGGCAGGTCCCGAGATTGGCGTACCCGCCACCAAGACCTTTACCACCCAACTGGTCGCATTGCAGCTGATTGGCCTCCACCTAGCTCAGGTGCGAGGAACCATGGACGAGGGCAGCATCGTCAACCTGGTAGCAGGGATCAGGCGGCTCCCGGCGTCGGTCGAAAAGGTGCTCGAAACCGTGCCCGCCATCACCGATCTGGCCAAAGAGCTGGCCGACACCCGCGATGTGTTTTTCCTCGGCCGGAGCGGGGACTTTCCGGTGGCGATGGAGGGGGCGCTCAAGCTGAAGGAGATCGCATACACCCGCGCCGAGGGCTACGCCGCGGGTGAGATGAAGCACGGGCCGATCGCCTTGATCGAGGCCGGGGTGCTGGTAGTGGGGGTGGCGACCGATTCTCATGTGCGGGGCAAAACACTTTCCAACATGGCGGAGATGAAGGCGCGGGGAGCGACCATCCTTCTGGTCGTCGAGGAGGGTTATGGCGACGAGGCATCGGCGGTGGCGGATCACATTCTCGAAGTGCCATCGGGCCCCGACCTGATTTATACGGTGACCTCGGTAGTGCCTCTGCAGGTCCTCGCCTATCAGATCGCTTCTGCCAAGGGTCTCGATGTCGACAAGCCCCGCAACCTGGCCAAGACGGTGACCGTGGAGTGACAATCTCGGTCGGGGTACCGTGACCGTATGCGCATCCTTGGCCTCGGAGTAGATCTAGCCGACATTGCCCGGGTCGAGTCGGTGCTCGAGCGTTATCCCCGTTTTGCCGACCGCTGCTTCACCGAGCACGAGCGCACCTATGCCCGGCGCTTTGCCAATCCGGCGCGGCGGTATGCGGCGAGATTTGCCGGCAAGGAGGCAGTGATGAAGTCCCTCGGCACTGGCTATCGGCGCATACGTTGGACCGATGTCGAGATCACCGGCGGGGGCAAGCCCACCGTCAATCTGTACGGGACCGGGCGGAGCCGGGCGGAAGCTCTCGGTGTCACGGAGGTGCTGGTGACGATCACCCATACCGATACCAGCGCTCTCGTGATGGCGGTTGCCGTCGGAGAGCACTGAGTGCTCCCAGTTATCACACCCGCTGAGGCGGCTCGACTCGATCGACGAAGCGCTGTTCCCGTCGCCTTGCTGATGGACCGGGCCGGGTGGGCGGTTGTCCAAGCCGCCGTGAGCATGGGCATGGCCTATGGGCGCCACGTCGCGGTGCTGGTTGGCCCGGGCAACAACGGAGGGGACGGTTACGTTGCCGCTCGGCTGCTGAGAGAACGCGGGGTCGGGGTCAAGGTTCACGCACTAACGCCGCCGAGGACCGACGAGGCGAGAAAGGCGGCGGATCGGGCGTCCCGGGCAGGTGTGCCGATCGGGGACCTGAAGGAACCTGAACCCGTGGCTCTAGTCATAGATGCCCTCTTTGGTGGTGGCTTCCGGCCGACTCCCGCCGTGGATGCATGGATCGAGAGCGAGCAACGGGTGCTGGCGGTCGATATCCCGAGCGGGGTCGACCCGCTTTCGGGACGGGTGGCCGACGCCGCTTTCCGAGCCGAGCGGACGGTCACATTCGGTGCGTACAAGGCCGGCCACCTGTTGAACGAAGGAGCCGAGTACTCGGGCTCGATCGAGGTGACCGACATCGGGCTTCCTCCCCCTGAACCGGTCATGTATCTGACGGAGGCATCGGATGCCCCCCTTCCCACCCGGGCCCGCCGCGTCCACAAATGGTCGGCAGGGTCCGTACTCGTGGTAGGCGGTGCGGTAGGCATGACTGGAGCAGCGGTGATGGCGGCCCGGGCGGCACAGCAATTTGGCGCCGGTGCCGTCGGGCTAGCTGTCCCCGACTCCGCCGCCGCGGTGGCGGCTGCCACTGCCCCCGAACTGCTCCATCATCGCTTCGACGACCTCCCCGACCGCTATCAGGTGTTGGTGATCGGCCCCGGTCTTGGTCGCGATCACGACGACTTGGCAACGAAAGTAATCACCACCTGGAGCGGACCGGTGGTGGTAGACGCCGACGCTCTCTCGATCGTCACCGAGCTCGGGGCCGCGATCGATTCGAAAATGGTCCTGACTCCGCACGGCGGTGAGCTCCGCCGGCTGGGCGGTGGTGAGCCCTCGCCCGAAAACGCCACCGCCCTCGCCCAGAGGTTGGGCGCGGTTGTGCTGCTGAAAGGCAATCCGACCGTTGTCGCCAGCGACGACCTGCCGTGGATCGTCAACACCGGAGGGCCGGAACTGGCGACCATCGGTACGGGTGACGTGCTCGCCGGAATGATTGGGGCGCTGCTCGCCCAGGGTCTCGATCCAACTGCCGCCGCCCGCGCGGCCGCCTTCTGGCATGGAAAGGCCGGGGCGCGGCTGGCCCGGAGGACAACGGTTACCGCCCCCGGGCTTATCGAAGAAGTCGGTCGTATCCGATGAGACCCTCATGGGTCGAAGTCGACCTCGGCGCCATCCGCCACAACGTCACCGCGTTGCGAGAACTGGTCGCCCCAGCCGCCGTGTGCGCGGTGGTGAAGGCCGACGGCTACGGCCATGGCGACGTCCCGGTGGCGGAGGCGGCGCTCGGGGCGGGGGCGGAATGGCTGGCAGTGGCGTTGCTCGAGGAGGGGATCCGCCTGCGGGAGGCAGGAATTGAGGCTCCCATTCTGGTCCTGTCGGAGCCGAGTCGGTCGGATGTGACCGAGCTCCTGCATTGGCGTCTGACTCCGACTGTCTACCGGGGCGAGACGATCGATGCCCTCGGCGCGGCAGCGACCGTGATGAGCGGGGTTCACCTGAAGATCGACACCGGGATGCACCGGGTGGGCGCCCGACCCGAGGACGTCCCCGACCTGGTGGCCCGAATCGATCGACATCCGCTCTTGGCCCTGGCGGGAGTCTTTACCCACTTCGCCGTCTCGGAGGAAGACGACGGCTTTACGACCGATCAAGTGGAGCGATTCGACCGCGCCACCCGGGGCTCGGAAGCGTCACTGATTCACATGGCCAATACCGCCGGCGCCATCCTCCACCCATCCTCCCGTCGCGATCTGGTTCGCCTGGGGATTGGGGTCTATGGACTGCACCCGAGCGACGCCACGCGGCCCCACATCGACCTGCGCCCGGCAATGCGGATCGTCTCCCATGTTGGATTCGTGCAGCGGCTCCCGGCGGGAGCTCGACCCTCCTATGGCAGGCGGCGACCTCTCGACCAGGACGCCTTTGTGGCCACCGTGCCTGTCGGCTACGCCGACGGGGTGCCGCGCCTCTTGTCCGACCGGCTCGAAGTGCTGATTCGAGGGAGGCGCCGACCGCTGGCAGGGAGCGTGACGATGGACCAGATCGTCGTCGACGTTGGCGACGAGGCTGTCGACTATGGGGAAGAAGTGGTCCTGATCGGCGCGCAGGGGGAAGAGCAGATCAGCGCCGATGAGTGGTCGTCGATGCTGGGCACGATCTCTTATGAGGTGGTCTGCCAGATCGGACCCCGCCTCCCCCGTCGGTACGAATCATGACGCTGACGGCGATCGCCGGAGTGAAGGTCGGTCATTGGACCGATCCGGAGCTCCTGACCGGTTGCACGGTGATTGTCCTGCCCGAGCCCAACGTGACCGGGGTCGATGTGCGCGGTGGAGCACCCGGCACCCGCGAAACCGACCTCCTCGGGGTGGGGATGAGGGTCGAGCAGGTGCAGGCGATCCTCCTCACGGGAGGCAGTGCTTTTGGACTGGCCGCAGCAGAGGGCGTCGTGCGCGAGCTTTTGGCCGACGGCCGGGGTCATCCGACTCCGCCAACTCCCGTTCCAATCGTTCCCGCGGCGGTCGTTTTCGACCTGCCGTTGGAAGGTGGCGGAGTGCGGCCCGGTCCCGACGCCGGTGCTCTCGCCTATCGAGCGGCTTCTGAGGCCGAGATGGTCCTCGGTCGGGTCGGGGCGGGTGCCGCCACCTCCTCTGCCAAGTGGCGCGGTTTCGAGAAGCGGGTGATGACGGGAATCGGTTCAGCGGTGGCGCCAACCCCGGACGGCCACCTGGTGGCGGCGCTGGTGGTCATGAACCCGGTCGGCGACGTCTTCAGTCTCGATGGTCGTTCGCTCACCGGGGGCGATCTCATTCCGGGGCCGCCCGCACCTCCGCCCTGGGCGGGGACCAACACGACGCTGGTGTCAATCGTCACCGACGCGGCGATGTCGCGAGCGGAGTTGACTCGACTGGGAATTCGGGCCCACGACGCCATCGGGGCCTGTGTTCGTCCTGCTCACACTCGTTTCGACGGCGACGTCGTTTTCATGACCGCCACCGGATCGGAAAGAGGCGACGTTGACCTGGCGGCGGAAGCGGCGTTTGTCGCCACCGGACTGGCAATCGAGACCTCAGTGACGGCGAGCTTGGGCCTGGGCGAGCCGGCTACCAGCTAGGCGAAGCGAGCTTCGAACCTCTCGGCCCGAGCGATGATTTGGTGAGGGAGCTGCATCAGCTTCTCCTGAATCTCTGCGGCCTTGCTGGTGAGGTTGTCCAAAGCCCCAATGTTCCAATCGCGCAGCAGCGGTTGCAGGACCCGATCATGATGGATGCGCAGGTTGTAGACGCCTGCTTTGGCGATCTCGATCGAGCGGCGGAGAAATCCGGGGATGACTGTTCCTGGCATCTCGAAACTGGAGAGCGCCTTGTAAATCCCTTCCAATGCCAGGGAAGGAGCCTCCTTCACCAGCGCGGCCATCGCTCCCTTGTAGAAGATGAAGTGATGGTTCTCGTCGGAGGCAATGAGTCTCATGAGCTCAAAAGCCACCGGGTCGTCGGTGAGTTTGCCGGCGTTGCGGTGCGAGACCCTGGTGGCGAGCTCTTGCGCGGTCGTGTAGGCGAAGAGCTCGGCGATGTTCTGCCAGGACGGGTGGTAGCCGGTGGTCATTACCGACAGGCGGTCGTCCTCTAGCAGCCGGGGATTGCAGTTACGCGAGGTGAGCAGGTAGCTGCGAAGAGCCATGGCGTGTTGGCCCTCCTCGGCCGTCCACAATCGGTTCCACTCGGCCAAGGCTGAGCCCTCGGGCACCCGGCTTTCAATAGCGGAGTGGTAGTAGGGAAGGTTGTCCTCGGTCAACAGATTGAGGACGAGGGAGGTGCGGGCGGCTTCTGAGATCGTGCACTGGGAGCTGTCCCACGGCTCGGTGACATAGTTGCGACCTCGTTCCCAGGGGACGAACTCGTGGAAGTACCAGTGCTCGCGCCGCTGGCGGTGTTCGGCGTAAAGCCGTTTGATCTCGGGTTCGATCGCGTTGAGGACTTCCAGTTGTTGATCGAACGCCACGGGCTCAACTTTACCCGTCGGCGTTCGCAAGCAAACCCCAGGCCCCGATCCAGGTACCTTTGCGGGCATGAGCGAGGCGTTGCGGGAGCTCGAGCAGGAAGCTTTGGTCTGCACTCGCTGCAGGCTGGCCGAGGCCAGAACCCAGGTGGTCTTTGGCGTGGGCGACCCGGCGGCCGACCTTATGTTTGTCGGGGAGGCTCCCGGCTTCAATGAAGACCAGCAAGGCGAACCCTTCGTCGGAGCCGCCGGACAGCTACTCAATCGCCTCCTCTCCGAGATTGGCCTATCCCGCGAAGACGTCTACATCGCCAACGTCATCAAGTGCCGGCCCCCGGGCAATCGCGATCCAATGCCGGATGAGATCGACTGTTGCAAGAGCTACCTCCGCGGGCAGATCAGCCTGATCGACCCGCATGTGGTAGCCACCCTCGGCAATTTCGCCACCAAGCTTCTCCTCCGGACCGAGACCGGCATCACTCGGTTGCGGGGCCGCAGCTATCCCTGGTGGCAGGGACGTCTGCTGGTACCGACCTACCACCCCGCCGCCGCCCTACGTTCGCCGAACACCCTGATTCCGGAGATGCAAGGCGATTTCCAACTCATCAATCGCGCCCTCCGGACGACGAGGGTCCGGCCGGAACCGGTGGTCGAGAAGATGAGCGAGCAGATGAACCTTTTCTCGTGACTGCCACCGATGTTTGAAGTCTGCAGCTCGCAGCCGGCAGACACCGCCAACCTCGGCGCCCGGCTCTCGCCCATGCTCGAAGCCGGCGACATTGTGCTTCTGGTCGGTGCGCTCGGGTCGGGGAAAACCCTATTTGTCGGCGGGTTGGCCGCGGGACTCGGAGTCGACGAGAGCGTGACGAGCCCGTCGTTCGTGCTGGTGCGCCAATATCGCACCGGGTTCTTGCCTCTGACTCATGCCGACATCTACCGGCTCAGGACCCGCAACGAGTTCGAGGACCTCGATCTCATTGCTGACTCCGAAGATGGGGTGCTGGTGATCGAGTGGGGAGATGCGATTGAGGCTGCCTTGCCAATTGACCACCTACGGGTCGACTTCGATATCGATGAGGACGAGTCGCGGACGATCACGTTCACGCCGAGCGGCCGTTGGGCTGCCCGGCTTCCGGGCGGTCTCTTGTTGTGAAGTTGCTGGCCATCGAAACCGCCACTGCTCAGTCAGCAGTGGCACTGACCCTGGATCGGCAAGTGCAAGCGACCGCAACCCGCGTCGATCGCACCGGGCATGGGTCCTTCCTTGTTCCCGCCATCGACTTCTGTCTTGATCAAGCGGGTTGGTTTCCAGACGACCTCGACGCCATAGTCGTCGACATCGGTCCAGGGCTTTACACCGGGATCAGGGTTGGGATCGCGACGGCTCAGGGTTTGTCGGCTGCGCTTGGAATCCCGGTGGTAACCGCCTCGTCGCTCGATGCCCAGGCGTTGGCGGCCTACACCGGCCATCGCCACATCTTCTCGGTGGTCGATGTGCGGCGGGGAGAGCTGGCAGTCTCCACCTATCGACCCGTGCCAGGAGGTGTGGTTCGCGATGGCGAGGCCGAGCTGATGCATCCGGACCAGTTACGTGACACCTTGATGTCCGACCCCGGCAACCCTTTGGTCGTCGGCGATGTCCCGGTGTTGCCCGATTCGGTCCTGAGAGGCCAGCATCGGGTGAAGGTGGGAAGGCCGCGCTACCCGGCCGTCCGGGCGGTGCTCGAGATTGGAATGTCGAAGCTCGAAAAGGACAGCTTTGCTTCCGAGCCCTTGACTCCTCTCTATCTGCGCGAGCCGGATGTGAACCTCAACTGGGAGAAGCTCTCGCCGGAGGATCCGTGGTCGTCAATTTCTTGATCCGACCGATGGCGGAGTCCGACATAGGTGCCTGTCTCCAGATCGAAGAGGCGACCTACCCGGTCCCTTGGACGGAAGGGATTTTTAAAGAGGAGATGGTGGCGGCTGGACGGACCTATCTCGTGGCGGAGGGTCCCCGGGGGATCGCGGGGTACGCCGGCCTGATGGTGGTGCTGCCAGATGCTCATGTCACCTCGGTCACGGTGGACCCGGCGTTGCGGGGTCGCAACGTCGGAACCGGGCTGATGCTCGAGCTGGCAACGGCTGCCCGGATGGCCGGGGCCCGGAGCCTGACTCTGGAGGTTCGGGTCTCGAATCGCAGTGCCCAGGCCCTATACACCAAATTCGGGATGGCCCCCGTGGGCGTGCGCAAGCTCTACTACCGCGACGAGGACGCGCTCATCATGTGGGTGCACGACGTCGATTCTGATCTGTACGGAGAGAGGCTCGATGCGATCCGCCAGGAGCTGGGTTCGTGACCCCGCTGATCCTCTCCTTCGAAACCAGCTGCGACGAGACTGCGGTGGCGGTGGTGAAGGGGCGCGAGGTGCTTTCCTCGATTCTCTCGTCGCAGGTCGACTTGCATTCCCGCTTCGGAGGAGTAGTGCCTGAGGTGGCGGCGCGGGCCCACGTCGAAGCCATCCGCCCGCTGACCCATCGAGCTCTGGTGGAATCAGGCGTTCATCCCGCCGACCTCGATGCGGTGGCAGCCACTGCCGGCCCGGGCCTGGTGGGAGCTTTGCTCGTCGGTCACTCGTTCGCCAAGGCCACCGCCTTCGCTCGTCAGCTTCCGTTCATCGGGATCGATCACATGGAGGGGCACCTGATGGCTCCGCGGATCGAGTTCGAGGAGTTCCAACCTCCGGCCGTGGTGCTCCTGGCCTCGGGGGGCCACTCCCAGATCATCCACGTCATCGAATGGGGCGAGTATCAGGTAATGGGCGAAACGATCGACGACGCCGCCGGCGAGGCTTTCGACAAACTCGCTCGCCTCCTCGGCCTCGGGTTTCCGGGCGGTCCCGAGATCGACCGCGCCTCCATCGGTGGAGATCCGGCGGCGGTGGCATTTCCGCGTGCGCTACCCGGCCGGCCCTATCACGTTTCCTTCTCGGGTTTGAAGACGTCGGTGAGCACGTATCTTCGCAAGGCGAAGGCGAATGACGGGCTGCCGCCCCTGGCGGATGTCGCCGCGTCCGTGCAGGAGGCGATCGTGGACGTGCTCGTGCAGAAGACGCTGCGGGCGGTTGATGACACCGGGGTGAGAGTTCTCGGAGCCGGGGGCGGGGTCCTGGCCAATCGCCGTCTCCGAACCCGCCTGGGGGAAGAGGTCGGGTCGCGGGGAGTGACCCTGTGCTTGCCCTCGCCCGCTCTCTGCACCGACAACGCAGCCATGATCGGGGTAGTCGCCGGGCACTGGCTCGCCCAGGGTCAGCTCAGCGATTGGGCCGCGTCGGTCGATCCCGGCCGTCGCCTTGGCTGACGCTTCTGCGCGGACTCGCTGCCCCGAGCTAGCTGCTGACCTGGCGGAACCAGTCACCAGTCTCATCGAGGGGAAGGCCGTGCTCAGCGAAGGTCGTGTAGAGGGCGCTCATATCCCACGCCATCCATTTTTCGGGTATGACAGTGATGGTGGCGTCGTCGTAGATAGACATCACCTTCCCCACCATCTCCTCACCCTGGTCGGTGAGAAAGCGAGCGCGGATGCGGCGATTCAACTCCTGCGCGGGTTCGCCCTGGAGAAACTGAGCACGGCCGGAACCCGAGACCCAGGCCGTGCCGTCTACTCGATGGTCCTGCAGGAGGATCGTTGCTCTGGGCCGCGCCTTTATGTTTCGCGCTTTGCGGGACGCAGCAGAGGTTTCGATGTACACCCGATCCTCTTCGAAGAGGTAGCTGACGGGGGTCAGGTGTACCGATCCGTTCCGGTTCTCGGTCCCGAGGACTATATGGCGGCCAACCTCCAGTAGCTCGATCGCCACTGAGTCGAGGCCGGCTCGAGCCTGGTAGATGGGATGAATTCGCATATGCTCCTCCGTGCGTAACGGTTAGCAGTGAGCTCTCACGTTCGATGTCTCGCCGTGAGCAAGTGCCCCACTATTGGAATCTTGGCGGTTCCGGCCTCGGTGGCAAATGACTGCAGGGCTCGGCGGGACTCCTCGACTATCTGGTCGTAGACCTCGTCAGTGATCATCTCGATCAGAGGGGTGCTTTTCACCTCGACCGCCACGAATTCGTCGATGGAATCGAACCTGGCGGAGCCTTCGAGAGTTCGCGTTCCGGTCACGCTGAGACCGGCTGACTCGATAAGAGCGATCAATTCGTCGAGGTTGCCGAGGCGCCAGTATGTGTTGAGCAGGTTGATCGCCTCGGGACCCCCATGCCGGGTCGCCACAGTGACGAATGGGCCATAGCCTGGCTGGGATTCCAGACTGCCGAACACTTGGACTGCAACAGTGCCTCGGGCCTTGACAACGCGGGCCATCTCGCGCAAAGCCTGCCCGACGTCCGGAAAGAACATCATCGCCGCCTGGCACAGGACAACGTCGAATGAACCGTCCGCAAATGGAAGCTCCGCGGCGTCGCCCTGTCGCCATTCGAGGTCGGGGCGAAGGCGCCTTGCTACCCCGAGCATGGCCTCGTTGAGGTCGAGCCCCACCACCCTCCCCTCATTGCCGACCCGCTCGGATGCGGCCCTAGCGACGACTCCGGTTCCGCATGCCACGTCGAGCACAATTTGGCCAGGGCTCACGGACCCTGCCTCAACCAGATGCGGTGCCCACTCTCCGAAGATCGCTGGAACAAATTTCGACTCGTAGTACTCGGCCTGCTCGGCTGAGATTTGAAACGTCTCGATCGATTTGGTCATCCTCTGCTCCCGTCTGATCTTTCATCCAGGTTGAGGGAATCAGCGTCACCAAGCATCGGGCAACTGCCCTATTTGCGGTCCTATTTCCAGATAGGAATGACTCGACTCCGCCTGGAAGGAGTGTTGAGAGGATGCAATCATTGACGTGTGGTAGTCGCAGAGCTTCTAGAGGCGGGGAGAGGTGCCTTAGCGACCGGTCGCTGGGACGACGTCCTGGTCGCATTCGAAGCATCGCTGGCCGCAATGGAGACTCCTGAAGCTCTCGACGGCATGGGCGAGGCGCACTGGTGGCTCGGTGACGCCCAATCGAGTATCCGTTATCGCGAACGTGCCTACCTGAAATACCGACAGGCTGGCGAGATGGTTAACGCCGGCATGACCGCGGTGAACTTGAGCATCACTTTTCTCTTCAACCTGGGCAATGAGTCGGCCGCGCGCGGTTGGCTAGCCCGCGCCGAACGCCTGATGCATCGGACCGCTCCCAACCCCATCGAGGGCTGGCTTTGGGACCTTCGTAGCTTTCTCACTCCTGATAGCCGACTTGCAAAAGAGTTTCTGTCAAAAGCGCTGGAGTGCGCACGGAGCTCGGGCGATCTCGATATCGAGCTGGTTGCCCTCGCCGATCTCGGCCTCTCGCTCGTGATGGAGGGCGACACCGAAGCCGGTATGGAGCTGCTCGACGAAGCCATGGCAGGAACGCTCGGAGGTGAGTACCGCCGGCTCAGCACGGTGGTGTTCACATGCTGCAGCATGCTTTCGGCGTGCGATCTCCTGGGCGACCTTCAGCGCGCCTCGCAGTGGTGCCGCCTCGCCGATGACTTCATGAATCAATTCAGCTCGCCGTTCCTTTTCGCTCATTGCCGTACCCACTACGGAAACGTCCTCGTTGCCAAAGGACAGTGGGAGCTCGCCGAGAGCGAGTTGCAGGCTGCCTTGCGAATGTGTCACGACGCCGGCGCGGGCCGCAAAGCTGAGGTGGTGGCGCGGTTGGCGGACCTGCGCTTCCGCCAAGGCCGGCTCGAGGAGGCCGAAGCGCTGTTGACCATCATCGAAGTCGAAGGGGTGGCCGTCCTTCCCGCAGCCACCGTTCGGCTAGCACAAGGCGAACCTGGAGTCGCCATCGCGTTGCTCGATCGTCGCCTGAGACAACTCGGCGAGAGGTCCATAGAGGCCGCGCCCGTCCTCGCCGTGCTGGTCGAGGCTCACCTAGCCCAGAACGAGATCGAAGCCGCGGCCTCTGCAGCGGCCCGATTGCACTCGTTGGCGCAGACCTGGGATCGCCCACAGGCTGCCGGGCTCGCCATGCTTGCCTCCGGACGGGTAGCAGCGGCCGAGGGGAGGCTTGACGACGCCGTTGGTGATCTGGAGCGAGCCCTGGAGGAATTCTCTCGTCTCGAACTGCCTCTCGAGACGGCGTGGGTCCGGCTCGAGCTGGCCAGGGCCCTGACGGCCAAGCATCCAGAGTTCGCTGCGGCCGAAGCAAGGAGCGCCTTGACCACCTTCGAGCAGCTGGGAGCGTCAGCTCGCGCCAACGAGGCGGCATCGCTGCTTCGATCCTTGGGGGCGCCGACTAGAGCCGGAGCCAGGAACTTGGGTGCTCTCACGAAGCGCGAGCAAGAGGTACTTCGTCTGGTGGGGCTGGGGCTCTCGAATCCCGAAATCGGCCAGCGTCTATTCATCAGTCGAAAGACCGCCGCCCATCACGTCAGCAACCTGCTGTCCAAGCTCGGCCTGAGGAACCGCGCCGAAGCTGTCGCCTACCTGGCTCGCACTGTCAATTAGCAGTCTCCTGGCTCGATTGCTAATGTTCCGTTAGCACTCCAAAGGAGAGAGTGCTAACCCACACAGAACAGGAGGAGTCCAGATGAAGCTTCGCCCGCTTGGCGATCGCGTCGTCGTCAAAGCCGAGGATGAACTCGAGCAGAAGACCGCTTCCGGCCTGGTTATCCCCGATACGGCCAAGGAAAAGCCAATGATCGGTGAGGTACTCGAGGTAGGGCCGGGCGCTCTCAACGACGATGGCAAGCGTCTTCCAGTTGACGTCAAAAAAGGGGAGCGAGTGCTCTATTCGAAGTACGCCGGCACCGAGGTCAAGCTCGAAGGCGCGGAGTACTTGGTGCTCTCGGCCCGCGACATCCTGGCCGTCGTTTCTTGAGTTTGATGAAGGAGAGCACAAATGCCAGCTAAGGATTTACGTTTTGACGAGGACGCCCGTCGCGGCCTCGAGGCGGGAGTGAACAAACTCGCCGATGTAGTCAAGGTGACACTCGGTCCCAAAGGCCGCAACGTCGTGTTGGAGAAGAAGTGGGGCTCCCCCACCATCACGAACGACGGCGTCACCATCGCCAAGGAAATCGAGTTGGACGACCCGTGGGAGAACATGGGTGCTCAGCTCACCAAGGAAGTTGCCACCAAGACCAACGACGTCGCCGGTGACGGCACCACCACCGCCACCGTGCTGGCGCAGTCGATGGTCAAGGAAGGCCTTCGCAACGTTGCCGCCGGTGCCAACCCGATGGATCTTAAGCGGGGCATCGAGCAGGCTGTCGATGCAGTAGTGAAGGCGATCGGCGATATTTCCACCCCTATCGAGACCAAGAAGGTGGCGGCCGTCGCCTCCATCTCGGCCAACAACGACATGTCGGTGGGCAAGACCATCGCCGAGGCGTTTGACAAGGTCGGCAAAGATGGCGTAATCACGGTGGAAGAGGGCCAGACCTTCGGTCTCGAGCTCGAGTTCACCGAGGGAATGCAGTTCGACAAGGGACTGACCTCGGCCTACTTCATCACCGATGCCGATCGGCAGGAAGCGGTGCTCGAGAACCCCTACATCCTGATCGCCAACCAGAAGATCAGCTCGGTCAATGACCTGCTGCCGGTTCTGGAGCGGGTGATGCAGGCTTCGCGCAGCGTCTTGGTCGTGGCCGAGGACGTCGAGGGCGAGGCTCTGGCCACCCTCGTTGTCAACAAGATCCGCGGCACGTTCTCGTCGGCCGCGGTCAAGGCGCCTGGCTTTGGTGAGCGCCGCAAGGCCATGTTGCAGGACATCGCCATCCTTGCCGGTGGCACGGTCATCTCCGAAGAGGTCGGCCTCAAGCTGGAGAACGTGTCCCTCGACATGCTGGGTAGCGCCCGCAAGGTGGTCATCACCAAAGACACCACCACCATTATCGACGGAGGTGGCAACGACTCAGATGTCAAGGCTCGGATCAAGCAGATCGAGCGTGAGATCGAGAACACCGACTCCGACTGGGACCGCGAGAAGCTCCAGGAGCGGCTGGCCAAGCTCTCCGGCGGCGTCGTCGTCGTCAAGGTCGGTGCCGCGACGGAGGTCGAGCTGAAGGAGAAGAAGCACCGCATCGAAGATGCTGTCTCCGCCACTCGCGCCGCGGTTGAAGAGGGCATTGTGCCGGGCGGTGGAGTGGCATTGCTTCGGGCTCAGGGGGCAGTCGACAAGCTGCGCGGTGGGACCGATGACGAGAAGACCGGCCGTCTGATTGTGCGTCGCGCTCTCGAAGAGCCGCTCCGTCAAATCGCCATCAACGCTGGTGCTGAAGGCGGCGTCGTTGTGGAGCGAGTCCGTTCCGAGACCGGCTCGACCGGATTCAACGCCCAGACGTTGACGTATGAGGATCTAATGGCGGCGGGAGTCATCGACCCGGCCAAGGTCACCCGCTCGACGCTGCAGAATGCAGCCTCGATCGCGGCCCTGCTGCTCACCACCGATGCCTTGGTGGCCGAGCGCAAGGAAGACAAGCCAGCGGCTGCCCACGGTCACCCCGGTGGCGGCGGCGACATGGACTTCTAACCGAAGTCCACTCGATATGAGAGACACCCGGCCGAGAAAACGGCCGGGTGTCTGACTTTTCGCTGTTCTCTGGGCTGTGGACGCTGTTGGACAGCGTCCACAGCCCTGGGTTCGCTGAGCTAGCGGCTTTGGAGGGCGTCGAGCGCCACCGCCATCGAAGCCGCCACCCGGAAGTCGAGACGGGGGTCGGGGACCTTCACCGTGTAGCGGTCGCGCACCGCCACCGCCCGTTCGCTGCTCATCACTTGCTCACCGGTCGTCTGATCGACAAAGTCGAAATGGAATAGGAACGGGATCCAAATGTCACCCACGACCGGAATGAAATCCCAGATTCGGCGGAGAATTGCTACTACCTGATTGCGCTCCTGACCCCGAGCCGTCACCCCGGCATATGAGAGCTGCCATGTCGACCGCAGGAGGCTTTGGGCAAACTCCTTCTTGAACCAGCCGATCGCATTTCCGTCGGCGTCGAAGACATCGTGCTCGGCCCGCACATCGAGGCCCTGACGGGCTTTGAACGAGAACAACTTCTCTTTGCGGTCTTCGTCGGCATAGAAGATCACCTCTTCCTTGAACTGCATCCGCTTCTGCTGGGCAAAGGCGAGAAGGGAGCCCTCGGTCCGATCCGCCTGCGCGGCTCGGATCTCATAGCGGTTCACCATTACGGTGATCCTCTGCTTGACGAGGAAGGTGGGAATGTGCGTCGGTTCCATCATGCGAGTTTGGCACGCAATCGCGCCTCGACTTCGGGCCAGTCGCCGTCGGTTATGGCAAACCAGACAGTGTCGCGGCTGCGGCCTTTGACGATCATGTGCTGGCGAAAGATTCCTTCGAACTGGAAGCCGAGTCGCAAAGCTGCCGCTCGTGACTTTTCATTCAAGGCATCGCATTTCCATTCCACTCGTCGCGCCCGATACTCCTCGAAGCTGTGCTTCAGCAGAAGAAAAATCGCCTCGGTGTTGACAACGCTCCGTTGCGCCGACGGGATATACCAGATGTGGCCCAACTCGACCCTACGGTGATCGGGGTCGTAGTTGCACATGGTCGCCATCCCCACCGGGTCGCCGTTCCATTCGACTGTGAACCACAAGGGGTCGAGCGAAGCAGCTCGCTCGGCGATCCAGTCAGCGAAGGCCGCCTCGTCTGCCCACGGTCCATATCCCATGTATGTCCAGACCGCCTCCCGGTCTTCGTCGTCATGGGTGGCCGGGAACAGCGATGCGGCATCGTCGGGTCGCGGCGATCGAAGCCTTACCTCCCGTCCCTGGAGGTTGGCACTCCGCAGCGTTGTGGGGCCCGGCTCGGCGTTCACGAGATAACCACCTCAAAGCCGGTGTTCACCCTTGCTCTTTTCTGTGAAGGTTTCCGC
>JBOGEX010000004.1:0-23310 GCA_050741915.1 Acidimicrobiia bacterium
CGCCGATGGCAACCAATCGCTAATCGCCACGGTCGCCGGGCACGAGAGGATCCTCACCGGACTGGTGGCGGGTCAAACCGAGCTGAGCCAGAAGCTCGACCGGCTAGACGCCGCCACCTCGCAGGACCCGGGGGCGGCGACGCCGATCGTGGTCTCGGTGCCGGAAGCGGAAGGATTCACCTGGCTCGCCCTGATCGCCGGTCTGGCGGTTGGACTGGCGCTAGCGACTCTGCTCGCCGTCTTGCTCAGCAAGCGGTCAAGGGCAATCAATCCTGTCCCTGAATTGCCACGGGTGGGGGACCAGCTAGCCGGGCGAGGTGTGCCAATGCTCGAGCACGAGCGGGACGAGACGAGGGTCCTGGTCAGCAGGTGAGCTAACCGGATTGGACGGGTCGACGACCGCTTCAAGGTGGGGTTCGCCGCCACTTTTATTTCCTCGGCATCTTCTTTGAGATCGTCGTAGCCCCGAGTTCCAGTAGCGGGGATCCGCTATCCCGGGATGCCCCCTTCGATTTGGGCGCTAGACGTGGCACAATTGTGGCCATGACGAGCGCGCCGCTGCGAACTGTTCGAGATCGCTTCTCTGAGTTCATTGAGCGTGTGCAAGCCCACCACGAACGTGTAGTAGTCACTCGCAATGGGACGCCAGCCGCGGTCCTGATCAGTCCTGAGGATCTCGAGTCGCTCGAGGAGACGCTGGCAGTACTGGAGGACACCGAGGCGGTTGCCGAGCTCATTGAAGCCCATCGAGCCTATTTGGAGGGTGACGTGATTCGGGGAGTCGACGCGGTCAGGGCACTCCGACCTATTGAGTAATGCCGCCTACGAGCTCGTCGTAACAGCGCCTGCTGCACGAGCCATTGGCGGGCCCTCCCCGAAGCAGTGGCCGTTGCTGTGATCGACTTCATCACCGGACCATTGCTTGACAATCCGAGGCGCGTCGGCGCTCCGCTACGAGGAGAGCTCGAAGGCTTAAGGAGTGCTCGTCGTGGAACCTATCGCGTTTTGTACCGCATCGATGAAGAACTGCACGAGGTAATCGTCCTCCGGATCGGCCACGGACGGGAGGTATACCGGCCCCGCTAGCAACACGGCTAGAAGCTGATCACCACCGCGAAGGGACCGTGGCTCTCTCGTTGATCGTCCGGCGAGTCGACTCAGAGACGAAGCAACGGTGTCGGTCTTCACCGCCGTGACCTAGCTCGACTTCTCTCTACGCTCGTTGCGCTTGGCCGCCCGAGTATTCGATCCCACGGGTCGGGAGTGGAAGGTCTTCCTTGGCGTTCTCCGGACCAGACGGCCCTGGAGGTGGCGTGGTCCACGATGGCTCTTCCGGTTTCTAGACGCAGCCGATCTTGCCGAAATGGGCGAGATTCCCTTGATTGGCGTCGTTTTGGGCGCGATCGGAGTTGCGATTCTCGTTCTCTTCCTACTTGTCCTGCTTCCGTTCTTGGCGCTTGCGGTTCTCGAAGCCTCCTGGTCGCCTTGGCCGTAGTCGCGCGTTGACGGCTGCGACGCTGTTCGGACGGCCTTTGATGGTTCGCGCCGAGTCGGAAGCAGCTCTTGCGATTCGCCATGCCTGGACGGTCCGCGGATGGCGGGCCAGTCGCGAGGTTCGCGAGACAGTCATTCAAGCGATAAGGCTGGGCGCCGACCCCGTAGCAGCGGTCGGGGATGTGGGATCACTGCTATTCGACTAGGACCTCCACCCACCCATTCGACCGACGCCTATCAATCACGCCGGTCGGGTGAAGGTGTCCACCATCTGGCTGAGTGACGCCTCGAAACGAATCGGTCTGTTTCGAACGTGCTGCATCGGGGGCATTACGTCGGTCGCCCTCCGGAATGACGGGAACCAGACCCACCAAACCCTCATCTCTCCGATTCGGCTAATCCTCGGCCGAGCCCAGTCGGCGATCTCACCCCGAGCGCTTTCATCGTCAGTGAGCGGGGGAGCAGCCCAGGCAATGAACCTTTGACATCAACCAGGCTGCTTCCCAAGTTCATCCCGAACTGCGGCTAGGACCTCGACTTCGATCAGGTCCTTGGGGCGGGCGGCGGCCCGCTTCATGCGAATCAGGTCCTCGATGTCGCAGACCTTCACCTCGAGGCCGTCCAGGTAGACCTCATTGGCCGTGGCGATGAGATCGTCGTAGCCGGCGGTCCCAGTCGGAGTGCCGAGCACATCGAGGTTGCCGGCATCAGTGACAAACGTGAAGGAGTCGCCGTTGGCCAAGCTGGCAGCGTCGAGCTGAAACGGAACCTCGTCCGCTACTCCTCGGAGCCGGGCATGGATCGCGTTGAGGGCATCGGCTAAGCGGGCGTGGTTTTCTGGGGTGCGGTGATAACAGATATCGAGGTCGTTGGTCACGGTGGGCGAACCCAACATCCTCCCGGCGATTCCCCCAATGATCACGAAGTCGACCTCATGCTCGATCATGGTTCGCAGCGCCAGCAGTGGGTTAAAAGCGTGAACTGTCATCCCTGGGAAAGCTGTTCGAGGTTGTTGGCTTCGGCCGCGGCCAGCTCGAGTCGCTGGCGAGGCGTGAGCCGAAGCAACTCACGGATGGCGCTCCGGTCGAGACCCGGAGACGATCGGAGCTCGAACCCGAAGTTGCAGGCAGAGAGGAGTCGGACCAGGGTGTCAACACGGGGCGTCACCTTCCCTGACTCGATCCGGGCGATGGCTGGCTGGGGGATCCCGACCCGGGTCGCCAGCTCCCGCTGAGTGAACCCGGCCCGTCGCCGGCAATAACGAAGGGTCTGATCTGGGTTCACCAGGCCACGATAACATATACGTTATCATCCAGCTTCCACCTCGACCGCTTGCCTAAGGGCAAGAGACGTGGCGTTGCTAAGCGGTTTTGGTCGCGGCACTGGGCCGCGACATCCTGGAATTCGGTTAGGTCAGGGCTCCACACGGCGTCCTTGCCGAGCACGGAAAAGCGCGACAAACTCCCTCTCAATGTCGGCGCCTACAGCTGCCTGGACTAAAAGCTGAGCGAGATCGCGGTCATCAGCAGGAATCAGAACCGCTCCGTCGAGGCCATTTCGGTCGAGAACCCATCGAGCCAAGAGCAGTCCAGTCCGTTTGTTCCATTCGCCAAAGGCCCGGGAGTGAGCTGGACGGAATGCCAGAACCGCCGCCAGCTGGATGGGATCCCTTTACGAGATCGATGGGATCATCTCCCGAACCGTCACCTACACGTTGGTGGCGGGCTTGCTAACTGTTCTCTACGCCGACACAGTCTTCGGTTTGACCCGATTGGTGCCTGCGACCGGCGATATGGCCGTGGCTCCACACTCGCCGTGGCGCGCCTGTTCAATGCGCTCCGCCATCGGGTTCAACAAGTAGTCGACCGACGGTTCAAGCGATCTCGCTTCAACGCCGAATTGTTGATTGCCTCGTTCGCCGCCCGGCTTCGGTCCCGCGTTCAACTTGGCGAGGTGCTAACGGATCTACGTGGTGTGCTGGCCCACACGGTTGAACCGGCCTCAACCATGATTTGGGTGCGCGGCTCTTCGAGATGATTCAACGAGATCCGGCGGACACACGAAGCACCACCAGTCAATTCCTATACGAACCCTCAGCCGAGCTGTTGCCAGTTGAGCACGATGAGCGCTGTCCACACGACGGCAAAGAGAGGGGGGACCGGCAACGCGAAACCCCACCAGAAGATCGCCCCGGAAGGCAAGAGCGCCAAGGAGAGGATCGCTCCGGACCTGGCTCCGTTCCACAACAGCCAACCGGCAACGCACTCGAGCACGCAGACCAGCAAGAACGCAGCCAGCAACGACACCGTCGTTTGCACCTCCATGCGCTCAAACGGTCCCTTCCCGTAGGCGGGGAAGCCCATGAAGTAAAGAATTCCGCGCCCGGCCGCGAGATTGCGGATGCCGAGCACCGCAGGAATTCCAAATCCCAGGCCGACGATCCAATGAAAGATCGCTGCAGTTCGTAATGTACCCATTTCGATTGCTCGCGTAACGCCGGGACTGCCGACTGCTTCTGTTCAGGCAGTACTGGCGACGAGTCGCTGCGATGGCAGGCGTTTGTCCGGATCCACGAAGGGAAGGCTGGTGGCCGTTGCCACCATCTCGGCTCCGTCCTCAGTCACTACTCGCAGCCGGGTGCCAGGCTTGGAATGCTCGATCGGAACCCACATGTACCCGATGTTCCTCTCCAGACCAGGTGACCAAACCGCATCGGTCACACGCCCGATTTCGGTTTCGCCGGCGTAGACCGGCCACACCCAGGAGAGCTCGGCGCGCAGCTCGCCGCCTTCCAGGTATACCCCGACGAGTTTGCGGTCGACACCGGATGCGGCCAGACGCTCCAGCGCCTTCTTCCCGACGTACTCCTGGGACTGCGGCTCGACCAGACGCTCCATACCGGTCACGTGCAGCGGAGTGTCATCGAGGGTGATGTCTGACCCGTAGTTGAAGATCCCAGCCTCGATCCGCCGCGGTTCACTAGGAGCGATCGGCCGTATCCCAAACTCCTCGCCGGCGCTGGCCACCATGTCCCATAGCGCAGTGCCCATGGAGGAGTCAAGGAGATTGATCTCAAACCCGGGCACTGCGGTCCACCCGGTCCGGCTCACCACCACCGCGATGCCTCCGATCTCAAAGTCCGCTAGCCAGTAGTACTTGAGGTCGTAGATCGTCGGCCCCACGAGCTTCGCGAGCGTCTGGGCCGCCAACGGGCCCTGCACCTGCATCGGATGCACGTCGGGCAACGACACCTCGGCGTCGAAGCGGCCAGACGCCACCCCGAGGGCGTACAAGCCGGCATCGGAGTCGGCGAGCTGCATCCACCATCGCTTCTCACCGATATGAAGAAGGACCGGGTCGTTGATGATCCCCCCGTCCGGGGCGATCACCGGCATGTACTTGCCCTGGCCGACGGCACATTTGGTCAGATCCCGACAGGTGATGTAGTCGACGAGCCGGTCGGCGTCGGGCCCGCTGACCTCGACCGTGCGCTCCACAGCCACGTCCCACATCGTCACACCGTTGACCAGTGCCCAGTACTCGACCTCGGGGTCGTCGTAATAGGCGGGGAGGTACATGTGGTTGTAGATGTCGTAGGCTGAACATCCCGCGGCCAGCGTCGCCTCGAAGAATGGCGACCTCCGATACCAGGGCCCGAAGTAAAGAGTTGTGCTCTTGGCGAGCATCTCAGGACGTTCGTTGGCCACCTCGACTCCTTGCTATTGAACGGTCGTTCAACTTTAGGAGCAGCTCATGACCGATGCCTCCCGTGGACCCGATGGTCGCCACCTGCGTCTCAGTGAGAGTCGTTCACTACGTTGTCGGGTTGACCAAGCAGATCCCAACGGTTGCCAGCGATGTCCACAAACACAGCGAGGCGCCCGTAAGCCTCTGTGCGCGGTTCGCTTACGAATTCCACGCCGGTAACCACCATGCGGTTGTAACTCGCCTCGAAGTTGTCGACCCGAAGGAAAAAGCCGACGCGTCCGGCAACCTGGTTCCCGACCGCAGATCCTTGACGGTCGCCATCTGCACGAGCAAGCAGGATGCCGGTTTCTGATCCCCGAGGTCGCACGACGACCCATTGCTTTCGTCGACCGTCGGTGGTAAGCGAAGGGGAGTCATCTACCAGCTCGAATTCGAGCAAACCCACGAAGAACTCAATGGCAGGGTCATAGTCGTCAACAACGATGGTTACAAGCTCCAAGAACGACATCGAAGAATCTGCCATCTAGCCACTTTCGGGTTTGGCACCGAGTAGATCGAGGAACACTGGGCCCACGCAATCGTCTGAGGAGGAGCAGCATGGGAAAGGTGAGCGCCGGGGCGACGATGTCGCTGGACGGTTATATCGCGGGGCCCAATGAGAGCGGATTCGATCTGCTGTTCCAGTGGTATGAAAACGGCGAGGTCGAGATCCGTCGCCGCTTGATCCGCCGGTGCGCGTCACAGAGGAGAGCGCCGCCGTGATCAAGAGAGAGTGGGGAGACACCGGAGCCCTGCTGGTCGGCCGCCACTTGTTCGACATGATGGACGGCTGGGGTGGTAGTCATCCGATGTCGCCAAGGCCAAGGAGATGGCGGGCGATCGCAACGTCGGCGTCAACGGTGGACAGATGGCAAGGCAGTGCCTCGAAGCGGGTCTCCTCGACGAGATCGGTGTCGAGCTAGTGCCGGTCGTGCTCGGGGCTGGCAAGCACCTCCTCGAAGGACTCACCACTCCGGTGCGTTCGAAGGCCCCATCTCCGTGGTCTCGGGCCGAGGCGTCACTCACCTCCGCTACCGGGTCATGAAATGACCGCCCAACCGACGAATAACACGGTTACTCGAGGACCTCGCATAGACCTGGAAGAGCTCAGCAAGCCCGGACGATCCACCCCGGCGGCGGCCGAGTCCGGCCTAGCGATCGAGACATCGATTCGAACGGTCGCGGCTAAACAGCTACGACCTGGATGAGCTTCTCGAGGCCCGAGAAATCAGTTGGATTGCGGGTGTATAAGGGGAGTCCCCGAGACAAGGCGCTGGCGGCGATGAGGAGGTCGATGGCTCTTCGGCCCCGGGCCTTGCGACCACCAGTCGCGACTGCGGCATAGATTTGCCCATAGGCGCGGGCGGTCGCCGTATCGAGGGAAATTGCCTCGAACGCCGCTTCCGCCCGTTGCAGGCGATCCTGGCGGCGGGCCCGCTCAGCCGGGTCGTCGGTGGCATGCGGACCTGCTGCCAGCTCAGCCAAGGAGATGGCCGACACTGCGATCTCGGCGGGAAGGCCGGTGGTGTCGGCCGACAATCCAATGATCACCGAGGTGTCAACGAGACCCCGAAGGTGGTCAGGCACGAGGATTCTAAGATTGATCCACGAGCCGATCGACGTCGCTTCGGAAGCGCTCCTGGTCCACCTCCGGCGCCCCCGCAAAGGTCTCTCCGATCCGTTCGCGGGTCACGAATTGTCGCGGCTTGATGGGGGTCAACTCTGCCACCGGCACTCCGTTGCGGGTCACGATGAAGGATTGCCCTCGATCAAGCGCCCGCATGATCTCACCGCTCTGGTTGCGAAGCTGGCGCTGGGTGATCACGTTGTCCACGGCGTCACTGTAGCACGCGTGCGACACGTTAGTGAACGCTTGATATCACGGGCGTGGGGGCTTTACTTCTGGACCTATAGCGGAGGTAAACCATCCCGTTGCCGAAGCGACGTTCCCCCGACAACTCGAGGGGTAGGCGTACCCCGTCGGGTAGGGCCGGGTTCCCGCCTCCTGCCACATGGGGTGCCAGGAAGAGATGGAACTCGTCGACCAGTCCAGCTTCGATCGCCTGGGCCGCCAGTTCGGGACCGGCCACCGACAGATCTGAGCTACTGGCCATCTTCATCGGTCGAATTGCCTCCGGGTCGAAGTCCTGCTCGATCCGAGTCCGGGCGCTCGAAGCCCTGTCCAAGGTCTTGGAATAGACGACCTTGTCGGCCGCCTGTCATATCCGGGCGAGGTCCTGCATGTAGGGAGGGTGCTCCGCAGATTCCAGTGTCTCCCAGGCGAGCATCACCTCGTACATGCGCCGTCCATAAAGATAGGTGCCGATGGGACGGATTTGCTCGTTGACAAAGGTGTGGACTTCCTCGTCGGGTTCAGCCCAATCGAAGTTCCCAGCTTCGTCAGCGACGTAGCCGTCGAGAGAAGTGATCACCGAGTAGTGCAGCATCCCCATCGTTGTCATACTCGGGCCGAAGGCCCAATAAATCTCGGTCTTGAGCTCGCTCGGGTCAGAGACGGCGGAGGGGTCGTCGACATCGACCTCCCACGGTCCGACGCCATCATCCTCACCTTGTTCGTGGATCCATTGGTGCAGAGCGTCGTAGGCCTTCCCCAGCGTGTCATAGGTCCCATGATGGACCATTTCGGCCGCCCTTCCAGCCGGGAGCGCGCCGGCACCGACGGCCTGGAGTTGATCGTCGGAGAAGCCAATCCGCCTACGGGATCGGCCATGGGAATGCCCACTTCGATGTCGGCCACCGCCGGTCCGAACATGTAGTAGCGGGCGTAGGGAGCCCCAGCCGGTTACCGACTCTGGTCTGTGGCGAACTGAAAAAGCCGCGGTATCTGAGTGTCGAAAAGGTCTCGTAGGTCGAACTCGGCCATGGGTTTGCGGACCCGCACCGCGATTGTCGGTTGGGCATCGAGCTCGAGTATCTGGTGATCGGTGAGTTTGTCCTCGGCCATAGCTTCATCGTATTCCGGATCTGGGGACCGACTTAGAGACCCGGCCGCGGCGGCGCGCTAGGCGAACGAAGCAGCTATCGATCAAGTCGTGATAGTGGGTCACTGCTGCCACCCCGGAAATCTGGTCGATAGCCCCGTGACGAATGCCGCGCCCAAGGATCGCGAGGTTGAGGCGGCCAAAGCCCGGGCTCGCTCGGGAAAACGCTACGTCAGCTGGCCGGCGCCCATCCACTCACCCCGGTCTCAGAATCTCTTCAAGGCGAAGGGATGAAGTGGTCTCGAGCTGAGCGAAGCGACAGGAGCGGGGATCACGATCGGGCCGCCAGCGGAGAAACTGAGCCGGGTGCCGAAGCCGGCCTCCATCCAGCTGGTTGAAGCGCACTTCGGCTACGAGTTCAGGGCGAAGCGGGATGAAGGAGAGATCTCTATCCGGGTTCCAACGACTCCCGGCCTGAACGCCAGCCTCCGCCACCAAGGCTCCCCAGGGATGTTCGGCTAGATCCATTACGTAAGGGGCAAGAGTGTTGAAGAACGCCCGACGTTGATCAGCGGGAAACGAAGCCGCCACCCCGATGGGGACGAGCCCTCCGAACATCGTCGCCCCCGCGCTTTCCCCTTCGTCGGGGTAAAGGGCCAGAACTAGAGAACCCACGGCATCTCTTGCGGATTTGTGGGTGCGGTAGCCGACCACGACACAGTCGGCGGTCCGATCGTGTTTTAGCTTGGCCATCACTCTTCTGCCAGGTTGGTAGGTGCTGTCGGGCTGCTTGGCGATGATGCCGTCGAGCCCGGCTCCCTCGAACGCCTCAAACCAATCCCGGGCCACCTCCTCCTCAACTGTGATCGGTGTCAGCCACAGGGGAGGATCGACTCCCTCCATTAGCCCCTCGAGCCGTCGCCGGCGCTCGCGGGACGGGATCGATCGGAGATCCTCTCCACCCACCGAAATGAGGTCGAAGGCGATCAACGTGGCCGGGGTCTGTTCGGCCAGCAGCTTCACCCGGCTCGCCGCCGGATGCAACCGTTGCTGGAGGGCAAAGAAGTCGAGGCGACCGTCATCGGGATTGGCGACGACGATCTCGCCATCGAGCACACACTGCTCGGGCAACGACGCTTCGATCGCCGTTGCCAGCTCGGGGAAATAACGAGCCAGCGGACGGGAGTTGCGGCTCTCGATCACCACCTGGGATCCGTCGCGAAAGATCAGGGCTCGAAACCCGTCCCATTTGGGCTCGTACCACCAGCCGGCGGGCAGGTGGTCGACCAGTCGAGCCAGCATGGGTTCGAGCGGGGGCGTGAGCGGCGCCTTCGACACTCTCGAACCGTATTACGACTCGCTCGTATCCGGGATCGAGCGCGTAAGGATCTAGGGCGGAACATGGGATTGCCGCCATCGCCTCGATAGCGACGCTGGCCGAACGACGACGAGCAGACGATTCGATGTATCAGCCGGGCCCTCAAGGGCTCTGTCATGTTGAACCAGGAAAGGGGGATCCATGCCCGTCGACGTCAAGGACGACGTCTTTCGATTTGTGGCCCTGCGACCGGCCACACTCCTCGATTCCGAGGATCCAATGAAAGTCCCATTGCGAGACAGTCGCGCCTTCGACGACACGCTGATCGGCGAGGTCGTTGCCGGGATGGGAACCGGACTGGCCCAGCGCAGCCTGCTCGATCTTCTCGAGGCAGCCGCCAAACAGAAGAACCTCAAGCCGACTCGTCCGAGCGGAGATCAGGGTCAGCTTCTTGCCGGGGTCGTGGAGGTAATCGATTCACATCTGACCGATTTCAAGCCAGCCAGCCTCGAGTCCGATCTTGCTTCCGCGCTGGAAGCGTCGATCTCCGACTTCGCCCGAAGCGATCGTCACCGGCAGCTCCAAGACCATCTCTGGGACGCCCTTGAGGTCTACTTCCTCCTCAATCGGCGCATGCCCCACAACGTCGAGCAGCTCGTGGAAGGGCTGCGGGCACTTAACCTTCTCGCCCTGATCGACCAGGGCGTGAAAATCACCAATGTCGAGCAGCTTCGATCGGCCATGGGCGTCACATTGGTGCTCCCGTCGTCAATGGTGAAGGCCAAAATCGATCCCCGCGAGCCTTCGCCGCGGGAAGACGCTCGGACCGAGCGAGATGAGGCCAGGAAGGAGAGTTATCGCCAGGTATGGCAGGAGCTGATCGCCGTTTATGAAGCGTTGACAGCCGTCGCCGCTACCAACATTGATCCGGTCGTCGAACGGCAACGGACGGAGGCGCCCGAAGAGGCTGAGGGTATTCGTACCCATCGGGAGCGCGCCTATCCCGAGGCGATTGAATATTCGACGCCGGGCTTCTTCGCCGAAGAGACTTCCCGCACTCTTATTGACCGACAGGTTGTTTCCCGGCTTCCGGAATCCGCCCGCCGCCTGGTGGAGAGCGCAGCAACTACCGGGGCGCTCTCGGAAAAGCCGGCCGTGATGGCAGCCCTGCAGAGCCGGCTGACTCAACTCTCTCAGCAGATCACCTCCAGCGGGGACCCGTTGATGTTTCAGGTGTTGCCGGCAGAGGCGCTCGAGGTTCCAGGGATGAGGACCCTTGGGGCCAAGTTCGGATACGAGGCGAACCTCGAAATCGCCGGTCCGGCCTTTGAGATCATGTTTCCATGGGTTGCCAAGCCGGTGATCCGGCCACTCGGCATTGGTGACCTCAAAGTGGTGAAGGAGACGCTTCTTCGTTACTTCTCTGGAGAGCTCGCCCACATCGAGAACGTGCTTCAGGGGGAGAGCAAAGAGAGAAAGCATCGCCGTCTCGATCGGAGCGAGGAGACCTTCACAGTAGAGATCGAGCAGATCGACGAGACCGAGCGAGACACACAGACTACCGATCGGTTCGAGCTCAAGAAGGAGACCGAGAAGACCATCCAAACCGACATGAGCATCGATGCCGGAGTGACGGTGTCGGCCTCTTACGGACCCGTGGAGCTCGGAGCCTACGCCAACTTCGCATACAGCCAATCGTCTACCGATACCACTCGCACCAGCTCCAACTTCGCACGCGATGTCGTTGATCGGTCCTTGACCAAGATCAAGAAGAGGGCGCGCGAGGAGCGGATTACCAAAACCCTGAAGGAGATCGAGGAAACCAATACTCATGGCCTCGACAACGTCGGTGGCACCAGCCACATCTCCGGGATCTACCGCTGGGTCGACAAGGAGTACGAAGCGCAGGTCTACAACTACGGCAAGCGGATGATGTTCGAATTCGTCATCCCCGAGCCGGCTTCGTATTACTACTACTCCCAGGACAACGATCCCGCCAAGACCATCGACGTGAAGAAGCCGCCGGACCTGGGACTGCTCCGGCACACGGACATAACCGACTGGAACTTCGGCAGCTACATCCGGGCATACAACGTCCAGGGTGTAACTCCACCTCCACCGCGCTGGAAGGTGGTGACGATGGCCTTTGACCAGAACGGGATGACGGACAACCAAGCGATTTCCAAGTCGACCAAAGAGATGGTGGTGCCGGACGGCTACCTGGCGAGGAGCTGGGGCTACCGCTGGCATGCCTGGATGGGCTCGGACGACTATTTCCGCATCCTGGTTGGACTTGAGGTCAACGGTGGCTCGTCGACTCTCGACAACGAGGACAGCGTGGTGCCGATCAGCATCGTGGGCCACGACCTCCGTGCCTACGCAGCCAACGTCGAGGTCTTCTGTGAGAGAACAGCCCGCACTTACGAGGCCTGGCAGATCTCGACGCTTGAAAAGATCGTTTCAGCTTACGAGACCGCCGTCGCCATCTACGAGGACAAACTCAAAGCGGCCGAGGCGGCGCGTGGGATCGTGATTGCCGGTCGTAACCCAGGCCTGAACCGCATCATCGTTCGTAACGAGTTGAAGAAGCAGGCACTGTCGCTTTTCACCGGAATCGATTACGCCACCTTCGATGCCGTGTCGGGCACGCCTCCGGTAATGGACCTAAACGAAGCCTTCGAGGAGGGCAAGTTCATTCAGTTCTTCGAGCAGGCCTTCGAGTGGGAGCAGATGACCTTCCTCTTCTACCCATACTTCTGGGCTCGGCCCACCACCTGGAACAAGCGGGTCAATTTCAACGATGTTGATCCCCACTTCAACAACTTCCTCCAGGCAGGATCGGCCCGCGTGGTTGTGCCAGTCCATCCGGCATACAACGACGCCATCCTCCACTACGTCGAGACCGGTGCGATCTGGAACGGCGGCGAGCCGCCCCATATAGACGATCCTCTTTTTATCTCGATCGTGGAGGAGCTCAAAGCAGCCACTGACGACCTGGCCGGTGCCGTGCCCGAGGGCGAGCCCTGGAAGGTGGTGGTCCCAACCACCTTGACCTACCTCCAGGCCGACTCGGTGCTCCCCGACTTCACGGTCTGAACATGGGGGAACTCCGGCGGCATGCCGAGATCATCAGCCACGTCCGCCTGAGCTTGACCGCGATCCGACCTGAGGAGGACTACGTCTGCCTCGAACTCGGGAACTACCTGACCGACGTCAGTCAGTTCCGCGACCCGTACGCGCAGATGCTCGGAAAGCGCATGGTCTGGAGCCAGGCGCTGGGGGACATTCCGGTACTGCCATACATCCCCGTCTTCGGGCTCATCATCTCTGAGGCCATCCTCAACTTTGCAGTCGACCTCGATGAGTGGATCGACCGCATGTTCGGCGTCCACGAGCCGGCCAACAAGCGGTTCGGAAAGCTGTCGCAGTACTTCCAACAAGTCGTGTCGGGGCTCACTCATGTCATCTTCGCCAACGACATCACCAACCTGACGGTGTGGGAGAAGGCACTACGCCTGCGCATGGGCGTCGACGAGGCGCTGCCGCCGGAGGAGCTCAACCGGATCTACGACAAGTTCTTCACCCAGTACTGGCCCCACGAGCACACGGACTTCCCCCCTTACGTGCTCTATGGTGAGCACCGGCCCCAGCATCGGCTTTACCGACGCAGCTCACGGGGAACCCTGAACTACCTCGAGGAGTACCTTGACTTCCAGGCCCAAGAGCTCTCGCGCATCGAGGAGGAGTGGAAGAAGCGAAAGCACTTGTCCCGGGACCACCCAGCCCGTCACGACGTCCTTGTTCGCCTGGGGAAGGTGCTGCACGGGGTAGAGGACTACTTCTTCCACTCCAATTATCTCGAGCTTCACCTCTGGAACGAGTTTCGACGCCAACGCCCAGCGGAGGAAACCGACGTTGAATACCGGCGTTGGTTTGCCGCCAACATCAGCCAGCATTGGCTGCCGACCAAGCGCGACCTCGATCCATCGATTGATCGCCGTTTCTTGCCCAGCCAGACCCACCAGATCCGCAGCCATCTTCGCCGGCTGCGCTATCCCAGGTTCCAGCCCGTCAACACCCTCGACCGCGAGACTTCGCAGGACGCCCTCGACACCCTCTTCACTGCCGGGTTCGAGAAAAAGGATCTGTTCCACACGATGGCGTACTCGCTGGAAGGCTTGGAGTCGGCTTTCGACCGACTCGACCAGAAATGGGCGCTGATCCCCGACTTTCTGAAGAAGAAGTGGACCGACCAGGACCCGGGTCACATAACCGAGACCGAGCTGGTCTTGATCAAAACCTTCATCAGCAAGGAAGAACGCTCCCGGATGGGGAGGGACGAGAAGTACCTGGCTGGCCGGCTAGCCGTGCACAAGAAGCAGCTCCAGGCAGGGCTATATGAGGACACCATCAACAGGCTCCGCACCGACGGCTACCTCAACGACACAGCCCGCAACGCGTGGCTCCAGGCTGTCGCCATCGACAAGGAGATGGAGGGCTTCGGTGAGAAAACCCCCGGGGTGGGAGGCTTTCTGATGGCATTCCTGGCCCAAGCCCAACGCGAGCTCGACCAAAGCCGGATCGTCAGCCGTCGATTCGACACCTCGCGGGAGTTCGGGGAGGGGAACGTCTTCGACATCCGTAGCGACAACGGGGCCAGCGGTGAGGCAATCGGGACCCACACGCTGATGGCCAAGGACACGCCCAAGAGCGTGCCTGTTTACGAAGAGTGCCGAGTGGTGGCCAAGTTTGCCTCGACGGCGATTGCCTCGATTCTCACCAAAGAGGTGAACGAAAACTCGTCGATTGCGTCCGGCCTTGACTGGGCTCGAATCCTTCGGCATTACCTCCGCTATCCCGCCGGCAAGCCGAGCATGTGGGAGAGTCAGGTTCTGGATCACGTCCGCAAACAGCGGAGCGATGATTGGACCGATCCCAGCTTCGAGCAGATTCCAGACCAGCCCGGGCGATTGCAGTTGGAAGGACCAGATGCCACGTTTTTGCTCGCACAGCGTCGTAACGGAACCTTGCGAGAAGACCTCGAAAAACGATACGTCGATCTGGAAGAACGAGTCGATCGCTTCCAGGTCCTGCTTCGGTTCTAGCGGTGACGACCATCATCATCGCCTCGATCGCCTTTGCCGTCGGCGGTTTGGTGATGAAAGCAGCTGAAGGCTTTTCCCGACCTTTACCCTCCATCACGGTCGCCGCCCTGTTCGTCTTCGGGGCCTACATGCTCTCCAAGGCAGTCGCCCGCGACGGCCTTACCGTTACGTACGTTGTCGGCCTCGGCGTCGAGGCAATCGCAGCTGCCATCTTCGGAGTGATCGTGCTTGGGGAAAGACCCTCAAGTCCCCAACTCCTTGGCCTGGCCGCAGTCGTCGGCGGTCTGGTACTGGTTCGATCAGCGTCGGCTTGAATCCTGGTCCGGCCCAAAGTAAATGAGGACCCTATTCGGATCCTCATTTACCGCCCCACCCCCTACTTGTCCCGGCACTACCCAGGGCGGTTGACCCCGAGAGCCCCACGGCGGGAACAAGTAGATAGAGGGCCGTGGAAGCCATTTGATACAGGCTTCTTGTCAGCCGGAGTAGACCCGGACCGTCGGACTGGAAGCATCAGACGATATTGAAAACGATCCCGAGATCTGGCAGGCGGAAGTGCTCCCAGCCCAGGAGGCGTTGCGCGGCCGCCGCCGCCGATCCGCCGTAACGAAGCAAGTCCGCAGCGATGGCAGCCGCCACCTTGGGCGCGGCGAAGGAGGTGCCAGACCACGTTGCCCATCCTTCGAATCGATCAGGGTCGGTGCCGTCGGCGCCGCCGGCTGGACCGTCATGCCAGACGAACGTGCTGTGAACGTCAACACCCGGCGCGCATGCGTCGACCCAGGGCCCGAAATTAGAGAACCAAGCCTTCCCCGCACAATCAAGCGCCGCCACGGCGATGACACCCGGCAGGGCGGCGGGCCAGGAGGGTCGGCAACTTCCGTCGTTACCAGCTGAAGCCACTACGACTGCGCCTTTTGCCTGTACGGCACTGATGGCGTTAGCCAAGGTGATCGGCCGTTCGTCGTTTTCGGTGTATCCCCCAAATGAGAGGTTGAGGACGTCGGGCTCGACCCGATCCAGCAGTTGCTTGATTCCCAGGGCAACCTCGAAGTCGTCTCCGTCACCGAAGCTCGAGAGCACGCCCTCAATGTGGATCTCCGACTGTGGGACCAGGCGACGGATGATTCCGGCGATGAAGGTGCCGTGGCCCGCTACCCGGTCAAGCATGCCATCGCCGTCGACGTCGAGGTTGTCCTCGTCGACTGGAGTGATGACATCGTTTCCCGATGACCAGTTGGGCTGGACGACGACATGCTGACGAAGGCGAGGATGGCGTGGCTGACCGTTCCCGGTCTCGAGCCCGGTGTCGAGCACAGCTACCTTGGCTACAGCCCCTGGTCGCCTGGTTTCCCACTCGGTCTTAGCTGGGGGAGCGAGCACGGCTGTGTTGACTTGTGGGTTGCCCAGATACGTCGGGTTTCCCAAGTAGGTCGGGTTGCCGAGATAAGTCGGGTTTCCCAGGTAGGTCGGGTTGCCGAGATAAGTCGGGTTTCCCAGATAGGTCGGGTTTCCCAGATAGGTCGGGTTGGCGAGGAAGACGTGGTTCAACTGGACCTTGGCTCCGACTGCCCGAAGCCGCGACACCACGCCGACCTCGTCATCTGTCTCGAATTTGGCGACGTCCCAGGCAACCGCAATCGGCTCTCGTCCCTTCAGCACCTCCGCAGCGGCACGCATGCCCTCTTCGGTCCAGGTCACCAATACTTCCCCGCCTCGATAAAAGGTTCCGCTCTCAGCGGAGAATCGGATATTTCCCTCCTCGAGACGGCGTTGTAGACGGCTGGCGTGATGGCGGATGGCCTCGATGAAGGGGTCATCTCCCGAAGTGACCACGATGTACTCCTCGCTCTTCTACCGGTTGTTGGTGTCTGCCTATCAGATTTAGGCCCCGGCTCCCAAATACATCCCGGTGTCGGACCGCGTTTGTGAGCGTACGATTGATCGGTGACGCGGTCTTCGGCCGAGATTCTGGGCCAGCGGGCGGTTGATTTGGTCCAGGCGGAGCCGCTGGAAGCCGAGCGATTAGCGAAGGTGGTTCTGGCCGAAGCGTCGGCTTCGTTGGAAAGCCAGGCCACGGCCCGGTGGGCCCTAGGGCTGGTGGATCGGGAGCGTGACCACTTGGTCGAGGCCAAAATGCACTTCGAGCACGCACTTCGGCTCGCCCGAGAGGCCAGCAAGCGCACCCTCGCGGCGCGGATCTTGAGCAGCCAGGCGCTGGCGCTCGCCTATCTAGGCGATCACGAAGGAGCTTTGGTCGTTTCAGAGCGGGCGGCCACCAGCTTGCGAGGGGTAGACGCCGCTCGAAATCGGATGCAGCAGGGCTTAATTCTGCAGCGGACCGGCGACTTTCACCGCGCCCTGGATGCGTACCGCATCGCCCTTTCCGGGTTAAGGCGAGCAGGGGACGAGATCGCAGAGGTGCGGCTTCGACTCAATCGATCAGTCATCCACACCTACCGCGGCGATCTCGGCTTGGCCCTGGCGGATCTGGAACGAGCTATGGCCATCGCTCGCCGCAATGAGCAGTATCTTCAGGTGGCCGCCTGCTCCCACAACCTCGGTTGGGTCCACGGGAGACGAGGCGACATCCCGAAGGCGTTGGAAATGTTCGATCTTGCCGAAGCGGCGTACCTGGAGGTGGAGACCGGTGCCGGGCGTCCGGCAGTTCTAGCGATCGACCGCGCCGAAGTGCTGGCTGCCGCCGGATTGCTCGAAGAGGCGCAGGAGCAAGCCCTGGCCGGGGTGGCGACTCTCTCTGCAGGTGACAATGCTCTCGACCTCGCAGAAGCGCGTCTTCTGGCGGCGCGAATAGCTATCGCTCGGGAGGACACCGAAAGTGCCCGCCGCTTGGCCTTGGCAGCCGAGGCCGCCTTCCGCCAACAGGGACGGAGCGGATGGGAGTTGCAGGCGCAGTGGCTTCTCCAGCGAGCAGGGGTCCCTTCCGGCGACGGAGTCCTTGCCTTGGAACGATCCGAGGCGCTGGTGGCCCGGCTGCGGAATCTGGGTTGGGATGTCGAAGCCGCACAGGCGGAGTTCGAGACTGGACGGCTGGCGATTGCGGTCGGGAACCATCCGCTAGGGAACCGATTGTTGGAAGAAACGATCGCCCATTCTCGCAAGGGAACCGTTGTGGCGCGGGCGCAAGGTCATCATGCCTCGGCTTTACTGGCCATGTCGCTTGGCGATCGCAAAGGGGCGAAGGCGGCGATCGGCCGGGCCCTCCGCTTGCTCGTGGAGTACCGGTCCACCTTTGGATCGGCCGAGCTCCGAGCGCAGGCCACGACTGCCAGTCGGGCGATAGCCGGTCTGTCCTTGAGTCTGGCGATGGACACGGGCCGGGCCTGGGGTGTGATGACAGCAGTCGACTCTTGGCGAGCCATCGCTATGCAATTGCCCGCGGTTCGCCCCCCGCGGGATCGTGACCTCGCCGACCTGCTCACCGCGCTGCGCCGACTCGAGGCCGAAGTGGCCGAGGCCACGGCCCAGGCAAAGCCAACAGCGACCCTGCACGCCGAACGCGCTGAACTCGAGCGATCGATTCGATACCGGGCTCTTCGCACCCGCGGCGAAGGTCAGTTCGAACCGGTCCGGCTTGACCGAAAGGAGCTAGCCGATCGGCTGGGAGACACCGCGCTTGTGGCCTTCTTTGAATACAGAGGCGACCTCGGGGCGGTGAACATGACGGGTGGTCGCCTGCGAACCGCAATCCTCGGATCGTTGCCGCCTTTGGTCGAGGATGTCCAATCGAGCGTGTTCGCTCTGAATCGTCTAGCCGTTGGCCGGGGTTCGGTTGCTTCCCTGGAGGCGGCGGCAGGATTGCTCGATGGCGGAGGAAAGTCGCTCTCTCGGCGGTTGATCGAGCCCATGCCCGAATTGGGCAACAGACCGTTGGTAATAGTTCCCACGGGCATCTTGCACCGACTGCCCTGGTCGACCCTGCCTGCTTTGCGGTCCCGCCCAGTGACCGTTGCTCCCTCGATAGCGGTGTGGATGCGGGCCTCGTCCCATTGGACGCGGATCGGGGCAGACAGCCAGGCTCTATTGGCCTGTGGCCCCGGGCTGGAGGGAGCCAATCGCGAGGTTCGGGTGCTCGCCCGTCGTTATCGCAACCACAAGCTCCTCACCGGGAATCGCGCCACCGGCAAGGCCCTGGCGGACGGCTTAAGGGGAGCCGAAATAGCTCATGTCGCGGCCCATGGAACTTTTCGCACCGACAACCCCCTCTTCTCCTCCCTCGCCATGGCCGACGGTCCTCTGACTGTTTACGATCTCGAGGAGATCCGACGTCCGCCCCGATTGATGGTCCTCCCGGCTTGCGACGTGGCCGTGAGCAATGTCCTGGTTGGCGATGAGCTCCTGGGGCTGGCGACTGCCCTGCTGCGACTGGGCTCGTCGTCCTTGGTGGCGCCGGTGGTTCCCGTGCCGGATGGGGCCACATTTGACCTTATGCAGGCATTCCACCGCGAGTTGCTTCGGGGATCGAAGCCGAGCGAGGCGCTGGCGGTGGTCACCGATGTAGCAACGGCCACAGGGCCGGCTGCTCTGGCAGCCCGCTCGGCCTTCGTGGCCCTGGGCGCGGGGTGACGGTCGCGGGAAAGTCATGTATTTCCTGCAGCCCGGAGGGGTCAATTAGTGGTGGCACTTGACGTCTCGCCGGTCAAGCAAAGGCATCTAGCTTGTCTGCTTGTGAGCGAGGCGGCCTTAGGCGAGCTGTTGGCTCGTGCGGCGGCTGGCGACCGATCGGCATGGGAGACCATCGTCGATCGGTACCACCGCCTGGTCTGGTCGGTCGTGCGCGCCTATCGCCTCGACGATGCCTCGGCCGCCGACGTATGTCAGACAGTCTGGGAGCGCCTCGTGACTCACCTTGATCGAATTCGCGATCCCAACCGCCTGCCGGCGTGGCTGGCGACCACGGCCAAGCACGAGGCGTTGCGGGTTCTCGGCCAGCTGCGGCGCAGCGTGCCGAGCGAGATCCCCGACGAGGCAGCAGACAGGATCGCCATCGGATTCGAAGAGATGGTGATCGAAAGCGAAACCGCCCGGGCGGCCTTTCGGGCCTTTCGCCGCCTGCCGCCGGACTCCCAGCATTTCCTCCGACTTCTATGCACCGATCCGCCGCTCGACTACCAGGCAATCGCGGAGATGGTCGGACGACCGATAGGAAGCATCGGCCCGACCCGACAGCGGATTTTGGACAAGCTTCGCAAACTCATGAATGAAGACATGCTGCACGACAGGGGCGGCAAATGACCTCCAACGAGACTGACAGTCGCCTGCTCGACGATTTGGCCGAGGCATTTGCGGCGGCGGACCCGATGCCCGATCACGTATTCGTCGCGGCCAAGGAAGCGATCTTTTGGCGAACCATCGACGCCGAGTTGGCCGAGCTGGTCTTCGACTCCTCTGCCGAGACGCTCTCAACTGTCCGCGGCCCCCGGGCTGCCCGGCAGGTCACGTTTCGATCACCCGGAATCGAAATCGAGATCATGCTCACGGCCGACGGCCAACGCCGTCTCGTTGGCCAGCTTGTTCCACCCCAGGAGGCCGAGGTCGAGCTGCGCTTCGACCACGAGACCCGTACTGCCTCAACCGACCGGTTGGGAAGGTTTTTCTTCGACAACCTCCAAGTCGGACAAATCCAGCTCAGGATCCATCCCGTAGCGGGCACGCTGGTTGTCACTGACTGGCTGAGCGTTAGCTAGCTCGAGCACCCAGGTCAGGAAGCGGGTCGCCCCGTTTGACCGGTAGTCGATAGTGGTGAAAGGTGACTGCCTGACGGGACCGTCATCGGGTCCAGCGAAGTACCCGTCGATCGAGGTGGTGATCGAAGCGACAATTCGGCCCATTTTCAACCTTCCTTCCGCGCTCGCATCGTAGGTTGCCAATGCCCGGGAATAACCTCGCTCCATGTGCCGAAACATTCGTCCCCTCCACAACTTCGAGCCTCCGGCCTCCGATGACGAGATCTCCGACGCCGCCCTGCAGTTCGTCCGCAAGGTCAGTGGCTTCACCAAACCGTCGCAGGCCAACGAGGCGGCTTTCGAGCAAGCCGTGGCGGCCGTTACCGCAGCCACGCGGACCCTGGTCGACTCCCTCGTGACGACCGCCACTCCCAAGAACCGCGAGGCCGAAGCGGCCAAAGCACGGGCTCGTTCCAGAGAGCGCTACGCCAGCTAGCTAGCAAAACCGGTAAGTGACGAAGCAACTCTCGGATTTAGAAACTCCCCCCGAGGACCCGGCGCCACGTGTTGGCTAGTTGGGCGAACTCCGATCACGGCCGCTGACCCGGGAGCGGACAACCCGGGAATAATGGCCACCGATTAGGAAGGGGGCTCCGTGTCGGAAAACATTGGGTAAATGGATCCAGGCACACCTGGTTGTCCGGGAGAAGCGCGACCCGGCATTGGCAGCCAGTCTCTTCACGGCCGATGCCACCTATCGAGCGAACATTTTCGAGGATCCCCATCAGGGTCGCGCATGAGTTGAGGAGGACTGGCAATCCGTCACCAGCTCTCAGGATGACGTCCAAGTACGAATCGGAAAACCCTTTGCCGACGGCTCGCGGGTCGCCGTCGAGTTCTGGACCACGATGCGAGTCGAAGGCGAGGAGACGACACTCCCTGGCTGCCTCCTGCTCGACTTCGCCGACAATGGGCTCAGTCGCCATCTCCGCGAGACTGGCACTTGGCTCCCGGACGCCAGGAGCCTCCGGACGGTTGGGGAACTTGAGGTCAGTGCTACACCTCTATATAGAGGTGTAGCGGCGTGCACCAGGCTTGTTCGCCGGTCAGTTCTTAGACATGTTCGCGGCGCATGGTCGTCTCGAGTCGCGTCTCGAGCCACTGGTTGACCATCCCAGCCGAGCCCGACCTTCGTCGATTCACCGCTCTGCTTTCAGCACCTCCAGTCGAAGCCTGGCGGTGTCGCCGAGCTCGAGTTTCTCGGCGAAGCGGACGGCGTCTTTGATGGGGACGATGTAGCGGCCGTTCTTGGGCCAGAGTGCCGTCCTCCATTCGGTGCCTCCGATCCGGACCTTGGCCGGGATCATCCCCCATCCGTAGGTGACGAAGCTGGAAACGTCCTTGATCTCCTCGCATTGATCCTCGGGGACGGTGATGAAGTGAAAGGGGCGGGACCTCGCCAGTACCAGAGCTCGCCCGAGGACTCGAACTTCACCGTGACCAGCCTATGCCCCGATCAATTGGTGGTCGGCCTCGATCAGTCGGGCGGAATCACCTTCGCCAGAGCCAGCACTTGTTCACGGCTGGTCTCCATGTTGTGCATGGTGCGACCGTGATCTTGGGCGGCGGCGACCACCTCGTCCTCTGTTCCTGAGACTTCCCATCCACATGCACAGGTCAGTGTCAGTTGCCTGGCGTTCATCCGATCTGTTGAAAGGTAGCGGGCACGTACTTCGAGAGCGCCTGCCGCCACCCTGCACTCAGGGCGGCGCCAACCGCCTCGTCCTCGCGCGCCAGCCAAGCGAGATGGCGGAGGGCGTGATGGAGCACCTGGTCGGCATCGATCGCTGCCGGAGCCTCGGTGGCCGATCCCCGAGCGAGATCCCCGCTGTCAGTCGAGAGGCGGCGCGATTCGCCTTCCCCTTCGGCAACCGCGGCGATGAAAGTGAGGACCACCGCCGAGCCTTCCCATCTCCAGGAGGTGGAATGAAGCAGGAAGATTTCGGGCAGAAGGCCCGTCGCGGTTCGTCTGATTTCTTCCATCGGGTTCTCGCGACCGTGGGTTTCGATCAGCCAGGATCGTGGGCCTTCGGGTCCGGTGAGGAAGATCTCCCCGTCGTCCTCGCACACCACGAAGACCTCCCCCCTGACGGGACCTTCGATGTCGAGGATCGGGCCGGTTGCCACACGGCCATGCTCGCAGAGGGGAAAGCCGCCAAGGGGTTGCAGTCTCCGCCCCGGCAGTCGCAGCCAGCTCTGGACGTGTCGACAAGCGGTGACCGAGCTTTCGGGGGTGGCATCGTCTCGTCGCCCGTCGGCCGCTTTCGTCGTTCTCGAGCCAAGAAGCTGAGGCCTCCTATCAGCTCCTCGACATGGAAAATGCTGGCGGGGCCCGAATGCCGTGAACTTTGGGAACCTCGAGGTCGTCTCCGGTGTAAAGAGTCTCGGAGGTGCCGATGCGAAGAGTGTTTCTCCTTATAGCGATCCTGGTCATGGTTCCCTCGGTTGCAAGGGCCGGTGGCGGCGGTGGGTCGATCTCCCTCTGCCCTGCCTATTCCGCGGGCACGACGATCTCGGTTTTGGACTCGTGCTTCAACGGGATCGCCCATTCGGCACCCTTGGGCCAGACCCTGACCGTGAGCAACGACGGACAGCTACCCCACACGCTGACCGCAGTCGATGGTTCATTCGACACCGGGCAGCTGCAACCCGGCCAGACCGCCGCCCTCGCCTTCGAGGAGGCGGGGATCTACAAGGTCTTCTGCACCCTTCACGGCTCGGTGGACGGTTCGGGCATGGCCGGTCTGCTTATCGTCGGTGAGCCGGACCCGGCGTTTGTTGCAGCCCCGATCGACCCCGAGCAGATCAAGTCCGATGTCAACCAGGCGGTCGCCGATGGCAACCAATCGCTAATCGCCACGGTCGCCGGGCACGAGAGGATCCTCACCGGACTGGTGGCGGGTCAAACCGAGCTGAGCCAGAAGCTCGACCGGCTAGACGCCGCCACCTCGCAGGAC
>JBOGEX010000005.1:0-39249 GCA_050741915.1 Acidimicrobiia bacterium
GCACGCGCCGCTCGCTGCTGGTCACGGTCCCCTCCGACTCGCACCACGATGCCGCGGCCGGCAGGATGACATGGGCGTACTCCGAGGTCCTGGTCAGGAAGATGTCCTGGACCACGACGTGATCCAGTCTCCCGAGGAGTCGCACGGCGCGGGCGCAGTCCGCCTCCGACTGCGCCGGGTTCTCGCCGATGACGTACACGGTCCTGAGCTCGCCGCGCTCCATCGCCTCGAACATCTGCGACAGGTGCCAGCCGCGCTTCGGAGGAATGGCGGCGCCGCCCCAGGCGTTCTGGCAGCGGGTCCGGTCCGCGTCGTCCTCGACGTCCACGCCCCCCGGGAGCTTGTTTGGGATCGCCCCCATGTCGCCGCCCCCCTGCACGTTGTTCTGTCCCCGCAACGGGACCAGACCCGACCCATAGCGACCCACGTGGCCGGTCAACAAAGCGAGGTTGATCAACGAGAGCACGTTGTCCGTGGCGTTGTGATGCTCGGTGATGCCAAGGGTCCACACGATCTGGGCGGTACTGGCGGTGGCGAAGGAAATGGCAGCTTCTTCGATCACTTCACCGGGGATGCCGGTAATAGCGGTTGCCCGATCGAGCGGGTAATTCGAAACCGTACTCGCGTACTGATCGGACCCACTCGTCGCGTTAGCAATGAAATCCTGATGGGCGAGACCGCGGTCGACGATCACCTTTCCCATGGCGTTGGCCAGGGCGATGTCGGAGCCAACGTCAATCCCCATCCAGACGTCAGCCCAGTGGGCGGATTCACTGCGGCGAGGATCGACGACGTAAAGGCGGGCTCCGTTGTGGACTCCCCGAAGAAGATGGTGAAAGAAGATCGGGTGAGCGGCGCGCGCGTTTGAACCCCAGAGGAAGATGACGTCTGTTGTCTCAATCTCCTCGTAAGAGCTAGTCCCGCCGCCTACACCAAACACTGCCGCCAGACCGGCGACCGAAGGTGCGTGTCAAGTGCGGTTGCAGCTATCGATGTTGTTGGTTCCGAATGCGGTCCTTCCCAGCTTCTGGGCGAGGTAATTGACCTCGTTGGTGGCTTTCGAACAGGAAAAGATCCCAGTCGCCTCTCCCCCGTGCTCGTCACGGAGTCGGCTAAAGCCCGAAGCAGCGACGGCCAACGCCTCGTCCCAGGTCGCTTCGACTAGTTGGCCGTTCCTTCGGACCAGGGGGTTTGCCAAACGAACTCTGCGTGTCATCTCACCTCCTTTCCGTGGTCCAATCATGCCACCTTCCCGGACGGGGGGGTATCACGGACAATGGCTCGAATCGCCCTTCATTCGGACCGGGCGCACGTCTAGCTTGTTGCCAACCGGAGACGAGGGAGAGAGCGACGTGTCGATGCGGAACCTTGGTGTTGCCCTGGCGGTTTTCAGCTTGCTGCTGGTAGGGGTTCCGAACGCAGTCGCCGCTCCTCCCGCCAAGGAACGGGTGATCGTGGTCTTACAGGCGAGCCCGGAATCGGTTGAGGAGCAGGCCAGAGGACTGGCCCAGGCGTTCGGCGGGACCATCGGATTTGTCTACCGAACCGCCCTGCGAGGTTTCACCCTCGAACTACCGGCAGCGGCAGTGGAAGGGCTACGCCACAACCCGCAGGTGGCGTGGATCGAACCCGACGTCGAGGTTGCGATCACCCAGACCGGCGGCCAGCCGATCCCCACCGGGGTCGACCGGGTCGATGCCGACCTCAACCCGGCCGCCTCTCCGTTGGATGTCGACATCGCCATCATCGACACCGGCGTGTTCATCGGCCAGACTTCCACGGGGCAGTCCCGTTCGCACCTTGATCTCAACCTCCGCTTTGTCACCGACTGCACGGCCGCGATCTTCTACCCAGTCTTCGGTGGATGCTCGGGCGAAGGCAACCATCAAGACGAGAACGGTCACGGCACTCACGTGGCCGGGATCGCCGCCGCCCTCGACAACGACATCGGCTCGCTCGGGACCGCCCCCGGGGCCACTCTCTGGTCGGTCAAGGTGCTCAACGCCGACGGCACCGGCTATCTCGGTTCGATCCTGGCCGGGATCGATTTCGTCGCCTCCCAGAGCGGACTAATCGAGGTGGCGAACATGAGCCTCGGGTTCGTCGGTACATCGGCCGCCCTCGACACGTCGATTACCAACGCGGTGAATGCCGGTGTGGTCTTTGTGGCTGCGGCCGGTAACGACGCCATCGATGCCTCCCAATTCAGCCCCGCAGCTCATCCAGACGTGATCACCGTTTCGGCGCTGGCCGACTTCGACGGGCTACCTGGAGCACTTGGGCAGCCGACTTGCTATCCGGACGTTGACGATACCTTGGCTGACTTCTCCAACCACGGGCCCCTGATCGAGATCGCCGCCCCCGGGGTCTGCACCTTTTCGACTCATCTCAACGACGGTTATGCGACCTACAGCGGGACCAGCATGGCGGCACCGTTCGTCACGGGTGCAGTGGCCCGTTATATCGCCCAGAGCGGGCTCAGCACCGCCAACCGCGCCGACGTCATGGCAATTCGCGCCGCGGTCATCGCCGCGGGCACTCCCCAAACATCGGCTTGCGGATTCACCGGTGACCCCGACTCGAGCCGGGAGCCATTGCTCTTTCTAAATGGCTCCCTCTTCGGAGGTTCGGGAACCTGCGGTGGCGGGTCCCCGCCGTCGAACGTCGCCCCGGTGGCGGCCTTCAGCTCGTCTTGTGCTGGGCTGACATGCAGTTTCACGAACTCTTCGAGCGATGCCAACGGCGATCCTTTGACATTTGCTTGGAATTTTGGCGACGGCTTCACCTCAGCCGAAACCAACCCCTCCCATGTCTACGTCTCGGCAGGCTCCTACCAGGTCAGCCTGACCGCGTCTGATGGCTCGCTCTCCCACACCACCAGCAATTCAGTCACGGTCTCCGAGCCTCCCGCCAACCAGCCGCCAGAAGCGAGCTTCACCAGCTCGTGCATAGACCTCGCCTGCACCTTCACCAACAACTCGATCGACCCCGACGGTGACCCACTCACCTACCAGTGGGACTTTGGGGACGGGAGCGCCCTTTCGAGCGCGGTCAATCCAACCCACACTTACCCGGTGGAAGGCAGCTACATCGTCAGCCTCACTGCCAGCGATGGGTTGACGACCGATACCGCCACCGCCGGGGTGACCGTAAGCACGCCTGTCCAGGTGATGACCGCCGGCGTCTACCCGATCCTCGGTAGCGGCCGGACCTGGTCGATCACGATCGACGTTTTTGACGCCGACGGGGCCGGAGTCGGGGACGCCACCGTGTCAGGCGCCTGGACCTACCTCGACCGCCGGGGGCGAACGCGAACCGTGGCGCAGTCGGGGGTGACGGATACCTCAGGGACGGTCACATTGACCTACACCTTCCCCAAGAACTCGACGGTGCAGAGCTACTGCGTATCCAATCTCACCAAGACCGGTTGGGTGTATCAGGCTCCGCCGATAACTTGCGGGTATCCGCTCACCTAGGCCTCTTTGGGACGGTCGATGGGGGTCCGAAATCTCAAGTGACGATCACATCGGGCCGAGACTTAACGAGTGACGGCCCCAATTTCCCTTCTGCGCCCATCAAGCGCCGAACTGGTCTTGAAACGTCGGTTGGTGGAGCAGGAGTCACTTGTTGCCCTCAGCCAGGTAGCGCTCGAGGGGGGCGACGCCTACGCCTTCATGCAGGGGGCCGCCGAACGTCTCGCTTCCATCGAAGGCGTGGAGTTCGTATCCGTGCTCGAATGGTTGGGCGAGGAGAGGTTCGTCATCCGAGGCCAGAACGGGGACACGAGGCACACTGGAAAGGAGATCTCGGATATCCCTCAGGGAACTCCGGCGAGACAGGCCATCTCCTCGGGGACGACCGTCCTGGTCGAAAACCTCAGGACCGATCCGAGATTCGGCGAGGTCGGCCAGCTTCAGGAACGGGGAATGGTGAGCGGCCTGACTGTCCCGATCCCGTCCAAAGAGGGGACCTGGGGTGTGCTCGGAGTCTGGACAGGCCAGGAACGACGCTTCAACGCCGACGACAGCCACTTCGTGGAGGCAGTCGCCGCCCTGATTGGTTGGGTCGTCGCTCGCGGCGAGGTCGAGACGCGATTGGCCGAAGCCGTTCGCGAAAAGGATCGCCGACTCCGCACGGAGTCGGCTCTGGCATGGTGTGCCCAGTCGTTGCTGGGCGACTACGAGACCGGGGCCATCGAAACCAGCCTGCGGGCGCTGATGCAAGCGACCGATAGCTCTTATGGGTTCGTCGACTGGGCCGGAGCTACTCGCCAGCTGCCGTCCATCCGCCTGGGGAGGACCGGAGCAAGCGAAGAACTCGACCGCCACTGGGAGAGGGTGAGCTGGGATGATCTTCCCACGCTTCGCGATCGTCTCCGCTCCGGCGGAACCATCGTCTTTCGGGTCCCCGATCTGCCGGTCGGCGAGGCCACTCCTTTCTTGACCGCTCCGGAGATGGTCGCCACCGAGATCGACGTCCCGGTCCTGGTCAAGGGTCGCTGGATCGGAACCCTGGGATTGGCTGACCGCGATGAGCGCCGGCAGTGGGATGCTGACGAAATCAAAGCTATCGAGCTCGGGGCTTCGCTCTTGGCCGCCTGGTGGGAACGGCGCGATTACGCCCACCAACTTGAAGAGGCAGTCGAATTTCGGAATCGCCGGATCAAGCTCGAGCAGTCAATCGCCGCTGCCGCCCAGCTTCTCAGCCGATCTGCCAACCCGGAAGCCCTCGAAACGGCGTTGGCGTTTCTTCTCGAGGGCACCGACGCTTCCGCCGTATTTGTCGAACGGAACGTCGGGCATCCCGAGCTCGGGCTCTGTTCGCATGTGATCGCCGTTGCCAAGCGCGAAGGAGCTTCGAGCTACGAACCCAGCTACTGGGACATGATGCCCTGGGACAAGATGCCCGTGAGCTATGCCGCTCTCTCGCAGGGGAAGGAGGTAATAGTTACGCCGGAAGGACTCATCGGTCCCGAGGCGCTCACCTATGCCGCTTCGGAGGTGAAATCCGAGATTGACGTCCCGATCATGATCGAAGGCGCCTGGGTGGGTTTGATTGGCCTTGCCGACGAGCGCAGCTTTCGCGATTGGAGCGAGGACACCCAGATGCTGCACACTGCCGCCGACATGATCGCGGCGTTCTGGGCCCGTCTCGATTCTGCCTCGCGACTAGAAGAACTGGTCCGCTCGAAAGACGACTTCATCGCCAGCATCAGCCACGAGTTGCGTACCCCGCTCACTGCTGTGGTGGGACTCGCCGAAACAATCTCGAATCCAGACGGTTCCCTCGGTCCGGCAGAAACCGCGGAACTCATCGGGATCATTGCCGAGCAAAGCTCGGAAATGGCGGCCATCGTGCAGGACCTGTTGGTGGTGGCGCGATCCAACATCGGACAGGTGACGATCCGCGCTGAGATCCTCGACCTCCACAATCAGACGCTGCAAGCCACCCGGGGAATTCGCTTGGAGCGCGATCGCAAGATTGAGATCGAGGGCAATGCCGCCGCCTACGCCGATGCGGTCCGTGTACGCCAGATCATTCGCAACCTGTTGGTCAATGCCGGTCGCTATGGCGGGCCCCGTATTCGGGTGCGACTCGAACGAGCCAACAACTTCTCGCTGGTCCACTTCGGCGACGATGGTCCAGGGATTCCGGTCGAGGATCGCGAACGCGTCTTTCAGCCGTACGAGCGTGCCCACCAACGCCATGGCCAGCCCGCCTCCGTCGGCCTTGGGCTCACTGTCAGCCGCCAACTTGCCCAATTGATGGGCGGATGGCTGACTTACCGCCTCGAGGACAGCTGGTCCACCTTTACCCTCGGCCTCCCCGCCACGGAACCCCCCGAAGCACCTGACTGAGATTGTCTCGGAGAGACAAACTCAGTGTTTCTCCCCCCTGCGAGCGAAGCGAGCGTTGGTGGGAGTGGCCCGAAGGGCCGAGGGGGGCCGCCCCCTCCAGCGAGCCTTCCCCCCTCCCGGCTACGCCGGCACTCCCCCTGCGGGGGGAGAAACAGTTAGAAGAGCCCCACCACATTGCCGTTCTCGTCGATGTCGATCCGCTGGTAGGCGGGAGTCGAGCCCAGACCGGGCATCGTGCGCATCTCTCCAAGCAGTGGATAGATGAACCCCGCCCCCACTGACGCCCGCACTTCCCGGACCGGAACGATGAATCCGCTCGGCGCCCCCTTCAGGGCAGGATCGTGGGAAATGGAGAGGTGGGTCTTCGCCATGCAGATCGGGAGATAGCCAAACCCGGCTCTCTCGAACCCGTCGATCTGAGACTCGGCCTGAGGTGAGTATTCGACTCCACCGGCGCCGTACACGTCCCGCGCAATGATCTCGATCTTCTGCCGGATTCCCATGTTGAGCGGATAGAGGTATGTGAACTCGCTCGGTTCCTCGCACGCCGCCGCCACGGCTTCGGCCAGGTCTCTGGCCCCCTCTCCTCCATTCGTCCAATGATTTGCCTGCACGGCCGCCGACGCCTCGGCTTCGAGGGCCGCCTCGCGAATGGCGTTGGTCTCTGCCCAGGTGTCGGTGGGGAACGAGTTGATCGCCACCACAACCGGAAGACCAAAACGCTGCACGATCCGGATATGGGCGAGAAGGTTCGGTAATCCTGCTTGCAGGAGGGAGAGGTTCTCTTCGGTGTAGGCCTTGTCGAGGGGGCGCCCCAATACGACGCGCGGTCCTCCGCCGTGGGTTTTGAGAGCGCGGACCGTCGCCACCAGGACCACACAGTCAGGGCGAAGCCCCGACGTCCGGCACTTGATGTCGAGGAACTTCTCCATCCCCATGTCGGCGCCAAAACCCGACTCGGTAACCACGTAGTCGCCCGAATGAAGGGCTACCCGGTCGGCGAGAATCGACGAATTGCCGTGGGCGATGTTGGCAAACGGCCCAGCATGAACGAAGGCCGGCTGGCCCTCCAGTGTCTGCATCAGGTTGGGGTGAATCGTGTCCTTCATCAGCACTGTTACTGCGCCCGCCACGTCGAGGTCCTCGAGAGTCAGAGGCTTGCCTTCCTTCGAGGTTCCGAACACCACCCGTCCAACCCGCTCACGCAGGTTGCGGAGCGCACTGGCGCGGTCCTCGCCATCGACCAACGCCAGGATCGCCATCAGTTCTGAGGCAACGGTGATGTCGAAGCCGGTTTCGCGGGGCCGACCCTCGTCACGCCCGCCCAAGCCGACAATCACGTTCCGTAACGCCCGATCGTTGATATCAAGCACGCGGTTCCATTGGAGGTTGAAGACATCGATTCCGAGGCGATCAAGCCCGGCCTTTCGTAAACCTTCCTCTGACATCCGGGTTTCGTGGTACCAGCGGGCATCGATTGCCGCGGCAACCAGGTTGTGAGCAACGGTGATGGCGTGAATGTCACCCGTGAGATGGAGGTTGAAGTCGTCCATGGGAACCACCTGGCTGTAGCCACCGCCGGCGCCACCACCTTTGATACCAAAGGTGGGTCCCATCGAAGGCTGACGAATACAGGCAATGGATGACTTGCCAATTGCGCCGAGACCTTGGACCAGGCCGAGGGTGGTGGTGGTTTTTCCCTCCCCGAGAGGCGTGGGGGTGATGGCAGTGACGTCGACGTACTTTCCCCGGGGGTTCGAGCCGATCCGTTTGAGGACGTCGAGATGAACTTTGGCCTTGGTCTTGCCGAAAGGAATCAAATCGTCGGGTTGAAGCCCGATCTTGGCCGCCACATCCTCGATCGGTTCGAGCTTGGCTGCACGGGCAATCTCAATGTCGGTGGGTATCGAGCTCATGCTCCGCTCCTAATGGGGTTGGGGGTCAGGACTGAGAACTGACGTGCTGCTTGCATCACTTCCTTCGCAATCAAAGCCGGGCTGGCAGACGGAAACCGGTAGGCGGGACCGTGGACATGCAATGCCCCCAGCACTCGTCCCATGTGGTCGAGTACGGGGGCGGCCACAGAGTTGAGCCCCTCGGCAAACTCCTCGTATATCCAGCAGTGCCCCTCAGCCCTGACCGATTGGAGGCGCTCACGGATGAGCCTGGGGCTGGTGACGGTTTTGGTCGTGTAGGCCTCGAGAGACCGCTTGAGATACCGGTCGAGATCCTCTTTCGGCCAGTGCGACATCATGCAGAGCCCCGAAGGCCCCACATGCATCGGCAACTTCAGGCCCGTGTAATCGCGCACCTGGACGGCGTTGGGCGACTCCACCTGGGCGAGATAATGCACGCTGTAACCGGTGGGAACGCTGAACCCTGCAGTCTCCCCGAGTGAGTCGGCGAGACCCCGCAGATGCGGCATGACAGTCGAGCTCATGGCCGCCCCGACGTCTACAGCGCCGGAGAGTTGAACCAACCCGAGGCCAATCCGGTAACGGCCGTTCCCGGTCCGCTCCACGGCCCGTAGAGACTCGAGGGTGGCGAGGAGGCGGGCCACGGTGGATTTGGGAAGATCGACGCGCAAGGAAAGATCGGTGATGCCAGCCGGCGAGACGGCCAAAGCCTCCATCACCGCGAAGGCGCGCTCGATCGACTGCACTGCACTCATTTCCTCAGCGCCTGCCTGTGCCACTCAAACGTGGCGGCGACCTGATTGAAAGTAAAGATATGAAGACCGGACAGGCCGAGATTCTGATCCTGGCGGGCGAGCGCTCTCACCAAACGGCTGGGTTTGTAAACCCCAGGCCGGAGCAGTCTCAACACGGCCTTTCGGTTCTTGAGGATGAACCGAACCGAAGTCCCGACGCCGATGCGCGAGGCGATTGAGGCCAGCTTCACGGGATCGACGACCCCTGGGATGCCCACCCTGATCGGAAGCCGGACCCCGTCATTGCGGGTGCCTCGGGCCCATACCGCGATCGCTTGCGAGTCGAAGCACATTTGAGTGGCGATGTAGGTGGCATGCCTTTGCTTGGCAATCAGGGCTTCGCGCAATAGATCGCCTGAGATGAAGGGGTGACCTTCGGGGTAGCCGGTTATCCCTACCTCGACAAAATGGTGGCCAAGGTCGTCCAGGGCCCGCAAGAGATCGAGCGCGTCCTTGAATTTCCCCGGTTCGTCTCCGTCACCGCCAACCACGAAGGCACGCGTGATGCCTTCTCCTGCCAGGCGATCGATGATGCCGTCGAGCTCAGCGCGGTCGCGGATCAGGCGAGCAGAAAGGTGTGGGGTCACGAGGTACCCGAGCCGGTGAAGGGTCGAAGCGAGGTTCAACGTCGCTGCCATCCCTTTGGCGGGGGAAGCAGTCACCGTGACCCGCGTCCCGGCGGCCAAGGCGGAGGCCTTCTCCTCGATCCCCTTGAGCGGAATGATCTCGAAGCTTGGGTCCTCGAGAATTCGCTCAGACATCGGAATCGGCGAAGGAGGCTTTGCGACCAGCGATCCATTCGCTCAGCTCGGCTTCCTTGGACTCATCGAGCAAGGGCGGTTCATATTCGGCCAGCATCTCCTTCCAGATGCTGTTGGCCCGGACCACTGCCTCCTGGCTCCCGTTCTCCAACCACTGTTCGAAGCTGTTGTTATCGGCGAGCCGGCTTCGCCAAAAAGCCGACTCGAAGTTGGCGAGTGTGTGCTCGTTGCCAAGAAAATGCTGACCGGGAGGATTCGTGAGGAGCGCATCGATCGCCAGTCCGTTCTCGCTCGTGTCGATGCCAGTGACGAAAGCCTCGGCCATCGAAGCCTGGTCGGAATCGAGGATGAACTTTTCATAACCCATGGTGAGGCCGCCCTCCAACCATCCGGCGGTGTGGAGGACGAAGTTGGTCCCCGCTTGCATAGTCGGAAAGAACGTGGCGGCGCTTTCAAAGGCGGCTTGGAAGTCGGGAACCTTGGAGGCGGTGAGATTGCCCCCGCTGCGAAAGGGCACCCCGAGCCGACGGGCGAGAGCTGCGATGACGAAGAGCACCAGCGCCGGTTCCGGGGTGCCGAAAGTCGGAGCGCCCGACTGCATGGAAATGGAGGAGGCAAAGGAGCCGAATACCACCGGCGCTCCCGGCCGGACCATCTGGCAAAAGGCCATGCCGGCCATCGCTTCGGCCAGGGTCTGGGTAGCGGTGGCGGCGACGGTCACCGGCGCCATCGCTCCCGCGAGGATGAAGGGCGTAATCAGGCAGGCCTGATTGGCCTCGGCGTAGACCCGAGCTGACCCGAGCATGTTGTAGTCCCAGCTCATCGGGGAGTTGGCATTGCACAGTGAGAGCAGGACGGTGTTCTGATCGATGAAGTCTTCGCCGAAGAGGATGCGGACCATGTCCACCGTGTCCTGCGCCCGCTCGGGGGCGGTGACCGATCCCATGAAGGGGCGATCGTGATACTTGATATGAGAAAACACCATGTCGAAGTGGCGTTTGTTGACCGGGAGATCGACTGGCTCACAGAGGGTGCCGCCGCCGTGGTGGAGCGAGGGGCTCATGTGGGTGAGCCGGGCGAAGTTCTGGAAGTCGGCGATGGTGGCATAGCGGCGCCCGCCGTCCAGGTCGCGCACGAACGGCGATCCATACGCCGGAGCAAAAACCATGTGGGGATCACCGATCGTGACGGTGTGCTCGGGGTTGCGAGCGTGCTGAATGAAGGTCTTGGGGGCGCTCTCCTGGATGAGCCACCGCGCCAGACCGTCGGGAAAGCGGACCCGGGTGCCTTCCACCTCCGCCCCTCCCGCTTTGAAAATCTCGACTCCGTGCGGGAAACCCACCACCTCGATGCCCACCTCGGCCAGGAGGCGCGAGGCGTTTGCCTCGATCATTGCCAGCCCTTCCTCCTCGAGGACCTCGACCGGTTTGAGCTTGCGAGTGAGGAAGGGCACCGAGTCGAGCGCCCGCGCCGTGCGGGCCGCCTGCCGAGCCGCCCGACCGCCGCCCCGTCTGCCGTGGGCCTGTTCCATGATGCGGAATAACACTACATCATGGAACAAGCGCTTCTCCCCCTGAAGGGGGGAGTACCGGCGTGGCCGGGGAGGGCCCTCCGTTGCCTTTGGCGACACCTCCCCCGACGCTCGCCTCGCTCGCTGGGGGAGGAAACAGGCTCGCTCGGGCGAGAAACGCCGGGAGCTAAGGCCGCCGCCGGCGGGCGGACATGACCGGCTCTGGCAGCGGCAGAAGAGTTTGCAACTTGGGGTAGCGGTCGATCTTGTGAGGAATCGCCATCGCCGCCACGAACTTTTCCTGAAAGCTCGGCTCCACCGCGGTTTCGATCTTCTCGACCGTGCGCGCCACTTGCTCGATCTCCCGCCGCGACTCACCGGACAAAAGGGCCATCATCGCCCCCATCCCGGCGGCATTACCAGCGGCCGATACCTTTCTCGGTTCGCAGTCGGGGATGAGACCGAGGGCCATGGCGTAGATCGGATCGATATGGCTGCCAAAGGCACCGGCAAGTCGGATCTGATCAACGTCGGTCACTCCCAAGTGATCCATCAAGAGATCGCAGCCCGCCCGCAGGGCCGCCTTGGCCAGTTGGATCGCCCGCACGTCGTTCTGGGTGACCAGGATTTGGGGCTCGTCGTGGAGCCGGTAGGAAAACGTACGGCCATCGGCGGTCACCCGCAGTGACCGATCCTGATCGACAATCACCCCGTCAGCGGTGATGACACCCGACAAGAAGAGCTCAGCCACCACCTCGATGATTCCGGAACCACAGATGCCGGTGATAGCGGTTGGATCGAATCCCGATTCGTCCGACCACATCTCCTGCCCGATCACCCGCAGGCGGGGCTCGAGCGTCGCGCGATCGATACGGACCCTTTCGATCGCCCCCGGGGCGGCTCGCTGTCCCGACGAGATTTGGGCCCCCTCGAAGGCAGGGCCGGTCGGGCTCGACGCCGCCAGCAAGCGCTCGTTGTTTCCGAGCACGATCTCGGCATTTGTTCCCACGTCGACCACCAACATCGTTTCCGACTGTCGATGGGGGCCCTCGGATAGCGTTACCCCGGCGGCATCGGCTCCGACATGACCGGCGACGCAGGGGAGCGTGTAGACGGTGGCTCCGGGGTGGACATCGAGTCCCAACTCCCGAGCCGGTGTGTCCAAGGCCGCGGTCGTGACCAGCGCAAAGGGGGCGGTTCCGAGCTGACGGGGATCGAATCCCAGCACCAGATGGTGCATGATTGGATTGCCAACGACAGCGAGTTCGAGGATGTCCAATCGATCTACACCCGCATCGGCGACGAGCTCGCCGATCAGGGCGTCGAGTGCCTCGCGCACAACGGCTGTGAGGCGCTTCTCGCCGCCTTCGTTCATCATGATGTAGGAAACCCGGCTCATGAGGTCCTCACCAAATCCGATCTGAGGATTCATCCGACCGTTCGAGGCAACAACCGCCCCGGTAAAGAGATCGCAGAGATGGCCGGCGATGGTTGTCGATCCGACATCGAAAGCCACTCCGAGGGCCAAGTCACGGAAACCGGGCCAGACTCCGATCACCTTTTCTCCTCGCCGGACGGCAACAGTCACTTTCCAATCACCCCGGCGCAACGCCGCCTGGAGCTCTGTTAGGACCGCCGGCTCGAAGGACAGGGCGGTGAGCTCCCACTGGCTGTCGAGAGCAGCGAGAACACGTTCGGCATCTCCCGTTGGGCTGGCGAGATCGGGCTCTTCGACTTCCAGGTAATGAAGCCGCACCACCGGGTCCACCGGGAGGCTGTCGACTTCGGCTCGTTTGCGCACCACCTGTCGATGGACTTGGCTCTCCGCTGGCACGTCGATGACCACGTCGTTGAGGATGTGGGCGGCGCAGCCCAGGCGCATTCCGTCGGACAAGGGGCGACGGCCGTGATAGGAGGCTTCGACCTCACCAGGCGGAGACAGTCGATTGTGTCGTGCATCGATACCGGGCCGGCTCCCGATCGACACCTGGCAGCGACCGCAGATCCCGCGGCCGCCGCACACCGAATCGAGATCTACACCTAGAGCGCGGGCAGCATCGAGGACCGTGGTGTCAACCGCGACCTGACCTCTACGGCCCGAGGGAGTGAAGACGACTTGGGGAGCCAAGCGCTCAGTATCCCATCCTCACCACTCGCCGCCCGATCAGGCGAGCGGATTCAACCAGTGGAGCTCACTGAAGCGAGCGAAGTCTCCGTCGGTCGACGCCACGGCGACACCGTGATCGATGGCAAGGGCTGCCAGCATGGCGGCGTAACGGGTAGAGCGCCCTAACTGTCGGTCCTACACCCGATTTACGTCCCAGGGTTCGCAGTTCGACGGTTGGGACGGCGGCGAGCGGGATCCACCAAGGTGGGTTCCTGGCGGTGAGCCCGGATCCAGCGGGCACAGTGGAGATCGTGGCCGGCGAGGACGTCGGCGGCCATCACTGCTTGCAGAATCTCGGGCTCGAGGGGGTTGGTGATGGCCGAGGTCATCCCGGCTCCGATGGCCATGGTCAGAAAAGCAGCGTTGATCCCGGCCCGATGTGGGAGGCCGAAGCTGATGTTCGAGGCCCCGCAGGTGGTGTTGACTCCGAGTTCGTTGCGCAACCGACCGATGAGCCGGAACACTTGCTGGCCAGCGGTGCCCATCGCTCCGATCGGCATCACCAAAGGATCGACCACGACGTCTTCTTTGCCGATGCCATAGTCGGCGGCTCGGTTCACGATCTTCCTCGCCACTTCGAATCGAACGTCGGGGTCTTCGGAGATCCCGGTCTCATCGTTGCTGATTGCAACTACCGCGGCCCCGTACTTGGCAACCAAAGGCAGCACTTGCTCGAGCCTCTCTTCTTCACCCGTCACTGAGTTGACCAGCGGCTTGCCCTGATAAACCGCCAGACCCGCTTCGAGAGCGGCGACGATCGAGGAATCGATGGACAATGGCACGTCGGTCAACGACTGCACGAGTTCGATCGCCTTGGCGAGCAGAGCCGGCTCGTCAGCTAGGGGAATCCCGGCATTGACGTCGAGCATCGGCGCCCCGGCGTCCACCTGGGCGAGGGCGTCCTTTTCCACCCGCGAGAAGTCGCCGTTGCGCATCTCCTCGGCCAGGAGCTTGCGACCGGTGGGGTTGATGCGCTCACCGATCACAACGAAGGGTCGCTCGAACCCGATCACTACCTCTCGATTGGGAGAGGAAATGACAGTGTCGGTCATCGCTTTCCTCCCCGGCCCGCGATCTCGTTGAGCACGTCGGGGGAAATCTCCTTCTCGAGCCGCTTCGCCTCCGTCGCCACCTCCATCTCGAGATCATCGCCGCAGGGACGGGAATCGCGTACCCACTCGTTGAGATATTCGTCGGTGCCAAAGAGGCCGGCATACATGGCCGCCCGATCGATCGCTACTTGAAACCGAGGAGCAAGCTCGCGCCGAGCGCTCTCCCGGCCTCGCTTCGCCACCACTTGGGCTGGAATATCTCGCCAACGGATGATGGTTAGTTCGGCGCTCATGCCGCCGAACCGGCTGCCGTCCGAATCGCCGGCTGGAAATCGCCGTAGCCGACATGATGATGTTCGAAACTGAGCCCCAACCTCTTGGCCGCCTCCTCTGCCCTGAGCACCAACTCAGCGGACTCGAGCTGAGACAAATAGATGAGCCGTCGGTAGTTGCCGAAGTAGTCATGGCGTAGCTGAGGCCAGCGGTCGAGGCCGAGCCCCTGCCAGACCAGCCGGTCGAAATGCTTCACCAGGAAATCGGTGAGATAGAAGGTCGCCGGGTCATCCTCGTGCAGCCGTGCGAACCGATCGACGCCGGCGAAAAACTCATAACAATGAGCACCCGGCAGCCGCTCGATTCCGCGTTCCTCGAGCATCCGGTCGAGCATTCCGCCCGTTCCGCAATCGGCATACCCAACGAAGATCTGTTCATAGCGCCCGCTCGCCCGGTCGATCCGCTCGCGGACCGCCTCGGTTATCTGTTGGGGGGTGTTGTGAAGGACGGCGGGCAGGCACTCGATGTCGACCCAGTCGAGCCCGCTCCCCTTGAGAACGTCTCCAAGCTCGCGAGCCAGGGCACCGCAGGCGATGATCAAAACCCGGCCCGATTTCACGGATCTTCTCCGCTCGTCATCCGGCGAGCCAGCACCAGGGCCTCGGCGGTCTCAGCAGCCACCGCCGCATCGCGGCAATAGGCATCGGCGCCCACCGCCTTGCCAAACTCCTCGTTGAGGGGAGCGCCACCAACCAGCACGATGTAATCGTCTCGGATCCCCTTCTCCTTCAACGCATCGATGACCACCTTCATGTAGGGCATCGTGGTAGTGAGAAGGGCCGACATCCCCAGGATGTCGGGCTTGTGCTCATCGAGGGCGGCGATGAATCGTTCGGCGTCCGTGTTGATGCCGAGGTTGATGACCTCGAAACCGGCTCCTTCCAGCATCATCGCCACCAGATTCTTGCCGATGTCGTGGATGTCGCCTTTGACGGTTCCGATCACGACTTTGCCAATCGTTTGAGCACCCGTTTCGGCGAGCAACGGGCGCAAAATCTCCATGCCCGCCTTCATCGCATTCGCCGCCAGTAAGACCTCGGGGACGAAAAGGATTCCGTCTCGAAAGTCGATCCCGACAATACGCATTCCTTCGACCAGCGCATCGTTCAGCACGCGCTGGGGATCCCAGCCCCGACCCAGCAAGATGTTGGTGCCCTCGACGATCTCGGGCGCCAGGCCGTCATAAAGGTCGTCGTGCATCTGGTGGACGAGGTCGTCGTCAGCGAGCGAGTTGAGATCGAGTTCTTCTTCAGCCATTTCGGTTCTGTTCCACGATACGGGACGGTGCTACAGAGCGGAACACTAGCCGAGCGCCGTTAGCGTAACCATCGTGCAGCAAACCCGATTGACGGCTTTTTCGCATGGAGCCGGATGCGGCTGCAAGCTCTCTCCCGACGAGCTCGCATCCATTATCGACCCGCTCCGCTCACATCCGGCATTGGAAGCGCCCGAACTCGTAGTCGGCCTAAAAACTTCCGACGATGCGGGTGTCTGGCGGCTCCCGACCGGAGAATTCCTCCTGCAGACGGTGGACTTCTTCACGCCCATTGTCGACGACGGCTACGACTGGGGTCAGATCGCGGCCGCCAATGCCCTCTCAGACATCTACGCGATGGGTGGTCGACCGATCACCGCCCTGCAGCTCGTAGCGTGGCCGAGAGAGAATCTCTCCTTCGAGCTGCTCGGCGAGGTCATGCAGGGAGGGGCCGACATCATGGCCGAGGCTGGAGCCACGATCATCGGGGGCCACTCGATCGACGACTCCGAGCCCAAATACGGTTTTGCCGTCACCGGAACCGTGGTCGATCCGATCACCAATGCTGGCGCCAAACCTGGCGACCAGTTGGTGCTCACCAAGCCTCTCGGCACCGGGATCGTCACCACCGCCCTAAAAATGGATTCATGTCCGCCGCAGCTCGCGGAGAAAGCGGTGGAGCTGATGACCTCTCTCAATGATCGGGCGGTGCAGCCGATGCTCGATCAACAAGTCCACGCCGCTACCGATGTCACGGGCTTTGGCTTCCTCGGACACTTGCGAGAGATGCTGCTTGCCTCGAACGTCGCCGCAGTCATCGACCCGGCCGCAGTGCCAGTTCTCGACGGCGTCATCGATCTGGTCGCAAAGGGTCATTTTCCCGGGGGGAGCCAGCGCAACCTGCAATCGCTCCGATCGTTCATCGCTGGTGCTCAGCCCGACCAGAGGCTGTTGGGAGTGCTCGCCGACGCCCAAACCTCGGGGGGTCTGCTTATTTCTGTAGCGCCCGAGCGAGCCAACGATCTGATCGCCGATTTGGAGGAAGCCGGAAACCTGGCGGCGGCGATCGTTGGCGCTATCACTCATGGTTCGCCCGGCGTTTCGTTCGTCAGTAGGTAAGGACCCGATCAGCCGCAAAGGTCAGCTCCACCAGCTTGGCCGGTGCAGCAAAGGTGGCGTTGGTCGAGACCAGGTCTGCTTCGGTGATGCCTCGGGCATTGGCCGACATCTTCGACACGTAAATCTGCACACCCTTGGCGACGAGATTCGGAATGTGATCGGCCATTGTGCCAGTGCCGATTCCGGCGGTGGCTTGAACAACGGCGTCCCTCATGAAATGAGCAGCATCACCAGCGAAGAACACGGTCACGTCATGGCCATCCTCGACCGCGGCCAGGGCTACTAGGCAGCCAAGAGCAGCGCGGGTCGGCGCCTCGGGGCCGTGAGTGATCTGAACCAGCAAAGACCCCATATCTTCTCCTTCTGTACCGGAAGCCAATTCTTACGCATCAGACGCGGCCTGTGGGCAGCGTTTGATGCGTAAAAAGTGGCGGAGGCGGACGGGAATCGAACCCGCCAGGGACCCTGAGGCCCCTCATCGGTTTTGAAGACCGAGGAGCCCACCAGGCGCTCGGACGCCTCCGTTCGCAAGGCTACCCGCTACCGCCCGTGCGTCGGCCAGCTTTCCGTCGCGCCTTACGGCGAGACGACCGCCCTCTCGGTGTGCTGGCTCGTGGCTCTCGCCAATCTCCGATCGGAGGTGAGAAGATCGCCACGTAGTGACTCGGCGAGAGCCACATAAACCGCGTCGTAAGCGCTGACGTTGAGCCTTGGATCGAGAATGCGGTCTAACAGAGCCTGATGGCCATGCCTGGTCAACGGAAGGTCGAGGTAATCCTCAATCACCTGCTCGGCGCGAGTGAACTCGATCTCGTTCTGAGCCAATACTCGACGGGTCCAGCCACGACCTCGACGTCGCATAGGGCAGGCACATGGACCTCGTTGCGTTGCAGGATCTCGCCAATTTCTCCGCTCCTCTCACATTGCAAGAGAAACTCGAGGACTGCCGAGGCGTCGACCACGATTGTCACTCGCCGTACCGAAGGGCTCTCTCCTCGCGAATTAACTCGGCAGTCGACCGGCGAAGCTTCGTTGGTGGCCGACGGCTCACCCTTTCGAAAACCTCTTCAGCCGGAGGCCTGGAAACCTCTTTTTCGAGCAGCTCTTCGATATAGGCGGTCAGAGTCTTGCTTCGGGATCTTGCCCGCTTGCTGAGATCTCGATGGAGTCGATCGGAGACGTTCCGGACCTGGATCATCTTGGACATGTGGTGAGCATGTCACATGTGGTTCACATTGTCAGTGAAGCCAGGTATCAAAGAGGGCGAGCTTGCCGCCGATCCCCCTGCCTGAGGGTGATTCCTTCGCGATCGAAGTACTCGAGGAGCGGGACTGCATACTTGCGGCTGATCCCGACCCTCTGCCGAAAATCGCTCACGCTGAACGGTTCGTCGAACGACTGTGTCGTGGCGATGAGAGATTTGATTACCGACGGCAGGTAGAGGAGATCGTCGGCGATCCGTATTGCTTGCCCGTCTTTGATCAATGCCCGCAACAAGTCCGGACCAAGGCCGAGCTCGGCGATCGAGGGCGGCGCCGGGGTGGCGAGACGAACCCGAGCGGCAAGCCATCGTTCATCGGCTTCGGAGGTGGCGCGCTCGATCCCGGCCAGCGACACCATTCCCCCGGCCAGGACCATTTTGGAATCTTGGTCGCAGAGACTCCGCAAGAGGCCTTCGCCGATATCAAGCTGTTGGGCGAGCTGGCCAATTCCGAGCCCCAATTCGAAGGGGTGATCGGCGAGGAACTGCGACACAGCGGCAACGACCTCAACACCCAGGCGCTGCTGCTCGTCGATCGAGATCGCCACACCGTCGGCCGTCAAGACTTCCCGGGGTGAACCTCCCTTCGACCAAAGCGCCAGATCGGACAGTTGCGCTTGTCCTCGCTCGTGGAGCAACACGGCCGCTACCTCGTCGGGCCCTTTCGGCAACGCCCGCTCGAGCGCGTGGCCGTGGAGGATTAGCACTTGCTGGCGACGCGGAGGAGCGGGATCGAGCACCGTCCCTCCGGCCAAAACCCGCTGGCGGCCCGTATCTCGCATTAGAAACCGATCACCGGCTGCAACCGGCAGGGGAACAGCCGTCGCGATCAAGGCCAGGTTGGGAGCGACCAGCCTTATGGTCGCGGCGCCGGCAAAGGTTCCGAGGTGGAGCACAAAACTGCCCTTGTCCTCGAGCTTTGCTACATAGCGGGCGGGTTGCAGGTCGGCCAGCCACCGGTTGCTGGCAGCCGTTGTGGCCGGCTTGGTCAAAAGTGATCCTCGTGCCAACGCCCCGGCACCACCCAGGTTGACGGCCACCCGGGTTGAGGGCGGCACTGTCTGGACGGCTTGCTCGTTGCTGTGTAATCCCTTGATCCGGCCGATCCCTCCGCCCGGCCACACCTCGAGCTGGTCGCCGGTTCGAAGGCCTCCTCCAGTCAGTGTTCCGGTCGCGACCAGGCCGGCGCCGGCCATCCCGAAAACCCGGTCGACCCAGAGCCGCGGTCGACCCTGATCGCCGACATCGGCGTTGGTCGCTTCGGCCAGCGCCAGCACCAGCTCGTCCAGTCCGACTCGGCGTCGAACCGAGACCGGGACCACCGTCTCTCCTTCGAGAAAGGTTCCCTGGAGGTGCCGACCGAGCTCACGGATCAGACCAGGAACCGTTGCCGGCTCGACGCGATCGATCTTGGTCAGGGCCACCACCCCCCGCCTCAGGCCGAGCAGGTCAAGGGCAGCGAGATGCTCCTCGGATTGGGCGCTCCAGCCCTCGTCTGCGGCGACCACAAGCAGCACGGCGTCAACCGCCCCCACCCCGGCGAGCATGTTGGCGATGAATCGCCGATGACCGGGCACGTCGACAAACGAGATGCGTCGGCCGCCGGGAAGGTCCATCCACGCAAAGCCCAACTCGATCGTCAGACCGCGCCTTTTTTCTTCCGCCAGCCGATCGGGATCCCGCCCAGTGAGGGCTTCGACCAGGGCCGACTTCCCGTGATCGACGTGACCGGCGGTGGCTACGACCGCCATGCGGCAGCCAGCGCGGCGGCGAGGGCCTCGTCGGCCGACTGTGGGATCGCCCGCAGGTCGACTAGAAGCCGACCCGCCTCCCGTCTCCCCAGCACCGCCGGCGAGCCGGCGAGAAGTCTCGCAAATAAGCGATCGACCTCGCCCTCGATCACCATCACGGGCGAGGGGATTGACGCTCCGGGGACTGAGCCCGCGCCCAACACCGAAGGTCCCTCCTCGATTTGTGCTGGTACAGCCGACCGTTCGAGCACGTGCTGGAGGCGAGACTCGAGAACCTGATATGGGACTCGGGCCATCGCCCACAGCGGGACATCGGCTCCGCGCCCGTCGGCATACATCTCGGCAGTGGCCGCTAGCGCCGCGGCCGTCGGACCGTCGAGACGAAATGCCCGGGCGAGCGGGTGGCGGGCAACCTTTTCCACGAGGGCCGTGTTGCCGACGATGACGCCCGCCTGAGGCCCGCCGAAGAGCTTGTCACCGGAGAAGAGCAATAGGTCAGCTCCGGCCGCGATTGACTGACGAACCCCCGGCTCCCGGTTGAGCCAGGCGGGCGGCGGTCCCCCCCACCAAGGAACGTTTTCATCGAGCAGCCCTGAACCGGCATCAAAGACCACCGGGAGACGATGCTCGCGACCGAGGCCGACAAGCTCTTTGAGCGACGCTTCCTCGGAGAATCCGGTGATCCGATAGTTGGAAGGATGAACCTTGAGGAGGCATGCGGTGGCGCCGCCGAGAGCAGAGGAATAGTCGGCCATCCGGGTGCGATTGGTGGTGCCGACCTCCCGCAGGGTGGCGCCGCCAGCGGCGATGATCTCGGGCAGCCGGTAGCTCCCACCGATCTCGATTAGCTCCCCCCGGGAGACCATCACCTCCCGATCCTTCGCCAGGGCCGCCAGCACCAAGACCAGAGCCGCGGCGTTGTTGTTGACCGCCAGGGCGGCTTCGGCGCCGGTCAAGTCGGCCAGGAGAGCATGAAGCGAGCCCGAGCGCTGGCCCCGAGCGCCGGTGCGCATATCCAGCTCGACGTTCGCGTATCCAGTCGCCACCTTCGCCGCCACCGCCGCCGCTTCCGCCGCCAGCGGCGCCCTGCCCAAATTGGTGTGGAGCAGTACCCCGGTGGCGTTGAGCACCGGATGGAGCCGATCGGCGACCAAACCTTCGAGCCGTTCTCGGGCGCGTGAAACGAGATCGGAATCACCCTCGCCCGCCCTAGCCTCGGCGATGACTGCTCGGGCCACGTCGACCACCGCTGCTCGCGACAATGGCCACTTCCCCAGCTCGGTTACAAACTGATCGACCGCAGGAAGCTGGCGGCGCTCCATCGACTGTTCAGGCTACCGAGGTCGTGCCGGCGCCGGGCAATCGGGTCCTATTCGCGGAGTGGGTTGACCCAGGTGATCTCGGGGAAGCGGGCAAAGTCGCTGTCGGCCGAATAGAGATCCAAACCGTGGCCGATCGCCATGGCCGCGAGATGGGCGTCTGAGATCAAGTTGCCTGACAGCCGATGAGTTGCGATGAGGGCTGAGAGAATCTCCCAATGGGAATCGGTCTCTCTGGGGATCCACGTGGCTGAGGCGGAAAGCCATTCCGATACCTGAGAGCGAGCCGCGCCGTCGGATAGAGGATTCTCATAAGCGCGCGGGTTGGTGCTGATCCGCACGAACGCCACCAGACTCTTCCACGGAATACCGACCCGGGTGGGTCCATTCAAAGCCTTATCGATCCAACGCCGGGTGGTGGCATGAAAGGGACTCGAGGAGTCCCGGGCCAGGAGAAGGAGATTGGCATCGATCAACATCTAACGCGCCCCAGGGCCCTCCAAGAAGTCGATCACCTCGGCTACGTTGGTGACGTCGAACCGGGCGTTCATAGCTGATGTTTTCTGCTTGAAACGGCGCCGCGGGGCGGGCTGGAGCAAGCCTGCCCGGATCAGGAAATTGACCGCCTCGCTGACCCCGAGACCCTCCCGCCTCTGCAACTGAGCTATCGCCGCTGCGACATCGACATCGAAGGTGATCGTCGTACGCATGCGCCAAATCTAACATCATGATGCGAAGGCTTCAAAGAGCTCTCTATCCTGCCGAAGTGGTTGAACAGAACTGATCTTCCCCCGGGTTTCGGGGAGCCTCCAGAAACTCGGGGCGGTTCAAAATATGGACTGGACAGTGCGGATATCGACCACATTCCTTTCGAATACCACCTGCTGAGTAATGGGCAGCCTCGACGGCCCGGAGACCTACGCGTCCTGTTGGGGCAACTAGCCAACGACCAATTCAGGAGAACTGTACGACCGGTGACATCGAGAATGCTGCTGGCGGCTGTGGCGTGCATGGTCACGGACTCTGGCGGCGAGCTAGCCGTAACCATCAGGTCGACATATTGGAGGCGTACGAGGCAGCCGTTCGCTGCGCACAGATCACGGCTTCCCGGTGAAGTCAACCCGGGACGGGGCGCCAACTTCCAAGCCGTGCCCGGCGAGCAAAATCAACAGGTCGGCCTCGTTTCTGAAAAGTGTCTGAAAGCAATGAACTTCCCTGATTGGTTGTGGCCTACAGAGGAATAGGTACGGCTGAAATACGCCTACGCCTTGACACTGGTCCCGTGCATCGAGGACTTGGGCTCTATCGTTGACGAGCCCTTCGATGGATGTCCACATCGACTCATGGCGAACGGGGCCTTGAAGCCCCTGGGGACATGTTCCTTCCACGGGTTCTGAATACTTCGCTGCGTACAAACCTGTCCGTCATCGCCAGTCGGGGGATATCTCGCGTGGGAGCCTGGTGATCCAATCACACCGATCCCAGAGAGCTACGGAAGCCCATAGATATCTCTCGAGGGCGGCGGCGACCCTCACGTTCCAACCACCCGGCTACATTCCCGGCCTGTCATGAATGAGGACTACGCCAATGGCTGACCTACCGGCCAGCGCACGCGTCGTGGTGATCGGTGCTGGCATCGTCGGCAATTCCGTGGTGGGGCATTTGGCGGAACTCGGTTGGCGGGACATCGTCCAGATCGACAAGGGCCCCCTCCCCAACCCGGGCGGTTCGACTGGCCACGCTTCCAACTTCATCTTCCCCGTCGATCACAACAAAGAGATGGCGATGCTTACCCTCGACAGCCAGCGGCAGTACGAGGCGATGGGCGTCAACGTCACCTGTGGCGGGATTGAGGTGGCGCGGACACCTGAGCGAATGGAAGAGCTGCGACGGCGAATGGGGTCGGCCAAGAACTGGGACATGCCGGCCGAACTTGTCAGCCCGGGTCAAATTAAGGAGCTGGTCCCCTTTATCAACGAGGAAATCCTGCTCGGTGGTGCCTACTACCCGACGGTGTCCGCGGTAGATTCGCTCCGAGCAGGGACCATCTTCCGCGAGAACGCCCAACGCCTCAGCGCTCTCCAAACCTTTGCCAATGTCGAGGTTCTCAACCTGGAGACCAAACGGAACCGCATCAACGCGGTATTGACTGATCGCGGCCGGATCGAAGCCGAGTTTGTCGTTATCGCTTGTGGGGTGTGGAGCCCCCGCCTCGCCCGGATGGCGGGCGCCACGATTCCTCTCACCCCGGCGGTCCATCAGATGATCGATGTCGGTCCCATTCCCATCCTTCAGGACTCAGGCAAGGAGCTGGCGTTTCCGATCGTGCGCGATATGGATGTGTTCATGTACGAGCGCCAGACCGGAGGCTCGATGGAGGTCGGCTCCTATGCCCACCGCCCCATCTTCCATCACCCCGACGAGATTCCTTCGCTAACCGCTGCGCGGATGTCGCCCACCGAGCTTCCATTTACCGACGACGACTTCGACGAGCAGATGGAAGACGCCCTCGAGCTCATGCCCGAGATACTCGCTACGGCTGAGATCAAGTACGCCATCAATGGACTCTTGTCTCTGACCCCCGACGCCATGCCCTTGATCGGCGAGACGGTCGAGGTGAAGAACCTCTGGTCGGCGGCGGCGATCTGGATCAAGGAAGGCCCCGGCACCGGTCGAGCTGTGGCCGAGTGGATGACCCACGGCTACCCCGATCTGGATCCCCACGCCTCCGACATCGCCCGCTTCTACCCCTACGCCCGCACCGAGCACCATGTCCGGGCCCGGTGCTCGGAGCATTTCAACAAGACCTATGGCATTGTCCATCCCCGCGAGCAATGGGCGTCGGAGCGGAACAAGAGAGTCTCACCATTCCATGCTCGGACCCAGGCGCTGGGGGCGGCCTACTTCGAAGCGGGAGGGTGGGAGCGGCCCCATTGGTACGAGTCCAATTCGGGCCTGGTCGATGAGTTCGCCGTCGAGGATCGACCGCACGAATGGGATCGCCGCTGGTGGTCTTCTATCCAGAACGGCGAGCATCTGGCGATGCGGGAGCGGGTGGGGATGGTCGACCTTTCCCCGTTTGTCGTCTTCGACTTCACCGGTCCCGGCTCTCTCCCTTACCTCCAGCACATGGCCGTGAACAATGTCGAGGTCAAGGTCGGCCGTTCGGTTTACACGCCGCTTTTGACCGAGTCGGGTGGGTTCAAGACCGATCTCACCATCCTCCGCCTCGCCGAGGAGCATTTTCGGGTGATCACAGGAGCGTTCGACGGACCCCGCGACAAGCACTGGTTCGGACGCCATCTACCCGAGGACGGCTCGGTGCAAATGACCGACCTGACTTCGGCGCTCGTGACGATCGGCGTATGGGGCCCGCGGGCCCGCGACCACGTCCAGTCGCTCACCGATCACGACCTCTCGAACGAGGCGTTTCCGTACGGGCACACCCAGGCAGTCGATTTCGGTTCGATCAACGCCCGGCTCTTCCGCATCTCCTACGTGGGCGACCTTGGTTGGGAGATCTATGTGCCCACCGAACAGGGGCTGCCGATGTGGGATCGTTTGTGGGAGGCGGGTCAGGATCTTGGCGTGGTCCCGGTCGGGGCCGGCGTATATGGGACGACAGGTCGCCTGGAAAAGGGGTATCGCCTGATGGGCGCAGAGCTCGAGAGCGAGTTCAATCCCATCGAAGCAGGCCTGGCCCGAGCGAAAGTGAAACCTGCCGACTTCATCGGCAAGGAGGCCTATCTCAAGGCGCGGGAGACTTCGCCGGCCGCCATTTTGTGCACGCTCACCGTCGAGGACCACATGTCGAGACGGGATGGGGTCAAGCGTTTCATGAATGGGCGAGAACCCATCACGACACCGTCGGGCGAGCGAATCGTCGACGAGAGGGGCCGGCCTTCCTACGTCACGTCGGCGGGTGCAGGTCCCTCGGTCGGCAAGTACTTGCTGCTTGCTTACCTTCCTCCCGAGCACGCAGTCGTCGACACCGAACTGGCGGTGATGTATATGAACGAGCTCTATCCGGTCAAGGTCGCGGTCGCCGGGTCCACTCCTATCTTTGATCCGGACGACAAGCGGATGAAGGCTTAGCGGTTCAGAGCGCGTTCCAGCTCAACTATCGCCAGGCTGCCAATGCTCCACGGTTACCTCGGCCATAGGAAAGTCGGCAGGATTTCCTGTGGCCAGCCGAGCGCCAACGCCGAGAGCTGCGGCGGCGATAAGGCGGTCAGCCTGATGCAGGGTTATCCCCGCTTCAGAGAACTGTCGCCGCCAGGTTCCCGCCCTGACGCCTTCCTCGACCCCGACAGGCGCAAGTCGCAGACCCCTGAACAGACGCCGGCTCGGGAGTTCCTCGTCAGTGCGAAGGCCGCGCCAAATTTCCTCAACGAGATGGCACAGACCCAGGGCTCGTCCCCGTGCCGTCGCAGTTTTCGAACCCGCTCAATCGCCGGCCGGCCCCGAAGCAGGTCGATGAGAACTGTCGAGTCCAGCAGGATTCGAGCCAATCGATCTATCCGACCCGGCGATCATCGGCCGATCGTTGACTCCGGACCCACGCGCCCGGGTCCTCATCCCATTCGTGTCCTCGGTCCGAAATCACCCCGAAGCTTGCCTCGATGTCGTCCCAACGTTGCTCGTCTTCGAGCCCTCGCCGGACCAACTCGGCCACAAATGCGCTTCGACGCCCTTTGCCGGCTCGGCGATCAAGTTCGGTCACGAGCTCAGCGAAATGAATGCGGCAGCCGCGGCTCGTTGCCGACAATGAAAACTTATGAAACACGTCAAGATCGAGCCTGAAACCGTGGCTGTGCCGCCGACGCCAGGCTCCTCCGCGGTCAATGGCGAAATTGCACCCGATCGCCCGTACACGGAGCCGAAGGTCGATTGGCCCGACCTCCTCATCTGGGTGGCGATCGGCCTCTTCTTCCTCGTGATGTCGAGGGATGTCTTGTCCCTCCACAACAACTTCTGGTCCTTTGACTACGACCTGGGAATCTTCGACCAGGCCATCTGGCTCATGTCACGGGGTGAGGGATTTGTGACCGTGCGCGGGCTCGATGTCTTCGGTCACCACGGGTCATTCGCCTTCTATCTGTTGGTCCCGTTCTATTGGCTCGGGGCGGGGCCCAACTTCCTCAACATCGTCATGGTTCTATCGATTTGTTTTGCGGCGTGGATTCTCTTCAGGTACAGCCGCGAGCTGACCGCGAACGGATGGTGGGCGCTTCTTCTCGCGCTTGCATTCCTCGTCCACTACACCAACAGCTGGCAGGTGCGCGAGACCTTTCACCCCGAGGTGGTGGCGATGGCGCCGTTCATGGCGGGCTACGTCGCCGCCCGCGATCAGAGATGGAAAGCGTTCGCCGTCTGGATGGGGCTTGCGATCACGTGGAAAGAGGACATTGCCTTGGCAATCCTCATGGTCGGGATCCTGCTGGTCATCCGCGGTTTTCGACGGCCAGGTTGGATAACCGTGGTCTCGTCCCTGACCTATTTCGTCCTGGTGACACGAATTCTCATCCCGGCTTTCTCAGACGGCGTCGTTTTCTATGAGAACTTCTACGGTGACCTGGGAGCAGGCCCGGTGGACCTCGCCCGGACGGTCCTGACCAATCCGGGGGCCGTTGGCGGCACCCTCGTTCAACACGACTTCATCGGTTACGTCCGGGATCTCCTGGCTCCCTACGCATTCGTTCCCCTGCTTTCTCCCCTCACTCTGCTGATCGCGCTGCCTCAGGTGCTGGCGAACCTGCTGACAAACGTCGACTGGACTCAGAATCTGAGGGTCCATTACGCGGCGATGCCTTTGGCCGCAGCCTCTCTCGCCCTGGTCGAGGAGTTCGCCCGGATCAAGAGGAACGGCACTCGTAGATTCGCCCTCGGGGCGGTGGCCGCCATGTCGTTGGCGACAGCTGTTGCTTGGGGCACGTTGCCTTTCGGCGTTGAGTACGACCAGGGGATCTGGCCCATCTACGGCAACGACCGCCGCACATTGCTGGAGGCGGCGGTAGCCATGCCCGGCCCCGCCGACGAGGTGACGGCCACTTACAACCTGACACCGCATCTGAGCCGGCGAAGAGTGATCTACACCTGGCCCAATCCCTGGCGGGCCCTCCACTGGGGGACCGGAAGCGAGGAGCCACCCGATCCCTCGATCATCCGTTGGCTGGTGATCGATCGCACCGTGCTCGGCGACTCGGCGGCCGAATTCGAATCGGTCCTCGACTCTGAGCCATGGGAGGTCGTCATGGACCAAGGTGGAGTCTTGGTAGCCAGACGCACCCCCTAGACGAAGCCGATACCGTTCTCTCCTCGTGAAGACTCTGGTTTGTATAAAGCGCGTCCCGGCCCCGGGGGCGCGAATCAACCTCACTCCCGACGCTCGCTCGATCGATGCTCGCCACCTGTCGTTCACAGTCAGTCCCCACGAAGAGTGTGCGGTGGAAGAGGCAATTCGGCTCAAGGAACTTCACGGTGGAACCGTCACTGTGCTGACGCTCGGCCGGTCCGAAGCTGAGGAACAGCTTCGTTACACAATCTCGGTCGGCGCCGACGAGGCAGTTCTGCTCGCGACCGATGAGGTGGATGTCGACCCGCAGGCGACTGCCGCCGCCTTGAGCGCCCGCATCGAGGATCTGGAGGCCGAGGGCATGTTTGATCTCATCCTGTTCGGAAACGAGTCGGCCGATTCCGGCGGCTATCAGGTGGGGGTTCGGGTCGCTCATGCCCTTGGCCGGCCCGTAATTAGCGGGATCAAGGGACTCAAGGTGGAGGATCAGACGGTGGAGGCGCGGCGGGAGATCGACGGTGGGTTCGAGATCTATCGACTCCCGCTGCCCGCGGTCGTCGCGGTCAAGGAAGGGATCAACTTGCCCCGCTATCCAACGCTCCCTGGCCGCCTCCGGGCGAAGAAGGCAGAGGTAAGGACCGCCGAACCTGAGCTGAAGCCAGGCGGTTTGAGAATGGTTTCGCTTGCCACGCCGGTCGAGCAGCAGACCACAACCAAGGTGTTGGGTCACGGGTCGGAGGCAGCCTCGGCAGTGGTCGACCTATTCGACGAGCTGGGCCTCTTGTGAACCGGGTTCTGGTCTTTGTCGGTCCCTCGGATGACCTCGACCGCCAGGCCGTTTCCCTGGCGGCCGGGCTGGGCTCGGTCGAGGTGGTTTCTGTCGGCCTATCGGGGGTTGGTGGTGTCGATAAGGCGTGGCAGATCGAAGCGGCTCTTCTGTCTGACTACGCACCGGAAGCAATCGCCGAGAGCCTCGCCCAGTTGGTAGGTCAGGAAATGCCGGCGGCGGTAGTGGCCGCTGGTAGCGATCGAAGCAGCGAGGTCATGGCCCATCTGGCGGCGCTGCTCGATCTGCCACTCGCTACCAACGTCCTGACGGTTTCCCCCGGAACCGATGACTGGGCTCTGACCAGGGTGCGGTGGGGGGGAAGCCTGATCGAAGATGCGAAGCTCTCGGCTTTCATCAAGCTCATGACAGTGGCGCCCCACTCCCAGCCAGTCTGGGACAGATCCGAGCTAGTCCAGACTGAGGTCTTCAAACCGGACTTGACCGAGGAGCTGGCCCGCACCCGCGTCACCGAGCGGGTCACGGTCGATGAAGGCATCACTCTCACGACGGCCCCGCTAATCGTCAGCGGTGGCCGGGGGGTGGGCTCGGCGGAGGGTTTCGCGGTCCTGGAGGAGCTCGCCGGCTTGCTGGGCGGAGCAGTGGGGTGTTCACGGGTCGTGACAAACAACGGATGGCGATCTCACCGTGATCAGGTCGGACAGACTGGCACCAGGGTTGCCCCCAACCTCTATGTCGCATGCGGGATCTCGGGCGCCATCCAACATTGGGTGGGAATGATGGCGGCCAAGAAAGTCCTGGCAATCAACCTCGATCCCGACGCGCCGATGGTCACCAAGGCCGATTACGCCGTGATCGGAGACCTCCACGAGGTGCTCCCGGCCATCATCGCCGAGATAAAACGCCGCCAGGAGGTGCCATGAAAATGCCTAAACCCGGGGCACCGGACAAGGAGCTGTTCCAAAAACTTCTACCGGATGCGCCGGGTGTGACTCAACGCGCGATGTTCGGTCAGTTGGCTGGCTTTGTGAATGGGAACATGTTCTTGTGTCTGTTCGGTGACCGCATCGCCGTCAAGTTGCCGGACGACCGGGCCCAGGAGCTTTTGGGTATCGACGACGCGGCCCCGTTTATGCCAATGGAAGGCCGGCCGATGAAGGGCTACGTCACCTTGCCCTCGGTCTGGAACTCAAACCCCGAGCAGGCCGAGCATTGGGTTGAGCGGTCCCTCGCCTACGTTCGTACTCTCCCACCCAAGGAAAAGAAGCCGCCGAGGAAGGGGAAATAATTGATGGAAACTCTGAAGTCCGGCCACCGGGCAAGACTCGAACAAGAGTTGATTCTCTGGCTGACGACCGTTCGTCCCAACGGGCAGCCGCAGACCTTGCCAGTCTGGTTCGTGGTTGACGGCAACGACCTGCTGGTGTGGTCCAAGGAGGGTGCTCGCACGATGAACCTCGCCGGGAACTCCTTGGTGTCGGCTCATGTCAGCGACAACGGCACCGGCGGCAACATCCTCACCATCGAGGGAGAGGCTGTCATCGAGACCAACCTGGGACCCCCCAGCCAGCATCCTGGCTATGTCAAGCGCTATCAGCGTCGGATGGATAAATCCCGATGGACTTGGGAATGGTTCGAAAGCGTCTACAAGGTGCCGATCCGGATCAGTCTCCGGAAGGTTCGGACCGAGTGAGTCCCAGGCCAGCCGGGATTCGGCTCGGCGAAAGAACCCCATCCGCCAGCCCGTAGGCCACGGCTTCCTCGGCGCTCATCCAGTGGTCGCGATCGGTATCCTTTTCGACTCTTTTCGATGGGCTGGCCCGAATGTTGGGAAAGGATCCTGACCATGGTCTGGCGATGACGGACGATCTCCCTGGCATGGATCTCGATGTCGCTGGCCTGTCCTTCGATCCCGCCGACAATGTGGGGCTGGTGGATCAGCACCCGAGCATGCGGTAGGACCATCCGTTTTCCCGGCGCTCCGGCGGCAAGGATGACTGCCGCCGCGGAGGCGGCGAGTCCGATACAAGTGGTCGCCACCTCGGGCCGGAGGCTCTGGATGGTGTCGTAGATCGCCATCATCGCCGACCCTTCCCCACCAGGTGAGTTGATGTAGAGATGGACGTCCTTTTCGGGATCCTCAGCTTCGAGGTATAGAAGCTGGGCGACGATGAGATTCGCCACTTCGGAGTCCAATTGTCGGCCGAAGAAGACGATGCACTGGCCGAGAAGCTGGGAATAGATGTCGTATGCCCGCTCTCCTCTTGGGGTCTGCTCGATAACGGTCGGGATCAACATGGCTTGCCTCCGTTGGGGACGCGCAACCTTCAAGTTGCATGTTAGCCGATGCGCAACCTGGAAGTTGCGTATAATTGGAGCGTGGACGAGCTTCTTCCCAAAGTCGAGCGGTCGGTAGACCTGTCGGTTAGCCCCGATATTGCTTGGTCGCACCTGATCAACGGTGAGCTGGCGACTCTTTGGATGGGAGGAACGATGTCTATCGAGCCCCGGCTCGGAGGCAAGGTTCACCTGGCCACCGATGGACTAATGAAGGTCTTCGGAACCGTAGAAGAAATGGTGGCTCGAGAATCCATCACATGGGCCTGGCGCACGGCAGAGGGAGAGCCGACCCAGGTCACTCTTCGCCTCGAGCCAAGAGAGATCGGATGCCGGCTCCATGTGACCGAGCAGATGGTGCCTTACGAGATCGTCTACGTTCCGCCCTTCCGGGACTGAGCGTGGACGTTTTTACTGCTCTCTCCGACCCCACGCGTCGGGAGCTCATACGACGCCTGGCCAACGGACCCGCCACTGCCACTCAGTTGTCGCGCCGGTTCCCGATCAGCCGTCAGGCGATCAGCAAACACCTGGCGGTGCTGGACGAGGCGGGTCTGGTCGACCGCAGCTCGAAAGGACGCGAGGTCCGCTATTCGCTTCGAACCGAGAGGCTGGCCGATGTGTCCTCGTGGGTCACCGATGTCGGCAAATCCTGGGACCGCCGCCTGGCGCGTCTCAAGAAGTCCCTCGATTCCTAGTGAGCGAACCCAGGGTGTAGACGTTGTCCAACAACGTATACAGCCCAGAGAACGGCGGGAACGGCTACCAGAGACTGCCGGCCGAGACCCGGAGATCCTCCATAGTGACGCCTTTGGCCCCATCGCTACAGAGAAACAAAGCAAGCGCGCCAATTTCCGAGGGCGAGATGAGGCGACCCTGGGGGTTCGACTTCTCGACGTCGGCGACGTACTCATCTCCTGAACGGTGTTCGTGCCCGGCGATGTCGGTCATCCAGGCCCGACCGAACGAGGTATCGACCCAAGTTGGGCTGATGGCGTTGCAGGTCACCCCGTGCGGCGCCCCCTCCAAAGCCACCGCTCGAGTCAAGCCGACTACTCCCGCCTTGGAGGCGCAATAGGCCCCGGACGTGGCTGCCCCCACCGAGGCCGCTGTGGAGGCGATGTTGATGATCCGCCCCCATTTTCCTTCGATCATCATCGGGAGCACTCGCTTGATGGCGCGGTAGGTCCCTGTGAGGTTCACTTCGATCACCTTGTTCCACAGGGCGTCAGGGTGTCCAACGATCGTCTGCTCAGCGGTGATCCCGGCGGCGTTCACCAGGATCTCCACCGGGCCAAAACGCTCTATCGTCGATCGCCAGAACTCGTCGACAGACTCGTCGGAAGTCACGTCGAGATTCATCCCCAAGGCGTCCGACCCGAGCCGTGAGAGTGCGTGATCCAACTGCTCCTGTCCCGGCAGATGGGTCAGCTCTCCCGCCGCCTGCCTCCCGCCGGCGAGGAGAGAGCCAATCGCAACCTTCGCCCCGGCCGATGCCAATGCGTGCGCGATTGCCAACCCCATGCCCGATGCCCCGCCAGTGACCATGGCGGTGCGATCCGCCAGGAACCTCTCCGCCATCTGTTCTCCTCGGTTAGTAAGGCGCCTCGACATCACCCATCTCCACATACACACTTTTCAATTGGGTGTAGTGGCCGATGGTGGTGAGGCTGTTCTCGCGTCCGATCCCCGATTGTTTGTAGCCGCCGAAGGGCATCTCGATGGGGGTGACGTTGTAGTTGTTGATCCAGGTCGTCCCCGCCTCGAGCCTCGCTACCACCCGATGAGCTCGCTGGACGTCGCGGGTGAAGACCCCGGCGGCCAGGCCATAGTCGGTGTCGTTGGCCCGCGCGATCACTTCGTCCTCGTCAGTGAACGTGAGCACCGCCATCACCGGACCGAAGATCTCCTCGCGGACGATCCTCATCTCGTCGGTGCAGCTATCGAAAACCGTGGGCTCGACGAAGTAGCCATTCCTTAAGGCCGGGTCGTCTGGTCGTCCTCCCCCGATCAATACTTTCGCCCCCGCCTCCTTCCCGGCCTCGATGTAGCCGAGCACCTTGTCCATGTGCTCTTTCGAGATCAGGGCGCCAACGTGGGTGTCGGGATCCATCGGATCGCCAATCTTCATCTTGGCCGTCCGAGTGACAAGCTTGTCGACGAACTCGTCGTGCACCGCTTCATGGACGAAGACCCGGGTCCCGTTGGAGCAGATCTCGCCCTGGGTGTAGAAGTTGGCCATGAGTGCGGCGGAGACGGCGTTGTCGATGTGGGCGTCCTCGAAAACGATCAGCGGCGATTTTCCGCCCAACTCGAGGGTGACGTTCTTCAGAGTGGAAGCGGCGTTGGCCATCACGAGCTTGCCGGTTCCGACCTCGCCAGTGAGCGAGACCTTGGCCACCCCCGGATGGGACACCAACGCCTCTCCCGTGCGATGGTCCCCTTGAACGACGTTGAAGACGCCGTCGGGAAGTCCCGCCTCCGTAAAGATCTCGGCCAACCGGAGGGCAGTGAGGGGGGTGAGCTCGGCCGGCTTGAAGACCATCGAGTTGCCACAGGCCAGCGCCGGTCCCGACTTCCAGCAGGCGATCTGGATGGGGTAGTTCCAGGCCCCGATCCCGACACAGACTCCGAGCGGCTCGCGGCGGGTGTAGATCCAGGAGTTGGCGAGTTGGAACGTCTCGCCATGGATCGAGGCGGCGAGACCGGCGTAGAACTCGATGGCGTCGGCTCCAGAGAGTACGTCGACTGCCACGGCTTCCTGCCACGGTTTGCCGGTGTCCGCCACCTCGAGCCGGGCGAGATCCTCGTTGTATCGCCGGAGCAGTTCCACAGCTCGATTGAGGATCCGACCACGCTCGGCCCCACTCATCTCTCGCCAGACCTCGAATCCCTCACGGGCAGATCTCACCGCCCGGTCAACGTCTTTAGGGCCGGCATGCTGCACGGTGCAGATGACCTGGCCGGTGGCGGGGTTGATCGTGTCGAACGTCTCGCCACTGGTGGCGTCGGTCCGCTGGCCCGCGATGAAAAGACCTTGCTCTGGCAGCTGCACGGACCGAGACGCTAGTAGGCGGTGGCGAGGCTTCTCGCTACGCAGCGGGTCCGGTTTCCGACCCCGCTGCGTCATAAAAACGCGGTTCTAACGGGAGGAGGGGGGCTGGAGCCTCTCCGCCCACGCCTGGGTCAAGCGGTCGAGGATGATCGCCATCACTACGATCGCAAACCCGACCTCAAACCCAAGACCCGTCTCGTTCCGAGTGACAGCGTTGATCGTCTCGAACCCGAGGCCCCCACCACCCACCAGGCCGGCGATGATGACCATCGCCAACACCATCATGATCACCTGGTTCACTCCGGCCATGATCGTGGGAGCGGCCAGCGGTATCCGCACTCCCAACATGGTCTGGCGACGAGTTGCGCCGAAGGTTTGCGAGGCCTCGATCGTCTCGCTCGGCACCTGCCGGATACCGAGCGCCGTAATTCGAATTCCAGGCACTATCGCGTACAACACCGAGGCAATGATTCCGGGCACCTGGCCAATCGTGAAGAGAATTACCACCGGGATGATGAAGACGAACGAGGGAATCGTCTGCAGGCCATCGAGAATCGGACCGAGAGCCTTTTCGACCTTCGGACGGCGGCCCGCCCAGATTCCGATCGGGACGGCGATTGCGACCGACACCACGACCGCCGTCACCACTTGGACGAGGGTGATGATCGAAAGCTCCCACATCCCCATGAACCCGACCAGCAGCAGGGCCACTGCGACAAAGATCGCCAGGCCGATACCCCGCATACGCCACGCCATCCAAGCGGTAGCGAAAATCAACACCGGCCAGGCCAGAGTCTCCAGGAGGAAGTCGCGGGCGGGGATCAGGATGTCGGCTACCAGGAAGTCGTTTAGGGGCCGGGTGATGAACGAAAGGTTGTCCCGGGCCCAAACCACCACTTCATCGAGGGGATCGAGGATCCTGACCCCAAAAACGGTGGGGAACTCGACCGCGCCGATGGACCGACCCAGGATGACCAGCCCGGCCAAACCGGCAAGCCCCGCTACTGCCAGACGCTTGTCGATCTGCTTCGTGCGGTCGGACTCAGCCAGGGAGCGGCCGATGCGATCGAGCACCATCGCCACTGCCACGATTGCTAATCCGGCCGCGAGGCCCCGCCCCGGGCTTCGAACCCTGAGGGTGTCCATGACCTCCTGACCCAGCCCTCCGGCGCCGAGGAGGGTGGCCAACACGACGATGCCGAGCGCCATCATGATCGTTTGGTTGACGCCGGTCATGATTGTGGGCAGGGCCATTGGGGTCTGGACCTTGAAGAGTGTCTGCCTCCTACTCGAGCCGAACATCTTCGAGGCTTCCACGGTCTGCGACGGCACCCGAAGGATTCCCAGAGTCGTCAGACGCACCACCGGGGGCAGGGCGTAGATGACCGTGGCGATGGTCGCGGGCACTTTGCCGATGCCAAAGAAAAGGAGCATGGGGATGAAATAGACCGGGGCCGGGATGGTCTGCATGGCGTCAAGGAAGGGGCGCAGGGCCTTCTCGGTCCAGGGTACGAATGCCCCGAGAACGCCCAAGGGAACGCCGATCACGACCGCGATTAGCACGGCCGTGGCCATCAACGCCAGCGTCTCGATGGTCGGCTCCCACAATCCCACCAATCCTGGATAAACCATCGCCAGGCCGGCGACAAGGCCCATCCGCCAGTGCCCGTTGCGGGCAATTATCAAGAAGATCGCCACCGGAAGGACGAACCAGGGCAGCCACAAGAGGGTCTCTTCGAAGGAGGTGAGGGAGAAATCGACGGCCGAGGTGATCGGCTGCAGAAAGCCGGTGAAAAGTGGATGGGTCCTGCGGTTGCTGCGAGCCCACCCTTCGAAGGCGTCGATCGGCCCCGAGAAGGTGGTGTCAAAGATGGCCGGAAAGACCTTCGAGTTGGCGAACGCCACCTGCAGGGCGACCACTCCTACGAGCAACGACCCCCAAGCCACCAAATTGCGTTCGACCCAGGGTCGGACGCCGAGGCGCAGCGACGGAGCCTGGAGGGTGTCTGTCAATTCTCGTCCTCGAGGACGTGGGCCACGGCGGCTCGGTCGACCACCCCTACCTCGGTCCCCTCGGCATCGTCGACCGCCACCGGGGTGGTGTGGTTGAGCAGATGAGGAAGGACCGTCTCGATGGTGTCCTCGAGGTGGACGCGGTGGGCAGCGCCGTTGGCATCGCCCGGTCGAGTTACCGAGGCCGCAGTCAGCACTTTGGTCTTGGGAATGTCCTTGGTGAACTCCCGTACGTAATCGGTCTGCGGGTCGGTGATCAACTCCGCCGCCGACCCCACCTGGTCGAAGGCGCCGTCTTTCATGATGGCGATTCGGTCACCGAGCTTGATCGCCTCGGCGAAGTCGTGGGTGATGAAAACGATGGTTCGCTGCATGCTCTCTTGCAACCGAATCAGCTCGTCTTGCATGTCCCGACGGATCAGCGGATCCAAAGCCGAGAAGGGCTCGTCGAAGAAGAGGATCTCCGGCTCGACAGTAAGGGCACGAGCGAGACCGACCCGCTGCTGCATGCCGCCCGATAGCTGTTGCGGATAGTGGTTCTCCCACCCTTTCAGTCCGACGACATCGAGCACCTTCATCGCCCGCTCGACTCGCTCGTTCTTGTCAACCCCCTGCACCTCGAGACCGTACGCAGCGTTGTCGATCACCCGCCTATGAGGGAAGAGACCGAAATGCTGGAAAACCATCGACATCTTGTGTCGACGCACATTGCGGAGCTGCTCCTCGGTCATGGCGGTGAGATCTTCGCCGTCCAGCAAAACCCGACCTCTGGTGACCTCATTGAGTCGGGCCGCGCACCGGATCAGGGTCGACTTTCCTGATCCGGACAATCCCATGACGACGAAGGTTTCGCCCACTTTGACGTCGAAGGAGATGTCCCGCACTCCCACCGTGCAGCCGGTGGAGCTCAGGATCTCCGCCCGGCCAGCCCCGTCCTCGGCCATGGCCAGTGCTCGCTCCGGTCGATTCCCGAAGACTTTCCAGACCTCGTCGACTTCAAGACAGACCGGCTCCCTGAGACCATCCTCGAACATATCGGTAATGTACCAACCGACCGCGCCGAAGGCACGGGGCGGCGATCAAGAGGAGTACCAATGAAGAACCGCTTATTACTAGTTCTGGTTGTGCTGAGCGTCCTCGCCGCGGCCTGCGGCGGCGGCGACGGAGCGGCGACCACAGCCGACGGAGCCACTGGCACGTCCGCCGCCACCGGCGACACCATGGGCGTAGATCCCAACAAGCCAACCATCAACCTGGCTGTCAACCCCTGGACCGCGGCGGCGTTGAACGTCGAGATCGCCAAGCAGCTCATCGAGGCTCACCTCGGCTACCCGGTCGAGGCATTGGCGATCGATGAGAACGCCGCCATGTACACCGGCATGGCTGACGGAACGGTTGACGCCGCTCTCGAGAACTGGCCTTCGGGAATCACCGACGACGAACAGGCCTTCCTCGACGACGGGTCAGTCGTCAACATCGGCGAGCTTGGCGCGGTGGGCAAGATCGGATGGTTCGTACCCCAGTACGTGGTCGACGAGCACCCCGACCTGGCCACGTGGGAAGGGTTCCAGGATCCGGCCAACGCCGCCCTCTTTGCCACCGCCGAGACAGGGGACCAGGGCCGCTTCCTTGGCACCGATCCCTCCTACTCGCAATACGACGAAGCGATCATCAACAACCTCGAGCTGCCTTTCCAGGTGGTGTTCTCCGGTTCGGAGGCGGCAACTGTGGCCGAGCTCGACGCTCGTTTCGCCGCCGAAGAGCCAATCGTGATGTACTGGTGGACCCCGACCGCCGCGGTTGCCAAGTACAACCTGGTCAACGTGCCCCTGCCCGAGTACTCCGAGGAGTGTTATGCCGATCCGGCGGCGATCGACTGCGATTATCCCGAGGACGTCTTGGTCAAGCTGGCGTCGGCCGGTCTGGAAGAAAAGGCCCCTGACGTCTTTGCTTTCCTCTCCAACTTCACCATCACCACCGAGGACCAACTCTCAATGCTCCCCGCCGCCGAGATCGACGGTGAGGACATCGAAGTGGTCGCCAAAGAGTGGATCGACACACACCAGGACGTCTGGCAGGCCTGGCTGCCCTAAGCCCATTCTTGCGTAATAAGCCCCGGGATTAGGGGCGCAGATCTACGCCAGAATGGATTGAGGCCTGAAAGCGAGGGCGGTGGTTGGAAACAGCCCCGCCCTCGTCTAATATGTAATCAGCGCCGATTTGATTCGATCAGCTTGCGGGCGCTCAACAAATGCGGCTAAAGCGTCGGGAAGGAAGAACCGCCCGGCCAGATGCTGCGGCGGTTTACTCGTTTGAGGGGCCGCCTCACAACCGAAAGGATGATGAGATGGCCGGCAACGTTTTTCGAGACCTCCTCAGCACAGGACGCCCGCTGGTCGCCGACGGGGCCATGGGGACGACTCTCTTCTCCCTGGGCCTGGAAGGCGGGGGTTGTCCGGAGCTGCTCAATGTCGAACAACCCGACCTGGTCGAGAAAGTGCACCGCGGATTCATCGAGGCGGGTGCCGACATCATCCTCACCAACACCTTCGGTGGAACCCGGCGGCGGTTGGCATTGCATCGACTCGAGGAGCGGGTGACCGAAGTCAACGCCGCGGCAGTCGCTATTGCCCGCCGGGCTGCGGACCTGGCCGACCGACCAGTGGTTATCGCCGGCAGCATCGGACCGACTGGCGACCTCTTCGCTCCCCTCGGGCCGCTTGCTCATGAGGATGGAGTGCAGGTCTTCACCGAACAAGCTCAGGCGCTGGCCGGGGCCGGTGCCGATGTGCTCTGGATCGAGACCCTTTCGTCCTTCGAAGAACTCAACGCAGCCGTTGAGGCGGCCCGGACGACAGATCTGCCCTACACCACCACCCTCAGTTTTGACACGGCCGGCCACACCATGATGGGGATCAGCCCGAAAGCACTGGGCGAGTGGTGGAGAGATCACGATCATGTCGCCGCCATCGGCGCCAACTGCGGGGTCGGACCCGGTGACGCAGTGGCCGCCGCCTGGGAGATCGAGGCGGTTGTGCCCGGCACGATCACCATCACCAAGGCCAATTGCGGCATTCCTCTTTATCAGACCGAAGGCGGCCTTACTTACCCGATCGGACCCGATCAGATGAGCGAATACGTCGAGCTCGCCCTCCGGTCTGGCGCTCGAATCGTCGGGGCCTGTTGCGGATCGACGCCCGACCATATCGCTGCCATCCGCGAAGCGGTAGACGGCTACCAACCAGCCGAGCGGCCGACCTTCGACGAGATCGGCACCAGGCTCGACGCCTCAATCCGGCCGCAGGCAGCCCGACGGGAGCGACGCCGAGCCACCAGCTAAGGATCAGGAAACAGCGACCGGCGCGCTGCCCGCAGACGGTCGATTGTCGCTATGTCCTTTGCGGTCGCTTCAATTTCTGTCCCCCGCCGGGTGTTCCATCGCCGCGCCACCGCGTCGGCTGATTCGCCGGTAAGAACGGACGTAGCTTGCGCCGCCGCCCCCAAGGCCACCAATTCCTCCGCCTCGGGAATCTGCAATGCCCGACCGGAAAGCTGACCCACCACCCGTCGCCAGACAGCCCCCTTCGCCCCCCCTCCGATCAAGATCAACGGTTGGCCGGGCGCGATTCCTGAAGAATGTTCAGACACCATCTCCAAAGCCTCGAT
>JBOGEX010000006.1:0-3602 GCA_050741915.1 Acidimicrobiia bacterium
CCTCTGGCTCGGAAAGCTCGCCACTTTCTTGCTTTATGGAGCTCTTCCGTCCTACTACCTGACCGCGGCCGGAATCCTTCCCTGGCTTTTCGAGCCACCGGCATGGATCTCAGGGGTTATCGGCCTCTTGCTCTATTGGTATGTCGGCTTCCAGTACGCCGGAGAGGTGCGGCGGCGCCTCGGTAAAGTCGAATCATGAACATCCCCGAGGACCTGCGCTACACGAAAGAGCATGAATGGGTCGAGCTGGTACGCGAGAAGACGATTCGGGTCGGCATCACCGACTACGCCCAGGATGCTCTAGGAGATGTAGTTTTCGTCCAGGCCCCCAACGTCGATCAGACGCTCGCCGCGCATGCCTTGTTGGCGGAGGTGGAATCGACCAAGTCGGTGGCCGAGGTCTACGCCCCGGTGGCGGGCAAGGTGGTTGCAGTCAACGAACGCCTGGCCTCCCAACCCGAGCTCCTGAACCAGGATCCCTACGGCGAGGGCTGGTTCTGCGAGCTCGAAATCGACGACGAGAGCCCGCTCGGCGACCTGCTCGGCGCCAACGCTTACCGCCAGCTGACCGAGTAAGACTTCCCTCATTGACATCGTTTTTGTGACGCGCCAGGACCGTTTCTCGGTCCTTTGCGGTGATAAGAACGCTTGAATTTCGCCTGCAACGCCTGCAGGCACAGGATCTACCATGGCTCTTGTGCAGTGCCCGCGATGTGACACGGTCGTGGCTGCGGGGACAACCCAGTGTCCGTCCTGCGGTCTCCTCTTCGAGTCCGAGCCGACCGTCGCCTACGTCGAATTGCCCGACCCCGAGCACCCGCTCACTCCCGATGAGGCGGCCTCGATTGACGGGATCATCGGATGGGCCCTCGTCGTCGAGAAGGGACCTAGGGCTGGCATGACCTTCATGCTCAATGAAGGGACCACCGCCGTCGGGCGGCAACCGGAGTCGGAGATACTCCTGGACGACGTGACGGTCTCACGGCAGCACTGTCAGTTCAAGGTCGGTGCCGGCGAGCTCTCGGTCGAGGACCTGGGGTCCACCAACGGGACCTACGTCAACGAAACCAGGGTCGATCAAGCCAACTTGAATCCTGGCGATCAGGTGATCATCGGCCGTTTCCAGTTCCTTGTGGCCCGCGGCGATGGCTGATCGGATGGTCGACGAGTCCCTATCGATCGGCGATGTCATCGACCTGCTCCGGGACGACTTTCCCGACGTCTCGGTCTCCAAGATCCGGTTTCTCGAGGCCCAGGGGTTGATTTCACCAGCTCGATCCGGCTCGGGCTACCGGCAGTTCGGCCCGGCTGAGATCAAGCGCCTGCGTTACATCCTCGCCCTCCAGCGCGACCACTTCCTGCCGCTCAAGGTCATCAAGTCCAAGCTGACCCTCTGGGACCGAGGCGAAGACGGAGGCCAGGGGGACGAAGAGGCGATGACTTTCGACCCCGAAGGAGAGCCGGTGGCTGCTGCCGACCTCTTGCGGCGATCCGGTCTCAGCGCCTCCCAGGTAGCAGACCTCGTCTCCCACGGGGTGCTCCCACGTTCTGAGGGTCCGGACGGCGTTTACCCCCGCTGGGCGCTTCCGGCGGCGCTCGAATCCCGTCAGCTGCTCGATATGGGCTTCGAGCCACGCCACCTCCGCCAGGTTCGGCTCGCCGCCGACCGGGGAGTGGAGCTCCTTCGCCAGCTAGTGAGCCCGCTCCTCAATTCCCCCCAGACAGAGGCTCGGAAACTGGCCCGCGACGGTCTCGAGAACGGAACCGAGGCGGTGGCGTCGCTTCATCGCATCCTCCTCAGCGCTCAGGTTCGGGGCCTGGTCGAATGACCCGGCGGAAGTCTCCATGCGTGGCGACTCTCGCCGTTGCGCTCGCTCTCGTTCTGGCGCTCCCAGCGCAGGCCACCCCGGGCCGGTGGGATCCCCTTCCGCCTCGTCCTCGGTGGGTGAACGCCCCGCCGCCCGATGTCACCGCCCCTTCCTGGATCCTCTTCGATGACCAGTCCGACTGGGTGATCTCGGCCCACGACCCCAATGGACGCCGTGCGCCGGCCTCGACCACGAAGATCATGACGTCGCTAGTCGTGGCCGAACAAGCCGACTTCGACGAGATGGTGACGATCAGCGCCTCTGCTCCTGAGGCGGGTGAGTCGGAGATCGGGATTGTGGCGGGTGAAGTGATCAGCGTCGCCGATCTGCTGGCGGCGGTTCTGGTGCGTTCGGCCAACGACGCCGCAGTGGCACTGGCCGAGCACGTAGGCGGCTCGGTAGAGGGTTTCGCCGTTTTGATGAACGAGAAGGCTGCCGACCTCGCCATGACCAACAGCCACTTTCTCAACCCTCACGGCCTCGACGAGGAGGGGCATTACACAACCGCCGCCGACGAGCTCAAGATGGCGCAGGCGTTGATGGCCAATCCCCAGCTCGCCTCGATGGTGGGCCTGCGGAGGATCGATTTTCCGACCGCCCCCGACGGCACCCGGCGGGGAGGGCGCGCCACCAACCAGCTGCTCGACTCCTACCCCGGCGCCACCGGGGTCAAGACCGGCTACACCTTTCAGGCCTCGTTGGTACTGGCGGCGGCAGCTGAACGGGAAGGAAGACGGTTGTTCGCAGTCGTCATGGGCTCGGAGGGCTTCAACGGTCATTTCGTCGACGCGGACGCCCTGCTCGATTATGGGTTTCTGGAGGCGCGGATCCCGACCACGGTTTCGGAGATCGATCTCGATGGACCGCTGGGTCTGGCGGCGAGGGGAGAAGCGCTCACCTGGTTGGCCCTCTCAGGACTACTGGTTCCTCCGGTTCCGGCCGCACCCACTTCGATCACGGTGATCCGCCACACCGAAGAACCCCCCGACTGGCCCGAGGCCCTTTCTTGGATTGAGAAGTATTGGACCTGGATCGTGGCGGGTGCCGGCTGAGGCGGCCTTCACCCAGGTAGTCGCAGCCGCTGAGATCGAGGACCGGGTTGCCGAGCTGGGGGGCGCGATCAGCGACGACTACCGCCAGCAGCAGCCCATCCTCGTTGCGGTGCTGGTAGGCGCCCTGCCCTTTCTGTCCGATTTAGTTCGCAAGCTCGAAATCCCTGTCCATATCGACTTCCTGTCGATCTCTCGCTTCGGCGAAGGAGGGCGAATCAGGATCACGCTCGATGTCGCCGACAACTTGGCGGGCAAGGATGTGATCATTGTCGAAGACATCGTCGACACAGGCCTCAGTCTCACCGTCCTACGGCGAATGCTCCTCGATCGGGGAGCGAATTCGGTGGCCACGGTCGCGTTGCTCGACAAGACCAAACGGCGCCTGGTAGACGTTCCGCTTGAGTACCGGGGTTTCGAAGTAGGGGACGAATACCTGATCGGATATGGTCTCGACTTCGAGGGGAACTTCCGCAATCTTCCTGCGCTGTGGGCGGTGCTCGACGCGGATTTCGCGTCTCGCGAGCGGGCGAAGAGCGCCCGATACCTCTACCAGCGCCGGTGATAACCTGAGCCGATGAGCGGCAACGGTGACCGCATACCGGTCGAAGTCGTTGGAGTCAGGATCGAGTTGCCCTCGAATACGCCGATCGTTTTGTTGCGTGAGCAGTCCGGGCGCCGACAC
>JBOGEX010000007.1:0-14370 GCA_050741915.1 Acidimicrobiia bacterium
GCTGAGGCCATGAAACCGAGCGGACTGGCGATGCAATGAGGAGCAATCGGCATAAACCGTCGGCCAGCAACATCGGCGATCCTCAAGGTCTCGAGCAGGCCGCCGGTCTTTTGTGCATCAGGGGTAACGATGTGGAGAGAGTTCCCTTCAATCAAGGCTAAGAAGCCATCAAGGAGGTACACGTTCTCCCCAGTTGCGATGGGGACCGGCGACCGATCGGTAACGGCGCGAAAGGTTGAGACGTGAGGTGGCACCGGGTCCTCCAGCCACATCGGCTGAGCGGGTGCCACCGCCTCCGCCACGGAAAGCGCAGTTGGAATGTCGAATCGCCAGTGGCAATCGAACGCGATCCCAATATCCGGTCCAACCGCATGGCGAACGCTCACGGCCCGCTCCTCGATGTCAGCCAATTCCTTTTGTGTGATGCTCCGGTCACCTCCCACACGAGATCGACCAAAAACATCCAAGTCAAACTTCAGACGAGTGAAACCTTGAGCCACTGCCGCGGTGGCGCGGTCGATCATCGCCTCTAACGAGTCTGCGCCTGGATCACCTTCCTCCCAAAAGGACCCACGGGTCTCCGTGATGCCCGACGAGGACGACCAGAACGGGGTCCGATAGCGCATCACGTTATCGAGGCTCATGAGCTGATCGCCGGCGTGTAAATCGACATAAACGTCGATCTCGCGCCGATGCTGCCCGCCGAGCAATGTCGCAATTGGAGCACCCAACGCCTTGCCGGCGAGATCCCACAGTGCCGTTTCGATCCCAGAGATTGCATTGAAAGCGATACCATGCCCAGCAGTTCCCCCGGCTGCTTCCTGGAGACGGAGCCACAACGGCCTGATTTGGCGGGGATCTAAACCGATGATCACCTCGCCCAAGTCACGAATAATCGAGGGAAGGCCCGGAGCGAAGAACGCCTCACCGGTGCCATCAACGCCTTTATCGGTGTGCACGCGAACGAATACGTAGTCGAAGTTCGCCTGGACAACGGCGGTCGTCACCTTGGTGATCCGCATAAATCTCCTATCGGTTATCGATAACACCGCTACCCTACTTCGCAGCACCAAGGGGCACCACCATGCCCCTACAACCGTCGATTAAAGAGCCCGCCTGGGAATGTCTGCCAAGAAGTCGTGTTTCGAGGCCGACTCCCCCCGATAGATGGAGTCACGTGACCGCAGACGATGCCAACGAAACGATGACGCTGGGATCGCGGAGGTCGCTGGCCAGCGAAATCGCCAGCGCTTTGCGGGAGCGAATCCTCCGTGGGGACCTGCCCTCGGGTGAGCGCGTGGGTGAACTCGAAATCGCGGCCTCCTACGGAACGAGCCAAGCACCCGTCAGAGAGGCCCTGGCGATACTGCGGACCGAGGGTCTACTGGTGACCGTTCCCCGCCGAGGAACCTTTGTCAGCGAGGTGTCCATTGAAGATGCAGCGGCCGCATACGAGATTCGGAGGCGCCTCGACCCGTTCGTGGTCGACCATGCCCTCAACCGTCTCACAGCCGAGGACTTACAGGAGCTGAATCGGCTGGCCGATGCCATGGGGGACGCCGCCGAGCGCGGCGATTTCGATTCGATGACCCGATTCGACCTGGAGCTGCACGGGATGCTCTGGCACCGCTGCGAATCGCCGATCTTCGGTCGCACCTGGGAGATGCTGTCGGCGGGGATCAGGAAGTTCATAGGGGTGGCCGGGGAGGCAACCTTCGGCGATGAGTTGACCGAAGTGGCCGCAATGCACCGCCAGCTCGTTGATCTGATCCATACCGGTGACAAGGCAAGCGTGATTGCGGAGTTGCGCCGGCAGCTAGACATCTTCTGGGCGCGACTCGACGAGCCGCCTGGCCACGAATGAGTGACACGAACGGGCAAGAGTCATATCAAGTGTTAGCTCGAGCTCGACCTTCGAAACGTCGAGCTCAAAGAGGAACTCGGCCGGGAAGGAGAAAAAGGTGAGCACCGCCAGCCGATCTTGGCTTAATGACGCACGCAAGGTCCTCGGCCTCGTCGCTGACCAGGAAGCAGCGATCGATCGGGCCGCCGACCGGTTCGCTGACGCCATCGCCGCTGACGCTCTCGTCCATGTCTTTGGGTCTGGACACTCACGCATGAACACCGAGGAGCTGTTCCCACGCATCGGGTCGTTTCCCGGGTTTTATCCGATCGCAGAGCTAGCAGTATCGAACCACGTTGGAGTGGTGGGCCCCAACGGTCTCCGGCAGGCGATGTTCGTGGAACGCGTCGAGGGTTTCGGGAAAGTGATCCTCCAACAATTCAAGATCCATCCGGGCGATGCCTTTCTCATCTTCTCGTCCACGGGCATCAACGGAGTGGTAATCGAGATAGCTCTCTACGCCAAGAAGATGGGCCTGCCTGTCGTCGCCGTGACGTCGCTTCAACATACGCAAGCGACCGAAAGCCGTCACAGCTCGGGCAGGAAGCTGGCCGAGATCGCCGACATCACCATCGACAACGGATCACCCGCTGGCGACGCCGTTACGGCCATCCCAGGTTTGCGCTACCGGGTAGGTCCTACCTCGTCGATCGGAGCAATTGCGGTGGTCAACATGCTGAAGACTGCGACAGCCGAGAAGCTCATGGAGCGAGGGGTGAAGCCGGTGGTTCTCACGTCTCCCCACTTTGTGGGCACCGATGAGGGTGAGCAACAGCTCGAGCGTGTCTACGAGGAGTACTTCCGGCGGGTGGGCCGAGCTTATGACCCGGTGGGTGCCATCGCGGTCCCGGAGAATTGGGAGTGAGCTCCCCACCCCTTTCAGGCCGGTCGGTGGTCGTAACCGGTGCTCGAGGAATCGCAGCCGCCTGCGCTCGGACTGCGGCTGCAGAGGGAGCCCGGGTGTTCATCGTCGCCAGGAACTCCGTCGAGTGTGCCGAACTGCTCGCCGAGCTAGAGGGAGGAGATCACGGGTATGCCCTCGCCGATCTCACCTCAGAGGCAGAAGCAGTGGAGGCATTTGATCAAGCGCATCAGACCCTGGGCCGAGTGGATGGACTGCTGGCGGTCGCCGGTGGCAGCGGGCGCCGGTTCGGAGATGGCGCTATTCACGAGATCACGTTGGAGGGGTGGCAGGAAACACTCGCCCTCAACCTCACTACGACCTTTCTGGCGGCACGAGCAGTGGTAGGCAAGATGATCAACCAGAAGCGACACGCTGGGGATCGGGGCTCCATCGTCCTCATGTCCAGCATCCTGGCGGTGGCGCCCGATGGAGTGCACTTTCCCACTCATGCCTACGCCACCGCCAAGGGGGCGATCATCGCCCTGGGGACGACCATGGCGGCCTACTACGCGCCACACGGGATTCGGGTGAACGTTGTCGCCCCGGCGCTGGTGGATACGCCGATGTCGACGCGGGCAGCAAGTGACTCGGCGACCCTGAGCTATGCGCGTTGGAAGCAACCGCTCTCGGGCGGATTGTTGGACCCGGATGCTGTAGCCGCAACCATGGTGTTTCTCGTGTCCGACCGAGCCCGGAACGTCACCGGGCAACTAATTGGCATAGACGGTGGATGGTCGGTGACGGCGGCACCCCCCGAGGAGGATTCAGATGTGGGATGAGTTCGCGGTCATGGCCGAGGCCGACGTTGTGGTCGTAGGCTCGGGGTCCGCCGGGTCATCGGCCGCCATTGCGGCAGGTCGATCGGGGGCGGACGTTGTCCTCATCGAGAAACTGCCCTTCCTCGGCGGGACCTCCACCGCCGTGCTGGACACTTTCTATGGGTTCTTCACCCCAGGGAGTGTCCGAAAGAAGGTGGTCGGGGGAATCGGCGATGATGTTGTGACCGGTCTCAGAGCCCTCGGCCCTGTGGTCAGGCGCCCCAACACGTTCGGCGCAGGCACGGGCATCACGTACGTGGCTGAACACCTCAAGGTGGTGTGGGAACGACTAGTGCGGGAGGCAGGAGTCAGGGTGCTGCTGCATACTTTCCTCCAACATGCCATCGTCCGTAACGGTTGGGTCGACGAGATCGTCGTAGCAACCAAAGCCGGGTTGCGGCGGATGAGGGCACGTGTGTTCGTTGATGCTTCGGGGGACGCCGATCTATGTCACTTCGCTGGATTCGGATACGAACGTGCCGGAGACACAGGACCGGTCCAGACGCTCACCACCACGTTCCGGATGGCCAACGTCGATCGAGCCCGCCGCGCCGGCATCGACACCAAAACGCTACACAGACTGATGTCAGAGGCGGCCAGCGGTGGCTACGACCTCCCCCGTCGGGAAGGTAGTGATCACATCACCCCTATAGACGGTGTCACTGCAACGATCATGACCAGGCTCCCATCGTACGAGCGTCATGCCGACGGTACGGTTGTCAACGCCACGGACCCGGACTTCCTGACGAACGCCGAGATCGACGGGCGGCGCCAGGCATTGGAGTATGTGCGATTCCTACGGGACCACGCCCCGGGTTACGAGACTGCTCAGCTGGTCGCCCTCGGTACGCAGATCGGGGTGCGAGAGACGAGACGGGTCTATGGAGATTATCGATTGACCGGGGAAGATGTGCTCGGTGCGGTGAGCTTTGACGATCAGATCGGACTCTGTGGAGCTCCGATCGAGGACCATCACGAAGGAACCGACACGCGCTGGCACTATCTGCCTGAGGGAGGGACCGTCGGTATCCCCTATCGGTCTCTCCTGGTCCGTGACTCCGGCAATGTGCTGGTGGCGGGTCGCTGTTTCTCGGCTACCCACGACGCCCACGCTTCGGTGCGGTCGATGGCCCAGTGCATGGCGATGGGTCAAGCCGCGGGAGCGGCGGCGGCGATGGCCATCGCCGACGGATTATCGCCTCGGGAAGTAAATGTTCACCGGCTGCAGTCCGCGCTTGCGGGCTCGGGAGCCATCATCGAGTCTGACAACGCCGTGGTGGCGTCATGAGTGCCCCTTTCATCATCGGCTTCGATATCGGAGGGACGCGTCTCAAATCGGGAGTGATCAGACTCGACGGAACGGTGGAACATCCGACTCTCGACGAAACGGCCGACCGGACTTTCTCTGAGATACTTGAAGAAGCTCGGAGACGTGGAGCCGAGCACATTGCAGCCTGCGGCGACAGCTTCGTTGGAATCGGAGTCGCGCTCCCCGGCATCGTAGAGACGAGGTTCGGCTCCCGATACCTACCCGGGAAGGTGCTCGGGATCGAGGGCTTTCCCCTCTGCGAGACGCTCGAAGACGAGTTCGGAAAGCCGGTCCGGTGTGTGAACGACGGCGCCGCCGCCACATTGGCCGAATGGCAGTTCGGGGCCGGTCGTGGGCTCGATGATCTGGTTGGTTTCACCATCGGAACCGGGCTGGGCAGTGGTGTGATCGTCAACGGTGCCCCACTCGACAACACCAATTTGGGCACCGGCACTTCGGTTGGGCACTTCACCATCGACACCAATGGTGTGCTGTGCCTGTGCGGCAATCGCGGCTGCGCCGAAACCCTGGTCTCGGCCGACGCGGTTGCCGGCAAACTGCGGGATGCGCTGACCCGCCGAGTTCCTTCGCTCCTGGCCGATCGGTTCGCCCAAGACCCAGCATCGGTCGATTTCGCCACGCTGGTGGAAAGTGCGCGGGTCGGTGACCGGGTTTGCGTCGAGATCCTTGAACACTTCAAGCGAAACCTAGGAGCCATAATCGTCTCGGCCATTCACGCCTACAACCCATCGGCGGTAGTCTTGGGCGGCGGCGCCATGGCTGCAGCTGATCTGTTCCTCGCAGATGTCCAGGCATATGTCGACCGATATGCCTTTGTCTTTCCTAAGGATCGAACGGTCGAGTTGCGCCCAGCCGTGCATGAGGCGCATTCCGGAGTTCTCGGGGCCGCGGCATTGGTGCTGACTGCCCTCGACGAATCCAACCTGTGACAGTCGTCCGCACCGTCCTGGGAGATATCGAAGCTTCAGAGATGGGCATCACTTACTCCCATGAGCATCTCATCATCGACGGCGGGAAACCCGTCGAGTTGTTCCCTGATTTCCGCCTCGACGACGTCGACGCGGCCGTGGAGGAATTGGCTCCCGTCATTGCGCTTGGCCTGGGCACTGTTGTGGATGCGATGCCGTGCGATGCCGGGCGCAACGTGTTGAAGCTGGCCGAGATCAGCCGTCGCACCGGAGTACACATCATCGCCCCCACCGGTCTCCACCACGAGAGATACTACGACTCCCTTCACTGGTCACGAGTCGCCTCCGCGGCCGAGATCACCGAGCTGCTCACCGCCGACATCGACATTGGCATCGACGAACGCGACTACGGAGGACCGCTGGTAAGGCGAACCTCACACCGGGCCGGCGTGATCAAGGTAGCCGGGTCCCTCAACCGTCTCAGTGGGCTTGAAGAGAAGGTGTTCGAGGCGGCGGCAGCTGCCCACAACAGAACGGGGTGTCCTATCCTCACCCATTGCGAGCAAGGAACCACTGGAACGATCCAAGCGGACTTGCTGTCCTCACATGGCGTCGACGCAGAAAGCGTGGCGCTATCCCATGTCGACAAGGTGGTCGATCGCGGATACCACCGCGAGCTCTTCGACCGTGGCGTTTTCGTCGAGTACGACCAGGCGTTTCGATGGCCGCAGGGCGAGGACAACCGCACACTGCGATTGCTCGAGTGGGCGGCGGAAGACGGCAATCTCGGCCAGGTCGTTCTCGGGCTCGACGCCGCCAGGCGCAGTTACTGGCGAGTCCACGGTGGCTCGCCGGGCATGACCTACCTCCTCGACCACTTTGTCGAGGCCATGAGAGAACGAGGCCTGGATACCACGGCGCAGAAGCATCTCTTCGTTACCAACCCTGCGCGCCTGTACTCCTTCTCACAGACATAACCACGGTACCGATCATCACACTCACAGGGTGATCACCGACCAGTTGGGGGTCAACGACTTGGGCCCTCATAGGCGGGGACGAACGTCGCCTCAATGCGAAGGTGGGTGTTGGGAGCCAATTCCGTAATCGTTGTTGTGTGACCCAAGGGCCAGGAGACCGTCAGCTCCAAGACTTCAGCTGAGTTGGGAAAACCAAAATGCGCCGTGGTCGGGTCGCCCGACAGATAGCCACTCGCCGACGTGAGCTCTCGGGTAAGGGTCCCAGCTGATGTGTGCAACGCAATCACCGATCCAACGACCGGCCGGTCGGAGACGAGTTCAACTTCGAGAGACTCGCCTCCACAAATCTGATTCTCGAACAACTCGCTGGGACTGTTGAGATTGTTCACCACGATATCAAGATCGCCGTCAAGGTCGAGATCCCCCATCGACATCCCTCGACCGCTGGACATGCTGTTCAAATTCCATTCCGGTCGCGGTACGTAACCGCCGCCGCGATTGGCCAGCGCGACGTTCTCCTCAAGAAGCTCGCCTCCGGGGAGATGCGGGAAGACATCTACGGCCATCATCCCGGTAACGACGTACAGGTCGATGAGTCCGTCGTGATCGAGATCTCCGAACTTGGCCGACCATGACCACCCAGTGGCAGCGAGGCCCAGGTCGACGGCCTCGTTCTGCCAACCATCATTGCCATCTTTGCGGTAGAGCGCATTGGCCATATCTTGTCCGGGTGCTCCTCCGTACATGCTGTCGACGACCGGTTGCCATGCGGCGGACGTCTCGGGATCATCGGAGGTTGGTCTCATGTCAGTCGCGAATATTTCGGTGACGCCGTCGTTGTCGATGTCAGCGGTGCTGAAACCCATCGTGGACATCGTTGTGCTGCGGGGAAGAGTACGGGGCATCCAGCCGGAATCGGTGTAGGTGAGGATGACGTCGGGAAACAAAAAGTCGTTGCCAATCCAGATCTCACTCGATCCGTCGCCATCGAGATCCCGAACCAACAGGGCCAGCGCATGCGAGGAATCGACGACTTTGTTCCCCAAGAATGCACCGTCGACATTCTCATAAACCACGACCCCGCTTCGGTGCGCACCTGAACTGCGGCCGCCCGCAATGCTGAGTTCGGCGTCGTACGACGCGGTGACGAGATCGAGGTCGCCGTCGTGGTCGAGATCGCTCCAGTCCATGGCATAGGCGGCGGCGTCCACCCCTCGCATTGCTTCGATAACAAACTCTGGCCCTGATTCGAGAACTTCCTGCCGCAGCAACAGTGGAGGCAAGTTCCCTCGGCTGAGAACGATGTCGGCCAGACCATCGGCGTCGACATCGACAATGGCTACGGCTCGTCCGGAGTGAGGTAGCCGCTGGGGCGTGAACTTGAGGCCCCCATGGTTCCAAAGCACCGTGGAGTCGCCGCTCATCGCGGCGAGGACTATGTCCAGGTCACTGTCGTCATCGAGGTCGCCGATAGCGATGCCACTGCCATTCGACTCAAAGAGCGCCGGTCGCCCGGTGGTTCGGGTCTCGTGGTCGAGTTGGTGCGATGTGAACGATCCCGTGCACGCTCCCTCCTCATAGGACGAGATGTGAACCTCTACCTCGCTTCCGACCGGGAACGGTTTGATCTCGGTCGCGGCACCCGTAGGGCTAAAACACGCGGCCAGGGCGAGGAACACCACCACCCAATGAGGCCGCCCCGGAGCGGCGGCTTTGAGCCGCGCTTCGGGGCGGTGGTTCGCTCCGGTATCAGCCGCCGGTTGCCTCATTGACCTGGTTGTTGGCCTCGGTGAGCAACGCTTGGACGTCATCGGTGGAACCGAAGATTCGGTCCTCGAAGTCGGTCATGATCGTCGAGACTTCGGAGAAGGCATCACCGATTGGGTTGAGGAACGTGCCCTCGGGATCCGCCGACTGATCGACAAACGCCGAGACGTCCACGCCTTGCTCGGCACGCAAGTCGAGGACCAACTGCGTTCCCGAATCAACGGACGGGAACACCACTCCGGTGGAGCCGACCACGTCCAGGCAAGGTGGCGACGCGAGGTACTTGACGAATTCCCACGCCGCCTCCTGATTCGGGCTCCCCGACCAGATCGAGTCCGCCAGCGAGTTGGTGGCGCTTCTCCGGCCCAGGGGGCCTTCGGGCAGCCTGGCAAATCCACTGGTGACGTCCTCGGCATCGACGTAGCCGTTGATCATCCATGATCCGTCGGGAACCATGGCGCCTTCACCGGCGAGATACAGAGCGGTCGCGCCGAGACTTGACACTTCGGCGTAGCCGGGTGCATAGCCTTTTTCCGTCCAGAGTGATCGCAACCACTCCAACGTCTCGACCAGCTCGGGAGCGTCGTAGTTGTAGGTCGGAGACCAGGGCTCTGGCTGGAACGTGAAGCCATTGGACACCGCGAGCCAACTCCAGTCCACATTGCCGATGCCATTGCCGTTGCCCTGTGGGATGAATCCGTATTGGACGACGTTCTGAGCATCGAAGTCGGGGCTCAGCCCATTGTTGCCGTTGGCATCGAGGGTCAGCCGGGCAATGATCTCTTCGAACGTGCCGCCGTCGGTGGGGTTCCATGTCGCCGAGTTGAGCTCTTCGACCGTCACTCCGGCAGCCTCGACCATATCCAAGTTGTATACGATCGCTATCGTATCCCAGTCCTTCGGCAAACCCCACTGCACTCCGTCACGGACCCACAAATCGACTAGACCGGGCCGATAAATGCCCAAATCGACACCATCGCGCTCGATTAGCGGCGCCAGGTCGAGAAGAAGTCCCTTGTCAGCGAACTCGGGAACCTGTCCAATGAAGTTGGTCATGATGTCGGGAGCATTCCCGGCGATCATCGACGTCTGCAGGCCGGTCCAATAGTCACCCCAGCCGACCTGTTCGAGATTGATGGTGACGTTGGGGTTGGTTGCCGCGTAGTCGTCAGCGCACTGCTGATAGGCGGGCTGTTGATTAGCGTCCCACATCGTATAACGCAGTGAAACGGGCTCATCGGTTGCCGCCGTAGTGCCTGTTGCCGCCGTACCGCCGGTGGTCGCTGGAGGAGCGGCGGTCGCATCCGTCCCAGGCTGACTGCCGTCTCCGCACGCGGCGACGAGCAGAGCAAATAGGGCGATGAATACGCTCCTCTTTGGACCTCGATTTCTTACATGGACCATGAACGATTCCTCCTTCTACGATCCCTTTCAGCCTCGGGATTTCCTTGCTGAACTATTGACTGGGCCATTGATCGATTCCTCCTCGCCGTAGTCGTCGAACCTGAACGGGGTGCCGTTTTCACTTCAGGCCCGTGTATGTGAGGGCGCGGATCATCCGACGCGCTGAGAACAAGAACACGACGAGGATGGGCAATGCTGAAAGGAGCGAGCCTGCGTTGAGCCCGCCCCAATCGGGCGCACCCTGGGGAGTCGAGCTGCGGAACGCGCCAAGCGCTACCGTCAGGGTGCGGGTCTCCTCGCTCGGGCCGACGATGAATGGCCAGAGAAAGTCGTTCCACTCAGTGACGAAAGTGAGCGTCGCCAGAGTGGCGATCGGGCCGATGCTGAGCGGGACGATGATGGAGCCGAACGTGCGGATTCGACCCGCGCCGTCTATGAGGGCCGCTTCCTCGAGTTCCCTCGGAAGCGTCAGGAAGAACTGACGAAGGAAGAAGACGGCAAAAGGGGTCATCAGGAAATGGGGGGCAACGATCCCGGCGTAGGTGTTGATCCACCCCAGGTCACGGACGAAAACAAAGTTGGGGATCAGCGTGACGATCGGCGGCACCAGCAGAGCACCAACGAACAGATAGAAGATGATGTCCCGAAACGGGAACGAGAGGCGGGCAAAGGCGTACGCCGCCATCGAGCTGAACGACACCATGGCGAAGGTGATCAACGTCACAACAAGGAAGGAATTCTTCAGTGCGTTGGGAAAGTCGAGCTGTGCGGCCGTCCCCGATGCTGCAACTGCCTCCTCGGTGGTCATCAGACCGAGCACTCGCTCGAAGTTGTCCTCCGTCACGGAGGGCGGCGTCAGCGACTCGGGGTTGGAATAGATCTGAGCGGGTGGGGTCAGGGCCGTCCGGAGCACCCAGAGGAGCGGGAGGACGGTGAGCAGGAGGAAGAAAATGATGGTCAGCCAGCCGAGCACGGATCTGCTCGCCGGCCGGCTCTCGGAGATGATCCTCCGCACAACCCGCTTGCGCGAGATCGCCGTGTCAAGCACGGTTATCCCTCCCAAATACGCGGAACTGGAGGATGGAAGCGATAGCTGCTATCACGAAGAGGGCCAGGGCAACCGTGGTGGCGTAGCCGAAGTCGAAACGCTGGAACGCCAGCTCGAAGATGTACCACATGAGCACCCGGGTGGCTCCACCAGGCCCGCCCTGGGTCGTGACCGCGATCGTGTCGAAGATCTGCATTGAGCCGACGACGCTCGTGACTATGACGAAGAGAAGCACCGGGCGGAGCATCGGGACCGTCACTCGAAGGAACTGCTGCCACTCGCTCGCCCCGTCGACTCTCGCCGCGTCGTAGATGTTGCGGTCGATCGTCGCGATACCGGCTACGAGGAGCAGAGTGGAAAACCCGAGGTGCCGCCAAACATTGATGAATGCGATGGTCGGGATGGCCTGGGTCTCGGAACCGAGGAACGCCTGCGAACCTACTCCGACAAGGTCAAGGAAGTGGTTGAGGATTCCGATGGCAGGATCCAGGATCCACAGCCACACCAGCCCTGCTACTACGTTCGAGATCAGGAACGGGAGGATCAGTATGGCCCGGACGATTATCGACGAAGTGACTTTGTCGAGGATTGCGGCGAGGCCGAGAGCTATACCCACCTGCACCGGGACGTTGATGACGACATACAGGAACGTTGAGCGGATCGCCCGGAAGAACTGATCGTCGGAGAGCAGCCGTGAGTAGTTGGCGAGACCCACATTGGTTGGATCGCTGAATAGATCGAAGTCGGTGAACGTGTAACCCACGGCACGCCACAGTGGAAGGATGTGGAATAGAAACAGGCCCACGAGTGCAGGCACCATGAACAACCAGGCAATACCGCCTTCCCTCGTCCCCGACGAGGCGAGCCACCTCTTTCCGAAGGCGTCAACGCGTGCGTCGTGAGCTACGGCCATAACTTTCCGACCTCCACCGGAGGAGCACCAAGGTCCGGAACTTCAAGCACTTTGCCTTCTTGTTCGGACGACTCGTGGGCGACGATGCCCGGCACGCAATACCGGGCAGAATCCCACACGTTGTTTGGAGGCATCGTGCTGTCGACTAGAGCTCGGATAAAGTCATCGACGAGGAAATGATGTGACCCCTCATGGCCGTTCGGCATACCCGAGAAGGCGTGAGGCAGCCGGCTGACGTCGTGGATGGGGGCGAAGCCTCCCGAGAATGACGCTGCGAGATCCTTGGAGATTGGTTCGTCCAGTTCGGTGATGCCGGGCTCGGTGCGTAACAGCTCCGTGACGTCGACGAATTCGCCATCAAGGGTGTTCCACGAGGCTGCGCTTGTCTGTTGCTCGAACGACGCCCGCGTGCCAAAGAGGCTAAGGCGTACCTCAGGCTGGGGAGAGGCGTGGTATCCGACCCGTCGGAACTCGTTGATTCTGCACATCCCACCGTCCGAGGTTCTGAACAGGGCTGTCTGGTTGCTCATGGCGTTCGCCCACTCAGACACGGCCTGGTCGAACACCCCATCATTGTGAGAGTCGATTTGGCCCAGACACGACACTGAGGTCATGCGAGCGCCGGTGACCGACAGCACCATGGCGATGCTGTGCGTCGGGTACAGCATCGGAGGGAAACTGGCAGTTGACTTCCAGTTCGCACCGCCGCTGTGCTCGTAGGCCTCGTAGAAGCCCAGGCTCATGTCATGGAGGTATTCGCCCTCGCCATAGACGAACCGGCCGAAATCACCACGAGCGAAGCGCTCCCGGCTGAATATGGCTGCCGGGTAGTAGTAGCTCGTCTCACCGACCATGTATGTGAGCGCGGTCTCGGCCACCATGTCGATCAGCAATCGCATCTCCTCAGCCGTGGTGGCAGCGGGTACCGCTGAGTAAACGTGCTTGCCGGCGGAGAGCGCGGCCAGGGCTATCGGAGCATGCGTCCAGCGCTGCGTGAAGATGGCCACCGCATCTACAGGAGACGCCAACAACTCCTCATGCGAATCGAACAGCGACTCGATCCCAAACTGGCGGCCGTATCGATTCCGTCGCTCAGGAACGGACTCCGCCAAAGCGATCTCGTCGACGTCCGGATGAGCTTGAAACAGCGGGATGAATCTGCTCCCAAACAGGCCGGATCCAATGAGACCGAGTTTTAGCCCCACGACAGGCCTCCTTCTCATTGGAAAATAGGGGCGTCATGATCTAGAAGTCCTCCTCCATCCTGCGGTATTCATGCAGTATTCTGACCTTCTTGGACGTTTCGGGCACCGTCGACGATTCTGGCGAGTACGGATTCCAGGTCTGGAAACGTGCCCGGTTCGGAAGTATGAGCCGGGCGCACCGCCATAACGATGTCGAGGTGAATCTGATCGTTACCGGTTGGGCCGCCTACCTCATGGGCGGAGTCCGAGTCCGGCTGGAGCCGGGTCGCCTGGGAGTGTTCTGGGCCGCAATCCCGCATCACGCGTTCGGTCAACACCCCCAAACCGAAGCGTGCTGGATGCTCCTACCGATGTCGTGGCTCTGGAAATGGGGCGCTCCGCCAGAACTCAGCGCCGCACTACTCGCTGGCCGGCTGGTACTCGAGTCGGAATCCGAGCCAGGCGACATCGGAGCAATCGAGCGTTGGTCAACAATGCTCGACCGGCGAGAGCTCCCGTGGCGTCGGATTGTCGAACTCGAGGTCGAGGCCCGGTTTCGCCGGCTGTTCCTGCGCGGGTTCGAAACCCAGGTATCGGAGGGAGGGATGGGGACGCTCGAAGCCCAAGATGCAAGTGTGCTTCCGCAACGAAGTGGCGACTCCTCGGAGAGCATTGTTGAGCGAATGGCATGTTATCTGAGCACGCGATTCGCCGAGCCGATCAGGGTTGAAGATATCGCCCGCCACGTCTCGCTTCACCCGAACTACGCGATGCGACTGTTCCGGCGCCAAGCCGGTATGACGCTGATCGACTACCTGACCCGCCAGCGGGTCGCCGAAGCCCAGCGACGGTTGATCACGACGTCCGACGACGTGTTGAAGATCGCCATCGACAGTGGTTTTCGCTCGGCTAGCCGTTTCCACGAGGCTTTCCGACACCAGACGGGCACAACCCCCGGTCGCTACCGGCGAGCCAACGCCTTGGCATAATCAGATTCGGGCCGCCTGCGCCGGCGTAACCCTCGCCGGCACCAGTGCTCATTGCAGAGGGATCTCCCTTTCTAAAACCCGCTCGGGGGACGACCGACCGTTACGGCATCATCACCGGCTCGGAGAGTCGATCTGTCACACCCTCTCCCTAGCTTTCCCCATGTCCATCAGACAAGGAGGCAACATGGATGCTCGCACTCTCGCCTGGATCGACCAGGCCAAGGC
>JBOGEX010000008.1:0-37315 GCA_050741915.1 Acidimicrobiia bacterium
GGCGATGTCGAGAGCGAAATCCTGCCGGGTCTTTGGGGTCAGCAGATCGACACCCAAAGCCAGCTCGACCGTCACTGGGGATCAATCCGCGACCAGATCATGCAGGTCTTCGACTGGGGGGGAGTAAGCGGGATCGAGGCAGAGGAGTTCCTGGTCTTCCCGGGGATGGACGAGCTGTTCGCTCTCTTGGAAGTGGAGCGCCACGCTGCCTCCCGGCAATACGACGTGGTCATCGTCGATTGCGCTCCCACTGCGGAAACGTTGCGCCTGCTTTCGCTCCCGGAGGTGCTGAGCTGGTACTTCGAGCGGGTGATGCCGGCCGAGCGGAGGATCATGCGGGCCGCCCGCCCGCTTCTCACCCGTCTGACCGATCTTCCGGTTCCCGAGGACAACGTCTTTCAGGCCGCCCAGTCGGTCTTCGAAGGGATCGAGAAGGTCAAGGCCCTGCTCTCGAATCCTCAGCTGACCTCGGCCCGGCTGGTAGTCAACCCCGAGAAGATGGTGATCGACGAGGCTCGCCGCACATTTACCTACCTCGGCCTTTTCGGATACGGGGTGGATGGAGTGGTGGTCAACCGCGTCCTGCCTGACATCGTCTCCGACCCCTACTTCGATCGCTGGCGTTCGATCCAGAAGGGGCACCTCGAAGCCATCGACTCCGGCTTCGCTGATGTTCCCCGACTTCGGCTTCGCCTTTTTGACGACGAGATGGTCGGGATCGACCGGCTGCGGACGATGGCCGAAGAGTTGTATCAGTCCCAGGACCCCGTGACGGACTTCGCCGGACATAGCCCCTTCCGTGTCACCGAGAAGGGTGGCGAAGTGACCATGGAGATGAAGGTGCCGTTCGTTGACAAGGGCGACCTCGATGTCTTCCGCCATGGTTCGGAGTTGTATCTGCAGGTGGGTCCCTACCGGCGCTCCTTCGTGTTACCGGATAGTCTCCGCCGCCGCCAGGTGACCAGAGCCAAGCTCGAGAAGGGGACCTTGCGGGTCAACTTCGGCCCGGTTCCCCAGAGAAAGAAGAAATGACGGAATCCGAGACTCTGGAAGCGCTGCGGCGCGCTGGAAAGCGGTTCGCCTATCACCTGGCGATGGCCGGAGTCGAAGGCCTCCGGGCCCTCTCGGCGGTACTCGATGAGCTGGCCAAGGTCGGCCGGCCCGACGAGGACGCTCCTCGGGGCCCGCAACGAATCGACATCGAATGAGAGTTTCTCCCCCCGAAGGGGGGAGTACCGGCGCAGCCGGGGAGGGGGGAATGATCGGGAGGAGTACTGCCGGGGAGGGAAGAATCATGGGGGGGAGTACCGCCGTAGGCGGGGACGGGGGCGCGATCCGGCGACGCCGCTCATGATCGGCATTGACATTGGCGGCTCGCACCTCAAGGCGGTGCGGTTGGGTGCGGGCGCGGTCGAGACGGAGCGACAAGTCAAGCGCCTGGATACGGGCTGGCTCGAGCAAACCGCCGACCTCGTCCAGAGCTTCAATAACGAAGAATCAGTGGGGGTCGGTGTTGCCGGGCTGGTCGATCATCGAGCCGGGCGCCTGATCTGGGCACCCCACATACCGTCCGTCAATGTCGAGGTCGCCTCCGAACTCGGTCGGCTTCTCGGCCGCCGGGTGTCGGTCGACAACGATGCCAATTGCGCCGCCCTGGCCGAGAGCCGACTCGGACCGGGGGCAGGAGCCGACTCGGTGCTGGCGGTCATGGTCGGGACCGGGATCGGGATGGGCTTGGTGATCGCTGGCCAGTTATTTCGAGGCCGAGGATTGGCGGGGGAGGCAGGTCACATGAGGATGGTTCCCGAGGGAATTCGATGTCCGTGCGGTCGGGACGGGTGCTGGGAGACGGTGGTGTCGGGATGGAGGCTGGCTCAACAATGGGGAGCGGGAAGACCCGCGGCGACTGCTTCAACTATCGCTTCCGCGGCCCAGGCGGGGGACAGAAGGGCGGCTGCCATTCTCGAGGGGGCGGGTCGTTGGCTGGGGAGGGGACTGGCCAATTTGATCGCGCTGCTCGATCCCGAGGTCGTAGTCGTCGGCGGCGGCGTGATCGCTGGCGCAGGTGAGGAGATCTTGGCGCCAGCACGTTCCGAAATCGGCTACGTGCTGGAAGGTGCCGACCATCGTGAATCGACACCGATCGTGGCCGGACGGTTCGGAATGTGGGCGGGGGCGGTGGGGGCTGCATTGCTGCCAGCCGCTAGGGGGTCAGACGACTTATCCTGACCAGATGAAAGGGCCAGATGAAGGGGAATGAGCGGCCGAGCGGCTCAGTGCGACCGGACGAAGTCATACCTCCCCAGTCCGGGGGCGCTATCCAGGCTCGTCAACTGGCCAAGGACACGGTGCTGATGCTTCCCAACCTCGTCAAGCTTTTGAGCAGGCTGGTGAAGGACCCTCGGGTACCCCGACGATCGAAGCTGGTGCTGTTGGCGGCGGTGGGCTATGTGCTATCACCCATCGACATCATCCCCGAGATGATCCCGGTGGCGGGAATCCTCGACGACCTCTTTCTCGTCGCCTTCGCCCTCAATCACCTCATCGAGCGGGCGGGCGAAGAAATCGTCCTCGAGCATTGGGACGGACCCCAGGACATCTTGGAGATGGTCCGCTCGGCCCTGAGCACGGTCAACGACTTTGTTCCGCAAAAGATTCGCAAACTTCTGGGGCGGTTGGCCGGAAGCTGATGGTCCCGGTTTCGCTGACTATCCCCCAATTCTCCACCGACCCTACCCACCTCCTCACCCTGGCGTCGCGAGCGGCGGACTACGGACTGAAAGGGCTGTTCGCGTTCGACCACCTGCTGCCTTTGGGAGATCCCCATCGGCCGGTCTTGGAATTGACCACCACCCTGGGAGCCCTGGGAGCGAGTACCGGCGTGTCGGTGGGTGCGCTGGTCCTGCGAGTGACCTTGCGGCCGCCCGCGATCAACGCCGCGGTGGCGGCAACACTCGGAGCGATCGCTCCAGGACGAGCAGTGATCGGTCTCGGAGTCGGTGACTCGTTATCGGCTGACGAGGCGCACCGGTTCGGAGAGACGTTTCCGCCCTTGAAGGAGCGTCTGGCCCAGCTGGCCGAAACGATCTCCGCCGTCAGAGCTTTGGCGCCGGCCATGCCGGTATGGGTCGGAGGCCGCCACCGGCTGGTACGCGAGCTCGCTGCTCGTCTGGCTGACGGCTGGAACGCTTGGGGCGCCGATGTGGCCGAGCTGTCGGCAGAAGCCTCCGAGGTGCGAGAGATGGTGGGCGAGAGGGCGTTCACCGTCTCCTGGGGAGGAACCCTTCTCATCGCGGGGGACGAGGCGGCGCTCTCGAAACAGGTCGCCGAACGCGGCGGCGCGGAGGGAGCGGTGGCCGGCACCCCGCCGGTCATCAAACGACACCTGAAGGAGATCAGTGAGTTAGTCGACGAGATCGTGGTGTCGGTGGTCCCCAATCGCCCCCCCAACTGGGAGCTCATGGCACAGTCTGTGCTCTCATAACACCGTTTTTATGACGCCGAGGTGCCGGATTCCGGCGCCCCCGCGTAGCGAAAAAGCCGAAAGCGGCCAGAATCGGGGGTATGGAGTTCCGGCGCATCGATCGCTTGCCGCCGTATGTGTTCGGGACCGTGAACCAGCGCAAGCTCGAGGCCCGGCGGGCGGGGGAAGACATTATCGACCTGGGTTTTGGCAACCCCGACATCCCGTCCGCGGTGGGCGTGGTTGACAAGCTGATCGAGGCCGCCCAGAACCCCCGCAACCACCGCTACTCGGTGAGTCGGGGGCTGCCCAACCTACGCAAGGCGGTGGCCGATCGTTATCAGCGGCGCTTTGGCGTCACCCTCGACCCCGAGACCGAGGTCATAGCCACCATCGGGGCCAAGGAGGGTCTCTCTCACCTGCTCTGGGTGCTGGTGGAACCCGGCGACGTGGCTCTGGTGCCCGAGCCTTCCTATCCGATCCACATCTATGCCCCCGGTCTCGCCGGGGCCGAGATCCGCCGCCTCTCCGTTCCTTCTGATGATGCGTACTTCGAAGCCCTGGAAGAGGAAGCCACTCGCCGGCCCCACCCACGAGTTGTCATCTGCTCCTTTCCTCACAACCCCACGACGACCTGCGTCGATCTCGAGTTCTTCCAGACACTGGTGGATCTGGCCCACCGGCATGGGTTTTTCGTGGTGCACGATTTCGCCTACGCCGATATTTCGTTTGACGGCTACCAACCTCCGTCGATTCTCGAGGTGGAGGGGGCCAAGGACGTGGCGGTCGAGCTCTACACCCTGACCAAGGGACACTCGATGGCGGGATGGAGGATGGGATTTTGTGTCGGCAAACCGGAGGCGATCGCCGCCCTCGGCAAGCTCAAGAGCTATCTCGACTACGGCACCTTCCAGCCGATCCAGATTGCCTCGATCATCGCCCTCAACGAAGGGGACGAATACGTTGGCGAGGTCTGCGAGACGTATGAAAGGCGCCGGAACGTTCTCGTCGATGGACTAAGTCGCAACGGTTGGAAGGTAGAGCGACCAACCGGGACGATGTTCGTGTGGGCCCCCATCCCCGATCCCTATCACGATCAAGGGTCGATGGCTTTCACCCTCGACCTGCTCGACCGGGCCAAGGTGGCGGTCAGCCCGGGGATCGGTTTTGGACCGAGCGGTGATTCCCATGTTCGGTTTGCCCTGGTCGAGAACGAGCACCGCATCGCCCAGGCAGTGCGCGGGATCCGCAAGGCGCTCGACCGCCTCTGACATTCCGTGTCGACTTACCGGGTCGTAAGCCCAACTCGCCCCCCGGTAAATCGACACGGAAGCGCCCACTACCCTCGGGGCCGATGCCTTTCGCCGACGGGATAGCCGACTTTCGCTCCGACACCGTCACCCGTCCGACCGAGGAAATGCGCCGGGCCATGGCGGCGGCCGAAGTGGGAGACGACGTCTATCACGACGACCCCTCGGTCAATGCCCTCGAGGAAGAAGCTGCGGCCGTGGTTGGCAAGGAAGCGGCCGTTTTTATGCCAACCGGGACAATGGGAAACCAGATCGCAGTGATGATGCAGACCAAACCCGGAGACGATGTCCTGGCCGATCCCGGCGTCCACACCCGCAACGTCGAGGCCGGAGGACCAGCGGCCCTATCCGGGGTCGCCTTTCGCACCGTCGATTCGAGCGCGGGCCGGGTAACCGCGGCTCAGGTCGAGGCGGCCGTCGCCCAGGCCGGGTTTTTTCCCCGGATCAGGTTGATGGTGTGGGAGAACACCCACAACCTCTCTGGTGGCAGGGTCGTCCCTTACGACTTGATGACAGAAACCAGTGCCGCCGCTCGCCGCCACGGCCTGGCCATCCACCTTGACGGGGCCCGGATCTTCAATGCCGTAATTGCGTCCGGAGTAACAGCCGACTCTTTTGCCGCCACAGCCGACACCGTGCAGTTTTGCTTCTCGAAGGGCCTCGGTGCCCCGGTGGGGTCGGTGCTGTGCGGAAGCGAAGAGATGATGAACGAAGCCCGGTATCTCCGCAAACGAATGGGGGGAGGAATGCGACAGGCGGGCGTTGTCGCCGCCGCCGCTCGGATCGCCCTCCGCGATCGGGATCGACTCAAGGAAGATCACGAACTCGCCCGATACCTCGGCGAACGCCTTGATCACGGGTTTCCGGGTCTCGTCGATCTGGCCCAGGTGGAGACCAACATGGTGCAGATCCAGCCCGAGCGCCTCCCTCTTCCGCTTGCCGAGTGGCGAGAGTCGTTGGCGCTGGGCGGGATCAAAATCAATCCGGCGTTGGGCGGCATCCTCCGCCTGGTAACTCATCGCGACGTCAACCGCGCAGACGTCGACCGCCTCGTTCGCAGCCTCGGCTGACGATCCCGTGGCCCTCGCGGTTCTCTTTCCCGGTCAGGGAAGCCAGTTTCGGGGAATGGGGGCCGATCTCTTCGATCGTCGACCGGATTTGTTGGGCACCGCCACCGACGACATCCTCGGCTGGTCGCTCCGGCGGATGTGTCTCGAAGCTGACGACGAGGAGCTCATCCGCACCGAATACGCCCAACCAGCTCTTTACGCAATTAGCTTCGCCCTCTGGGACGAGCTCGCCAAGGAATTGCCCGAAGCCCCCACGGCCGCCGCCGGCCATTCTCTCGGCGAGTACACGGCGTTGGCGGCCGCCGGTGCACTCGACTTCCGGCAAGGGCTGGCGGTGGTGGCCGAGCGGGGTCGGGCCATGGCGGGCGCTGCCGACCAAGAGGCGTCGGGGATGGCGGCCCTGATCGGCGTCGACCTCGATGCCGCTGAGAGCGTCACCCTCGCCCGTCGGCAGATGGGGGGTCGCCTCTTCGTTGCCAACATCAATGCTCCTGGCCAAATCGTGGTCGCCGGCGGAGCCGAGGATCTCGACTGGATCGAAGCCGAGATGGCTAACTTCGGGATCAAACGAGTGATTCGTTTGAAGGTGGGGGGAGCGTTCCATTCCCCGTTCATGGGCGCGGCTGCCGATCGGTTGGAGGCGGCCCTGGCGGGGGTGGAGTTCGGGCCTCCGCACTTCGGCGTATGGAGCAACGTCACCGCCAAGCCTCATCAGCTCGAAGGCACGAAGGACCAACTGGTTCGCCAAGTCACTTCCCCGGTGCGGTTCGCCGAAACGCTCCAGGCGATGGCTGCCACGGGCATCGACATTTTCGCCCACGTGGGACCAGGCGATGTCACGGCCGGACTGGCCAAGCGATCGGTCCCCGGCCTCCGCTATCTGGCTGTCTCCGACACCGGAGGGATCCTTCCCCTGGTGGGGGCACTCGGTACCATCGATTGAGACAGGAGGGACGATGGCCAATTCGATGATCACCGGTTGGGGAAAGTGCATGCCTGAAGCGGTGCTCTCCAATCACGATCTCGAGCAGATCGTCGACACCACCGACGAGTGGATCACCACCCGGACCGGGATCAAAGAGCGGCGCATCTCCCACGTTGAGGTCTCGGACATGGCCGCCGTGGCCGGTGCCCATGCCCTGGCTGCGGCCGGAAAGACGGCCGCCGATCTCGACCTGATCATCGTCGGCACCTGCTCCGGCGATTCCCTGATTCCGTCTACCGCTTCTTTGGTCCAGGCCAAGATGGAGGCCTGGCAAGCTGGCGCCTTCGACGTCAATGCCGCCTGCTCGGGCTTCATCTATTCACTGGTGGTCGGTGCGAACATGATCGCCGCCGGAACCCACCGCACCGTGCTGGTGATCGGGGCCGAGAAGCTTCACTATCACCTCGATTTCACCAACCGGGCAACAGCAGTGCTTTTTGGTGACGGAGCCGGGGCCGTCCTCTTGGAGGCCACCGATGAGGACGTGGGCCTTCTCGCTTCCGAGCTGGGAATGGACGGCTCGGCCGCCTCGATCCTCTGCATCCCCCAGGATGGGACCGCCGGAGACCGAGGCCAGCCCGATCCTCGTCAATCCGGGTTTCATATGGATGGACCTGAGGTTTTCCGCCGGGCCGTGACCACGATGGGTGATGCCTCGATCCGAGTCCTTGAAAAGGCGGGGATCGGGCTGGACGAGATCGGTCTCCTGATCCCTCACCAGGCCAATGTCCGGATCATCGACGCCACCGCTCGCCGGCTCAAACTCGACCCGGCGAAGGTGATGATCAACATCGAGTCCTATGGCAACACCTCGGCCGCCACGATTCCCGTCGCCCTGGTCGAGGCGCTCGAGGCGCACCGCATCAAGCCGGGGGCAGTCATCGTGCTGGCCGCCTTCGGCGCCGGACTCTCCTGGGGGGCGGCGGTTATCCGCTGGGGTAAGCGGGTCGAACCCCTGGGCCAAAGCGACGCCGCTCTTCCGCGCAATGTCCGCAGCACGATGGATCTGCTGGCTTCGAACCTCGAGTTCTTCGGACAACCGGCCGGTTCGTGACCCGCACCGCCCTCGTCACCGGGGCTTCCCGGGGGATCGGTCGTGCGATCGCCCTGGCGCTGGCGAAAGCCGGGCACGGGGTCGCTGTCAACTTCTCCACGTCGGAGGCGGCAGCAGAGACGGTCGTCTCGGAGATCGCCAGCCAGGGTGGCAGGGCCAGGGCCTTCGGAGCAGATGTTTCCGATGCCCAGGCGGTGGAGGATCTCTTCGCGGGCATCACCGACCATCTGGGTCCGGTCGGGATCCTGGTCAACAACGCCGGGATCACCGCCGACAATCTTCTCCTCCGGATGAGCCCCGAAGAATTCGACCGGGTCATCGCTACCAACCTGCGCTCGGCCTTCCTTTGCACCAAAGCGGCCCTGAAGTCGATGCTCCGGAGCCACTTCGGAAGGATCGTCTCGATCTCATCCGTAGCCGGGATCACCGGCAACCCAGGTCAGGCCAACTACGCCGCCTCAAAAGCCGGTCTCATCGGGTTCACCAAGTCGGTGGCGAAGGAGGTGGGGAGCCGCGGGATCACTGCCAATGTCGTCGCTCCGGGTTTCATCACCACCGATATGACCGATGCCCTGGCGGAGGACGTCAAGCAGGGGGTTTTGTCCTCGCTCAGTCTGGGACGGTTCGGGGAGCCGGAGGAGGTGGCGGGGGTGGTGGCCTTCCTCGCATCCGACCAGGCGTCCTACGTCACCGGACAGGTTTTAGCGGTAGACGGCGGTCTGGCGCTTTAATGCCAGCTAGAAGAACAGGAGAGAACTGATCCGATGGAAAAGACAGATATCGAAACGCGGTTGCGGGACGTGCTCGTGTCCGAGCTCGGCCTCGATGCCGACAAGATCAACCCGGGCGCCAACTTCGAGACCGACCTCGACGTCGACTCGTTGGGAGTAGTCGAGTTGCTGATGGCGATGGAGGACGAGTTCGGGGTGAAGATTCCTGACGACGAAGCCGAGCACATCCACACCGTCGGCGAAGCCATCGACCTGGTTCACCAGAAGCTCAACTCCTGAACTCATGCGACGACGAGTAGTCGTCACCGGGATGGGGGTGGTCACCCCGGTTGGCAACGACCTCGAAACCCTCTGGGAGGCGGTCGTTTCTGGTCGCTCCGGGATAGGTCCGATCACCCACTTCGACACCACCGGCTATCGGACGCGAATCGCGGGCGAGGTGAAGGATTTCCACCCTGCGGACCATTTCGACAAGCGCGAGGTCCGCCGCATCGATCCCTTCTCCCAGTTCTTCCTGGTGGCAGGCCGCCAAGCCCTGGCTCAGGCCAAGATCGCTTTGGGACCCGACGACCCCGACAACGAACGAGCGGGGGTGATGGTGGGCGCCGGCTTCGGAGGGATGGGGACCTTTATCGACGAAGTGGCGGTGATGCTCGAGCGAGGTCCCGATCGAGTCAGTCCGATCGGGATTCCCAAGATCATCGCCAACATGGCGGCGGGTTTGGCGTCGATCGAGAACAACCTGCTGGGGCCGGTGAGCTGTGTCGTCACTGCCTGTTCGGCCTCGGCCAATGCCATCGGGGATGCCGCCGAGGTGATCCGGCGCGGGGCAGCCGATATCATGCTTGCTGGAGGCTCCGAGGCCGCTATTACCACTTACGGAGTAGCCGGCTTCAATCAGTCGCGTGCCCTTTCGGTTCGTAACGACGATCCCACCGCCGCCTCTCGTCCTTTTGATGCCGATCGCGACGGATTCGTGATGGGAGAGGGCGGGGGAGCCCTGGTGCTTGAGGATCGAGACCGTGCCGTCTCCCGCGGGGCGGAAATCCTAGGCGAGATCGTCGGCTACGGGATGTCGGCCGACGCCTATCACATCACGCTTCCCCGTCCGGGGGGCACGGGAGCCGCCCGAGCGATGAAGGCGGCGCTGGCCGATGCTTCCTTGACATCCGCGGACATTGCCTACATCAATGCCCACGGCACTTCTACCGAAGCCAACGATGCCACCGAGACGACGGCAATCAAGATCGCCCTCGGCGACGATGCCTATCGGGTTCCCGTCTCGTCGACCAAATCGATGACAGGCCATATCCTCGGGGGGGCCGGGGCGGTGGAAGCAGTCGTCTCTTTGCTGGCCCTCAACGAGGGAACCCTGCCGCCCACGATCAACCAGGAGACCGCCGATCCCGAGTGCGATCTTGACTATGTCCCCAACGAGGCTCGCCCTTTCACGGGCGACTACGCGATGTCGAATTCGTTCGGATTCGGCGGGCACAACGTCGCCCTGGTCTTAGCCTCGGCCCGGGTGGCCGGGGCTGACTCGGCCTAGCCCGGCTCCTTGTCGCGCTGCTGGCGGTACTCGGCGATCGAACGGGCTGTCAACGCCAGCACGACCAGGAGCCCGACGCTGGCGACGAAGAATGCAGCCAGGCCGATCAAACCCGCAGTCAGCGGGCATCCGGGTGCGGGCGCCGGCTGTTCGGCCCGACAGGAGACATTGGTGATTACAAACCCCATCCCCCCGACGAGAACCCCTAGCACCAAAGAGGGGATCACGAGGTAGGGGTTGGGCTTCATGAGTCCTTATCGAGGGCCCGTCTGATCTCTTCAGGGGCCAACTCGGGAGGGATCATCAACCGCGAGCCTCGCTCGATGAGCGGACGAATAGCCAGCCGGACGTCGCCCGACGATGCCAGGTAGGTGGCCGAGATCATCAGACCGAGCCACACCCAACGCCCAGGTGAGGGGAGCCAGATGGTGCCGAGGGCGAGGAGCGGGGGACCCGCTCGGGCGCTAAGGAGCGCTCCCGGGAGGCGACGGGCATAAACGAAGAGAACGAGCCAGGATGCCGCCGTCAGGACCCCGAGTGGACCCGGGTCCTTCTCCAGCGTCACGAGGGCGCAGATTCCCGTAGCGGCGAGAAGGATCATCCCCAGCGACACCGCCCGAGTGGGGACCGGCGCCGCCGACGCCCGTCGCCTTACCCACCCTCCCAGGGTCGGATCGGCCAGCATGAACGCCGTCGGGCCGAGCATCGCTACCCCGATGTACCAGGCACCCGAACGCTCGTGGAGCAGGCCGACGGTGGCCTCGATCGCAGTTGCCGCCACTATCAGGCGATAACCGAGCCGGCTGCTCTCGATCAGGATGGCCACCACCCCGAGCGTTGTCACCACCAGGAGGGTGGCGGCGAGGATGACGGCGGAGCTCCGATGCCAGGGAGCGGGCTCGTCAACCAGGGCCCAGGACCAGATGAGCGCCGAGGCGAGAGCCAGTCCGCTCGCCCACAGATGCCGCATTGTTTTCACGTTCTCTGGGCTGTAGAGGCTGTAGGACAGCCTCTACAACCCTGGGTTCGCGTAAGGTCAGCGGGAACGACTGACATGGCCGTGAGCTTCGCAGAAAAAATTCTCCACGCCGACATGGACGCTTTCTTCGTCGAGGTCGAGCGCCGGCGGGATCCATCGCTTCGTGGCCGGCCGGTGGTGGTGGGCGGTGCCGGTCGGCGAGGCGTCGTAGCGGCCGCTAGTTATGAGGCTCGGGTGTTCGGCATCCATTCGGCCATACCGATGGCACGCGCCAAATCGGCTTGCCCTGATCTGGTGATCGTTCCGCCCGATCACGCTCACTACTCCGATGTTTCCTCCGCGGTCTTCGCAATCTTCTCGAGCTTCACCCCGGAGGTGGAGGGACTCTCCCTTGATGAGGCCTACCTCGACATCTCTGGTCTGCGTCGTCACTATCCCGGCCCGGCCGACGTCGGGGAGGCGCTGCGGGCAACGATCCGCCAACAGCTCAACCTTCCGGTTTCGGTCGGAGTCGGGGCCAACAAGCTGGTTGCCAAACTTGCTTCTGAGGCAGCCAAGCCCGACGGTCTCCGGCATGTCGCGGTGGCAGAGACCCTGAAGTTCCTTCATCCGCTGCCGGTGCGGGCGATCTCGGGGGTGGGGGAGGCCACTGTGGCCGCCCTCGAAGGCCTAGGGGTGACCACGGTGGGCGATCTCGCCCAACTGGGCCCGGAGTTGCTGGTGCGCCGCCTGGGGAAGTCGGCGGGTTTGCATCTGGCTGCCCTGGCTCGGGGCCACGACGACCGGCCGATCGTCTCCACTCGGGGGATGAAGTCGATGTCGGTCTCCGAGACCTATGAATACGACCTCCACAGCCCCGAGCAGATTGACACCGAGCTTTTGCGGCTCTGCGATCGGCTCGGCTCTCGTCTTCGGCTCGCCAACATGGGTGGCCGCACGGTCTCGGTCACAGTGCGTTACTCGAATTTCGAAACAGTTGTTCGCCAAACCACTCGAGCCACAACCGCCACGAGCGCCCACGATCTCTTTGCCTCCGCTCGCCTGCTGCGTCAGCAGTTCGATGGGACCCGCCCGGTGCGTCTCCTCGGGGTCGCCCTATCGCGTCTCGACGAAGCTCTCGATTCCCGTCAGACAACGACCGATTCCGATCCTCGCTGGGATGACGTCAGCGGTGCCATCGCCTCCGTGCGCCAGCGCTTCGGCGACGATTCAGTGGGCCCGGCGCGAGTAGTGATTGGCGAGGACGTTCAATCGGGAAAAGGGATCCATCATCCCCGGTCAAATTGAATCCCGAGTTCGTATACTGACGTCAGTCGCCTCGGATGAAAGAACAGGAGTCAGAGGTCATGCCGCTGAGTGACCGGGAGCAAAAGATCCTGGCGGAGATCGAGCGTCACTTCCACGCGGAAGATCCAAACTTGGTGCGAGCTGTCCGCCGCATCGATCGCAGCGGCAACAACGGCAACCGATGGGCGACGATCGGTGTAGTGGCAGGACTTACCTTGGTCGCGATCGCGTTCAGTCGCAACACGTTCGCTGCGGTTGGTGGATTTGTGCTCGTTGTATGGAGTGCCAACTACCTGGTGCAGAGGTTCTTGGCGCGTCAGAGCAGTGGCGAATCAGAGAGCGAAGAAAACGAAAACACACTTCGCAATAAAGGACGCCGTCGTTTCAGACGCGACTGATTGACGCCGCTACAGTGGCGCACCCGCCGATCACACATCATCAAACGAGGGGTAGTCGGCGGACAAATATTTTGGAGGGATACCGATCGTGATGCCGCTTCCGATGTTTCTATCGAGACGCGATCGATTCGGTTCGTTGTTGGCCGCTGGCCAGTTGGGAGGAGAGGATCGTTGCAGCAGCAGGCTTTTACGGCGGAGCAGACGTGCAGGCTGACCAACTGCACAGCACACCAGTTGCGCTATTGGGACCGGATGTCGCTAGTAAAGCCGAGCATCCAACAGACAGGGGGCAGGCCGGGAGTCCGGCGTCTCTATTCGTTTCGTGACCTAGTCGCGCTGCGCGTCGTGCACTCGCTGATCGTCAACGGGATGTCGCTGCAGCGGGTGCGACGGGCTTGGGACTACCTCCGGCGTCACGGCGACATGGAGATGCACATGAGCCAGATGAAACTGATCTCGGAGGGCAAGTCTCTCTACGAGATCGGGGCCGAAGACGGGCTGGTGCTCGATGCCCTACGGGAGGGTCAGCTCGCCTTTTTTGCCGAACTCGATCAGATCACCCGGGAAGTGATCGAGGATGTCAGCCGATTCGAGCTCGATCGGGACTTATTCCTGCAGATGCTGCGCCGGGTCGAAGACGACGTCAGCGAGGAGCGACAGGCCTCAGGCGACGGCTAGATCGGAGCTGAAGCGTGGGACCGGCGAGGTCGGCGAGGAGGCTCGCTGGCTGGAACCAGGTGAGCCACCACCGCCAGCGGGGATATTGCCGCTGAACTGATCGTTCGGCCAATTCAAGCGCGGCTTTGCCGTCGGTAATAGGCCGATTGCCGAAGAGATAGGCCGACACCCGTTCGGCTAGAGGCCGCAGCCCCGGTGGGCCACTTTCAAACCAAGCCGCGATCTCAGCGGGAGTTTGCGACGGCGGCGGACGATGACCGAGATCAGACAATCGGTCGACCAGCTCGGCCCAACCTGCGGTGACATCGCCGTCCTCGAGCCTGCGCAGCCGAGCGGTCCGGCGCGCAAGCTTTGTGATTGGAATCAGGGCCAGCAGAGCTATCGGCACCTGCCACCAGACCCAGCTCACGGTACCGGAGGAGGCGGTCGGCCGGCCGAGCGTGGGATCGGCTCCTTCTTCGAGGAATCGTCGATCGATGCCGGCGAGTGATCCAGGAAGCGCCGTCGTCGCCTGCGACGGATCGGTGGGCTCCGGTAGGAACTGGTTGGGATCGAATCCGACCTGAGAGGCCGTCGCCGGATTGCTGCCGTCGGCGCGGGGTGTGGGATCAAAGCGAACCCAACCCTGACCTTCCATGTACAGCTCCACCCAGGCATGGGCGTTGCGGGCCCGCACGACGATGACCTCACCACCATCGGCCTGGTTCTGGATTTCTCCCGGCGAGAAACCAATCACGACCCGGGCTGGAATTCCGAGGGCACGGGCCATTACTGCCATCGCCGAGGCAAACTGTTCGCAATATCCCCGCCGGTAGTTGCGGCTCTCTGGATCGAGCATCCACTCTTCTAGTTCGAGGGCCGAGTGGCCGGTCGAGACCTCCAGGTCGTAGGAGAACTGACCGGTATTGCGAAAGAACTCCTCGAGCACGAGGCCCCGTTCGAAATCCGTTCCCGCCCGCACTGTCACTTGGCGGGCGAGTGCCCTGGTGACGTCGGAGAAGTCGTCGGGAAGATCGGTATACAAGCTGGTCAAACGAGGGGATGGCGGTTCCGAAGGACTTGCTGCTGGTGGCAGGTTGAAGAAACCCTCCTCCTGGGCGTTCTGGAACATGGGAGAGAGGCTGTCTCCCACAGTGGCCAGGACTGCCAAATTGGGAACCGGCATCTCAGAGATCACTCGATACTCGAGTCCCTCTTTGGTGCGGGCGTCGAACTTGATGGATCCGTCCTCTCGGCTCCGATGGCTGGCGTTCAAGAGCCGGTCGTCGCTTTGCAAGCTACGGGGGGAGTAGAGGACGGGGAGGTAGTTCTGCCTGAGGGCGGAAATCCTCACCACGCTCTCGACCAGCACCGTTCCACCTTGAAAAGCGAAGTCATTCGCTTCCCAGTGAGACGGGCTCTCGGCACGACGAATGCCAAGGTTGGCAGGAAGCCAGTAGGTGCCATCGAAGGTATCCAGCGTGATCAGTTTCCAGTAGAGCTCGCTTGGCGGCGGAGCTGATTCGGATACCCGGGCCAGGAAAAGGATCTCGGGGCTCTCGCTTCGGAGATCTTGCTGCATCGACGTAAACAGGTTGTAGGAGAAACCCCCGAAAAGACCGCCGCCGAATCCGGTGGGATTGCGCCAGGCCACCATTCCCGACTCAGGGACCGCGGCGGCAAAGCGGAAGGTGGAAAAGGTTCCGGCCAAGGCCACCACCACGACCATCAGAATCGCGAGCGCGAGATTTTGCGATGCCAAGGGCTGCCCCGACGGTCGGAGGCGCGCTCTCCCGCCGCTGCGATCAGTTGCTCCTGCCCAGAACGCGATTGCCCCGATGATGACCAGCCCCGCCGGTGCCCACCACTCGGGAGGACGACGATCGAACGTAGCGGACAGTAGGTAGAAGGAAAGCGTGGGGATCGTGGCGAGCAGAGGACGGCGGGCCATCATGCCCGCGGCCGCCAGGGCTCCCAGCGTCCAGAAGACCACCGCCAGAACGGCGATAAGGCCCGGAGAGGCAGTAACAGGAGCCGACCCGAATCTGATCAGCTCGAGCGCAACGGTCATCTCCGCTCCTACTGCGGCCGGGGTCGAGCCGGTGGGCATGAGTCCGGCGGCGAGGGTGCTGGCAGCCGTCAGGCGGGCAAAAACCAAACCCGTACCCGCCAGCCCGAGAAGGAAGGTCAGGATCGGACCCAGCCGCGCCAGGCGGGCGGCAGCAGTGACCGACCCGCCGATCAAGGTAGCCACGCTCAGCACCGGAAGCAGGTCGGGATCGGTCGGCCCCGGCTCGACCAATCGCCCCACGCGGTGGAGGGCGAGGGCGAAGGCGCCGAGACAGGCTAGAAGGCCGAGGCGGGCGCCCATGTCCTCACACCTGGCTGACCGAAAGCCTGGGTCCAAGCCGGGGCCCACTTGTGGCCCGAGCCGGCGACCAACGTTTTCACCGCCAGCCGCTGGAAACTTTGGAGGAGCGGTCCCGGATGGTCGCTCGCCGCCAGCAAAACCCCGGCTCGAAACTGGCCCTCGAGCAAGCGGAGCACCGCCAGGAGATCTTCATCCGGGGTTCCCGTGACAAGGATCAGGGCGCCGCCCTTGCCGCTTCGGCGCAGACGGCTGGCCACTGCTCGCAAATCGATGGCCGGGTGCGGTTGGACCTTGGCGAGTTCTTCAAAAGCGTTTTGCGCTTGCGCGAGATCGACGAGTCCCGCTCCCATCCAGAGGTCGGCGGCGAAGCTTCGGGCCAAATGCACGGATACCGAGGCAACTCCTCTGACTGCTCGCTCGAAATCATCGGCCGTGGCATAGCTGCGTTTGCGAACGTCGAAGAACACGAGTGCCCGCGACTGCCAGGGCGTCTCCATCTGACGGATCATGAGCTCATCGAGCCGAGCCGTGGACGGCCAATGGACCCGCCGCAGGTCATCGCCCTCCTGATAGCTGCGCAGGGTGTAGAAATCCTCGCCCCCACGACCACTGTGCTCGGGGCGGCTGGCGCTAGTGGCGGGGTCGCGACCGCGAACATTGGGAAAGCCCGAAAAGGCCTCGACCGCCGGATAGACAATGAGCCGATCATCCACCCCGTGTCGGCTCTTTTTGTTGGCGAAGCCGAAGGGGTCTCGGACCTCGACCTCGGCCGGGCCCACCGTATAGATCCCGCGGGGACGACAAACGATTTGATACGAAGCCGAGGCAATGGCCTCACCGGGTAAGGAAGCGATCTGAAAATGGGCGGTGCCGAGACCGCTCACCCCATCCTCGACGGTCAGCGAGAATGCCGGAAACTGGCGCTGGTTCTCGATTTGCAGGGCGACGGCGGCGCGTTCCCCCTCGTGAACCATGCTGGGTTCGAGCTGGCGGGAGATGCGGATCTGCGGCCGAATGGCATGGGTAAGAAAGAGGGCGCCGATGACTCCGGTCAGAAGAGCTGCCCCGGCAGCCAGAAGTTCGATCTCTCCGAGGACCACCCAGGCCAGTAAAAGGGAGAGGCCTGACCCGACGACGGATGCACCCCGAGTGGTCATTTCTAGCTCGACCGGTGGATCGGAATCTTGATCCCAGCCAGAACGGCGTTGAGCAACTCCGGCGCGGTGACACCGCGCATCTGGGCCTCGGGTCGAAACGTCAGACGATGCTCGAGGACTGTGCCGGCGAGCGCCTTGACATCGTCAGGAGTGACGTAATCCCGACCCTGCGACGCAGCCCATGCCCTCGTCGCTCGTTGCAGGTACAGCGCCGAACGGGGACTGGCTCCCAAGAGCACCTCGGGATGCCGGCGGGTGCCCTCGATCACATCGATGATGTAACCCCGGACTGATCCGACGACCTGGACCTGTCGGGCGATCTCGATCATCTTGGCGACGTCAGTGTCGGTCACCACGGCTTTGAGGTCGTCGAAGGTCGAGCGAAGGCTGTGGGTCTCCATCATCTCCAGTTCCTTGTCCCGGCTGGGATAACCGACCGCCACTCGCATCATGAAGCGGTCGAGCTGTGCCTCGGGGAGCGGATAGGTGCCCTCGTGCTCGATCGGGTTTTGGGTGGCGACCACCATGAAAGGCTCGGGAAGGCTGCGAGTTATCGCATCCGTGGTCACTTGACGTTCCTCCATGGCTTCGAGCAGCGCTGCCTGGGTCTTGGGGCTGGCTCGGTTGATTTCGTCCCCGACGACGATATTGGCGAAGATGGCTCCGGGCTTGAAGACGAAGGTGGACTCGTGGCGGTCCCAGATGGAGACTCCGGTGACGTCGGAGGGCAGGAGGTCGGGAGTGAACTGAATCCGGTTGAACTCGCAGTCGATCGACCTCGCCAGCGACTTCGCCAGCAACGTCTTTCCCACTCCCGGCACATCCTCGATCAACACGTGCCCCTCCGCGATCAGACAGACCAGCACCTGCTCGATGGGAAGCCGCTTCCCTTGAATCACAAGCTCGATGTTGTCGGCGATGGCAGCGAACCGGTCGGCGAAGCGATCGACCTGACTGAGAGCGGTCATCGTCCGCCTTTTGCTTGCCCTTTTGAACCGGGACGTGGCGATACCGAACGAGAGTGCTTGAACACGCCTTCGCTCATGTCTGGTCCCTTCCGTGCATGTCGCAATAGTCCCTGGAGGCGCAATAGGTGCCCGGGTAGGCTGCACCCTATTCAGGGGTGAATCTAAAGGAGGCTCCGGTGGGCCCTGTGCAGGTGGCGCCTGTGATCGAGAACTCTGGCAATGGGAGATCGCACTTAGATGCGTCCGAACTCGAAGTCGCTCGCTCAATCGCGATCGCTCATGAGGCCCTGAGCACGGGGACCCACCTGCTGGGAAGCTTGATTTCTACCTCCTATTCCTTTCGTGCCCGCCGATGGTGGAGGCGTTCCCCGTTTCTGCCGTTACCGGAGTTTGAATACACCCGCTGGCGCCTCAACACCGCCTACGGGAATGAGCGCCGGCTTCCCTCGTTCGGTGACATTGCTGCCTTCTCCGTGTGGCGGCAACGTATCCGCCGGGTGGTCGAGATGAGGAGCACGTGACAATTGCCGGTCTTCGCCAGCGACTCGAGAACCTCGAAGGGGTGGCTTCGATCCAGCTCGAGCTCGCCGACACCGGGTTGTCAGGAATCCGGGTAACCCTTTCTGAGGGAGCCGAAGAAGCGATGGTCCTCGAACGGATTCGGGCGATGCTCGTGACCTACGGCCTGCGGGCTCCCGAGCCCATCACCGGACCACGGCTCGAGCCGGTGGAAGAGGCCGATCTGGTCGTCGCCCTCAGTCAGGAAGGCGATCGCTTGCGAGTTGAGGTGAAAGGCCACGGCGAGTCGGTGAGCGCCGTCGTCGATCCGAGCCCGCTCAGCGCGGCGCGAGCAGTGGCGGCGGCGCGAGCGCAACTGCGAGGACAGCCAGCCCCCGAGGTGATGTGGATCGGGCTCGACCAGATCGGAGCCTTCTCGGTTTTGACCATCCTCGCTTCCCAGGCAGACGAGCAGGTGTCGGCTGGGTCGGTGGTGGTGGAAGGGGATTGGGCCCAGGCCCTCAATCGGGCCCTGGCCGCCGCCTCTGTTTAGCCGTTTCCAAGCGAACCCAGGGTTGTTGAGGTTGTCCAACGACGTCTACAGCCCAGAGAATCAAGAAATCAAGCCGTGAGCAGGTAGGGCTGCCAGCTCGGATCAAGCGAGAACCCGGTCATGGCATAGATCCAGCTGTAGCGATGGGGGGCGCTGGGACGCCGCACCAGATTGAGGCCGACCTCGGTGGGAAGCCGATCGCCCTTGCGAAGGTTGCAGCGCCGGCAACAGGCCACCACGTTGTCCCATGTGTGAAGACCGCCCCGCGAGCGGGGAGTGACGTGGTCGAGGCTCTCGGCCGGTGCCCCGCAGTACTGGCAGGAATGCCCATCGCGACCGAACACCGCTCGCCGTGACACCGGCACCGTTCGTTCAAAAGGAACCCGAACGAAGGTATTGAGCTTCGCCACCGAAGGCACCGCCATCGCCATCCGCTCCGAATGCCATACCTCGTCGCGTTCGGCGATCACCGAAGCACGGCCGCGGGCAACGAGGACCACCGCCCTCCGGGCAGGCACCACCGAGAGCGGTTCGAACGTGGCATTGAGAATCAGGGAGGCCGCCATCCCAGTCACGAGATTAATGGGCGAGAGGATTGTTCCCGAGTAAGAAGAAGTCCGAGACCGGTTGCAAGGAGGAGCCGTCGGCGCGCAGATCTAATCCATAACAGTCGGGCCAGGCGAGCGGCTGGAGCAGACTTCGAGTGGGGGGAAAAACGAGCCGGGTGGTAGTTATGCAGAGCTCGGTGGGGGAAAGTGTTGACAAGTGGGGGAAAGTGGGGCATGATGTCCAGGCACTGGAGGAGAGTGCAGCAATGAGGGAAGCAGTGGCATGTTCTTCGGCCGTCATATTCACACGATCGACGAGAAGGGTCGCGTCGTGTTGCCGGCCAGGTTCCGAAAGGAATTTGACGGGCATGACTCATGCATTCTCGCCCCAGGAACGGACGGGCAGATCACGTTGAACCTGCCGGATGAGTTCGAGACTGTGACGCGGGCGGTGCTGGCGGAAGCCAAAACCGAGCGCCAGCGGAGAGTGGCCCGCCACATCTTGTCGAGCGCGGTCGAGCAGCCTTTTGACAAGGCGGGGCGGCTACTCGTGCCGGAGTGGCTCCGGGCACATGCCGGAATCTCGATTCCTTCCGAAGTGGCGGTGACCGGCGCCGGTTTGAACGCCGAGATCTGGAACGTCGAGCTCAATCAGCGCGATGACGCCCTGGGCGCTTCCGAGCTCATCGAGTCCACGCTGGCAAAGGAGGCAAAAGGCTCCTAGCCCTGGATCATCGCCAGCCCCCCGGATACCAATCGGAAGGCCCCTGACTCCGCCCGCTTCCTTTTGGTGCCAGCGCCCGGGGGGCTGGCCATGACCCAGGACCGGGAGTCGGAGCGGGACTACCACCGACCGGTCATGGCGGCGGCGGTTACCGAGCTCATGCGACTGGTTCCGCCGGGTGTGGTGGTCGACGCCACCTTCGGCGGCGGTGGTCATGCGAGGGAATTGATGAAGGTGCTCGGAGGAGGCCACCGGATTCTCGGGATCGACCGGGACCCCGCGGCTGTAGCCCAGGCAGAGGTTCTGAGGAGGACCGTAGACGTGAGTCAGATTGGGATGCCCGCCGAGCGAGTCACGGTGCGAGAGGGAAACTTCGCGCGGCTCGATGAGATCCTGGCCGAAGCGGGAGTCGAGTCCCTGGTGGGTGTTCTCTTCGACTTTGGCGTCTCCTCGCACCATTTCGACGAGCCCGGGCGCGGTTTCTCCTATCGTCTTGAGGGTCCACTCGACATGCGAATGGATCGAAACGACCCGGTCACCGCCTCCGATCTGGTCAACGGTCTCGACGAATCCGCGCTGGCAGACCTGATCCACCGCCTGGGGGAGGAACCTGCGGCCCGACGGATCGCCAAGGCGATCGTTGCCGCTCGTCCGATCACCACCACCACCGAGCTCGCCGCCGTGATCGAGCGGTCAGGTCCGGGCGGCCGCCGTCGATTGCACCCCGCCCGCCGGACCTTCCAGGCCCTACGCATGGAGGTGAACAAAGAGCTCGAAGCCATCGACTCTGGAGTCCGTCTTGCTCTCGCGCACCTGGCGGTCGGAGGCCGCTGCATCACCATTTCCTATCACTCGCTCGAGGACCGCCTCGTGAAAGGTCTCTTCGCCGAGGCGACCAAGGGGTGTGTATGTCCACCCGACCTTCCCGTGTGCGGATGCGGGGCATCACCCTCGTACCGCTCCCTGACCAGGGGCGTACGCAAACCGACCGAGGAGGAGATCGCCGCCAACCCCCGCGCCCGCTCGGCTCGCCTCCGGGCGACAGAAAGGGTGGGGGCATGACCGCACCGGCACTGCGGACGCGGCCCCGACCCGGCCTCCAGGTTGTGGCCGGGCGTCGTGGGAGGCCCCGTCTGTCGGGCTGGATCTTCTTCTCCCTCGTGGTCGTGCTGGCGTTTCTTGGCATGGTCTTCGTCCGTACCTCGCTCGACCGGTCAACGATCGAGCTGGCCGCACTCTCCCAGAACCTGGCCGAGGCGCGATCGCTCAACCAGCGGCTTCGTCTCGAAATTGCCCGTCTGGAGTCGCCGGCTCGCATCGCCCCCCTGGCCCAAGACCTCGGCATGGTCTACCCGCAGACCAGTGAGCGATTGATAGTCGACGGTGTTCATCAGCAAACACTCTCCGATCCTCGCTGGTCCGATCTCAATCGCTTCGCCGCCGGCCAGCTGGCGGCAGCGGATGACGGGAATCGTCCATGAGCGGCTTCTGCGCTGGAGCTTTCTCCCACCGAGATTTTCTCGGAAGTGACCGACTCCGGCCGGAGGAATAGTCCGTGACCGCCCTCGCGGCGCGGACCCGGTGGAGCGAAGGACGGATCCGACTCGGGCTTCTCGGCCTCTGCCTCGCCTTGGCCTGGATCGGGATGGGCGTCCGCCTCTACCAAGTGCAGGTGCTCGATGCCTCCCAACTCGCCGAGGCGGGAGTCGGGCAACGACGGACTGAGGAAGTCCTGCTTCCGCAAAGGGGAAATATCTTCGATCGGAACGGCGACCCGATGGCGATGACGGTCGACTCCCAAAGCATCTATCTACGCCCGGCCGAGATCACCGAGCCGCTCTATGTGGCCCAGCAAGTGGGTGGGCTGCTGGGCGTGCCTTCCGATGGGCTGCTCGAGTCCATCAATGCGGGCGATCAATTCGTATACGTCAAACGGCAGGTCGAGCTGGCCCAGGCCGAGCAGGTGCTTTCGCTCAATCTTTCAGGGGTCCACAGTCACGAAGAACCCAAACGCGTCTACCCAACGGGATCGGTGGCATCACATGTGGTTGGCTTCGTCAACATCGACGGCGTTGGAAGCGAAGGCATCGAGTACGAGTTCGAGACCGCTCTGCGCGGAACGCCCGGGGTGTTCAGCTTCGAGTCCGCCCCCGGGGGAGTTCCGATTCCCTGGGCACCCTCACACGCCACCCCGGCGGTTCCGGGGCAAGATTTGGTTTCGACGGTCGATCTCCCGGTCCAGTATTCGGCTGAGGACGCCTGCGAAGAAACCCTCCAGATCACGGGGGGAACCGGCTGTTGGGTCGTAGCGATGGAGGTCGAAACGGGGGCAATCCTCGCCATCGCGGGCGCCCCCGCTTTCGACCCCATGAGCCGCACTTCGGTTGACGGCGCCGGCTTTTCGAACTTCGCTGTCCGGGGGATGTACGAACCGGGATCGACGATGAAGCTCATCAGCGTCGCCGGGGCGATCGAGGAGGGCGTAGTGGGGCCGTCGACAGTAATTGGCGCCGTGGCCGACCAGATCGAACTCCGACCGGGCGCCTGCAAGAGCGATACCGACGAAGTGTTCGGCTGTTACTCGGACTTCGAGCGTCACGAAACTCACGACATGGCGGTAGCCGACATCTTTCGCCGGTCGTCAAACGTGGGCACGATCAAGATCGGCCAGATGATGAGCAGGGATCAGATCTTCGCGTTTCTCACGGCTTTCGGTTTGGGTGCGCTCACCGGGCTCGACTATCCAGGCGAGGCCAAAGGACTGATCAACCTCGATGAGAGTTGTCAGACCTGCCCCGCCTCCTCGGCGATTGGCTATGGGGTAGCAGTGACCGCGGTGCAGATGGCAGCCGCTTATGGGGCGATAGGGAACGATGGCGTCTGGGTCCAGCCACACCTCCTCAGCACCACCCACGGGCTCGACGGGCGCACCACCACCACACCCGTGGCCAGCCATCGGGCGGTGAGCGTGGAGACGGCGGCGGTCATGAGGGGCCTCCTCTCCCAAGTCGTCGAAGCCGGAACCGGAATCTCCGCCCAAGTGCCCGGCTATCTCGTCGGCGGCAAAACCGGTACCGCCAACAAGCTTGGAGACGACGGTCGTTATACCGACATCACAATGGCAAGCTTTGTCGGGCTCGCTCCTATTGACGATCCCAAAGTGGTGGTAGCGGTAGTGGTCGACAGCCCGGCTTGGGAATATCGAACCGGGGGCCTGGCGGCAGCCCCGGCGTTCTCCACGGTGATGGAGCAGGCCTTGCACCGCTTAGGGGTGACACCAGATGCCGGCCCCGGCTAGCTCCGCCCCGACGATGGCGGATCTGGCGAGCCTGGTGGGGGGGCGGCTCAAAGGAGGCCCTGGGACTCGGGTGATCGACGCATCAGCCGACAGCCGCCAGATACGCCCCGGCTGGCTTTTTATCGCTATTCCCGGGACCCGCTTCGACGGGCATGAATTCGTCACGGCCGCGGCGGGAAACGGCGCCGCCGGGCTGTGCGTTTCTCGGGACGTGGAATCGTCGCTGCCGACCATCGAAGTCGCGAGCACCCGGTCGGTGATGGCGCCATTGGCGGCCTCGATCCACGAACGCCCCTCCCGGGATACCACCGTGGTCGGCGTCACCGGGACCAACGGCAAGACCACGGTCACTTTCCTCTTGGAGTCGATCGCCCGTCAGGCCGGTCGGACCTGCGGCCTGGTGGGCACGATCGTTACCAGGGTGGGTGACGTTTACTTAGAGAACCCGCATACCACCCCCGAAGCCACCGACCTCCAGCGACTCTTCCGGCGGATGGTGGATGGAGGTGCCGAGATCGTGGCCTGTGAGGTCTCAAGCCATGCCCTCGCCCTCGGACGCGCCAACGAGACCCATTTCGCCGTGGGCGCTTTCACCAATCTCTCCCAGGATCATCTCGACTTTCACGGCGGGATGGAGGACTACTTCCAGGCCAAGGCCTCCCTCATGCAGATGTCGGAGCGGAAGGTGATCTGGGTCGAGGATCCCTACGGAGCGCGTTTGGCCGAAGAGAACCCCGACGCCCTACTGGTGGGCTGGCAGCGCCCGATCGGCTCTCGCGGGGTAACGGCAGACTCGAGCGGCACTTCGTTCGAGCTGGTCGTTCCCGATGGCACTGCCGAAGCTCGCCTCCGTCTTCTGGGGCAATTCAACCTGGCCAACGCCCTGATCGCCGCCGGCTGCGCCCATCTGGTCGGCTTTGATGTCGAGGAGATCGCAGCCGGGTTGAGTGCGCTGGCGGCGGTGCCCGGACGGTTCGAAGTGATCGCGCGCGAGCCGGTCATGGTGGTGGTCGACTATGCCCATACGCCAGAGGGAATCGAGACAGTGATCGAGACGGCCCGAACTCTGGCTTCGGGGCGGGTGATCGTCGCCTTGGGGGCCGGAGGCGACCGTGATCGCGGCAAACGATCACAAATAGGAAGGGCCGCCTCGGCCGCCGACCTGGTCATCGTGACGACCGACAACCCGAGGAGCGAGGATCCTCCAACAATCTCGGCCGAAGTCATGGGTGGCGTCGAGCATCCGGCGGCGCTGTCGATACTCGATCGTCGGGAGGCCATTGCCACCGCCCTCGATTCGGCCCGCCCCGGTGACATCGTCCTGATACTCGGGAAGGGCCACGAAACCACTCAGGAAATCGCTGGTGTCTTTCACCCGTTCTCCGATCAAAAGATCGCCCGCACCTTGCTGCACGAACGTTTCGGTGATTGGGCAGTCGGAGAGTGATCAGTCTTCTCATCGCCGCCGCCGTCAGCTTGGGCGTCTCCATCTTCGGGACCCCGATGGCTATCCGCCTGCTGCGCCAGCGATCGATCGGCCAATTCATCCAGGAGGAGATCACGGGACATGCCCACAAGCACGGCACCCCGACCATGGGCGGCCTCGTCTTTGTCGGCGCCGCCCTGATCGGATACCTCATCGCTCATCTTCGCCTCTGGACCTTTGCCGACGGCTTTACATTTCAGGTCAATTCTTTCGCGGCCGGGGGCCTCCTGGCCGTCCTGGCGATGGTGGGGATGGGAGCCGTGGGCTTTCTCGACGATTTCATCAAGTTCGTTCGCAAGCACAGTCAGGGCCTCAGCAAGCGGCACAAGTTCGGGCTGCAGCTCGTGATCGCCATCGTCTTCGCCATCGCCGCCTTGCAGAGCGGTCCCAAGGTGGGCATCAGTACAGAGATCTCCTTCGTCCGCCCGCTGGGCCTGAACCTCGGGATCTTCTTCGTGTTGTGGGCTCTGCTGATGCTGACCGGAGCCGCCAACGGCGTGAATCTGGCCGACGGCATGGACGGGCTCGCCGGGGGGAGTGCCGCCCTGGTCACCGGCGCCTACACGATCATCGCCTTCTGGCAGTTCCGTAACCCCACCGAGTATCAGGCGCTCGACCCCCTCGAGCTGGCGATTGTGGCCGCCGCCATGTTCGGGGCGTTGCTCGGCTTTCTCTGGTGGAATGCCCCGCCGGCTCAGATCTTCATGGGTGATGTCGGCTCGCAGGCCATCGGAGGCTTGCTCGCCGCCCTGGCCCTGCTTTCCAACACCCACCTCTTGCTGGTTGTCCTCGGTGCCATCTACGTCGCCGAGACCATGTCGGTCATCATCCAGGTGGCGAGTTTTCGCTCGTTCGGTCGCCGCGTATTCCGGATGACCCCAATCCACTTCCACTTCGATCTGGGGGGGTGGCCCGAAACCACCACTGTTATCAGGTTCTGGATCCTGACCGCGGTCGGGGTAGCCCTCGGCCTCGGCCTTTTCTACGCCGACTTCCTTGTCGTGACCGATGGGGTCCTGGGTTGAGAATGCTCGTGCTGGGAGCAGCCATCTCCGGGGCTGCCGCGGCCCGTTTGGGCCGGCGGAAAGGCCACAGCGTCACCGTCTACGACCAACGAGCGGGGACCGGCAGCAGCCTTATGGGTGAGGGCATCGGCCTGGTCAGCGGACGCTGGGACCCAGACCTTCTCGCCGGAATCGACCTTGTGGTGACAAGTCCGGGCGTCCCGTTGCGAGCGGCTCCCATCACCGATGCCCGCGAGGCCGGGGTCCCGGTATGGAGCGAGATCGAGTTCGCCTGGCGTCATCTCGACATTCCGGTGATCGCGGTGACCGGCACCAACGGCAAGACGACCGTTACCGAGGCCACGACCGCCATGCTTGCCTCCTCCGGTCTGGCGGTGGCCGCGGTCGGCAATATCGGTACCGCCCTCTCGGCGGTCGTCGACGAGCCCTACGACTTGCTCGTGGCCGAGGTGTCAAGCTTTCAACTCGACCTCACTGAGAAGTTCCATCCCCAGACGGCCGTTCTCACGAACCTCGCCCCCGATCATCTCGATTGGCATCCAAGCTATGCGGCTTATGCCGCTGCCAAAGCCAAGGTCTTTGCCAACCAGGACCAAGCGGATCTGCTCATCTTCGACCAGGACGACCCCGGCGCCACTGAGACAGTGGTCGCAGCCAAGAGTCGAAAGCATCCGGTCTCGGGAGTAAGGCGGCCAGAGGGGGGAAGCGGACCGGAGGGCAAGTGGCTGCGATTGTCCGATACCGAGGTGGAGCTTGCCAGCCTGCCGTCGGTCGACCCGATCGTCCTGGTCGACCTCGCAGCTGCCGGAGTGGCCGCCCTCGATCAGGGAGCGCGCCCGGAGGCAGTGGTCGAGATCTGCCGGCGCTTTCGCCCGGGAACCAACCGGCGCCAATTTGTGGGTGAGCTCGGGGAAATCGCCTTTGTGAACGACTCCAAAGCCACCAACCCCCATGCCGCCCTGGCCAGCATTCGCTCCTTTTCGAGCGTGATACTGATCGCCGGGGGGCTGGCCAAGGGTCTCGATGTCTCACCGCTCGCCACTGCCCCCAACGTAAAGATGCTGGTGGCTATCGGGGAGGCGGCGCCAATTCTGATCGCCGCTGCTCCTGAGAGCAGGGCCACGACTGCTTCGAGCATGTTCGATGCCGTGGAGGTCGCCTACGCGGGGGCGCGCCCAGGTGACACGGTTCTGCTGGCGCCGGGCTGCTCCAGCTTCGACATGTTCGATGACTACGCCGATCGTGGCGCGGCGTTTGTCGACGCCGTCAACAGCGTGATTCGAAGGGAGAAACGTCGATGACAACCAAGGTGATCTCCATCGCCCGCGTCCGCAACGCGGCCCGCAAGCGCGAGGAGACGACCGCGGTAAACAGCCGCTTGATCGTCGTTCTCGCTTCAGTCGTTCTGGTGCTACTCGTGATCGGTCTCGGCGAACTGATGTCGGCGTCTTCGATCAGGGGCATCACCGACGCTTCGGATCGTTTCTTCTACCTCAAGCGACAGCTCGTCGGTCTTGGCATCGGATTCGCGCTGCTGCTCGTGATGGTGCGAGTCCCCTACCAGTCATATCGGCGAATCGCCTACCCCATCTTTTTCGTCAGCTTGGCAGGTCTAATCGCAGTCTTCGTCTCCGGTATCTCCCGCAACGGCTCCCGGCGATGGCTCGATCTGGGCTTCGTCACCTTTCAGCCCTCGGAGATTTCGAAGCTGGCGGTGGTCATCGCTCTGGCCACCATCTTTGAGAGGAAGGGCAACCTCCTTTTCGATCGCGGGCATTTCCTCGCTCCTATCGGCCTGATCGTCGGCTCGACAGCCGTCTTGATCATTCTGCAACCGGACCTCGGCACCACATTGGTTGTCGCCGCGGCCGCGCTGTCGGTGATCCTGGTTTCCCGAGCTCCGGCTCGTTACGTGGCGGTGCTGGGGTCGGCATCGCTGGCGACCGCTCTAGTGCTTTCCCTGAGCGAGAGTTATCGGGCTGATCGCATCACGTCGTTTCTCAACCCCTGGGCCGATCCCAACGGAACCGGTTACCAGGTGATCCAGGGTTTCTATGCCCTCGGCACCGGCGGGTTGTTTGGGGTGGGGCTGGGAGCCAGCCGTTATCGGTGGTCGATCCTTCCCAACGCCCACACCGATTTCATCTTCGCCATCATTGGCGAAGAGACGGGGCTGGTGGGGGCGTTGGGGGTCATAGCGTTGTGCCTCTTCATCGCTCTCTGCGGTTGGTCGATCGCGGCCCGAGCGCCCGATCGCTTCGGAAGGATGCTGGCGGCGGGTATTACCGGATGGCTCTCGTTTCAGGCCTTGGCCAACATCGGCGGAGTCCTCGGAGTGCTTCCTATCACCGGGATCGTCTTGCCGTTTGTGAGCTACGGCGCCACCGCCCTCATCACCTCGCTGGCGGCGGTTGGGATCATCATCAATATCGCTCGCCAGGGCAATGCCAGCCCGCGGCTGTAGACCCGATCCGTCGTGTCCTACCTCATCGCCGCCGCCGGTACTGGTGGGCATGTCTTTCCCGGGCTGGCGGTGGGAGAGGCCCTGGTCGAGTTGGGTGTGAATCAAGATCAGGTACTTTTTGTCGGTGGTGATCGCCTGGAGAAGGAGGTCTACCCCTCGGCCGGCTTTCCTTTCCTCCGAACCGAGATCGCCGGCTTGAGGCGGGAGCTGACTCCGGCGAATCTGCGGCTGCCCCTGTTGTTCCTGCGAGCGTCGGCCCAGATCGCAGGGGCAATGGCGGAGCGCGGCGTGACTATGGCGCTGGGTATGGGCGGCTACGTCACCGTTCCGGTGGCCATCGCCGCCCGTCGCCGGAAGGCACCTCTATTTGTGGCCGAACAAAACGCTTCTGCCGGACTCGCCAGCCGATTTGCATCCCGATCGGCAGAGCGGGTCTTCGGTTCCTTTCCAGTCACCGATGGCCTGCCGAGCGCAGAGTGGACTGGCAACCCGATCAGAGCGCCAATTCGCCATTTCGACCGCGACCGACTGCGAGCCGAGGCGCGCTCTCGCTACGGGCTCGATGAAAGGCGGCAAGTCGTCGGAGTCATCGGTGGGAGCTTGGGAGCGGGGGCACTCAATCGGGTAGCCGAGATCCTGGCGTCGGCGACGCCTCAGTACGCGATCCTCAATATCTGTGGAGAAGGGAATGTGAGCGAGCAGCAGGCCCGAGCCGAGGTCAGCCCGGCGACATGGATTGTGCGCGGCTTCGAGCCACGCATCGAGCTTTTCTATGCCGCGGTCGACGTCGTGGTCGCCCGAGCCGGGGGAGCGGTGGCCGAACTCACCGCCACCGCTACTCCCTCCGTGCTCATCCCGGGAGGGTTCGGATCGGGTGGTCATCAAGAAGCCAATGCCGCCTTCCTCGCCGCCACCGGAGCGGCATTGCTCCTCTCCGAGGACAAAATCGCACAGAGTCCGGAGCTGGTCTCCGAGATGCTTTCCCCGCTGCGTCATGCTCGGATGACCGAAGCCACGAGGACGTTGGCCCGACCCAACGCCGCCGCCGACATCGCCACAGCAATGCAGATGGTCCACGACGGTGGTCCCCCATGATCCACAAATTCAAATTTGTTGCACCACGACCGTCCTCCACAAATTTGTTGCACCACGACCAACAGTCGGTCGCCCTGCGACAAATTTCGGTAGAGCTGGTCTTCCTGCACCAAATTTGATGATGATCGGTCGTCGCCCGTGATGATTGGTTCTGAGCTCGCTGGCCGGCGGCGGATCCATCTCGTCGGGGTGGCCGGGGCGGGCATGAGCGCACTCGCCAAACTTCTCCACCAGGCGCGCAAGGACCGGGATTCGTCCTGGAAGATCACCGGCTCCGATCTCAGGGCCGGCATCGAGCTCGGAGGACTCGCCGCCCTCGGGATCGAGACCTGGTCGGGTCATCAGCCGCAGTGGGTAGAAGGCGCCGAGCTGGTCGTGGCCTCCTCGGCCGTACCCGAATCGGACCCCGAGCTGGCGCGCGCCCGACAACTCGGAATTCCGATCTGGCGGCGTCCCGAGCTGCTTTCTGCCTTGACTGCCGCCGTCCCCACTGTTGGTGCCACCGGCACCCACGGCAAGACCACGACCACCGCCCTTCTCATCCTCGGGGCGCGCGAGCTGGGACTCGACCCCAGTTTCGTCGTGGGGGGAGATCTCGTCGATCTCGCCACTAATGCCCACTACGGGCAGAGCCCCCTCTTCATCCTCGAAGTTGATGAAGCCTTCGGCACTTTCGAGTCGGTGACTTTGACCGGCCTGATCGTCACCAGCATGGAGCCTGAGCACCTCGACTTCTTCGGAACTGCCGCGGAGATGGAAGCTGCATTTGGGCGAGTGACGGCTGCAGTTTCCGGACCGGTCCTCTGCTGTGCCGACGATGACGGTGCGATGCGGCTTTGTCGCGACATCGGTGGCATCACTTATGGCTTCGAAAATAAATCCGACTGGTCGATCTCTTCCCTTCAACTCTCGAGCGAGGCCACCGAGTTTGACCTGATGTCGTCGAAGCTGGGAGAGGCGATCCCGGTGCGAGTTCGACGACCCGGCCGTCATGTTGCCCTGAACGCAGCCGCGGTTCTGGCGCTTCTCGGAGAGCTCGGCTACGACCCGACGGAAGCGGTTGCCGGCCTGGCGCGATTCAATGGCGTCAAGAGGCGATTCGAGAATCGAGGGATAGTTAAGGGGGTGAAGTTCATCGATGACTATGCCCACCATCCCACTGAGGTCGCCGCCACCATCGCCGCCGCTCGACTGCAGAGACCCCGTCGGTTGTGGGCGGTCTTCCAACCTCATCTTTACTCCCGCACTGAGGCTCTTTACTCCGACTTCGGCCAAGCTCTGACTGGCGGCGATCGCGTTCTGGTCACCGACGTCTATGCCGCCCGCGAATTGCCCGTGGCCGGAGTTACCGGCGAGCTCGTCGCCCAGGCGGCCCGCGATGCCGGAGCCAATGTCCTTTATGTCCCTCATCGCTCCGAGATTGCGTCCGCATTGGCGTCGCTTCTTACCGACGGCGATTTGGTCTTGACCATGGGAGCGGGCGATATCACCCATCTCCCCACCGAAGTTCAGACCCTTCTGGTCGGAGCGTCATGAGCTATCCCTGGGGGAGATTGATCGAGGCCGGGCATGCCCGGGCCGGAGTCCTGCTCGGCCGTCTGACGACCTACAAGCTTGGCGGCCCCGCTGCCTATTTCGTCGAGGCGAACGACGTTCACACTCTGGCGGCAACAGCGGAGGCGCTGGCGGCAGCGCCGTTGCCGGTTCTGGTCCTGGGCCGGGGAAGCAATCTCGTCATCGCCGACGACGGCTTTCCCGGTGTTGTGATCAGGCTCGGGAGCCCGTATGCGGCGATCGAGATCGGAACTTCGGTCATAGCGGGCGGGGCGGCGGGGTTGCCGCAGGTGGCCCGAGCCGCGACGGGTGCGGGCCGTCGGGGAGTCGAGTTCATGGTCGGGATCCCGGGCAGCGTCGGGGGAGGGGTCCGCCAGAACGCGGGCTGTTTCGGGCGGGAGATGGTCGACGTTTTGGAATCAGCGGACGTCTATGACCTGGGTCGGGGAAAGCAAGTCATTGTTCGTCGGGGCGAGCTGGAAATGGGCTACCGCCACACCAATGTCGGTTCCGACCAGATTGTCCTGCAAGCCCAATTCGCCATCGAAGCCGGCGACGCTGGGGAAGGGGGGGCAGTGATGCGCGAGATCACTCGCTGGCGGCGTCTTCATCAACCCGGCGGCACCCTCAATGCCGGGTCCGTTTTCAAGAACCCGCCCGGTGACTCGGCCGGCCGCATCATCGACAGCCTCGGGCTGAAAGGCACTGCCGTGGGAGGAGCGTCAGTCTCAGAGAAGCACGCCAACTTTTTCGTGGCAATGCCAGGAACCAAAGCGATGGAGGTTTACCTTCTTGTGGAGAAAGTGAGACAAGGCGTGCGAGACCGGACCGGGATCGAGCTCGAACCCGAAATCCAATTTGCCGGCCGATTTGAGAAGGCTGAAGGAGACTGAGCATGGACCGGCGATTGGAGAAGCGACGAAGAGAGGTGGCTGAAGGGCGTGCCCGCTCTGGTCTCTCCAAACTCCTCCTGGTCTTGATCCTCGCTTCGATAGGGGGCCTGGCGACCTGGTTGTTCCGATCACCACTCCTTTCTGTCCACGAGATTGTGGTGGCCGGGGCACCGCCTCATCTCAGAGAACAAGTCCGAAGCGAATCAGGAATTGCTCCCGGCCAGCCATTGGTATCGGTTCGCCCAGGCCAAGTGGAAGCGGCCCTGGGCGGCAATCCCTGGATCGCATCCTCGAAGGTGAGCTTGCAGTGGCCCCAACAGGTGTTGATCGAAATCACTCCTCGACTCCCGGTTGCCTGGCTCGATGGGGGCGAGGGTTGGAGCCTCGTGGGGCGAGACGCGGTCGTTCTCGAAACCGCCGCCCAGGCGGGGACGGAACTTCCCACCCTGCGCGCCGCAGGCGAGGTCCAAAAGCTCGGTGGTCTCGCCTTCCTGGCAGAACTCGGACCCCTCGAGTACCCGGGGGCGATCGTCTCCCAGCGCGGGGGCGAGATCTGGGCCCAGGTCTCCGGTCACAGTATTCGCCTGGGAAGACCTATCGACATGGAGGCCAAGGCGCGCACCCTTGTTGCTCTGCTAGCGCAGGGAATCGAGGCGGGAGCCAGCATCAGTCTCGTCGCTCCCACCCGCCCGGCCGTTTCCTGGTCAAACACTCAGTCTCTGGTTGAGCCTTAGATCGAGTGGGTTTACATTCCAAAAAGCCCGGACTAAACCTCTACCTCACCTTTTCAGTTCTTCGATTTTTTCCCACGTCATCAAGGGGTTATTCACCATGAACGCACGCACCGCCCAGCCGTCCGGATATCTAGCTGTGATCAAAGTCATCGGGGTGGGCGGCGGCGGGGTTAATGCCGTCAACCGGATGATCGAGGCTGGGGTGCGGGGGGTGGAATTCATCGCCCTCAATACCGACGCCCAAGCGCTTCTGATGTCCGATGCCGATGTCAAGCTCGACATCGGCCGCGAAGTGACGCGGGGTCTGGGAGCGGGGGCCAATCCCGAGGTGGGCCGGGCAGCCGCCGAGGGCCATCGCTCGGAGCTGGAAGAGGTCTTGAAGGGGGCGGACATGGTGTTCATCACTGCGGGGGAGGGTGGTGGCACCGGTACCGGCGGGGCGCCGGTGGTGGCTGAGGTTGCCCGCAGTCTGGGTGCGCTGACGGTCGGTGTCGTCACCCGTCCGTTCGGTTTCGAGGGCCGGCGCCGCGCCCTTCATGCCGAGCAAGGAATTCAGGGATTGCGCGATGCGGTCGACACGTTGATCGTCATCCCCAACGACCGACTTCTCGACGTGGCCGATCCGAAAGCACCGATGACCGAGACGTTCCGCCTGGCCGACGATGTGCTGATGAATGGGGTAAAGGGGATCACCGATCTCATCACCACCCCGGGTTTGATCAACGTCGACTTTGCCGACGTGAAGACAGTGATGTCTGATGCGGGGACGGCGGTGATGGGAATCGGCCGGGGAACCGGGGACGAGCGGGCCCCGCAGGCGGCCCAGAGGGCCATTTCGTCGCCGCTGCTTGAAACCTCCATGGAGGGCGCTCGCGGGGTCTTGCTGTGTGTGGCAGGCCCGTCTTCGATGACGTTGCACGAAGCCACCAAGGCGGCCCAAACCGTCTCCGGCCATGCTGACGAGGACGCCGAAATCATCTTCGGCGCCATCATCGACGACAACCTCGGCGAGGAGATGAGAGTGACCGTGATCGCGGCCGGGTTCGATCGCAAGACCCGATCGCGGCAGCTCGGGCAAACCCGCCCTGACTCAGTCGACATTCCTTCCTTCGTGCAGGGATGAACCCTGTTCCGGCGCCACCGCGGGCGCCGGTGAGATTCGCCTTCAGCACTGCCGCCGATGGAGATCTAAGAGCCAGCACCGAGAATCGGCAGAGCTTCGCTCGCAGGGTGGGTGCGCCGCTCGAGTGGGCAGAGTTGCACCAGGTCCACGGCTCCGTCGTCATCGAAGCGAACGGTCCCGATCTTCTCGGGGCGGGCGATGCGCTCTTCACTCGCAAACGCGGTCTGGCGCTGGCGGTTTTCGTGGCCGACTGTGTGGGTTTGGTGGTGGAGGCGAACGCCGGGGTGGGGGTGGCCCATGCCGGCTGGCGGGGTGCTGCCGCGGGTGTGGTGTCCTCGTTGCTGGAGAGAATGAGCGCGGCCGGGCTCGTACCGATCGCGGCCCATATGAGCCCATTCATCGGTGCTTGTTGTTTCGAGGTTGGTCTCGAGGTCGCCGATCGGTTCCCGGATGCCACGACCACCACCAGCGACGGGAGAGTCTCAGTCGATCTCAGAAAGGCGATCGCCGCCCAGCTGTCCATACCGCTCGACTCGGGTCCGGGCTGCACCTATCACGACGAATCGTTTCTGAGCCATCGGCGGATGACGAGCGCAGTCGGCGCTGAGAACGTGGGGAGAATGGTTGCCTTGGCCTGGGTCGAGACGACGTGAGTTTCGATTCGGTGCGAGCCCGCATCGCCTCGGCCGCCGTCCGGGCAGGGCGGTCGAAGGATTCAGTTCGGCTCGTGGTCGTGAGCAAGGGTCAATCGCTTACCGCGATTAGAGATCTCTACGACCGGGGCCATCGGGATTTCGGCGAGAACCGGGCACAGGAGCTAGCGGCCAAAGTGGACCAGCTCCCGGCCGACATCGTCTGGCACTTCGTAGGTCCGTTGCAATCCAACAAAGTGCGGACTGTGCGAGGGGCCGTCGGGCTTCTTCATTCTCTTGATCGGGCAGACCTTGTCCCCGCTTGGGTGAAGGGTCCGGGAGCGCCGCCCCCGGCCCTGGTGCAGGTTCGCATCGGAGGCGAGGAACAGAAGCACGGCGTAGATCCCTCTGAGGCGTTGGCACTTTGCGAGCGAGCCCGGGTGGCGGGAATCGAGGTGACAGGTCTCATGACCATCCCACCCGTAGTCGGTCACCCGGCAGAGGCGCGGCCCTACTTCGATCAGCTGGTGGCGGTGGCGACGGAAGTCCGAGAGACCATGCCGGCGGTGCGAGAACTGTCGATGGGGATGACCGATGACTTCGAAGTAGCCATCGAAGCTGGTGCCACGATTGTACGAATTGGCCGGGCTATCTTTGAAGAACTGCCAAACTAGAGGCATCCCCACAAATGCCATCTTTGTTCTCTAAAGCTCTTGTTTACCTCGGGCTCGTAGACGAGGATCCCGAGGACGATCCGGTGATCAGCGACGAGGATCGCGCTGGCCGCGGTCCTGCTCAGCGTCGTGCACCCACCCACAATCGTGGAGACGACAGGGAGGACTCTGAGTATCGCACCGAGCAGCGGCGCGGAGACATGCGTCGGCCGGCCATGCGATCGGAAACGTTCTCTCGGGTCGAGGGCCGCCGGGTCGAGCCGCCGTCATCGGCCTCGCGTACGACCGCCTTCCGCTCCGAGAACGTCGATTCGCCGATCATGCGGGCAGTCCGGCCCGTCGATGTCCAGGCCGACATCCTCGTCGTAGAGGAATTCGGCGATGCCAAGGTCCTGGCCGATCGGGTCCGGGATCGGGTGCCGGTGGTGCTCGATCTCCGACGCACCCAGCCCGATCTTGTGAGGCGAGTTATCGACTTCGGGAGCGGGCTCATTTACGCCCTCGACGGCACCATGAACAAGATCGGTGATGGCCTGGTGGTGGTGTTGCCGCCGCGGGTCGTTCTCAGTCGCGATGAACGCAAGCGCTTGCAACGCCTCGGGGTTTACGAACTAGACGACGAAGACTGATCGCAGTCAGTGGGTGTCATCTGTTTCCTGATCCAGCTCTATTCGCTGGCGGTGCTGGCCTGGGTCATTCTCTCCTGGGTGCGAGTTTCGGCAGTACATCCCCTCGGCAAGGTGCAGGTTTTTCTCGATCGCATCATCTACCCGATCATCCTCCCCATGCGCCGCGTCATCCCGCCCCTGCGGCTGGGGATGGCGGCAATCGATCTCACTCCCCTGATTCTCTTGCTGGCCCTCGGGCTATTGCGCCGGTTCGTCTGCTGACGTTGACCAGCCATCCGGTCGCAAACCCATCTGGTTCTTGGTAGGAACGGATGGCAGCCTTATCCTCAGTAGTTGCTAAATCTTTGGGCGACAAGAGAGGTGGCGTTTGAACCTGACTCCGATAGACGTCGAGCAAAAAGCATTCACCCAGGCATTACGCGGGTACCAGATGGACGAGGTCGACGATTTCCTCGACGAGGTAGTGGCGACGCTGCGTTCCTATGAACAGCGCTTGCGCGAGGCGCAGGACAAGATCCGTGCTCTCGAGTCCGAAGGCAGTTCCCGGGGCGGTGACGAGTCCGAGATTTCGCGCGCCATCATCACCGCCCAGCGTTCCGCGGATCGCCTGCTGGCCGAGGCTCGGGCCGAGGCAGAAACTATTCGCGGATCGGCCGAGGCCGAAACCGCAGCTGTTCTCCAAAAGCGTGACGAGGAGAAGAACCGCCTGCAGGGTGAGGTTTCGGGCATGCGCGATCTTGTGGGTTCGCTGCGTTCCAAGCTGTCGGCGCTGGCGACCGCTGTGACCAGCGAGGTCGAGGAGATGGAAGACAACCTCGCCCAAACCGCCTCCAACCTGGGCGCAGCCGGGGTCAGCGACGACGACACGACCGAGATCGAGGCTGACGAGATCTCCGAGGTCAAAGGCCACGAAGCGGCCGACGACAACCCCAGCTTCAGCGACATCTTTCCTGGAAACGAAGTCGACATCACCGAGGACGATTTCGAACCCGAACCCGAGGTTGCTCGGGTTAGCGCTCGCCCCTGGGAGCGGGGCTAGATCGAGCCCTGGGACGTAAATCGGGTGTAGGACCGAAAGTCAGGGCGCTCTAACCGTTACGCCGGCTCGCCTCTAGATCTTTTGGCAACGAAGAGCAAAGCCGAGATTGCTTTTGCTCCCCGGCCCTTGGACCGGGGTCCACCCTCCCCGCCACCAAATTCGGTCACTGGCGAACGCTTCCCGACAAATCTGGTCGCTGGCGCCCGGTGCTCGTTCGCCAGCAACCGAATAACGCTAAGAGCGGGCGTGAGTGACCGAATTTCCGGTGGGCGGGAGCGCCTGAGGGTTCTCCCAGCCGGACCGGCCCCCATCAATCACGGTTCCGTCGGTGGCACCACATATTTCCTTGGCCGATTTTCATCCATCT
>JBOGEX010000009.1:0-17441 GCA_050741915.1 Acidimicrobiia bacterium
CGAGCATCTGATCGAAGGAAGGCCCGTCGAAGATCACGTCTTCGCGGTCGGACCCTTGACCGGATCACCAGAATGAGATGGTTCAGATGGGGCCTGGCTGCCGCCGTTCTGTGGCGGCTCTTCGGACCCGTGCTGCCCCTGCCCTGGCGGCGTCCGCAGCAGCATCCATGGCGGGTGCCGGCCCGCACCATGTTCGCCGGCGACCGCGAGCTTTCGATACGCGAGGTAGGACCCGATGACGGCTCGCCGGTGGTTCTCATCCATGGATTAGCCGGTTCGTCCATTGCCGAGTGGTACAAGATGGCCCCGCTTCTGGCGGATCGTTTTCGCCTGCTGATGATTGACCATCGTTCGCACGGGCTGTCGGTCGCCGATAAGGGACGATTCGAGATCGAGGACGTGGCCGATGACGTCGCCGCCATTATTGAACAGTTGGAAACCGGTCCGGTGGCACTGGTCGGCTACTCGATGGGCGGGGCGATCGCTCAGGCTTTGACCTACCGGCACCCCCGCTTGGTGAGCAGGCTGGTCCTGATGGCGACGTTGTCGCAGCACCCTCGCGGCTGGAGACAGGCGCGCCAGTTGGCGACTTTGCTTACAAGGGCCTGGGAACGAGCCACCGGCACGGGCACTCCCGAGATCCGCACCGGCTATTTGCTCGCGACCGGGGCGGTGGCGCCGGAACACGCTCGCTGGTTGTGGGAAGAAACTCATCGACGTGATCCCGACGCCGGGGCGGAAGCGAGCAGAGCTCTATTTCGGTTTGATTCCCGTCGCTGGCTTGGGGAGATCAAAGCCCCCACCCTGGTCGTGATCCCCGCGCGGGATCAGCTCATCCCGGCGAGCTGGCAGCGAGACATGGCCCGCCGAATTAACGGAGCCGAAACGTTTGAAGTGATGGGCGGGCATCATGAAATACCCTGGACGCACGCCGAACTGCTCGCTCAACGAGTCGAGAAGTTCTTGGTTGGCGGCTAGCTCAGATTGGTTCGTTCGAGAAGTAGCGCCAAGCGACGAAAGCGATCCCGGCAACTGTCAGGATCAGTAGAAGCTTTTTCATCCCTTACCTCCTGTGGTGAGAATAGTCGCAGCCCATATGGTGGGGACGCGCCCCCGTTTCTCCCCCCAACGAGTGAAGCGAGTGTGGGGGAGTGGCCCGAAGCGCCGAGGGGGGTTCCCGCCATGCGTTGGGAGAGACCGTTCCGGCTAACGGAGCCGCTCCTTTTAGGCTCGCGAAAATGAAGCTGAGATCCGTAATGACTCTGGCGGTCCTGCTTGCGGCCTGCGGAAACGGGACGGCGGAAACCACACAGGGCACGACAACCACGCAACCCGAGGCCACCACCGCGACCGAGCAAACAACAACGACCATCGCCACCACAACCACCGCCGAGGCCACCACCACTACGACTGCCCCTGCCAACCTCATCCGGGTCGAGGGGGGTGTCAAGGTGGAAGGTCCCGACACGATCACTGTCGCTCAGGGCGAAGTCGTCAGCTTTTTAGTCCTTGCTGATGTCGCCGACGAGATCCACGTTCACGGATACGACCTCTTCTTTGCATCCGTCCCTGGCGAGCCAATCGCTGTCGAGTTCAGCGCCGATGCCACTGGGATCTTCGAAGTCGAGCTAGAGGCGAATCACCTCGGTCTGGTGAACATCGAGGTCACTCCTTGACTCGATCATGAGTCGCATCCCATTCCTCGGTCACGGCATCGGTGGCCGGCTTGACCTTCCGGTCCCGGTCACGTACTTCGCGGCCGGCGCCGCGGTCGTGCTGATCGTGACGTTCGTTGCTCTGGCAGCGCTGTGGACCACTCCCCGGCTGCAGGGGGGTCCCCGGAGCGCCGTCCGCGAAGTGCGCCCGGCGATGGTCGTGCTCCGTTGGATCGGTATCGCCGGACTGGTGTTGGCACTGCTCGGGGGAATCTCAGCCCTCGTCACCGGCCAAGACTCCTCCGGAACTCGCAACATCGCCCCGGTATTGCTCTGGATTTTCTTCTGGTTGGTAGTGCCGTTTGTTTCGGTTCTTCTCGGCAACATCTACACCGGCGTGAATCCCTGGCGAAGCATTGGCCGTTGGCTAGGGATCGGCGAGCGGCAGTCAGATCAGCCGATCGAACGAATAGGCGTGTGGCCGGCGACCGTCGGCCTGGTGGCGTTTGCCTGGCTCGAGCTCGTCTACCCCGCCAGCGCCCTTCCCAGCACCATCGCCATTGCCGCCCTCGTCTACTCGATCTACCTGGTTGTCATGATGGCCGGCTTCGGGCGGGAGGCGGCGCTGGCCAGCTTCGATATCTTCACTCCCTACAACCGGCTCTTCTCGAGCATCGGTCCGTGGGGCCGGAGCGCCGACGGCCGATTGGTTCGCCGCCTATGGCTCCACGCTCTGCCGGCGATTCCCGAGTGGAAGGGCCTGGCGGGGCTCCTTGTGGTGATGATCGCCACCGTCAGCTTTGACGGCCTCTCTAACACAGTGGGATACGAAGCGGTCACCGGCAGCTTTGGTATGTCGGTCGGGGGCCGCACTCTGTATCTTGTCGTGGCGTGCCTTTTGGTTGGCGCCGCTTACTACCTGGCCTGTTGGGCGGCAGCTCGACTGTCGGAAGATTCACAAATGACGACGGGAAAGGTCGCCTCCCGATTTGCCCACACCCTGGTTCCGATCGCCTTCGCCTACAGCTTTGCCCATTACTTCACACTCGTCATCTTCGAAGGGCAGAGCATTATCTCGGCCGCTGCGGACCCCTTCGGGTTGGGCTGGGACCTATTCGGCGCCCGCGATTACAAGATCGATTTCTTCCTCGGGGCGTTTCCGGTCTGGTACATCCAATTGGCCACGATCATCGCTGGCCACATCGCCGGAGTGGTGCTGGCTCATGATCGGGCTCTTGCCGACTTCAAAGGAGTGGGAGCGGTTCGCTCTCAGTACGCCATGCTCGTCCTCATGGTTCTCTTGACCGGCCTCGGCCTCTTCATCCTGGCGGGGTAGCAGCTAGGGGCGAGACTTTCGGGCCCAGGGGAGGGCACCGTTGTAGCGGACGTTGCGGAAGTTCTTCCAGAGCCGCTTCTTGTCCACGCACACGATCGACACGTCGACGGGGGCGCTCGACCCCAAGTATTCGGCCAGCGAGCGAAGGGTGTGTTGCCACATCTTGTTCTCCGCCTTGCTGCCAAAAGCCATCATCCCGGCTTCGTACAGCGGGTCATTGGTCCGGATGAGCAACTGCGCCTGAGCGAGCGTTCCCGCCGTTTCGTCTTCGTAGGAGCTGAAGGTGATGAATCCGGCGAAGGGATGGCCTTCCGGCGTCATGTAGCTGAATGAGGTGTCATCCGAATAGAGGACGAGAACGCCAGTCGAAAGCGGCACTGGACCGTGATTCGACTTGATCAGCCCCACCTCACCTGGCTTGATCCCCGTCACCGGCGCGTAGAAACGGGAGTGGGAGGGCCAGAATCTTCCATACTCGGCCTTCCAGGTGGCGATCACTTGTTGGGGGGTCTTGTTGGGAATCGCCACTTTGAAGGTCTTCTGCCAGAGGCGACCGAACCCCTGCTGGGGACCGGTTAGCCGCCGGCCTTGCACGCGACTGGCCCTGAAATCAGCCGGGGATTCACCCACCTCGAGGTGCTGGCGAGGTGGCGACCAGTTGGCATCGTCTTTGCGTTGTTCCATTGTTTTTCCTCAGGTAATCGCGAGGGCTTCAGCCTCGTTCTCGTAAATTCCGATCGCCTCATCGAGGCGGGTGAGGGAGAAGATCTCCCGGTAGTGGCTGGTGAGGCCAAAGGCTCCCAAACTTTGACCCTTGCGTTGGGCCCGGATGAGCGTGGTGACCAGGAGACCGATCCCACCTGAATTCATGTAGTCGAGTTTCTCGAAATTGAGCAGTACCGACTTGACCCCCGGTCGATCGGCGTCCTTGTAGGCCTCCGTCAGGACAGGTTCGCCGAAGGCTGTCAGCTCACCGGTGATCTCGATGACGCGGACTCCTTCTTTCGGTTCCCTGACCGTCATCGCGATCCTGGACTCTGGCATTGATAACTCTCCTCCTTTGGGGGGCGCTAGCTGATCGACAGCGCCTGTGGTTCGGTTTCGTAAATCGTCATGAAGTCGGCCAGCCTCGTGATCTGAAAGATCTCCTGGTAATGCGGGCTCAAACCCCAGGCTCGCAATGATCGACCTTCTGCGCGAGCCCTTGCCAGCAGAGTCACGATCACTGCTATTCCTGTTGAGTTGATGTAGTCGACATCGCGGAAGTTGAGGACCATCGCCTCCCCGACCCCGTGCCGGGCTACGGCCTCCTGATAGGCAGCGATGAGTTGGTCGCTGGCATTGCGGTCAATGTCGCCGACCATGTCGATCACCGCTCCTCCGTCCTCGTGGCGAACGGTCGCCGAGAATGGTGTGCCTGGCATCTCAGTTTCCTCCTCGAGACATCTCTAGCTCGATTACGTGGTGATGACCGTCGACGCTGGTCCGCATGGCGTCGACCATCCGCTCGATCAGGAAGAGTCCCCAACCCCGCGGACTCTGCTCCCCGGCCAGCTTGGCTTCTAGATCTGGCACTACCGGGCTCGCAATCGGATTGCCACCGCCTTGGTCGCGGATTCGTACGAGCAGCTTCTGGGCATTGGCGAGGACTTCGATCTCAACCAGCAGGGCCGGGTCACCCTTGTTCCCGTGCTCGATTGCGTTCATCGTCGCTTCCGAGACCGCGGTCTTCAGCCGTTCCAAACGCTCGCCCGAGAAGCCCAAGCCAGTTGCCACCCCAGCTACGGAGTCCATGGCGGCCCGTTCATTGCCCGACGCCGACGAGTAGGTGAAGCTCGCGATCTGACCTGGCTCCTCGCCGAAGGCCGCGGCAGACTCAAGGGCAGAGGAGAGCCGGCGAACGGTGACCATGGTCACGTCGTCTTCTTGTTCCCGATCGAAACCCTGGAAGCGGTGAAGCTCGTCGAGGATGGCCGAGATCAGGTCCGGTCCTCCCTCATGGCCACCGACCAGCTTTTGCAAACGATCGAAGCCGAACATGTCGCCATCGGCACTGTGGGCCTCGACGATCCCGTCGCTCGTCAAGAGCATCGTCTCGCCGAGTTCGACCCGGGCGGACATAACCTCATAATTCATGTCGGGCATAAGGCCCAGGGGCATGCCCCGCGCCCGCAATTCGGTCACGCCCGAGGCGGTGCGCACGTAGGGGAGGTTGTGACCGGCGTTCGCGTAGACAAGTTCGCCGCTTTCGGTGCTGAGAATTCCGTACAGGCAGGTGACGAACATGGCCGGAGGGATCTCCGGGATCAGCGAGTTGTTGGCGCGAAAGAGAACCTCGCCCGGGTCGTCCGTTTGCGCGGCCACACCTCGCAAGGTCGTCCTGGTGGTGGCCATCACCAGCGCGGCAGGAACACCCTTGTCGGTTACGTCGCCGATCACGAAGCCGATCCGATCGCCTGAAAGGGGGATGAAGTCGTAGAAGTCGCCTCCGACGGCGCGTGCTGATTGGTAGTAGGCCTCGATGTCCCATCCCGGGAGATGAGGGAGCTCTTTGGGCAGCAGGGTTTGCTGGATGAGCGACGCCACCCGCAGCTCCTGGTCCATTCGCTCTCGTTCCTTGGCCTCGGCCTCTTGCTGGCGAACGAGCTGGGCAACCCTGATGGCCGGTGCCACTTGCCCGGCGAGGCCGGCGAGGAGCTTGCGATCGTCGGTCGAATACGGTTGATCCGAGAGTCGGCGACCGAGGTTCAACGTTCCAATCAGGTCGCCCTGGGCGATGAGAGGGACGATTAGTTGTACACCCTGAGAGCGGATCTCGTTGAGGGCGGGTGACTCCAGGTTGATCCTCTCTACCTCGATCGGACCACCGGTCGAAAGCAGAAACGTGAAGAGAGGATCGTTGTCTTCGATGGGGACGGCCTCGACGACGTCGGTGGGCGTGGAGGGAAAGCCCGCCTCTGTTTGCTGTCTCTTCTCTCCCCGAACGACCCGTCTGAGGTTTTTCACAGCCATCGTTACGACTTTCTTACTAGGCGCGCGTTCCGTAAGCGTTACGGCTCACGAAGCTTATTGTTACGGGCGGTGACCATCCCCCCACCGCTGCATTTTCAGCTCCTGGGACCACCCCGAATCCTGGTTGGTGGCCTGCCGCTGCAAGTCGACACCAGAAAGGCCGTGGCGCTGGCTTGTTATCTCGTCGCGCAAGCGCACGAACCGACGCGAGACGAGCTCGTCGCCCTGCTCTGGCCCGAACTCGACAAGACCCGGGGGAGGGCTGCCTTGCGACGGACGATGTCCGCCTTGCGGACCGGTCTGGGAGGCACCGGGCTCTTGGCGGATCGAGATCGGGTTCGCCTCGATCTCAATGGAGCCCGGGTGGACATCAATGAAGCCGAGGCTCTGAGCCGGGTCACCCACGACCACACATTGGACCAGGTCTGTCCCGAATGTGCGTTGCCCCTGGGAGAGGCGGCATCGCTTTATCGTGGCAGCTTCCTCGACGGCTTCTTCCTGCGGGATGCGGCCGACTTCGAGCAGTGGCACCGATCCCAATCGGAGATCCACCGGCGCAATTGGCGCGAGCTCGTGAGCCGGTGGGGTCTGGCCCTGGCCAGCGCAGGTCGCTTCGCGGACGCCGAGGCGGCAGTGCGTAGGCGTCTCCTGGCCGACGCCCTCGACGAGGTCGCTCACCGACAGGTGATGCAGTTCCTGGTCTGGAGTGGAGATCGCGTCGGAGCCCTTCGTCAGTACCGGGAGTGCGCCGTGGTTCTTGATCGCGAACTCGGGGTTTCACCTCTTCCTGAGACCCGGCAGCTTTACGAGATGATCATGGAAGGAATCGAACCCCTTCCTCCGACGGGCAGGGTCGAGATGATGCCGGTGGTGCGGGAACGTCCGCCCATGGCGGCTTTGGGACCGATCGTCGGGCGTGAACGAGAGCTCGAAAAGATGAGCGCCTCGCTGGGAAGCATCGTTTTGGAAGGAGACGAGGGTATCGGCAAGAGCCGCCTGATCGAGGAGTGGCTCGAAGGAAGTGCGGTACCGATGGCCCGTGCCACCGCCACCCCGGGGGTCGAAGGGGTTCCTTACCTGGCGATTCGTGATCTCCTCATGTCCGCCATGCCCTTTGCCGGCGGCCAGCCTCCCGCCATTGCGGCTGAGGCGGTCAGGCTGCTGCCCCAACTGGCCGATGCCGGATTTTCGCAGCCGGCGGCCGCCGATCTCGGCCCGGGGGCGGCAGCGCAATTCCACGCCGGCATCGTTGCGGCCCTGCATCACCTTCTCGAGGGGGGCTGGCTGGTAGTCGACGACGCCCAGTGGCTTGACCCTTCATCAGTTGCCATTCTCAACGTCTTCCTCACCCACCCCGAACCGAAAGGCGCCAGGCTGGTTCTGAGCTGGCGCGTTCGGGAGGTCGACTCCGCTCAGCCTTTCTCAGTTCTCCTCAGACGCCTGGAACGAGACGGTGAAATCGAGCGAATCCGTCTCGAACCCCTTTCCGACGAGGCGGCGCGACAGTTGCTCGAGGGCCGGTCGGGGACACCTCTATCCTCGTCGGAGATCGAGTCGATCATCGCCCGGGCGCAAGGCAATCCCCTCTTCCTGATTTCGTATCGGGACGCGGCGGGCTCGGATCGGGCTGATCTGCCACCCGATCTCGAGCGTCTGGTGGAGACTCGTCTCGATCGTCTGGAAGAGGCGTCGTGGCAGGTGCTGTCGGCGGCGAGCGTGCTCGGGGCCGAAGCCGATTCCGATCTCCTTCGCAGTGTCAGCGGACGCGGGGACGAGGAGATGGTCACGGCCATCGAGGAGCTGATCTCGTACGGCTTGATGAGGGAGAATCAAAACGGAGTTGCTTTCGCTCATGATGCGGTGCGAAGGGCAGTTGCAGAACGATTGTCGAAAGCCCGCACGAGAATCCTTCACGGTCGGGCCGCCGACGCTCTCGCCGGACCGGCGCTGACAGCGGTGCGGGCCTGGCATCTCGAAGCGGCGGGACGTTCCGGGGAGGCAGCGGTGGCCCACTTCGAGGCCGGCCGGGAGGCGATCGAACTCCACGCCTACGAAACCGGAAGTCGCCACCTGCGAGCCGCAGCCGCGTTGGCCTTTTCGGATCGAGATCGCCTGGGACTCTTACTTGGTCATGCCGCGGTGCGCTTGGGTGACTATGGAGCGGCGCTGGCCGCCTATGCCACCGTGACCGAGGGGCCCGAGGTGGAGTTCCGGATTGGAGGCGTTTACCTTCGGCTCCGTCGCTGGGCTTTGGCCTCGGCGGCGCTCGACCGGGCCGCAGCCCTCGACCCACCTTCGGAGCTCCTGACCCACATCACGGCCGATCGGGCGGTCGTCGCCCATCACCGGAACGATGATGTTGGGGCCGAGAGATTGACGAAGCTGGCGCGCCAGCAGGCCCAGGCAAGTGGGGACATTGCCGGGCTGGCGCAGGCCGCCAATCTCGCTGGCATGCTGGCTCCGAATCCACACGTGGCCATCACCCGACTGAGGAAAGCCAACTCGATTGCGAACGACACCGCCCGGGCCGAACTGATTGCGGCCACATTGAACAACCTCGCCCTCGCTCATCGCGAAGCTGGCGAACTCGACGTAGCCATCGACACCGGCGAAGCTGCGCTCGCCGTCCTCGAGCACGTCGGTGACCGCCACCAGCTCGCCGCTCTCCACAACAATCTGGCGGATACCTTGCATCGGGCAGGTCGGGAGGATCTCTCCCGCGCTCACGTCACAGAATCAGCGCGACTCTTCGCCGACGTCGGCCTCGAGCCGGGAACGTTCGAACCCGAGATCTGGAAGCTGTCTGAATGGTGATCTATCCGATCGTCGGCCATCTCGGCGGAATCGACGAGATCGGAGTCTTTGTCGTTCCGGCGGTCCTGGCGGTGCTCGCTCTACGCTGGGCTGAGCGCCGTGCTCAGCGACGGGAGGCCGAAGGAAAAGGCGAGGTTCCGGCCGAGGAGGCGACCCACGACTAGGCCCGTTTAAGCTCACCGCCCGATGACCCTCTCGGCAGCAGCTTCCGCGCTTGGGGCACCGGAAGCGATTGTGAAGCGATCGGCCGAGGCCCGAGCCAAGGCCAGCGGGGTTTCGGTCGACGAGATTCTGGCTGCCTGGGCGGGCGGAGGGACCGTCACTGCCGTGGCCTCGCCTCCCGCCACTGATGTCGAGGAGGTCGGCGCTCCCGGCCCAGAACCCATCGACACCGCTCCTCCTCCGACCGCTCCTTCTCCGATCCCGCCTGCCCCCACGTTGCTCCCGGTCCCGGTCGCCCTGGAAGAAGAGGAAGAACCGGTCGAGGCCCAGCCTCTCGGCCGACGGATATCGGTGGCCGGGCGGGTTGGGTTCTGGACAGGGGTCATTCTGGGAGTGGTCGGTTTGCTCGCTGCTTCTCCTTGGACGTTGCCCAATGCATCCATTCTGGGGGAAGAGGGCGACTTCAGCCCCGCCCTGATCGTTGACAGAGGCCGGCTGATTCTGGTGACCGCCCTCTTCTCGGTGTTGTTCGGCGCGATCGTGGCCTCGCTATCGCGAACCCTCGCCAGCTGGGTGTCCAACGGAGGAGGTCTCTCTGGGCGGGGCCGAGCGAGCGCGCTTCTTGGAGCCGTCCTGGGCGGGGTTTTGGGTCTCGGAGCTGGGGCAGCGTTGGCTTCGTTCGGTCAGCCGGTCGAGAACGCCCCCGAGCTCATCCAGCTTCCGGTGGTGGCGGCCATCTTCGTCGTCATGATCGGGGGAGGGGTCTTGGGGTGGGTTGTCGCCGCGGTCGTGCAGATCCTCGGTGTCCCCGCCGGTGTTGGTGACGAGGAGACCGAAGAGTTGACCCGGGTTCAAACCCGGTTGACCGGTGCGATCGCCGTCCCAGTTGCGGGGATCGTCGCCCTCGGCGTACTGGTGCTGCCCTTCGCGATCGTCTTGATCCGCTCCAACCATCTCGCCTCGGGCGGGGCGGCGGTCTTGGCCATCATCGCCTCGGCCAGCATCCTCGCTATCGCCTCGCTCTCGGCCTCACGCCCGGGGATGCGAATCTCCCGCGGCGAGTTCTTCCTGGCCCTGGGGGGAATCGGGATCGTGGTCATGATCGTGTTCGCCGTCATGCTGGCCCGCAACCCTGATGCCCTCCACGAAGAGGACGAAGCGACCGCCACCGAGGAGACGACTGCAGGCGAAGGCGAGTCGACCACCACCACCGTCGCCCCTTAGGGCGAACACCCGCTGGTGGTGTAGCTGTGGCCGAAAGGGCTCCGCCACAAGAAGTCGCCTCCGGGAAGGGGTCGATATCTCCATCCGATGTGGTGCCGAAGCAGGTGATCGTGACGACAGAGCAGTCCCAGGTTCCCCTTTTTGGTCTCTCCTCCCTCGGCCCAAAGGAGGCGATGGTCGAGGTCGCAGTCCGAAGCTGGCATCAGACAGCCGGGAAAGATACAGGTCGGGTGGTTGGCCGTGACCCGACGCCGGAGGTCGGCTCGAGGTCGGCGGCGGGTGACCCGCACCCCAGCTCCTCGGCAGTGACGTACTCGCCACGCTTGATCTCATCCTCCGCCTGCCTGATCGGGTTCCAGAACTCCAGGCTGAGAGGATGTCGAGGGGTCACCTCCAGCCCAATGAGATCATCGGGGCTCACAGGTCGTTAACCGTCTTCGAGCCGGAGGGCATGCAGATCATCACCGACCTTCTCCCAGGTAACTCGGATCGGGCTGCCGTCGCGCATGTGCTCGCGCAGATGGCTGAGCGGATAGGGATAGTCGCCATCGGCGACCGGTTGGTACGTCAGCTCGTCTCCCTCCACCAACAATGTGAACGAGCTCACCTCGCTGAGGTCGCCCTCGACCGCGATCACCACCCCCATGACGGTGCCGGAATCCTGCGAGCAGGCGGTGAGGAGAATCACGGCCGCCGCCCAGGCGGCTAGGGAACTGCGCGCAGCTCTTCTTCGATCCGGTCCCACTGTTCCTCCTCCGATGCCCACCGGAACCAGATCACGGCCAACAAGATCCAGAAGTAGAGGGTTCCCCCGATCTTCATGATCAACCCCGCAATGGTCTGATCGGCCACTGGGGTGAGCCCGAACACCAGCGAAGCATCGCCATAGGCGGGGTAGATGGGAACGGTAGAGAACGTGAGGAAGCTGGCGGGAATGGTGGGCAGGATCGAGTTGAGAAAGAGATAGACGATTTGCATCGGTGGAGAGATCCGCGGTACCACAGTCGAGGGAGAAACCACCGGCAGCCACATCAGCACCGCCGATCCGAAGAGGAAAGCGTGGATGAGGAAATGGGCCAGTTCGTTGCGGAGCGACAGGGCCACCGCCTCCGGCCAGTGGGTGGCGATCATCCCCAGGTTGAAGATCGAGAAGGCAACGACGGGATGAGCCAGCGGTCGCAGCCAGGGAAGGACCAGTCGATGGCCAAAGATGCGGTCGGCCATCTGCCTGTTGAGGCCCATGATCATCAGCGGGGGGGCGAAGAGGGTGATGACCATGTGATCGACCATGTGGACCCAGTAGAGGCTGGTCTCGGCGAGGTCGTGGAGCGGCCAAGTCGAGACGGTCCAAACCATCCCCAAGCCAAGGTAGAAGCTGGTCCACTGTGTTCTGGTCGGCGCCAGCAAGGCGGGCCCGAGATGCGGCCGGACCCGAGCCTGCAACCACCAATAGCCAAGTCCAATCGTGCCCAGGATCAACACCACGTCGAGGTGAAGGTGGTAGGAGGGGAGGTGCTCCATTAGCGGCCGGCGGCGAGGACTCCAAACAAGATCAGTACAACGCCGTAGAGCGAGAACGCCAATGCGAAGCCGAAAGTGAAGAACCGGCTCACGGCCGCTTTCTCATAGCGAATGTGCATGTACCAGCCGACGACGATGAAAAACTTGAGAAAGGCCAGGAGCAAGAGGGCGGCGTTGTTGATCCAACCGAGCCGCAACGCATTGTTGATATAGAAGAGCGCAACTTCGATCGCTGTCAGCGCCGCCAGGCCGATGGCGATCTTGACATATTGGGCCGGCGTCGGGTGAGCGACGTGATGGTCGTCGGCCATGAGTTAGGTCGCCCCCGGGACGGCCGTCAACAGATAGACGACGGTGAAGATCACTATCCAGATGATGTCGACGAAGTGCCAGTAGAGGCCGACCAACTCGAGGTTGAGGAACTGGCGGTTGGTAAGCCCGCCCATACGTTTTGAGAGGCCGAAGAGCGAGAGGAGCATGATCACTCCGATGGCGACGTGGGTCCCGTGGAAACCGGTCAGGACATAAAACGCCGAAGCCGACGGATTGGTGGAGAGAGTCATGTCCTCGAGGGTGATGAACTCGGTGAACTCGAAGACCTGACCGGCGAGAAAGACCGAGCCCAGCATTGCCGTCGCCAGTAGCCAGGTTCGGGTCGCCCCCTGATCACCCCGACTCAAGGCGTTGTGGGCGAGAACCATCGTCAACGAGCTCATCAACAGGACAAATGAGCTGACCGACGTGAAAGGAATGTCGTAGATCTCCGACGGCTTCGGTCCCTGGGCGAACTCCCGCCCCGCGTACAACAGGAAATTGGTGATGAGGGCCCCGAAGAAGAGGAACTCGGAGCTGAGGAAAGCCCACATCGCCAGCTTGCGGTTCTCCACCCCGGTTGATTCATGCTCTTCCTGGTGGGGGCTTTGGGCCTCATGGGCGGCGGCGGTCAATGGGCCTCTTCCAGAGGCTCTGAGCCCCAGCCAATCAGAGCGGCGAGCGATACCAGTACCCCGATCACGATCAACGCCTTGCCGACGATGGAGCGATGAAAGATGATCCCGTAGGCGATCAGCGGCAACCCGGCCGCCATCACGATGGGGAAATAGCTCGGGTTCGGCAGATGGACCGGCTCCGGCGGATTGGTCCCGATCTCCTGCAGCCGGCTGATCTGCTCCTCAGCCTCGGGCTTGCGTATCGGCCGGCCGGTTTTGTCCTCGGTGTACTTCTGATGCCAGAACTCGTCGAGGCCATGCACGATCGGCACCTCGGCGAAGTTGAAGGCCGGGGTCGGATTGGGTATCGACCACTCGAGGGTGCGGGCGTCCCACGGGTCCATGCCGGCGATCTCTCCCGTGCGCTTGGAGGTGCGGAAGTTGTAGATGAAAACCAGGAGCCCGATGGCGATGATGAACGCTCCGGCGGTCACGATCTGGTTCCAGAATTCGAGACTGGGGTCATAGCGCCAGGTGCGGCGAATCATGCCCTGGAGACCAAGCCAATGCATGGGGGCGAACGTCATATTGAAACCAATCAGCCACAGCCAGAAGTGCACCTTGCCGAGGCGGTCGTTCATCATCCGCCCGCTGAACTTGGGGAACCAGTAGTAGAGGCCCCCGAACGTTCCAAAGATCGCTCCCCCGAAGAGCACGTAGTGGAAGTGGGCGACGATGTAGTAGGTATCGGTTTGCTGCCAGTCGGAGGGCACCACTGCGTGAGTGACGCCGGAAAGACCACCGATGGTGAACATGGTCAGGAAGCCAAACGCAAACAGCATGGGAGTCTTGAGCTGCAGGCGGCCGAGCCACATCGTCCCCATCCAGTTGAAGATCTTCACCCCGGTGGGGATGGCGATCGTCATCGTTGTCAACCCGAAACCAACCTGGGCGACGGTGCTGATTCCCGACGAGAACATGTGGTGGGCCCAGACTCCGAAGCCGAGAAAGGCGATGCCCGCCCCGGCGAAGACCACCGCCGCATAGCCGAACAGGGGCTTGCGGCTGAAGACGGGGATGATCTCGGACACGATGCCCATAGAGGGGAGAATCAGGATGTAGACCTCAGGGTGTCCGAACAGCCAGAAGAGGTGTTGCCAGAGGATCGGATCCCCGCCGGCGGTGGCGTCGAAGAAGAGAGTGCCGAATTGGCGGTCGAAAGTGACCATGAAAAGAGCGATGGCGATGATCGGCAGCGAGAACAGCAACAGGAAGGCGACGACCAGCGTCATCCAGATGAAGACCGGCACCCGCAGGAGGCGCATGCCCTTCGCCCGGAGGTTGAAGAAGGTGACGATGAAGTTGACCGCCGAGATGAGCGAGGCAATGCCGAGAATCTGCAGGCCGAGAGCGGCGAAGTCGATAGCCAGGCTGGGCGAGAACTCCTGCCCCGCGTTCGGCTGATAAAGGAACCAACCGCCGTCTGGCAGGGCCCCGAAGCTGCGGGCGTCAGACGGGTCGAGATTCCCCGGGATCCCGGGAACATTGCCCAGGGGAGGCGCCACGGCTGAGAAGAGGAGGCCCGAGTAGAGGAAGATGCCGCCGAAGAGGAAGATCCAGTAGGAGAGAGCATTGAGGCGGGGGAAGGCCACGTCGCGGGCGCCGATCATCAGCGGAAGCAGGTAGTTCATGAACGCGGCCGACATCGGCATCACGACCAGGAAGATCATGGTGAGCCCGTGCGTGGTGAAGAGGCCGTTGTAGTCCGCCGCCGAGAGAAAGTTGCTTTCCGCCGAAGCCAGGTGAATGCGAAGGAGGAGGGCTTCGGCTCCGCCGATCAGGAAAAAGAAGAAGGCGGTGTAGCCGTACATGATCCCGATCTTCTTGTGGTCGACGGTGGTCACCCACGACCAGAAGCCGGTCAAGCCCCGCGGGCGGCGGAAGATCGTTGTGACTTTCTCGGCTGCAGTCGTCATTCGAGAGTCTCCAAGAACGCGATGAGGGAATCTATCTCCTCTTGATTGAGGCCGAGGTCGGGCATATAAGACCCCGGCTTGGTTTCGGGGGGATTGGCGAGCCAGCGCGTGAGGTTCTCACGCGAATATTCGAGAGCGCCGCCGGCGATCGTCTCCCGTGACATGAAGTGGGTGAGGTCAGGCCCGCTGAATTCGTCCAGGGCAACCACGTTGAACGGGTCGATCGTGTGGCATTGGGTGCAGCGGTTGAGGAAGACCTCGAGCCCCGCCGCCGCTTCCGAACCCTCGGCCGGTTGTGCGGCCGGCTCTTGTTGGGCGGCGATCCACTCCGTGAACTCCTCATCGGTGACAGCGACCGCCCGGGCCCTCATCAGCGAATGAGAGAGCCCGCAGAACTCAGCGCATTGCCCTATGTAGACGCCAGGTTCGTACGCCTCGAGACGCAAGGTCGTCTCCTGCCCAGGGACCAGGTAGCGCTTGCCGTTCAGAGCCGGGATCCAGTAGTTGTGAAGTACGTCCTCTGAGGTCATGGTGGCGCAAACTTCGCGACCGGCGGGGATGACGAGCTCGGTGCCGGTAACTACCTCTTCGAGCGGATAGCGATACTCGAACCACCACTGGTGGCCGATGATCGTGACCGGGTAGGCGTCGGCGCCGCATTCGGTGAGGTCGGTGATTCCTCGCACCGTGGGAATGGCGATCGAAGCGAGGATGACGGCGGGGATGATCGTCCACAGGATCTCGAGCTTGTTGTTGCCATGGATCTGGCGGGGGTCCTTCCGTCCGGGGCGATCGCGGAAGATGAAGACCGAGAGGACCATCACCCCTTCGACGAGGACGAACACGGCGGTTGCGACCCAGAAGACCGGCCAGAAGAGGTTGTCGATGCGCTCGGCAAAGGGACCCCGGGGGTCGAGGGGGTCGAGAGGGGAATCGGGGATACCGATCACTGAACAGCTCGCCACGAAGAGGGCAAGCCCGGCAAGTAGAAGGAGTCGCCCGAGCTTCTGGGACCGCATCGACAGCATCGGCGGGCATCATAGGTTGGCGGGCCTAAGTTCCGGCCCGCGCGGCGATCAAGCCCCGACGGCTGCCAGCGCCTCCTCGATCTCGCCTTGTCTGAGCGCCCCTTCGAAGCGGGAGGAAACATTGCCTTCGTTGTCCATGACGAAGATCCAGGGCTCGCTGGGCAACCCCCAGGCGGTGACGGCTTCGCTGATCTGGAGGTCCTCCGCGGTCTCGGCGTCGAGGTTCTCATAGATTTCGACGTGCAGGAAGTTCACGCCGGGGTGTTCTCGGGCGATGGCTTCAACCTGGTCGAGCATCGGGCCACACGCCTGACTGGTGCAGAAGGCGGGGCTGGCGAAGACCACCACCGTCGGCTGTCCGTTGGCGAGCGCCTGATCGAGAGAGAGTTCGTAGAACGAGGGATCGGGGTCGGGATCTGAGCTGATCTCGGCCAGGTCGTAGTCGGCTGTGGTTCTGGTTTCGACCGCAACCGCCGGGTCGCCGATTCCCGGCATCGGATCGTCCCGCCCGACGATGAACGAGGCTTGCGTCGACTCGGTCATCCCTTGCGGCCGGAGCTTGACCCACCAGGTGCCTACTTGGTCGAAGGTGTCGCGGATTAGGTAGATGCCGATCCGGTCAGGCACCGTCCAGAGAAACTCGGCCGGGACCGCCCGTTCGGTCATGTCGGGGGCAACGAGCACCCCGGTGGTTTCGAGATCGGGACTGGCGAGAAACTCTGCGGTCTCGTCGTCCAGCAATCCCACCAGCAACCGTTGTGGCTCCCCGACGTCGAAGGTCCCGGGAGCGTTGGCCACGACCGTCAGCGGGGCCGGTCCACCGCTGCAGGCTGTGGTCAGTGCGGCGATGAACAGGAGTGAAGCAGGGAGAGAGCGGCGCATCGATACCAGAGGCTACGTTCTGTGAAGATTTACGCGGCCTAGGGCCGCGTAAATCTCCACAGTTAGACGGCCGACCGGGTTCTGTGAAGGTCCTCGCGGCTTGGGCCCGCGTAGACCTTCACAGTTCGTCTCTGCCGGCTAGCCGTTGACCGATCGGTCGTACTCCTCGATGAAGCCGCGGAGCTGGGCCAGAGCCTCGGGGGTGGTAATCGGAGACAGCACCCCGCCTCGGTCCTCATAGACCCGGAAGAACTCGTCCGGATGCTCGGTGCCGAGCCACACTGCAAACTTCTCGAAGACGGCGTAGTCGTCGAAGTTGAAGTTGTGAACCAGCGAGGTGATCATCCCGTCCTCGACGAGCAATTGAATGCTGCCTTCGACTGCCGGGTAGCCCACTATGCGGGACAGATTCGTGTCGAAGGCGTAGGTGCAATTAACGAGGGTCGTGCCTTCCTTGCTCGTGCACTCGAAAGGCTCGAAGCTTGCCTCGTACACCCGCAGGGCTTCGAAACCTCCGGCCAAGCCTCCCCGATCCATCCTCGGTACGTCTAGCACAGACGCGTCGGCTGTCATCAACGCGCTGGCTTTCTCGGCGTCATAGGCATTGCGAGCCTCCATGTACTGGTTGCTGACGTCGACCGGAGTCGCGCTAAAGGAATCGATGATGCTTCCACCATCGGTCCATGGCACCAGGACCACGGCCGTGACGAGGGCGGCGAGCAGGATTCCGACCAGCGCAGGGTTTGGGCGCCGTCTGGCCTTCGGCTGGTCGGTTGGTAGCTCGGGGATATCGGTCTTGCTAGACATTGAGATTCTCCTTGTTGATAGCGATGCCCGGCAAAGCTCCTCGCGGAGCACGGACAGGTTTTGTTTGGGGTTCGCACGCTGGAGCCGTTCAAAGG
>JBOGEX010000010.1:0-23900 GCA_050741915.1 Acidimicrobiia bacterium
GCTATGCAGGATCGGCTTTTCGCTGTGCCCAAGCCCAAGAAGCCGATCAAATACAAGGCTGTCACCGAGAGAGTGTGGACCGACCGCAAGGCTGAGATCATCGCCCGGTACCTCAGCCAGTTTCAGATGGTCACCCACCATGGCGTCTACATCGACGGTTTCGCCGGGATGCACGACAAGCCCACCAACTGGGCAGCTCGCCTCGTACTAGAGATCCAGCCGCCCTGGCTGGGACCGTTCTACCTGATTGACAAGGACGCCACAAAGATCGAAGGCATGCACGAACTCGCCTCCGAACATGGACATCGGGGAGTGACCGTCATTCGAGGAGATTGCAACGTGGAGATCCCGAGGCTCCTCGCAAGCGGAGCCGTCACCTACAGGGACGCCTGTTTCGCGCTACTCGACCAGTTCTCATTCCAATGCCACTGGGCAACCGTAAGAGCCCTCGCCACCCAACCCAAAGAGAAGTACAAGATCGAGCTCTTCTATTTCCTCGCACAGGGGTGGTTCGACCGATCAGTCGCCAAGTTGGGAGAGAAACGCGGTCGGCTCTGGTGGGGGAACGACGAATGGAAGCAACTTCGCCACATCGGAGGCTGGGACCGCGCCCAAATCATGGCTCGCCGGTTTCAACGGGAGCTCGGTTACGAGTATGCGACTCCTTGGCCGATCTACGAGGAAGGAGAGGAAGGTCCAATCGCCTACTACATGATCCACGCCACCGATCACCGCCGCGGTGTAGAGCTGATGGAGAGTGCCTACCAACGGAAGGTCACCCCCATGATTCCGACCATCCCGATGTTCTAGCCGGCAATCATCGGTATCTCATCCCAGGTTCGCTCGTCGAGTGTCCGGCCACCCGCTTTCGGCGTGTGGCCGCCCCACTGTTTGAAGAAGAAGGGGATACCAGCCGTCGCCGACCGATCACGGAGATCCCGGATCCAATCAGTCAGAATCGGACGGTGACCCGGGCCCGATTCACCCCCGACGATCAACCAGCCGATACCGGTCAGGTCGAGAGACGGCAAGGGGCCAAGCAGCGGCTCGCATGAGAGAAACCGGATCGGCACGTCGACCTTGCGGAGATAGTCGGCCCGGAACGTATAACGGTCGGACTCGATAGATGTGCCCAACCAGATGTTGGCCGGTAGAGACCGCCCATCGAAATGGTGCAGAGCTCGCTGCGGCCGCTTCGTGAGCACTTGGAAGGTGTGCTGCGAGGCTCGAGTCATCACATCGAACAGGCGGGCGATGAACGAGTCGGGCACATCGGGATGGAATAGGTCGCTCATCGAGTTGACGAACACCACACGCGGCCGTTTCCATCGGAGAGGGTCTTCGATCTTGTCCTCGTGCAAGGTCACCGTGAAACCGTTGCTGTAGCGGGCGCTGCCCATTGCCCGCAGTCGCAACGCGAGACGTTCGGCGTAGCAGTTATCGCAACCAGCGGAGACCCGGTCGCATCCAGTCACCGGATTCCATGTCTCTTCTGTCCATTCGATTGCTGACTTGGCCATCGGGGGGAGTTGCCTTTCAGCTGCGGGTCGATACTACGGAGAGATGCCGACATGAAAGCCGTCTCATGCGGTCTCGTCATCGGGCCGCAGATCGGCCTCGCAAACAGTGCAGTAGCGATCGACCAGTAGATCGAGAGGCTGGCGACACCCATGCGGTGAGGTTCCAAGTGACCACCTCCCCACTACCCGCTCGGGATGGTCCACCACCAAGGGGTTGTTGAAGCCTTTGCGAAGTGGTGTCAAGGCGCCGTCCCGAGGCTCTTTGGAAGGTGGAACCCATCGGGGTGCCGAGCGAAACGGGCCGCCCCGCTCAGGGCTGGCTTTTCGAACCCTGGGACGAAGTGGATCCGAGTTGGGTGTTGCGAGCCGTAGTCTATATTGTTATAGTGATAGATAGAGTGCTACAGTGTGATTCGGCCAAAGTGAGACTAGATGGCCCAAGGCGACCAAGACAACAAGACCGCGAGAGCGGCCTACTCCGTAAAGGAGACGTGCGAACTCCTCGGCGTATCACGTTCAACGCTGTATCGCTTGATTGGGCAGCGCCTGCTTCGTCGAGTGCATCTCGGCCGGCGAACCCTGATTCCCGCTGAGGAAATCACCCGCCTGCTGGGACCAAACACTCCGGCGGATATCGCTTCATCGGCGTCCTAGCCACTCAAGATGCGCTGACGATCCCATGCGCGTATCAAACGGGGTCTCGTGAACCGCGGAGTCCGACCAAATCCGCACGACTGGCACCCCAGGTGGCACCCCGCACGCGTTCCAAGGAAGTGCATGCACCAACCCGACACACCAAATCACCTGCAATTATCAGGTGATTCGTGGAGTGGAGCTGAGGGGATTTGAACCCCTGACCTCTTGCATGCCATGCAAGTGCTCTGCCAACTGAGCTACAGCCCCGACAGGCCTAAGGGTACCAGTGGGCTTGGCACGTATAAATCGTTGCCTGTGATTCTCTGGGCTGGAACCGTCGTACAACGACGGATAAAACCCAGGGTTCTTTTTTCGGAGGTCAGCTCGAGATCGGCACCCACTCCAAGCGGGGGGCATCCCGCCACAAACGCTCTAGGTCGTAATAGCTGCGGGGCTCCGGTTGGAAGATGTGAACCATGAAGTCCCCATAGTCCATCAAAACCCATTCGGCCTCTGGTAAGCCTTCGTCCCGTAGAGGTTCCCGACCGTGCTCCTTCAGCAGTTCCTCCACCCGCTCACTCAGTGCCTGGACGTGGGGGCGGGAGGTCCCGGTGGCGATCACGAATACCTCGGTGATGATGAAAAGGTCTCCGACCTCGAGCAGCGTGATGTCGAGACCCTTCTTGTCGGCGATGGCATCGGCAGCCAGCCGGGCTGTTGTAACTGCGTCTACGGGAATGACCTCCTGCGTCAATCTGGTCCGGTGAGCTTAGGTCATGACCAGGACAACTCCTGAGCCTTTTATGGTGAGCCCGTGCGCAAGGACTTCACCCCTCTGCTTTCGTCCTTCGAGACGCGAATCGCCGTCATTGGCGCTACCGACAACCTCGAGAAGTATGGGTCCATCATCTATCGCGACCTCAAGGCTCGGGGTTATCGATTGCTGGCGGTGAACCCCAGTCGCGACACCGTCGACGATGATCCGTGCTACCCGACGCTCCGCGATCTGCCTGAGCGGCCGGACATCATCGACTTCGTCGTTCCCGCCCATATTGGTCTGCAGGTCGCCCGCACTGCGGCCGCTCTGTCGATGAACAATGTGTGGCTGCAGCCGGGAGCCGAGAGCTCCGAGCTGATCGACTATCTCGAAGGATCTGGGCTCGACTACGACTTTGACAGCTGCATCATGGTCAGCGCCCGCCACGCCCTTCGTCGCTGACGCTACGAAGCCCAGGAGAACGCGGGGTCCTCCCGGACTTCGAAGCGTGATCTGTTACCTCTATTGGACTTCGAAGAAGCCTCCTCCTCCCGCGCCTGTTCCTTCAGGCCCTGCCGGCGGTGGCAGCGTGAAGTTGCCAGGCACCTTCTGGCCCACGACACCGTTCACGGTTTCGGTGGAGTAGGCGTAGGTCAAGACCGCCAGTGCAATCGCGTCCGTGTTGACCCCGAGGGCATGCAGGCTCACGTTGTCGAATGTGTCGCAAGCAAGGTGATAACACGGATCGAATTGCGCACCGGTGGTACCACCCCAGATTGCCTGCTGCTCGGCAGTCTTGACTACCTCCGCGCCGGTGAAGAGCCCTCCGGCGGGGATCCCGTTGAGTATGAAGGCCTCGTAGTCGCTGCGACCACTGAACTCAGCATCGTCGTAAGGCTCGCCGATGAGCGTGAAGTACGACTCGAACAAATCCTCGATCGCTATCGACCCATCAGGAACCGGCACCGGTGCCGGGAAGCCCGACTCGTCACCGTCGTAGATCATGAAGACGTAGTTGGAAGAGCCCACCATGTCGAAGTTGAGGTAGAGCGCGATCCGATCTAGCTCAGCCTGGTTTAACCCGGTGACATATTCAGTGGAACCAATCAGGCCATCTTCCTCGGCTCCCCACCATGCAAACCGCAGGGTGTTCTCGGGCTTCAGCTTGCTGACTTGTTCAGCAACTTCGAGCATGGCGGCGGAGCCGCTCCCGTTGTCGTTGATGCCGGGTCCTGCTTGCACAGAATCGAGGTGTGCTCCCGCCATTACCACGTTGTCGTCGTTGTGGCCGGGAAGTTCTGCGATCACATTCACCTGCGGGCGAGACTCGGCGCGGGCGTCGATGAAAGCCGTCGATTCCGGCAGTGCCAACGACACACCCTGGGCAAAGGAAGCCCCCACCACCGGAATAGTCAACGGCTCTTGACCTTCGCCGGGTGAGGCATTGCCAATGATCAGCCCCTCGCGTTCGGGGGTATTGCCCTGATTGAAAATGATGACTGCCTCGGCCCCGGCTTCCTGGGCGTTGAAGGCTTTGTCGTAGAAGAAGCACGTTCCCCGCTGGATCAGGGCTATATCGTTCGGACCGCTGAAGTCGAGTCCGGCGAAATCCGCCGCCTCGCAGGCACTGGTGCTGGCCCGCGGAGGAACCAGATTGATATCCACCGGGATGACAGGACCAGTCACCGAGCCGGTACCTGATCCGGAGAAAGTGCCCGACTCGTAGTCGGCTTCTAGTGGGGTGAGCTGCCGAAGAATCACTGGGAAGAAGAAGGTGTACGGGAACTCGTCTAGCGCCACGGTCCATCCGGCCGCCTCAAGGCGATCGACCACGTACTCGACACTGCCGGTGTAACCGCCAGTGCCGGCCGCTCGGATTCCGCCGTTGGCATCCGCGATCGCCTGAAAAGCCGCCTGATGCTCGCGGACTCCCTCCACCCTGACGCACTCGAGCAACTTCTCATAGGTGTTGTTCGTTCTGCTATCGCATGCGACGGACGCGGGTGCCGCCGTTGCTGGAACGGCCGCCAACACCAATAAGGCCGCCAAAAGCGCGGCCAATCCAATTCTGCGCTTGTCCACTCCCTGCTCCTCCTCGTTGGTCGTGGGCGGGTCGACCGGCCCGCACCCTGAGCCGATAGTACCCGAGCCACGCAGGAGCCAAACTCAGACCTGCAGGCCGGGCGACAAGTACAGACGTATGGGGTATCCGTTTAACTCCAGTTAGTGTGCTGAGAGTGACGATTGTTGAGCGGATCCCGCGGGCGGGGGTGGATTATCCAGCTACCTGGCAGGCGTTTGATCCTCGTCAATCCCACGCACAGTGACGACTTGAGCTAACCGGATAGGCCATACAGACGTTCGGCTTCGATGTATTCGAAAACCGCCTCGGTCACCATGAAGCGGTAGCCGACCCCTGAGGCGACCCGTTGGCGAATGTCCGTGCCGCTGATAGCCACCGGCGCCATGTCGAGCCATAAGGCGGGGCCAATGGCGTCCTCTACTTCGGCCGGATCGATCCCCGGCCTCGGTAGCACCGCCACCTTGGCCCGGGTCATGACCTCCTCGGCCCGTTCCCAGCTCGGTAACCCCCGGGCGGCATCGGCGCCGAGGATCAACCAGAGTTGCTCGTCGCCTGGGAATGAGGAGAGGGTGTCGGCGGTGAAGGTCCAGCCCTGCCGGTGCACTTCCCGCTCGTCAGGCAGGAAGTATTCGACCCCGTCGGTGGCGCGCTTGGTCATCTCCCATCTTGTCGCGGCCGGACTGACCGAGTTGCTCGCCTTCTGCCAGGGTGAACCGGCAGGCATGAAAAGGACTCGATCCAAGCCGAGCTGGCGGTAGGCGACCTCCCCGGCCAGCAGATGGGCGATGTGGGGAGGATCGAAGGTCCCTCCCATCAGGCCGCTTGACACGGAAGCGAGCATAGGAACGCGGTGGTGGAGGGAGTAGATAGAGCCGTTCCTCGCCGCCGGCACGGCAGAGGAGAAAGGGCATGGGGTCGGTGTAGCCGTCTCCGATCCGGACTGAGAAGTGAAGAGCAACCCTCCCGTGGGCCAAGCCGCTATACCCGATGATCTCTCCCGTTCTCACCGTCTCCCCGATCTTCACCGCAACCGCGCTCAGATAGGAAACCGACGAACGCAAATTGCCGCCATGGTCGACCGTGACCGTGAGCATCCCTGCCACGGAACCGGCAAACGTGATCGTTCCGTCCGCGGCGGCAGCGACTGGGCTCTCGGCGCGAGCGGCGAAGTCGATGCCATGGTGACCGGCATAGCGCCCTTCGGGGGCATAAGGAGAAACGACCGGTCCGGGCACGGGAGCCCGTAGGCAAAGAACGAGTAAAAGTCCGGTCATCTCCCCTCCAAAGTCAGGCTCTGGCGAACTTAACGCAGAACGAGGGGGCAGGGAAGGGTTTCGATGGCCCCCGACTACTCTCGCCAGGCGCAAGCAAGGATGACGAAAACAATGAATCGAATTGGGCTTTTCGGCTTTGGCCGCATCGGGCGCAACGCTTTTCGCCTCCTCGTCGACCACCAAGACCTCGAGGTGGCGGCCATCGCCGACATCGATGACCCCGCCGGACTGACTTATCTCCTCAAGTACGACTCGATCTACGGGCGCTTTCCCAAACCAGTCTCATACGACAACGGCACCCTCCAGGTAGAAGAGAAATCGATTGCCTTTCTCACCGCCAGGGCTCCGAGCGACATCGACTGGAAAAACCTCGGAGTGGATTTGGTGGTCGATGCCACCAGCAACTACCGCACCATGGAAGCCGCTCAGGGTCACCTCCGGTCGGGTGCAAAAAGAGTCGTTGTGGCCTCCACGCCGGAGAAGCCCGGCGACGTCCCGGTCCTTCTCCGTGGAATCAACGACTCGCTTCTGACTTCGGGCGCAGAGGTCCTCGCTTTGGGTTCGAACACCTCCAACGCAGTCGCCCCGATTCTCCGCATTCTCGACAACGCCCTCGGCATCGACCGAGCTTTCTTTACCACCGTGCACGCCATGACCAACGACCAGCGTCTGGCCGATGTCCCCGGCACCGGATTCCGCACCAGTCGGGCAGCCGGCGAGAACATCATCCCCGCCGAGACGAACTCGCCCGAAATCCTCGCCCAGGTGATGCCCGAGTTAGGTGGAAAGATCTCGGCCATGGCTCTCAACGTCCCCGTCGCCGATGGTTCGACCATCGACCTGACCGCTCTCGTCAATCTGCCCACGAGCAAAGAAGCGGTCAACGCCGCGGTGGCGGCCGCTGCCTCCGGCCGGTTCAAAGACCTGATCGAGTTCACTGCCGATCCGATCGTCTCTTCCGATGTGAAGTCGTCCACGTACTCGGGGATATTCGACAGCCTGAGCACGATGGTCGTAGAAGAAACAATGGTCAAAACCATCACCTGGTTCAACAACGGCTGGGGCTACTCCGCCCGGATTGTCGAGGTGCTCGTGGAGATGAGCCGGTCCCTCAATGGAGGTAGGCAATGAGCGAACCAGTACGAGTGGCGATCAATGGCTTTGGCCGAATCGGTCGGGCAGTGTTCCGCATCATCGCCGAGCGCATGGAATCTGAAATCGAGGTGGTGGCAATCAACGATCTCGCCGACGACGACATCCTTGCCTACCTGCTCGAATACGACTCGGTGATGGGGCCGTTCGAGCAAGAGGTCGACGTGAAGGACGGCGTGATGACCGTCGGGAAGCACGAAGTCAAGATGCTCTACGTCAAAGACCCCGCCACTCTCCCTTGGAAGGATCTTGATATCGATGTGGTGGTGGAATCGACCGGCGTCTTTCGGACGCGGGAAGCGCTACAGAAGCACATCGACGCAGGAGCGAAACGGGTGATACTCACCGTTCCAGCCGACGACGAGATCGATGACACCGTCGTCCTGGGGGTTAATGACGACCAACTGGGAGCCGACGACATCGTCGTCTCCAATGCCTCCTGTACCACCAACTGTCTCGCTCCGATTGCCAAGGTCCTCGACGAGGCGTTCGGGATCAAGCGGGGTCTGATGACCACCGTCCACGCCTACACCAATGACCAGCGGCTGGCGGACGTTCCCCACAAGGATCTGCGCAGAAGCCGGGCCGCAACCGAGAACATCATCCCCACCACCACCGGGGCGGCCAAGGCAGTGGGGAAGGTCTATCCGAAGCTCGACGGACTCCTCCACGGAATGGCGATGCGAGTGCCGGTGCCGGATGGCTCCACCGTCGACCTGGTGGTGGAACTGGAGAAGAACGTGTCGGTCGAGGAGGTCAACGCCGCCGTAAAGGCGGCCGCCGAGGGAGCGATGGCCGGGGTGGTCGAGTACACCGAGGACCCAATCGTCTCTACCGACATCATCGGCAACCCCCATAGCTCGATCTTCGATGCCGCCGGAACGCAGGTGCTTGGTGGCAACTTCGTCAAAGTGTTGTCCTGGTACGACAACGAATGGGGCTACAGCAACCGGGTAGTGGACCTGATCGAGCGGCTCGGTGAACTGCCCGATCCCGTAAAGTCCTAGACGGGGGCTCCCTCACTAGGAAAACTCGGATGGAGGCCGCCGATGGCGGACTCAATGCCCTTGGTCGCCGCTCATTGATGAAGGCCTACCGAGATGAGGAATCCAGTCAGTCCGGCGATGCCGACAATCGCCGATCGATTCGTAACGAGGGAAACCGCGATCGGACCCGATCACGCCGGCAAGGATCGAGTTGATCACGACTATCACGGTCGGAGTGCCGGCCAACAGATGCTGATAGAACGGCATCGCCGGCGGCAGGCCCATAGTTATCGCCACACCGCGTTGATCGTTATGGGAGCTCATAACGAAATACGGCGCCATATCAGGTGATCTCCAAATAAGCGTGCCGGATGGGCGGATGATTAAGGCAAAGATCGAGAACATCTCCCGAACGAGGAGGGCTGGGCCACCAGCGCCAAGGCGACTACGCTCCCGAGACAGTTGCCAGGAACATCGTTGCTCGATTGAACGACTCGGACCAGGCCAGCGATCGGGAAGCGAGAAGGCTCCAATGTTCGGTCGCAAGAATCTGCCAGCGCTGGCTGAGGGTGACTTCCGAGTCCTCGTTGTTCATGAGGACACGTTATTGATTTCCCTACACTCGCCGCATGGGCTTCATCATCAAGGTTCTCGTCGGCGCGGCTGCTCTATGGGTGGCCGATCGTTTGATTTCTGGGATCGAGCTCACAGGGGACATCTGGCAGATCTTGCTCATCGCCTTGGTATTTGGGATCGTGAATGCGCTCCTCAGGCCCCTGGTGAAGATCCTTTCGATCCCCTTCTTGATCATCACTCTGGGACTCTTCGCCATCGTCATCAACATGCTGATGCTGGCGATAACTGCCGGGCTGATGGAGAACCTCACCGTCGACGGAGTTCTTTCGGCCTTCCTTGGCAGCCTGGTGATCTCCATCGTCACCGCCATCCTCAGCTTCCTCATCCCCGATTCGAACGACTAGCCCTCCAGATCTGCTCAGCCGTTAACGGCACCTGCAAATCCTGACGACCCAGGGCGTCACAGACGGCGTTCAGTACCGCCGGGGTGGAGCCAATCGCTCCCGCCTCGCCGATTCCTTTGGCCCCTAAGGGATTGGTAGGAGTCGGCGTTTCGGTCTCGGAGAGTTCGAAGAAAGGGAGACCTGTGGCAACGGGAAGGAGATAGTCAACGAACGTGGCCGTCGTGAGGTTCCCGGCCTCGTCATAGCGAACGGCCTCCCAAAGCGCTTGACCGATTCCCTGGGCAAGGCCGCCATGGCGCTGTCCGTCGGCGAGCATGGGATTTACAATCACGCCGGCGTCGTCGACTGCCACTATCCGCTCGAGTCGCACCGAACCCGTCTCCTGGTCGATTTCCACTACCGCCAGATGAGCGCCGAAGGGGAAGTTCTCACCCCCCGACCGGAGGCGGACGTCTTCCTCCAAACCTGGTTCGTCGCCGGGGGGTATCTGTCCAGCGTATGCAGCAGTGGCGATCTCCCTCCAGCTGAGGGTCACGTCGGTGCCCTTCACGGTTGCCACCCCATTAGCCAGATCGATGTCGGCCGGGGAAGCCTCCAGGCAATGGGCGGCGATCCGCTTTGCCTTCTCGGCCACACCAATGGCGGCAGCCTGAGTCGCCGATCCGGTTTGGGGCAACGACCGCGAACCGGCAGTTCCCCATCCATAGGGCGAGGAGGCGGTGTCGCCCTGCTCGACTCGAACCATGCTCATCGGGACGCCGAGCCGAGCGGACACGATCTGGGCGAAAGCCGTCCGGTGGCCCTGACCCTGATCGAGGGTCTCGACCAGCACTGTTACCGAGCCGTCAGGTGCCACCACCACCCGGGCAGCACCCCAGTCCTCAAAGCCACATACTTCGACGTAGGAAGCGAGCCCGATACCGATCAACCGGCCTTCACCCCGCGCCTCGGCCTGCGCTTTTCTGAGGTCCGAATAGCGGGCGGCTTCGAGTAGCGCCTCGAGGTTCGCCTCGTAGTTGCCGCTGTCATACGTATAACCCGCCACGCTCTTGTAGGGGAACTGATCGGCCCGGATGAAGTTGCGGCGGCGGATCTCGGCGGGATCGATATTCAATTCGGCAGCAAGATGATCTATCGCTCGCTCGATGGTGAGTGTGGCCTCCGGCCGCCCGGCTCCCCGATAGATGCCGCGGGGGTTCCGATTGGTCCAGACACCGCGTATGCGCCAGGCATACAGACCGATGTCGTACGTACCGGTTCCCATGCGCGGGGTGATCGTGGTGAAGCTGAGGTAGCGGTGGCGGCAACCAAGATCCACCAGCCAATCGACCGCATATCCCTTGATTCGCCCATCTCGATCTGCCACCACTCGATACGTCGCACGCATCGCTCGGCCGTGCCCGACTGAGAGCAGGTGTTCTCTTCGTCCTTCGACCCACTTGACCGGCCGCCCAAGTTGACGGGAGGCAAAGACGGTCAGCATCTCCTCTTCGGCGAGATCGAACTTGGCACCGAAGGCGCCGCCGACGAATCCGGTGATGATTCGTACTGAGCTGTTGGGTAGATCGAGACAGCGGGCAAGTTCTTCGGCCATAAGGTGCGGTGCCTGGCTGTTCATTCGCAGGGTCAGGACCCCGTCCGCCCATTGCGCAAGGGCCAGCCTTCCCTCCATCGGGGCCGGCGCCACCCGCGGATGCTCGACCATTCCTTCGACCACAACGCCCTCCATGGCGGCTATGGCCTCCCAGTCGCCTTTCGTGCGGTCGTAAGCGACATTGGACTCCTGGCCCTCGTGGATGGGAGGGGCCACCAGCGCCTCGTCGGGATCGCCGACGAGATCGAGAGGCTCGTAGTCGACCTCGATGAGTTCCAGTGCGTCGGCCGCATGAGCCGCAGAATCGGCTACCACCGCCGCCACCGGATCGCCCGGCATGAGAACCCGGTCTTGAGCGAGCGCGAACCTTGAGGGAATATTGCGTTTGGGGTTCGGTTCGGGCGGCACCTTTAAGTCGGCGACATCGGCACCGGTGTAAACGGCCCAGACCCCGACGGCATCGGCGGCCGCAGTGACTTCAATCGAATTGATCCGGGCATGGGGAAGCGGGCTGCGAAGGATGGCGAGGTAGAGGGTGCCGGCCGGGGTGAGGTCCTCGGTGAAGGTGGCGGTGCCGGTGATGAGGGGCGGATCTTCGGCGCGCGGGACCGGCGCACCGAGCCGGGAAGGGATCAGATGCTCGTCGTGGGTGTGGGAAGACACGAACGGAAAGGGTATTCGCTTCCGTTCTCTGGGCTGTAGACGTTGTTGGACAACCTCTACAACCCTGGGTTCGCTTTTGCTTAGCGGATCAGGTCGAGGACCGTCTCGCGGAAGTCGTTGGGCTGGAAGGGCTTGGTGATGAAGGCGTCAGCCCCGCCCTCGTCGGCACGGCGTCGGGATTCTTCCTCCGCATGGGCCGTGAGCACGACTACGGGGAGCTGTCGCGTTGCGGCTTGCGAGCGGATGTGGTCGAGAACCTGCCAGCCGTCCATCCCGGGAAGACCGATGTCCAATACCACCAGGTCGGGCGCCTCGGTGGTCACGGCTTCGAGCCCGCCGGGGCCGTCTTCTCGCGTGATGATCTCGACGTCGCCGGCCCGGAGGCACACCTCGATTAGGCGCCGGATGACGGCGGAATCTTCGACTACCAGAATTCTATGACCCACTGTTTCCACTGCCTTGGTGTTCGCTTAGCGAAACTATCGGCTGGGCGCCGCCTGGGGTTGAGGATTCCCTTGCCGGATCCCCACCAGGTGGCCCGGAAGGGAAAGCTGCTCGACGAAGTGCTCGAGTTGGCGCAAGGTCCTGACTTCGAACACCCCGTCACAGGAAGGCTCGTAACGCCCCATGATCGAGTCCCCCGAATCCCAATACGACCGGGGTTCGGGGTTGAGCCAATACAGCGCCCGTGCTCGCGAACGGAGCTGAGCCAGTACCTCGGGCCTTCCGGGCCGGTAGTTGTTGCGGGCGTCACCGGTGATGATCAGGGTGGTCCGGGGGCTGATCTCGACCCCGTAACGCTCCTCGAAGCGCGAGAACGAATTGCCGTAGTCGGAGTGACCGTCGAGCCAGACGGCTTCGGCTTCGGTGGCGATCCGACCGATCGCCGCTCCGAAATCGACCCCGGGACCGAAGTACCGCGTGACCTCGTCAACGGCGTCGATGAACACGAAGGTTCGAAGCCGGCTGAAATGGGCGGCCATGGCGTAGGTGAATTGCAGCGTGAAGCGGGCGAAGGTAGCCATTGATCCCGAGATGTCGCAAAGCAGGAAGACCTCGGGCCGATGTGGTCGGGCCTTGCGAAAGGCTGGATCCAGCGGCACGCCTCCTGATGCCAACGATCGACGGACCGTCTTCCGGAAGTCGAGCCGGCCGCTGCGGAGGAGTCGGCGGCGACGGGCGAGGCGAGCGGCGAGCTTGCGAGTGAGGGGATCGATCACATCTTCGATCTCCTCGAGGTCAGAGCGGGTGGCGTGCATCAGGTTGAGGTCTTCGACCAGCGGCTGTCGGAGAGTGCGGGCCACCGACTTCCGACCCCGGTCTGCCACCAGACGACGACGAATCTCATCGGCCAACTCGCGGCGAAGCCGGCTGATCATCGCTTCGACGTCCTCCCGGGCCAGCCGCTGGTCGAGCTGGTCGTCGGAATCGACCTCGGCCAGCACCGCCTCGAGAAGTCGTTGCCGGAGCACATCGAGGTCGAGGCGGCGCAGGGTCCGATATAGGTAGTAGGTGCCGCCGACGGGTCGACCGGGTTCGATGCCGGCAAATTCGGTAACGGCACGTCGGGCAGCCGCCTCCATCGATGCCAGATCACCTGCCAGGAGCGACTGGAAGAGGGACTCGAGCAAGGAGTCGAGGTCGGCATCCCCTCCCCCTGATCCAGTCTGTTGGGAGCCATTGGGGCTCGGTCCCTGTCCCGGTTGCTCCTCTTCGCCCCCCGAGCTCCGGTGGTGGGCGAAGAAGACCTCGAAGGCGACCTCAAAAGCCTGGTAGTGGCGCTCGTTCTTCACCAAAGTCGCCCCGAGGGCGGCTTTGAGTCCTGCCCGATCGGACAGGTCAACATGTCGAACCGCTTCCATGGCGTCGATCGACTCCACCATCGAAACTGGAATGCCCGCGGCCCGGAGCTCGGTGATGAAGTCGGTGAGAAGGTCTATCAAGAGCTCGAACTGACGGTTGGGGTGGCGAACTCCTTGGCCGCTTTCTCGATATCGGTCTGGTATTTGAGAAGAACGTGAAGGGTCTCCCCCACGACCTTCTCGTCGACGTGCTCGATCGAAAGGGCGAGAAGGGTGCGAGCCCAATCAATGGTCTCTGAGACCGAGGGGGCCTTCTTGAGTTCGAGGCCGCGGATCGAGCGAACCAGGCGGGCGATCTGAGTCGCTAGGTGTTCGGTGATGCCAGGGACCCGATGCAGGAGAATCTCCTTCTCACGGTCCGCTTCCGGGTAGGCGATATGGAGGAAGAGGCAACGCCGTTTCAAGGCTTCGGAAAGCTCGCGGGTGTTGTTGGAGGTGAGGACGACGAGCGGAGTGCTGTTGGCCGCGATCGTGCCCAGCTCTGGGATTGAGACCTGGAAGTCGGAAAGGATCTCGAGCAGGAGCGCCTCTGTCTCGATCTCCACTCGGTCCACCTCGTCGATCAGGAGGACGACCGGACGCTGGGAGCGAATTGCCTCGAGCAACGGGCGGGTGAGCAAGAACTCCTCAGCGAAGATGTCGTCCTCGATCTCTGACCAGTCGCGGTCCGAGTCAGCCTGGATGCGGAGAAGCTGTTTCTTGTAGTTCCACTCGTATAAAGCCTTGGCTTCATCAAGACCCTCATAACACTGGAGGCGGATCAGACGCCGCCCGGTGAGCTTGGCCAAGGCTTTGGCAAGTTCGGTCTTGCCTACTCCTGCCGGACCCTCCACCAGGATGGGCTTTTGGAGCCTCCCGGCCAGGTACACGACCTGAGCGATGCGCTCGTCTGGCAGATAACCCTCGGCGGTTAATGCGGCGGCGACGGATGCGGGCGATTCCAGGCCTTTGTCGCTCATCTCGCTATCTGACTTGGCCGCTGCCATGCACAACCCACCTTTCGCACGTCAAAGCTTCGAGGCCCATGGGGCCGCGGACATGGAGCTTCTGAGTGGAGATCCCAATCTCGGCTCCGTACCCAAACTCCTCGCCATCGGTGAAACGAGTGGCGGTGTTGACCATGACAACTGCCGAATCCAACTCGCGCACGAACCGATCAGCGCCTTCGAGGTCTCTAGTCACGATCGCCTCAGTGTGACCGCTGCCGAATTGGCGGACGTGGGCAATGGCTTCTTCCAGTGAATCGACCACCTTCACAGCCATCACCAGATCGAGGTACTCGGTTGGCCAATCGTCGGTCTTTGCTTCGATCATCTGATCTGCGTGTGACCGGGCAGCTTCGTCGCCTCTCAATTCGACGCCGGCCTCGGTGAGGAGCTTTGTGACCTGAGGAAGAAAATCGGCGGCCACGGCTTGGTGAACGAGGAGTTTCTCGGCGGCATTGCAAACCCCGGGACGGGAAACCTTCGAATTCACGACAATCTCTGTCGCCATGTCGAGGTCGGCGCTGGCATCAACGTAGACATGGCAATTGCCAGCCCCATCGATCACATATGGAACGGTGGCCTCGGCCTCGATGGCGGCAATGAGTTTCGGGCCCCCCCGCGGCACCAGCAGGTCGATCCATTCCTTGGCTTGCATCAAGGCCCGGGCCGCCTCCCGGCTGGAATCGCTCATCACCTGCACGGCGTCAGCCTCGAGACCCGCCTCGACCTGTGCCCGGCGGATAGTCTCGCCGATAGCAAGGTTTGAACGCAGTGCATAGCTCGACCCCCGCAATACGACGGCGTTCCCGGCCTTGAGAGCGAGCCCGGCGGCATCAGCGGTCACGTTCGGCCTCGCCTCGAAGATCACCGCCACCACGCCCAGCGGCGCCCGGAAGCGGGTCATCCGCAGGCCGTTGGGTCGGACAAAGCCAGCCGTCACCCGGCCGACAGGATCTCCCAGTGCGGCCACCTGTCGAAGGCCGTTGGCCATTCCCTCGATTCGAGCGGGAGTGAGCCGCAGCCGATCGAGCAGTGCTCCCCCGATCCCCTGACCCGTTGCCTCGGCGACGTCGCCGGCATTGGTCTCGATGAGACGCTTGCTGTCGGCCAGTAGGCCGACCGCGGCGAGTTCCAGGGCGTCGTTCTTGAGGCCGGTGGGCGCCGTCGCCTGCCGGCGCGATGCGGCCCGCGCCGCCTCGCCGATTGTTTCGATCATCGTCTGGCAGTGTAAGGGTGGTGCCTCACGGGTACTCAGCGCAGGACCACGAGGTCGTCGCGGTGCACCACCTCACGGGTCCCCCTCTGACCCACCATTCCCTGCAGAGAGACCGAGTCCAGGGCGACCAAACCTTTGGCGACCAACTCCTCGTCGGGACCTACGATCTCGACGGCCGCACCCTGGGGGAACGATCCCCTGATTTCGGTAACCCCGACCGGCAGCAGAGAACGGGATCTCTCGACCAGAGCCGCAACTGCCCCGCCGTCGACGACCACCGTGCCGGTAGAAGCGAGACCGAACGCGATCCAGAGTTTCCGCGCGGCCAGTTTCTGCGGCCGGGGATCGACCCAGGTCCCGATGTCCTTGCCGGCGAGAACTCGCGCGAGCAAGTCTGGGGCCTTGGCGGAGACGATCACAGTGGGAACCGCCGACCAGGCCGCCATCCGCGCCGCCGCAACTTTGCCGGCAACGCCGCCCGAGCCCATCGGTCCCGCTCCGGTGAGGTTATCAAGGACTGGATCATCGTGGGTCACGGCTTCTAGGAACCGCCCACTTGCCAGTCGGGGGTCGCTAGTGAAAAGGCCCTCGGTATCGGTGAGGATCAAGAGGAGGCCCGCCGACACCAGGTGCGACACCATGGCGGCGAGACGGTCGTTATCGCCCAAGCGAAGTTCTTCGACGGCGACGGTGTCGTTCTCGTTGACTACCGGCACGATCCCCAGCCCGAGCATTCTCTCGAGAGCCGCGCGGGCATTGAGATACTGATCGCGGTTGCCGAGGACATCGCGCGTCAGGAGCACTTGGCCGGCGATCCGGCCCCGCTGCGAGAACCCGGCCGAGTATCTCTCCATAAGCTTGCCCTGACCAACCGCCGCCGCCACCTGCAATCCGGCCAAATCGGCGGGACGGCGCTCGAGCCGCAAGGCGGGGACGCCTGCGGCGACCGCCCCTGAGGTCACTAGCACCGTGGGATGTGAGGCAGCGAAGCAGTCTGAGACCAGTTGGACAACCGCCTCCACTGCCTCGGTGTCAATACCGCCCCCGGCGGCGGCCAGACTCGACGACCCGACTTTGACCACTACCGGCGACCCCAACGGGATCGGCTTTCTCATTCCTCGGGATCCTCTGCTAGGTACTCCAGCACCAGGTCGCCGATCCGCACCTCATCTCCCGGCTTGGCTCCTGCCGCAGCCAACGCCTCGTCGACCCCGATTCGAGACAACCGCTCGGCGGCAATCCGAGCCGCATCGGGATTGGTGAGGTCGGCAAAGGCCACGGCGCGGCTGGCCGCGGTACCGGCGACGCGCCAGCCCTGTCCTTCGCGTGAAACCGACAGGTCAGAGATCGCCGGGCGGTGGAGCACGAACCCAGGACGATCGGGAGCGGCCTTGTTGGCCAGGTCGACCAGATCGGCGGTGGCGTGAAGGAAGCGCTCGATTCCCTCCCCGGACACGGCCGAGATGGCCATCGCCTCCGGAACCAGGGTCTTGGCAACTTCGGATTCCGGGAGATCGCCCTTGCTGAGGACGAGGAGCCGCGGTCGCTCGGCGAGTTCAGGCAGGTAGCGCTCCATTTCGGCCGTGAGCACCTCTAGCTGTCGATCAACGGCGTCGGTTTGGAGCGGGGACGGATCAAGGACGAGCACCATCACCCGCGCTCGTTCCACGTGTCGGAGGAACTCGTGACCCAACCCCCGGCCTTCGGCCGCACCCTCGATTAGACCCGGTATATCCGCCATCACGAACTCGCGATCGTCGACCGCAACTACGCCGAGATGCGGCTCCAGAGTGGTGAAGGGATAGTCGGCAATCTGCGACTTGGCGGCTGAGACGGTCGAGATGATCGTCGACTTGCCAGCATTCGGGTAACCGATGAGAGCCGCGTCAGCGAGGAGTTTGAGCTCGAACGTAAACCAGGCCTCCTTCCCGAACTCGCCCTGTTCGGCGATGGCGGGAGCTCGCAGCTTGGGAGAAACGAAGGCGGCGTTGCCTTTGCCCCCGCGGCCGCCTTTGAGCACCGTCACCTCGTGCCCATCCGCGACGAGATCGGCCAGGACCGTGCTTTGCGCGTCGATCACGACCGTACCCAAAGGAACCGGAACAACGAGCTCGGAGCCGTGGCGGCCGCTACGTAAATCGCCCTGACCGTGGGTGCCGTCGCCAGCCCGATGATGCGGTTGGCGCTTGTAGCGCAGCAACGTGGAGACGGAGGGATCGGCCCGCACAATCACGTCCCCACCGCGGCCGCCGTTGCCGCCGTCAGGGCGGCCCTTGGGTCGGCCCTTTCGGCGCAAGAACGATGACACCCCGGCGCCGCCGTTACCTGCTTTCAGATTGACGCTGACGCGGTCGACGAACAAACAACGCCTCCCGCTTTCCCCTTTGGTTGAGTGATCAGTCGGAAACGACGCTGACCCGGCGTCTCAAGTTCCGAGTTCCATACTTGACGGTCCCGGAGCTGAGCGCGAAGAGAGTGTCGTCGCTTCCCCGGCCAACGTTCTCGCCGGGATGGATGCGGGTTCCGCGCTGGCGGACGAGCACAGCTCCCGCAGAAACCGCTTGACCATCGAACACCTTGGGTCCCAGGCGCTGGGCATGAGAGTCGCGACCGTTCTTCGAGGAACCGCCGGCTTTGGTCTTGGACATGGTCAGTCTTCCTTGCTTTCTGCTTTGCTCTTCCTGGTGGTCGTCTTGGTCTTGAGATCGATGGCCGTCACTCGGATCTGGGTGTACTTCTGGCGGTGGCCCATGTGACGCCGGTAACCGCCCTTGTTCTTGTACTTGAAGATATCGATCTTCTCGCCCTTGGTCTCCCCGAGCACTTCGGCCGTGACCTTGGCTGCGGCGAGCTCCGCCCGATCCGAGACCGAGTCACCGTCGTCGGAGACAACCAGCAACGGCACAAAGGTCACGGAATCACCGGGGTCTTTGACCCGCTCGATTTCGATGACATCGCCGACCTGCACTTTGGCCTGCTTGCCGCCGGCGCGAATGATGGCGTACATAGTTAAACCTCTGGCAAAAGGGAGAGCGTTGAATTATAGACGAACCCAGGGTTGCAACCTCGCGAAACCGACGTCCATGGCCCACAGCTTCTCATGGGCTGGCGCCACCACCGAGGATGAGAATGGGGTGACCATTCACGTATGGTCACCCCATTCACGTATCAGAACGAGCGGCTAGACGAACTCGTCGTCGGACGGCAGGGTGGCGGTGATAGGGATTCCGTGGGTAGCGGCCTCCTCGTGAAGGATCACTCCCCTTCCTCCGCATACCGAGCAGGGCTCGGAGAAGCTCTCGAGCAGGCCGGCCGAGACATTTTTCCGGGTCATCTCGACCAATCCCAGATGGGAGACATCGAAGACCTGGGTACGGGTTTTGTCTTTGGCGAGAGCCTCTCGCAACCGCCGCAGGACCTTCTGCTGATTGCCCTCGATCTCCATGTCGATGAAGTCGATGACGATGATCCCGCCGATGTCGCGGAGACGAAGCTGGCGGCCAATCTCCTCGGCCGCCTCGAGGTTGTTCTGCAAGACGGTTTCCTCAAGGTTCGAAGACCCAACAAAACGACCGGTGTTGACATCGATCACAGTCAGCGCCTCGGTGCGATCGATCACGAGATGCCCCCCGCTCGGCAAGTAGACCCGCCGGTCGAGGGCCTTGCGGAGCTGATCCTCGACGTGGTAACGCTCGAAGAGGCCCATTTCTTCGTCATAGAGCGAGACCTTCGAAACCAAATCCGGCGCGGTTGCCCGCAGATAATTGCAAACCTGGTCGTAGGCCTGCTGGTGATCGATGAGCAGCCGCCGGAAATCGCCTGTGAAATGCTCCCGAATCACCTTCGTCAACATGTCCGGCTCCTGGTGGACGAGCCGGGGAGCGCCCCCGTTGACAGCGGCGGATTCGATTTCGGCCCAAAGTTTCGCCAAGCGGTCGATGTCGGCGGCGATCTCTTCGGCCGAAGCGTGCAAGGCGGCGGTGCGGACGATTACCCCATATCCCTCTGGACGCACGGTCGCTAATACGTCGCGCAGGCGGTCGCGCTCGGCGTCCGGGAGGCGCCGGGAGATACCTTGGCTCTCGGAATCGGGGACCAGGACCAGGTAGCGCCCCGCCAGTGAAGGCATTCCCGTGAGGCGAGCCCCTTTCGCCCCCATGGCGTCCTTGGCCACCTGAACGAGCACTTCGTCGCCTTCGGAAAGCGCTTCCTCGATTCGAGCCTGCCTGCCCCCGTTGCGCCGGGCTGAACCGAGCTTTACATCCGCCGAGTAGATGACCCCGTTCTTCGTGGACCCGAAATCGACGAAAGCGGCCTCCATCCCCGGGAGTACGTTGCGTACCCGTCCGAGATAGATATTGCCGACCAGCGAGGAACGATCTTCGGAGGCCACGTAATGCTCAACGAGGACAGGACCTTCGAGCACCACCACCTGAGTTTGGTGCGGTAGGACTCGCACCAGCATCTGCTTGCGACCGGATTCCGGGGCAACAATTATTTCCTCTGGTACGGGTGGGCGCCGCCGGATTGCCTCTTTGCGGGCGCGGACGTCCTCACGAGCCTCGCCGTCCTGGGTCGAGACTCTCTTTCGGTTGTGGGCGGGTGCGGTCTTCTGCTCGCTTACCCGCCTGACTTCTACCTTCTGCCCCCCAAATCGGAACGACTTACGTTCTTCGGTTACGCCCGCGGTGGAACGCCGGACGATCTCCGGCTCTTTCTTGCGAAACCATGCCATTGCTTAGAGCTCCTGACTTTCTGTGCGCATACCCGCGGGCCGAATTCCTGGCGACAGGCCGCGGCGGGTTTTCAGAGAAGAACCGGGTGAAGACGGCCACGACGATCACAAAGCTCTGGAAGAACCTGGTTGTCCTGGATGTGCTTTGGGTGGTCACCGACTCGGCCGGTTCGAAAACGAAGAGACCCCACTCAGAGTGAGCGGTGAACGGCAGTTTACCACGGACCGGTCGTCACTCTTTGATTGACTCGCTCTAGTTGAGCGCGAGGGCGGGCTGCTCGGCCTCTTCGGTGGAATAACACCCACGACAGCGAGCCTCGTAGGCGCCCTGGGCACCGAGAACGACCAGTGAGTCAGAACGCACGATCCTCTGCGTGAACAGGCCCGGTCCCCCGCAGCGGTGGCAGACAGCAAGCATCTTGGTGACAAACTCGGCCCGACCCGAGAGCGCCGGGATAGGTTCGAAGGGTCTCCGCAAGTAGTCCGTGTCGAGCCCGGCGATGATCACTTGCTTTCCGGCCGCGGCTAGCTGCTCGGCGACCTCGATCAATCCCAAGTCGAAGAACTGGCCCTCGTCGACACCAACGACCAAGGTGGCGTCGTCGACTGCCCGCAGCAATTCTGCTGAGCCGGAAACGCCCAACGCCTCGACGGTCATTCTCGAATGGGACGTGACCCGGTTCTCGCCGTAGCGGACGTCGAGGGTGGGTTTGAAGGTTTGGACCGGAAGACGGGCGATGCGACTACGCGTCACACGCCGGATGAGCTCCTCGCTCTTGCCCGAGAACATCGGGCCGCAAATGACCTCGATCCATCCGGTCCCCGACGGTCGAAACATTGATGGCGACAGTAGCCGGTCGATCGCCGACTTTGGTTCTGTGGGCCGGTAGATCGGCAGAGCCTCCCTGCCAACCCTGGGTTCGCTTTATGAGTGGATGGTTTCGCCTGGGACCGGGGAGCGGCGCAGCCAGATCGAGTTGGCAATCCCGATGCAGATCGAGAAGTTGAGGAACGAAGAACCGCCCGCGCTCATGAAGGGCAACGGCAGTCCAGTCACCGGCATGATGCCGATGGTCATGCCGACGTTCACGAGGACGTGGAAGGCGAAGATCGAGGCAATACCCATCGCCAAGAGCGCCCCGAAGCGATCGCGAGCCGCCCCGGCAATAACGAGCAGACGCCACACGATGACGAGGAAGGCGGCGATGACGAGGATGCCGCCGACGAATCCGAGCTGCTCTCCCACTGCAGTGAAGATGAAGTCCGTTCCCTGCTCGGGCACGTATTGGAAGTTCGTCTGCTGACCCTGGAAGAGGCCCTTGCCGGTGAGCTGACCGGACCCGACGGCGAGGAGGCTCTGGCGCAGATTCCAGCCTATCCCGGTCGGGTCGAGGGTGGGAGTGATGAGGACCCGAATCCGATCGAGCTGATAGGACTTCAGCAACCCGAACTGGAAGATGGCCATCCCCGCCGCCAGGCCCACACCCGAGACCACCAAAGCCTGACGAGCCGAGATTCCGGCACCGAAGAGCAAGACGACGAGCAGGAAGGCGAAGATCATCATCGTCCCCAAGTCAGGCTGAAGGAATATCAGGGCGGCCGGAATCACCATGATTATCAGGGCTTGGAGGATGCGGGTCCACTCCAGCCGGGCGGCCGGCCGCGCCAGGATCGCCGCCAGTGTTATGAGGGAAGCAGTCTTCGAGAACTCCGAGGGCTGTAGTTGAAAGAAGCCGAGGTCGTACCAACGCTGCGCGCCCTTGACGGCCGGAAAGAGGAAGACGGCGGCGAGCAACACGATCATTCCCCCGTAGACGATGTGAGCAAGGTGGCGGAATTCCCGATAGTCGAAAAACGAGAAGACTCCCACGAGGATCAGGCCGGCCGCAACGAAGATCATCTGCCTTTCCATCGAGAAGGAGGCGGGAAGGTTGTTGCGTTCCAGGCCGACCCTAGTCGCCGAGTAGATCATCAAAAGACCCATGAGCGCCAACGTGACCGAGGCAATGATCAGGACACGGTCGGGCGAGTTGCGCCTTCGATCCGATACGGCTGGTGGAGCGTCGGGACGGGCGAGAAGGGTCATCAGTCGGCAGCCGCCCCTTCCACGATCGGAGTCGGGCTCTCCCCCATCAGGTACTGCATGATGTGACGGGCCACTGGAGCTGCCACTCGCCCACCGCTCCCACCTTCCTCGATCAGAACTGCGACTACCCACCGGGGTGAGTCGAGCGGGCCGGCTCCAACGAACCAGGCGTGGTTGTCGTTGTTGGCGATGGTCTGTCCGGTGCCGGTCTTGCCCCCCACTCGGTTGAGGCTTGATCCAAAGTCGCGGAAGGCTGCCGCGGCAGTGCCGGAGGTCACGACGCGGTTCATATCAGTTAGCAGTGATGAATACACCTCTGGACTGAGACCGACCTGTTCGCCTAATCCGCTGGGGCTTTGATAGGCAACCGAGCCGTCGCGATTGATCGCCCGAGAGACGACATGGGGCGTAAACGACTGACCCCCATTCACGAGCATTCCGTAGGCCTGGGCAAGCTGGAGGGGCGTCGACGTGAGCTCGCCTTGCCCGATGGCGAAGTTCATCAGGTCTCCGCCCAAGAAGGGCCCCTCCGCCAGCTCGAGACGGCTCGGTTCCAAACGGGCGGGCGCGTCAGGATTTTCTAGTTGATACTCCTTCCACTCCTGGAAGAGCGCCCGATCGGGGACGATCCCGCCCGCCTCGCCGGTCAGGTCGATGCCAGTTCGCTCACCGAATCCGAGGGAGCGGGCCCAGGTCTGAATGACGCTCTCCTGGTCGGTCAGCTTGTATTCACGCCAGGTTCCCAGAGCAATCGACCAGAAATAGATATTGCATGACTGTTCGAAGGCGCCATGGAGGTCCAGCCAACCTTTGTCACCCGTGTACCAGTCGTGAAAGACCTGCTGGCTTCCCTCCTCGAAGCCGGGTAAACGAAGAGTCCCATTGCAGTGGACGAGGTCGTTGGCGGCGTCGACCTGATCGGGGAGGAGATCAGCCGGGAGGGGGAGGTTCTCCTCCTCGAAGGCAACATAGGTAATGGCCTTGAAGGTCGAGGCAGGCGGATAGAGGCCGGCAATTACCAGATTGTTAAAAGCTTTCGAATCATTCAGAGCCGAGAAAGTGGTCGCATCGACCCCGCCGACGAAGAGCGAGGGGTCGAAGTCTGGGATCGATGCCAACGAGAGAATCTCGCCGTTGGTCACGTCGAGCACCACCGCCGCCGCCCGAAACGCGTCATGGTTGACTTCGAGACCGTTGGCCCGATCCTCGTCCTTGACCTCGTTGGCCAGGAACAGACCGCTTTCCAGCGCCAGCTCGACCACTTCCTGCAATCGCAGGTCGATCGTCAGGTAAAGCGACGCTCCCTGGATCGGGTCAACCGGTTCTGATTCCTCCAACACCTCGGACTGGCGATTGAGACGCAATTCGCC
>JBOGEX010000011.1:0-53517 GCA_050741915.1 Acidimicrobiia bacterium
CTGTAAAGAGTCCTTCGGGTGGGCCCGGCAGGCTTCGAACCTGCAACCAACGGATTATGAGTCCGCTGCTCTGACCAGATTGAGCTACGGGCCCGGGTTATTCCGAGCGTAGTTTCGCAGGCGTGCGGTACTGTCAGCCCTCGCATGGACTTTACGGTCAAGTTCGAGGTTGCGGTTTCAGACCTGGCGCGTTCGCGAGCCTGGTACTCGGCCGTCCTCGACCTGGAACCGGTCGACCCGGAGGGCGCGGAACTGGTTTACAAGGTGGGCGAGACGGTGTTCGGCATGTACGAATCGGACAACGCCGGCACCAACAAGGCGACGACGATGCGGCTCTTGGTTGACGACTTCGATTCAGCTCGGGCCGACCTCCTGTCGGATGGCATCACCTTCGAGGACTACGACCTCGACGAAGAATTCAAGACGGTGGAGGGCGTGCTCACCTCACCCGACGGTGAGAGGACGGCCTGGTTCAAGGATCCCGACGGGAACATCATCGCCCTCGGCTCGTCTCTCTGAGCGTACGGTGAATCGTCTCTGAGAGAACAAGCAAGCCGGCATCGCAATCTGAATGCAATCTTCTGCGGAAACCACGGCATAGAGCCTTAGGTTCGCGTTCGGGTTTAGCGAGACATGCCAAATGTCTACGCTGCCCTCAGGCGTGGCATCAAGTGACCCTTTAGCAGCAACAGCCGACCGATTCGGACCTTACGTACCAAGCGTCGCCGCCAGTTGGCGCGGCGATGCCCGATGGCGCCCCGTCGTGGGCTCATTGTTATTCGTCGACATCTCGGGCTTCACGAATCTTTCCGAGCGACTGGCCCGAAAGGGCCGCCAAGGCGCCGAAGAACTCACATTCGTCCTAGACCGGATCTTCGGCCGAATGCTCGAGGTGTCCTCCGACCGAGGTGGGTCTTTGGTCAAGTTTGGCGGCGACGCCCTGCTTCTCCTCTTCGACGTCGAAGATTACGTCCTGCAGGCCTGCGCCGCCGCCGTGGAGATGAGAGGCGCACTGCGGGAGGCTGCCAAGGAGCCTACGAGCGTTGGGCGGATCAACCTCAAGATGTCCTCAGGAGTGCACACCGGCACAGTGGACTTCTTTCTCGTGGGATCGTCACATCGCGAGCTCATCGTGACCGGCCCGACGGCAACGGTCGCCACTCAAATGGAATCGACGGCCGAGGCGGGCCAAATCCTGGTCAGCCCCGAAGTGCGCGCCCACCTCCCCTCCGACTTCCTTGGAAGTCAAAAAGGTGAAGGCTGGCTCCTGCGGAAGATACGAATCTCGCATGCTCCCGTAGGAAAAGGACAGCCCACGTCTGGCGACAACCTCGCTGGGTTCATACCGCGGGCGTTGCGTGAGAAAATCGCCGCGGGTGCGGTCGAGTCTGAACACCGAATGGCGTCGATTGCCTTCGTCAAGTTCAAAGGCGTTGATGAGTTATTGGCCAACCAAGGCCCAGAGCGTGTGGCCGAGGAGCTGGACCTTCTGGTAGCCGCTGTGCAGACCGCAGCGGACAAGGAAGATGTGACTTTCCTGGCCTCGGACATCGACTCCGACGGTGGGAAAATCATCCTGGTAACCGGGGTTCCCGACAGCCAACATGACGACGAGGGCCGACTTCTCCGAACTGTCCGCCAGATCATTGAAACCGATTTGAGTATCACGTTGCGGGTGGGCGTAAATCGGGGCCACGTCTTTTCCGGGAGCGTTGGCACTCCCTTCCGCCGCACCTACACGGTGATGGGCGACTCGGTCAACCTGGCCGCCAGATTGATGGCCGCGGCCGGGCCGAAGATGATCTACAGCACTCCTTCGGTCCTCGAACGCTCGTCCACGCTGTTTCGGGCGCAGCCGCTGGAGCCGTTCAAGGTCAAGGGTAAGGAACAGCCCGTCTCGGCCTATGCCGTCGAGGGCGAGATGGGAGTCCGGCCGCCCGAACTGAGGCACGAGTTGCCCTTCCATGGCCGCCAGGCTGAGTTGCAGATGTTGGTCACGATCGTCACCACCTGCGCGGCTTCCGGCCGCGGCGGAATCATGACCCTGACGGGCGAGACGGGGGTGGGTAAGAGCCGCCTTATAGCCGAAGTGATCGAGCGCTGCCCCGGCCTTGCCACTCTGATGATTCAGGCCGAGCCGAATGGGCGCGAGAATGCCTATTGGGCGTTGCGCGATCCGTTGCGACGGATGATCGGGGTCGATCGCGCCTCGCAGACGGAGATGGCGGTGAGCCTCCGATCGCGTGTGGCCGAGATCGCCTCCAAATTGAGTGGAGCGCTTCCACTCCTGGGAGATGCCTTGCACATCGAGATTCCGGATACCGACTCTTCAGCGGCGATAGACCCCCGTTTCCGACCCGAACGGACTGCCGACGCCGTCATCGAATTGATCGAGCACGTACACCAGGGTCCGTTCATCGCCATCGCCGAGGACGGGCAGTGGTTGGACGATGCCTCTTTGGGCTTGCTGACGAGAATCGGCACCGCGGCCGAATCGAAGCCCTGGACCGTGATCGTTACCGCAACCCAGGACCGGGGTGGATTCCAACCGCTGGGCCAGGAAATCGCGCTGCGCCCCCTCGACGAGGCCGCGATTCGCCAGATCACGATTCAGACCACGGCCGCGGCTCCTCTGCGCCCTCATGAATTGGACAACGTCGTCGCCCGCGCCGACGGCAACCCTCTCTTCCTGGCCGAAATGCTGCGAATGATTCGGGACACGGGTAGCGCCGATCGCCTACCGGAGTCACTTGACGAAGTGGTTTCGAAAGAGATCGACACCCTTCCCCCGCTTACGCGCCAAATGATGCGCTATTCGTCGGTACTTGGCCGAAGCTTTCGACGAGTGGTGCTTGACGAGTTCCTGGCCCCCGATGGGGTCCACATCGACGATGCCGCCGAGCTTGAGTTGAGCCGGTTCATCGAAATCAACGCAGAAGGGCGGATGCAATTCCGGCACGTTGTCGTGCACGACGTCGCCTACGAAGGGCTTTCCTACCGACGGCGCCGCGAGCTCCACTCTCGAGCAGGAAATGTCATCGAACGGATGGCCGGTGACGACACCGATGCTGTCGCAGAGTATCTCGCCACCCACTACTCCCTATCTGGATCCCAAGAGAAGGTCTGGCATTACGCCCGAGTCGCCGCCGATCGTGCCAAGAGGGCCTACGCCAACACCGAGGCGGCCGCCCACTATCGACGAGCAGCCGAAGCGGGAAAGCATCTCTCCGACGTCGGTCGATCACAGCTCGCCGACATCTGGATCCTTTTGGGTGAGGTCAACGAGCTCTCCGGCCAAATGGAGGCCTCCCGTGATGCTTACACCCGCGCCTTTGGGTTGGACCCTTCCGATCCGGTGCGAAGGGCCGACATTTATCTCAGAAGAGCCGGTACTTGGATGAACTCCGGCAGACTTGCCCAAGCAATGAAGAACGTGACTCTGGGGCGAAAACAGCTCCACAACGACGGCCACAGGCGGGACGAACCGATATTGGCTCGATTGGACGCCTTCGAGGCCAGCGTTCACGCCGCCAGCGGGAGAGCCGCGCCAGCTTTGAGTGCCGCCCACCGGGCTGTCGAACGGGCTCGCGCAACCGGGGAAGAGGAAGCTCTCGCCCGTGCGTACGGGGTGATCGACTGGGGCAACTTCGTCTTGGGTCGCGATGAACCCCGCCGCAGCCCCGAGGCGATAGAGATCCTTCAGCGTCTCAACAAGCTCGAGACGAGCGTGGGAATGATGAACAACATGGGAGCATTTGCCTATCTGGAAGGCCATTGGGACGAGGCCGTCGAGTGGTACCGAAAAGGCGTCGACACCGCCGAGCGAGCCGGCAACGTCCTCGAGGCCGCCAATACCCGGGCCAACATGGCGGAGGTACTGGTGAGTCAACGGCGCTTTGACGAAGCGCTTCCGTTGCTCGAAGAGGCAGAAAGGACGGCCCGAGCATCAGCCGCCAGTTGGATCCTCCCCGGCGTGCGCCTCCAGAAAGGACGAGCGGCGATCGGGGTCGGGGAACACGATCGCGGGATCGCAGAGCTTGAGAACCTGTTCGCAGAGCAACTTGCCGCCGGTGACGCGATGGAGAAACCGGAGACCGTGATCCACCTGGGAGAGGGTCTCGTCGGTGCCGGTCGGTCCGAAGACGCACTCGCAAGGCTCGCCTCCATAGATGAGGAGGCGCCCCGGGCCGCCGACCGGATTCGCGCTGGAGCAGCCCGGGTCCGCGGTCTGGCGCTCGAATCGCTAGGTCGAGATTGGCGGGATGCATTGCAAACGGGTCTCGAAATCGCCGTCGAGAACGGCGACCAATACGAGCAGGCGTTAGCGCTGGAAGCGATCGCACAAGCAGAGCGCAGGGCCGGGAATGACCCCGACCCTGCTGACGAGGAGCGTCAGATGATGCTCTTCAACCTGCTCGGATTCCTAACTCATCTGAACGAGAACGTCGGATCGTCTTCGAAGTAGATCGACCAAACCTCGGTGCCAACACCTTCGCCCGTTGGCATTAACGACACTCCGAAGTAGCAAGCGAACTCGCCGCCCCCCGGCAACAATCCGGTGTCGCTTTGCTCGAAGAACGCATCCGTGAACTCGGGCTGACCGAGGCAGGGCTGAAGCGGCATTTCGGGCGACTCAGGACCTCCGTCGCTGTATTCCATCACCAAAGACGTGACCTGTCCGTCGCCGTCCGTCGTGATCGGCTGATCTTCGATGGTGAGTTCCATCGTGTACCGGGCCAGACTGTCCTCTAGAAGGGGAGCGAAGGTCAGAGACGAAGATGTGACGTCGTCGTTGTAGTTCTTCAGCTCGGTACACCCCGCGTCCCAGCCGGATCCCAGGTTGAGAGCCTGCATCGTGACCTCGGCGACCACCTCTTCCACGTCGCCATCGGTGATGGTAACCGTGTCCCCGCAGGTGATCTGGCCGTCGAAGGCCTTCACGACCTCGAACTGACTCGAGTTGCTGTCCGGGTCGAGCATGCCATCCTCGGTCCCGTCGGCCCCGCCCTCCAGGGAAAGAGCTCCAGCGGAGGGATCGAACACAACCTCATCGAACAAAACCTGATTGCCTTCGTCCAGCGGTCGGTAGTTGAGCCTGAAGTTGTCACCATCACCTGAGTCAGGACCATCGTCCGACCCACCCGTCCCCGTGAAGCCTGTCAACGTGTGAACGGTGCTGCCTTCGTGCTTAAAGATCACATCGACCACTGCGTTGAACTTCAGCTCGAGATCGACGTCGATCGCTGTCATCAGGTAGCCGTCGAGATGAGAGCCGAGGGACACCGAGATCGCCTCCCCATCCTCGGCCTCAACTCGCCCACAGGGCTCACCCGACCCATCTTTAGAGCTCTTGACACCCAACCCGTCCTTGACCAAGCCGAGCTGTCCACCGATCGGGGTGACCCGAAGAATTTCGGGAGCAGCGGCAAACGTGACCGAGCAGTTGTTCTTGCTAGTGATGGCCTGGGTGTCGGTCATCCATGTCACCTGGTCCGTTTGCCCCAGCGTCAACAGCACCACCGATGGATCGCCGTCGGTTGCCGCAGAACCGGAGTGCGAGCCAGCCGCAAGCCCGCCAGGCAACAACGCTCCTATTAGCGCCGCCGCCCCAAACGCGACCAAACGAAATCTGCGTCCTTTAGCCATGTCACTCCCTTCACCCCTTCCGGGGCGATCCACCCGCCCAACGATCAATTAGCGCAATGAACGTAGTCGCTTTTGGGAGGTTGTGTACAGAAATTCACTAGGAGGAAGACAAGCGGCCCCCCGTGTGGTTTGGCATTAGCTTGCGCCTGATGAACTCCCAGGTTCCGGTCGAGATGATTCTCCTACGACAGGCGGCCAGCTACATGACCCTTCCAATTCTGATGATGGACGCCCGCGGGTCCTTGCTGTTCTACAACGAACCAGCCGAACGGCTGCTCGGAATTACCTTCGACGAAGCCGGGCCAATCCACGCCGAGCAGCTCGGCGGCTTGTTCGAGGCGACGGATCTCGAAGGGAATGTCCTCGCGGACGCCGAGATTCCGGTCGTTTCGGCGCTGATGCATCGCAAGCCGTATCACCGCCGGCTGCGGTTTCGGGGGTTGGATGGGGCCTGGCATGAGGTCGAGGCGACGGCGATCCCGGTCGAGGGCCACGGAAAGCGATTCGTCGGCGTCTTCGCCACTTTTTGGGAAGCGTCGAATTGAAGATCAGGCTCTGGGGGACGAGGGGCTCGATCGCCAGCGCCGGACCGGAGACGGTGCGTTATGGAGGCGACACGTCCGCAGTCGAGCTCCGGACAAGCACCGGTCGGGTTGTGGTCCTCGACGCCGGGAGTGGAGTTCGGCGCCTCGGCCACGAGTTGGATGACGCAGAGCGGGTCGACATCCTCCTCAGCCACCTTCACATGGACCATGTCCAAGGCCTTCCATTCTTTCGCCCCTTGCTCGACCCCGAAGTCGAGGTTCATTTGTGGGGACCAATGTCGACGACCCGGAGCCTTGAAGCGCGATTGGCTCGCTATTTGTCTCCTCCCCTGTTTCCCATCAGAGTGCGTGACTTACCCAACGTCGAGTTTCACGATGTCCCGCTGTCGAGTTTCGACATCGACTCGTTGCGGATCACGGCTGACCTGATCACCCATCCAGGGACGACTCTCGGATTTCGCATTGAGGAAGGCGAGTCGTCCCTGGCTTATATGCCCGACCATGAGCCGGCGCTGGGATGCGACACGTTTCCGAATGAGCCGCGGTGGACGTCTGGATTTGCCCTGGCCGAGGGCGTCGATCTATTGATCCACGACGCCCAATACACCGACGAGGAGTACGCCGCTCGCATCGGTTGGGGCCACACGTCATTCTCGCAGCTGCAGAAGTTCGGGTCGATCACCGGAGCCACCGAGCTGGTGACGTTCCATCATGATCCGGCCCATACCGATGATTTCCTCGACGAGGTCCACCGATCCCTCGCCGCCCGCGCCAACGGATTCACCGTCTCCGCTGGTGTCGCCGGATTTCAGCGGGAACTTTGATCTCCCTCTTCTCTTGCTTCCAGCATCGAGATGTTCATACCCGGAGCGACCGGCACTTCCCGCGCCCGCCAGTCGGCCACGACCTCCGCTGCGCAGACCACGAGAACTGCCAGAGTGAGCCATTGCGGTTCGAGCCCGGAGAAAAACCCGATTCCGAGAAGGACGGGAATACCTGCGAGCCGGTTGATGGCGACGGTTGGGCTTCTAGGTCCACCCTCGCCAACCACCGCTGCAATCTGGATCAATGCCATCGAGGCGAACCCCACGACCACCGCGCCGACCAAAAGCCATCGGGCGGCAGTAGGCATGGGCTCGCCCCCGGCCTCGGCCACCGCTACCTCAAGTCCTACGCCGAGTGCGGCCAGAGCGGCGGCGAGCACGAAGTGGGTGTAGATCCAGGCCGTCGGCCGCCAGGTGCGTCGCACAGCGGCGGACCGCCGAACGACGGAGCCGGAGGTATTGTCGAAATACATCCACCAAACGGAAGTGGCGATCCCGATACCCATGGCGGCAGTGGCCGCGTGAGGAAAAGACCAATTGGCGTGAGCTAACCCGGCTACCAAAGCTGTGATCGCCTCACCCAGCACGAGAATCGTGAAGAGGCCAAAGCGCTCGGGCAGGTGCGAAACATCAAGTGGAACGCGGGCCTGTTGGCGACGCATAACCCAGGGGGTGGCAAGGTCGATGCATAGTGCCACCACCCACACCACGACCCGCGCCTCTTGTGCGACCAAGGCCGAGCCGGTCCAGACCGCCGCCGCCAGACCGAATCCGATCAGATACCCTCTCACCAGTTCGCGGGTTTCTTCCACAAAGCGATACGCACGCCAATACATGAGGACCAGGACCCAGCGGGCGGCGGCGTAGCCCCAGGCGAAGGCAACGGTCGACTCGGTCGCACCCGACAACGCAGCAGCGATCACGACCACGGCCACCATTTGTCCCGCGGCCAGGAGCCGGTAGACCAGATCGTCGGTGTCATAGCGGTCGGCGTAATAGGTATGGCTCGCCCAGAGCCACCAGAGAAGACCGAAGTAGCCAAGGAAGGCGGCGACCCCTGAGAGGTCCCGAAGAAGTCGGTCGGCCAGGACGGCGACACCGACGACGAAAGCCAGGTCGTAGAAGAGCTCGAGCCAGGTGGCTCGTCTCTCCTCCTGTTCCATCGTGCGAAGACGCGGCGGCGTGATCCTGACGAAGCTCATCTGCCGAACTGCTCCATGGGGCAAGATAGACGCCACGAACCACCCGACGCCTCAGAACGAATTGGGCCGCACCGCACCCAGATATCCCCGAGCCGAAGGTCCGACCCATTCGCAGGCCATGACTACGACCTCATACGATTGATGCGTGCTCAGAACTCCTGACCCGTGTACCGGGCTCTCAGCCCGGCAAATAGACACGGAATCAAGACGGCTGCGGGTAGCTCCATGACTACATCGCGACCGGTGATCCTTGCAGTCGATGACGAGCCGGAAGTCCTCAATTCGGTTGCCCGGGACTTGCGCCGTCATTTTGCCCGTGACTACCAGATCCTCCCTGTCCTGGGTGGCCCGGAGGCGATCGAAGCGATCGAAGGGCTCGCTCTCAAGGACAGTGCTCTCGCTCTGATCGTCGCCGACCAGAGAATGCCCGGCGCGACCGGCATCGATGTCCTCAAGGCGTCGCTGCAACACTTTCCGCTGGCGAAACGAACGCTGCTGACGGCTTATGCAGACACAGAAGCGGCCATCAGCGCCATCAACGAGGTCGGCCTCGACCACTACATCATGAAACCCTGGGATCCCCCCGAGAGCCTGCTCTATCCGGTGCTCGACGATCTGCTCGATGATTGGCAGGCCGACTTTCGCCCGACCTTTGACGCCATCCGCATCATTGGTCAGGAGTGGTCGCGGCCCGCCCACGATCTCAAGGCGTTTCTGGCCATGAACCAGATCCCGTACCGGTCGTTGGTTCCCGAACGGGATGAGGAGGCGAATCGCCTCATGGAAGGGCTCGGGGCGCGCATCGAAGACCTGCCAATAGTCGTTCCCACGGATGGAGAGCCTTTGTTCAATCCGGATCAAAGAGAGTTGGCCCAACGCCTCGGCCTCGCCATCCATGCCAAGGCACCGGCATATGACGTAGCCATCGTCGGGGCGGGTCCGGCCGGCCTCGCCGCCGCCGTATACGCAGCTTCCGAGGGCCTGCGTACCATCCTGATCGAGTCGGCCGCACCTGGCGGGCAGGCTGGCCAGTCATCTCTGATCGAGAATTATCTGGGGTTCCCGAAGGGGATCAGTGGCGCGGATCTCGCCCGTCGCGCCTATTCGCAGGCATCTCGTTTTGGAGCAGAGATCCTGGTGCCGGCCTCCGTCGCCAGCGTCGAGCGCAAGGACCCTTTTCGAATCATCCACCTGGCCGACGGGACCCAAATCACGGCCAAGGCCATGGTCGCAACCAGCGGGGTTTCCTACCGACGTCTGCCGGCCAAAGGGCTCGAGGAACTGACCGGGGCTGGCGTCTACTACGGGACTTCCCGCATCGAGGCGCAGACTCATGCCAACCGACCCATGTACGTGGTCGGCGGCGGCAATTCAGCCGGCCAGGCGGCCATGTTCCTGACCCGCTTCACCGACTCGGTCACGGTCGTGATTCGAGGCGAGAGCCTTGTCCAAAGCATGTCTTCCTACCTCATCAATAACATCGAGGCGACGAAGGAGGTGTCGGTGCTGGCCAACACCCAGGTGATCGAGGCGAGCGGCGACAGTCACCTGGAGCGTTTGACCCTGCGAAACCTCATCACTGGCAACGAGACAACAGTGGACGCCGGAGCGATGTTCATCTTCATCGGCCAGCGCGCCCAAACCGAGTGGTTGGCCGATCTGGTTCAGCTCGACGAAAAGGGCTTTGTCCTCTCCGGCGCCGACCTGGGGCCCCTCGAGGGTTGGAACGTCGAGCGCGATCCGCTCCCCCTGGAAACTTCGGTCCCGGGCGTCTTCGTCGCTGGCGATGTGAGGCATGGGTCGATCAGGAGAGTGGCCGGAGCGGCTGGCGAAGGCGCCGCGGCGATCCGACTCGTCCATCAACACCTGGCCTCCCTATGAGTACGACGGCCGAAGTTCTCCGCGGGCTCCCCTACTTCTCCGATCTGCCCGAGGAGCTCCTCCAAACTGTTTGCGGGCTGTCCGAACAGATCGAGATCGAAACGGGGACCGTGCTTATCGCAGAAGACAGCACCTCCGAAGAGATGTACGTTCTCATCGACGGCGAGCTGGTGGTTACCAAGCACCAGGACCCGCGCGATATCGAGCTGGCCCGGATCGGTCCCGGTCAGGTGGTGGGCGAGCTGGCACTGCTCGACAAGGCTCCCCGGATCGCTTCGGTCTCCGCCACGATGTCCTCACGTCTGGTCCGGGTGCCGGCCGAGGCTTTCGAGGCGCTTCTGGAGGACTCACGAGTTGTCCGTCGCATGGTTGGCACCGTCACATCGCGTCTCCGCAATACCGAGCAAGTCCTTCGCCACGAGGAACGCATGGCGGCACTGGGCCGAATGGCCGCCCAGCTCATGCACGAACTCAACAATCCCGCCGCCGCCGTGGGCAGAGCCAGCCAGGAACTGGCGCGAGTCTACGAAGCGCTCAGTGTCGAAGTTGGGGGCCTGGTGCCTTCGCTGGGTGAGAGCGCTCGAACCGTTCCAGAGCCTCCCCGGCGGATGACGAGCCTTGAACGATTGGAGGCAGAACGCATCGTCGAAGCCTGGCTCACCTCCCACACCATCGAAGAACCGTGGGAGCTCGCCCCACCATTAGTCGCGGCGGGTTGGAACACCGAGCTTCTCGACATGCTCATCGCGGGTGTCGACCCCGAGTTGGCACCTCGTTGGGTGCGTCTGGTCGCACTGAGAGCAAATGCGGGCGATCTCATCCGCGAGATTGGAATCGGGGCCAATCGCATCTCCGAGTTGGTGAGGGTCGTCAAGCATTACTCTTTCCTCGATCAGGCACCCATCCAGGACGTGCTGGTGACCGAGGGGATCGACGACACCCTGATCCTCCTGAGGCACAAGCTGCACAGCATTGAGGTCGTGCGGGACTACGACGCCGATCTGGCGAAGGTGGAAGCTTCGGGTCGAGACCTGAACCAGGTCTGGACCAACTTGATCGACAACGCCGCCGATGCCATGGAAGGCGGTGGCACCCTGAAGCTCGTGGCTTGTAACCAGGACGATTCGGTGATCGTGTCAGTTTCGGACACCGGTCCTGGTATTCCTCCCGAGGTGGCAGAGCGAATCTTCGATCCGTTCTTCACGACCAAGGAGCCTGGGAAGGGAACCGGGCTCGGGCTGCATACCGTCTACACGATTCTCACCCGAGCCGGCGGCAGGATCTCGGTGGCAAACAACGGCTCGGGAACGACCTTCACGGTCACCCTCCCCGCCATCGGCAAACGGGTTCTGTGAAGGTCCTCGCGGCTCGGGCCCGCGCAAACCTTCACAGCTAGTGGGGAAAGCGAGCGGGCGCGCCGCGATCTCAGGGGCGGCGGAACTCGCCCTCCACCCGGGCGACATGAACATCCCCGGGCATTGTCTCTAAGACCCCATCGGCGACACTGCCGAGCAGGATCATCCGGGTGGCACCCGCCCCTCGGTTGGCCACCACCACCAGATCTACCCCTCGTCGTCGCACGACCTCGTCGATGGCCGTTGGAGGAGCCCCGTCGACCACCAAGGGTTTCACCCGGCCGGGCCACGAGGAGACGAATTCTTCCATGCGCTCGGTCGCCAGCTTGAGGCGGGTGGATCGGGCCGCCACCACTTCGACATCGAACAGCCCTGCCTCCGAGAGCGCAGGGTCCCAGCGATCGGGCAGGGAAAACACCGCCGTCAGCTCGGCCTCTGGATACCACTTGAGTGCGGCCTTGACCGCGGTCTCCGAGTGGCTCGAAAAGTCCACCGCGGCCATGACTTTCCGGTAGGGCATGCGCGGCTGACGACGAACGACCAGCACATCCCCCGTCGACATGATCGAAACCCTGCGGGCAATCGGTCCGCATCTCTCGACATCAACCGCCGACGTGCCGACCACCACCATCGAAGCTTTCTTGGCCTCCCGCACCAGCTCCCACCCGATGGAGCCTCGCAAGGCCCGGTGGGTCACCGGGACGGCGGCCCCCCGGTCCCGCAGCCAGGCAGCGACGTCCGACAGGTTCTTCTGATACCGCCCGAATAGCAAGCGCCCCAATCCATCGTCGAGGAAGGCCTCACTTGAGGACTCGTTGATGCTCACCAGATGGAGCGGCAGGCCGTGGGCCTCGGCGACCAGGCGGGCGCGCTCGGCCACCCGGCGACCGATCGGAGTCAAGTCGATCCCGGCCACGACCCGATCGGTCAAAAATTGTCCCTCCACGGGCCAGGGACTCTAGGAGCGCCGATCGCCTCCGCGAGCCGACGCAGATACTCAGCTCGACCGATCGCCACCGCGCCCAGTGAAGCGAGATGATCGGTCACCCACTGCACATCGAGCAGGGCCGAGGGCTGCGAGGCCAACACCTCGACGAGTGACACCAACGCCACCTTGGAAGCATCCCGCTCCCGACTGAACATCGACTCTCCCGCGAAGAGGCCACCAACCATGACCCCATAGAGACCGCCGACGAGGGCTCCGTTCGCGTTCAAGGTCTCGACCGAATGCACCCACCCCAGTTCGCTCATCCCCAGGTAGGCCTCGACGATGTCGGCAGTGATCCAGGCCCGGGGGCGGCCGGGATCTGCGCACGCCTCGATGACCCCTCGCAGGTCACGGTCGAATGTCACCCGGTATCGGCGTCGCGATCGGCGGAGGGACCGCGACACTTTGAGTCCGGCAATTGGGATCGTTCCCCGTTCGACCGGTGACCACCAGCCCAATTCGCCGTCCTCGGTGGGCATCGGGAAAAGACCCTGCCGGTAGGCCGCCACCAGGGTGCCGGGCTTGAGGTCGGCGCCAACCGCCACTAGGTCGTCCGGTCCGTAGGCGTTGGGTGAGGGAAAGTCCCAGCGGTTTGGGGGAGGTTCGATGGGCACCGGCCAGGTATACCCTCGCGACCTGCCGATGACGACCCATGAAGTCTCGAATCAGGCGCCACCGCTCGTGGACTACGACCTTGCCCATGCCGACCCGCTTCTCCTCGGAGCCGTGAGTGAAGGGGCAGGCTGGGCGATCCCGAAACTGATCGAGTTCGGACGCCTCCTGGCGAGGGCGGAGTCGTACCAGTGGGCAGCCGACGCCAACCGCCATCCGCCGCAACTTCGCACCCACGATCGGTCCGGGAACCGAATCGACCAGGTCGACTTCCATCCCGCCTGGCATCAGCTCCTGGAGAGGGCAGTGGTCAGCGGACTTCACTCCCTTCCCTGGGAAAGCACTACCCAGCCCGGAGGCCATCTCGCCCGGGCCGCCTTCGCTTTCCTCGACAACCAGATCGAGGCAGGTCATCTCTGTCCGATCTCGATGACCTATGCCGTGGTCCCCGCTCTCGCCCACAGCCCCGAACTGGCCGCGACCTGGACCCCCCAGATTCTCACCCGCTCATATGACCCAACGTTCGCCCCCATGGAGAAGAAGGCCGGAGTCCTGCTGGGAATGGGGATGACGGAGAAGCAGGGCGGATCCGATGTGCGGGCAGGTACCAGCCGGGCCGAGCCCGCAACCGACGGTTATCGAATCACCGGCCACAAATGGTTCACGTCCGCCCCGATGAACGATGCATTTCTCGTCCTCGCCCAGGCTCGGCGTGGCTTGAGCTGTTTCCTGCTCCCCCGCCATGCCCCCGACGGCAGCGTGAACGAGATTCGGATCATGCGCCTCAAGGACAAGCTCGGCAATCGCTCCAATGCTTCGGCTGAGCTCGAGTTCGAAGGCGCATTTGCCCAGCTCGTCGGCGAGGAAGGGCGGGGAGTCAACACGATCATCGAGATGGTCAACGGGACCCGGCTCGACTGCATCATTGGATCGGCCGCCCAAATGAGACAAGCGGTGAGCCAGGCGATCCACCACTGCCGGCACCGTCGAGCCTTTGGCAGCCCTCTGATCGACAAACCGGCCATGATCAACGTCCTCGCCGATCTCGAAATCGAGACTGAGGCGGCGGTGCTGCTGATGGCGCGGGTCGCCCTGAGCTTCGATCGGGCCGATGACGAACGCGAGCAATCTCTCCGCAGGCTTATCACCCCCCTGGCCAAATTCCTCGTGACCAAACGCTGCACGGAAGTCGTGCACGAAGCCCTCGAGTGCCTCGGTGGCAACGGTTACGTCGAGGAGTCCGTGATGCCCCGGCTGTTGCGCGAGTCACCGCTCAATGCCATCTGGGAAGGATCGGGCAATGTCATCGCCCTCGACGTGTTGCGCGCCGCCCGGACTCACCCCGAGTCAGTAACTGCGCTGAAGGAAGAGGTCTCTGGAATTGACGCTCGGATTGATGCGGCAGCCGATTCGGCTTTCGCCCTACTCGAAGGACTCGAAGACCCCGAGGGTCAGGCGCGGCTCGTCACCGAAAGACTGGGGGCGCTCCTCCAGGCGGCACTCTTGACCAAGAGTGCCGACCCGGCCGTGACCCATGCCTTCATCAGCACCAGATTGGAAGGAGCCGGAGGTCGGTTCTACGGCACCCTTCCTCACCCAAACGGTCTCGCCACCATCGTCGAAAGAGCCATACCTGCGTGAACCCGTCGGTGGCGGTCATCGGCGGTGGGATCGCCGGCGTCTCTGCTGCCTATGAGCTCGCCCTGACGGGCTGCCCGGTCACGCTGCTCGAAGCCGAACCGGTTCTTGCTTCGCACTCGACAGGAAGATCCGCCGCCCTCTACTTCGAGAACTACGGGGCTCTCCCCAACCGCGGATTGACAAGGGCCAGCAAGCCCTTCTTCGATGCACCACCCGATGGCCTGGTCGACCATCCGCTCCTCGAGAGGAGAGGAGCAATGTGGATCGGCACCCCCGACCAGGAGCAAAGCTTGCGCGCTCATCTCGCCGACTCGGAAGCCGGAAACCATCCCGGGCGCTGGCTAAGCCCGGCCAAAGCCCGGGCCCTGGTCCCGGTTCTTCGGCCCGAATACCTCGGCGGGGCGGTATTCGAACCTGAGTCGCTCGATTTGGATGTCGCCGGGCTTCATCAGGCGTTTGTCCGCGGCTTCCGCCGCATCGGTGGGGAGGTGCGACTCTCGGCCGCAGTCACTGGTCTCGAACGTCGCCGATCGCATTGGACGGTCACCACATCTTCGGAGCAGGTCGCCGCCGATGTGGTGGTCGACGCCGCCGGTGCCTGGGGCGACGTCATTGCTGCCATGGCCGGAGCGCGACAGGTCGGGCTGGTCCCGATGCGACGCACGGCTTTCACGGTCCCCGGCGACAACGCCTATCGCCGTTGGCCGTTGGTCGCCGACGCCGACAACCAGTTCTACTTCCGCCCCGACGGAACCCAGCTCCTTTGCTCCCTGGCCGAAGAACGTGCTTCGCCACCAGAGGATGCCCGCCCCGATGAAGTCGACATCGCCTTGGCGATCGAAAGAATCAACCAGGCGACGACTCTCGGAATCCGCACCGTCCGCTCCTCGTGGACCGGCTTGCGGAGCTTCGTCCCCGACCGGGCGATGGTGATCGGTTTCGATCCGGTGGTCGAGGGCTTCTTCTGGCTGGTTGGCCAGGGTGGGACCGGAATTCAAACCGCTCCCGCCGCCGCCCTCCTCACCGCCGGCCTCATCACCGCTGGATCCCCACCTCCGGCCCTCGCCGATTACGGGATCGACGTCGCCGGGCTTAACCCGCGGCGGCAGGTGGACGGCCGAACTTCTCCATCAACTCCGCCACTCGTTCCAGAGGTAGCGCATGAGCAGTCCGGCCCTTGAAACCGGTCATCGTTTCGGCAGCACAAAGTGCGTTCAGGATCGACTCTTCGGTGGCGTTGACAACTGCGGCGAACAAGGCGTCGAGATGGTCCGGAGGTAGAGCCCTGAGCTCGTAGGCGCCGCGATGACCTTGGGGATGGTGATTGCCCGTCGAGAACGCGATGAAGATGTCGCCCGAGCCGTTGTGCGCCACCCCACCCACGCGCGCCAACGCGATCGCCGCCCGGCGAGCGAGTCGGCGGCATTGATCGGAGACCACCGGGGCGTCGGTGGCGATCACGATGATGATTGAACCTTCGCTTCGTTCTTGCTCCCAGGGGATGGGGACCTCGTCAGAGGAGAGGTGCCTTCCGACGGGGACGCCGTCAACCCGCAGGTCGGCGCGCGACCCGTAATTGGCTTGCACGAGGACCCCCACCGTGTAGGAGTGCATGGCGGTGTCCACGACTCGCGAGGAGGTCCCGATCCCGCCCTTGAACTCGTGACAAATCATGCCGGTTCCGCCGCCGACGTTGCCCTCGAGCACATCGCCCGAGCGGGCATCTTCGAGGGCGCGGCGGGCGTGTTCCTCGGTGAGGGCGAAAGCGTCGATGTCAGAGAGCCAGCCGTCGTACGTCTCGGCAACGACGGGAAGCATGAAACCGTCGATCACTCCCCTCTCGACCGCAACTTTGATCATCGTGTCACGGACCAGGCCAACCTGATGGGTGTTGGTGATCCCGATCGGCGATCCCAAAAGACCCGACTCGTCGATCCAGGGGATGCCTGTCATCTCGCCGTTGCCGTTGAGGTTGAACCAGCCACAGGCGGCGTAGTCGGTCCAGATGTCGGCGCGAGGGAAGATCGCCGTGATTCCCGTCCGCACCGTCCGGGGTTGATCAGCGACAAGGGTGCTGTGGCCGACTAGGACCCCGGGGACGTCGGTGATGGCGTTATGGGGTCCGGGAGGATGGCGGCCTATGACGACGCCGAGTTGGCGAATCCCACGCACTCAGTTCTCGTCGTTCCAGGCGGGATCGGTTTCCCACTCCTGGTTGCGTCGATCGACCTTCTCCAAGGCCGCCGCGGCCTCCTCCTCGGTCGGATAGGGACCGAGCCGGACCTCGGCCCGGCACCCGTACTCTGGCTCAACCGTCTTGTGCTCGAGGCAGTAATACCACTCCTCCCGGAGAGGATCGTTTTCTTGTGCATCTGTCATCGGATCGAGCCTAAAGCGAACCCTGGGTTGTGGACGTTGTCCTACAACGTCTACAGCCCAGAGAACGCGGGATAATTACGAACCATCGGGAACGAGACCGTGAGATGAGCGACGGCAGAGACCGGGAGATCATCGTTACCAATCAAGGAGGAAGCGGCGTCGGCATGATCATTGCCGCTGTCATTCTCTCCCTCGGTGTCGTCTTTGCGATTTGGTATTTCAACAATTCGGATGCCGGTGGAGCGATCCCAGAGGACATCGACATCAATATCAATACCGGGGACCCGGGAACGGCCACGACGGTGCCGGTGAACTAACCCGCCTGAGACTCGTCGACCTGGAACGGGCACTGCACTCCGGCTTCGGGACCGAACTGCGCAAACTGGCCGTAAAAGCCCTCGATGGCGGCGATGTCGACCGTGTCCATCGTCATCAGCTTGGTCCAGGCAGTGACGGCGATCTTTTGATCCATGCCCTCGCGGGGAGCAACGATGACATGAGTGCCGGCGTCGCGGGCGAAGTCTTCTAACTGCTGGCGCTCGGGGTCGGTGGTCTCGGGGCCGTACTGGATGACAACCACCCCGTGCTCCAGGTCGTGCACCTGCGTAATGTCGGGCACCGGCTGCCGATAGATCCCACAGGGGGCGGGGGCGGGGGCATGTGGACCACTGGTCGGCGGGTTGGAGTTGTAATCCGGAGCCGGGGCACTGGCATCGATGTGCTGCTGGCCCTGATTGGGGAAGGTCTGCACATTCGCCAGAGCCTCCGGTTCGGGGCGGGTGGCGAAGAAGGCAATGGCCCCCACCAGGACGATCGCCACGATTGCGGAAATGAGCAGCCGGCGATTGCGAAGGCGCCGAGCCTCCGCCTGACGACGAGCCTCGGCTTCGGAGGCGGCACGATCTACGGTCTTGCGGGCACCTGTGCGCGACATGCGAGGGAGAAAGGTATCAGGCCGCGGGTCGTTTGCTGCCGAGGTTGCCAACGCCCTGGCGCTGCATGTCGCCCCAACCCTGGGTCGACTTGCCGCCGATCAAGGCCCGAATGCGCCACCAAACGGTCTGCTGGCGGAGGCCGAGATTCTCGACGAAGACCACCGTGAGAAGCTTGAGAGCTTCGAGCGGCTCATTGAAATATCCGTAGCGTTCGTCGAGAAAAAGGGCGGTGAGCGACGTCAGCGCTCCGGCGAACAGAGCCACCAGGAGCAACAACAGCGCCGGAGTGGGATCAATGCCGCCGAGGATCAATCCCAGAGGGACGATGATGTAGCCCGCCGCCTCGATGATCGGTGCCAGATACTCGAAGAGCACCATGGCCGGCCAGCCGATCATTCCGATGGCGCCTTGGCGGGGATTGAGAAACGAACTGCGAAAGTCTCCGACGGCGGTCATCAGGCCCCGATGCCAGCGAATCCGCTGCCGGCGCAGGACTGCCCGACTGGAGGGCACCTCGGTCCATACCACGGCAGACGGCGCGTAGACCATCCGATAGGGTCGACCAAGTCGGCGGTAATGACGATGGATCCGCATGGTCAGGTCCATGTCCTCGCCCATGTGTCCCGAGGTGAGCCCGCCCACCTCCACCAACGCCTGTCGCAGGAATATCCCAAACGCTCCCGAGATGAGCGGGAGGGCGTTCATGGCCGACCAAGCCGGGCGGGCGGCGACGAAGGAGCGCACGTACTCGAGTAGCTGCCATCGTTCGAGCCAGGTTCGGGGCACCTTCGCTTCGACGATGTGTCCGAACTTGACGACACACCCGTTGAGAGGACGGACGTTGCCGCCAACGGCGACGGTCCGGTGGCGATCCTCGGCGACGTGTCGCATCGCCTTGACTAGAGCGGTGCCGTCGATCAAGACGTCGGCGTCGGTAATCATCACGTAGGGGTATCGCGCGACATTGATACCGGCGTTGATGGCGTCGGCTCTACCTCCGTTGACCTTGTCGACCACGGTGATCGAAACCGGGCGCCTCGTGTAATACACCTGCCGGACCTCGGCGGTCCTGAGGTTGGCTCGGTAGGGCAACGGCACCGGCTCCAGCTTGAAGACACTGATCAGCTTGTCCAGAGTGCCGTCCTTGCTCCCGTCGTTCACGACCACGACCTCCAAGCGGGGATAGCTGATCATGGCGATCGACCGGACCGATTCGATGATCCCGGGTTCTTCGTTGTAGGCAGGGACGACGATGGAAACGGGCGGGCTGATGTCGCTGACCAACATGTCATCGAGACGACCGAACCGCTCCAGCATGCGTTCCTTGTAGAGGGCGCCCGCCGCAACCACCGCCAACACCAGCATGTAGAGCTGGAGGAGGACGAAGTAACAGAGCACGACCACACTGACGATCCCGATGACCCTTGTCATGCGGTGCCCTCCCTTGGTCCGATGGCCAGGGTGGGCTCGGTGCCGGGAGGCAGCATCCGCAGCTCTGCCAGTTGATTGCGAGCCGCATCGGCTGCGAAGCGATCCTCCGACGAGAGGGCTTTGATCAGCTCAGCCACTCCGCCCGGGAGCTCGCCCAACGACTCGGCGGCATTCTGGCGAACCCACCATTGGGAGTCGGAAAGCAACTTCGATATGTCGGGCGCCACCGCACCGTCAGCGAGCGAGGCGAGAGCGCGGACGGCTCGCGCTCGCACCTCCCATGAGTCGTCCCGGAGCGCTTTGAGAAGCGGACCCCGCGAGGTGTCGGAGGCGATGCGCCCGAGAGCAGAGGCGGCCGCAACTCTCCATTCGATTCGATCGCTCTCCAGCATTTCGATCAGCGTGGTTTCGGCCGACGTCTCACCTACCAGACCCAAAACTCGAGCGGCCTGGGTGATCGTCTCTACTTGACCCTCGCCATCCCAGTTCTTGAGGATCCACTCATTGATCGGCTTGACGGCGCGACGATCGAAGGCACCAAGGGCGTCAGCCAGACGGGCGGCCTCCCAAGGCCTGACCCTGGCGGCGAGGTCGAGGATGAGCGGGATTGACGTGAGATCGCCCAGTCGAGCCAGACCATGAGCGGCATGGGACCGGACATAGTCGTTTCGGTCTGACAAAAGTAGACGCAGGAAGGGTGCTTGATCTGACCCGGCGAGCTCCACCAGGGCGGCGATCGACCGCAGGCGCACCGGGCGCGGCCAGCGCCACATGGCCCTTCGTTGCAGCACCGGCACGATACCAATCTGGGTGACCAGGCGATCGATGAATTCGCGCTCCTCACCGCTCAAAAGGTGGCGGTACTCGATGACCGCCTCATGAAAGAGCGGGTCCTTCGACCACTGCGCTGGAATGCGGGCGGGTGCCAGCTTGCGGGAGATCATCTCCCCCAGGGCGGCGATGTAGTGGGCGCTGCGAACGCCCCGACTCCTGAGCATGATCCGATGGGCGAGCTTCACCGAGATCAGCGCAACCGAAGCCACGAAGGTGGCCGCGGCGAAGATCGTCGTGATATGGGAAAGGCCCACGGTTTTGAATCGGCCTCTCCGGGGGCCCGTTTGACCGCTATCTATCCCGCAATCGTCCGTTGATTCGGGCAGTCAGCTCGGCCATGTTGACCGGCTTTCTGATGTAGTCGGCCGCCCCCAGCTCGAAAGAGTGAACGACGGTGTCGTCGTCGTCGATGGCGGTGAGGACAAAGACGGGAAAGTTGAGCCCATCCTCCCGCCAGGCGGCGATAACTTCGGTGCCGAGCATCCCGGGCATGAGCTGGTCGACGACGGCGAGGTCGAGATCAGCCTCCCCTCCGGTCCGAAGCGCCGTCATCCCGTCGGCTACCTCGATCACCTCATGACCGGCGGCCCGCAGGTGTCGGGAGAGAAGCACCCGCACCGGGGCGGCGTCGTCGGCGACCAAGATCCTGGCCATGGGGCAGGGTACGCCGGATTATCGATCCCGTGCCGGCTCGGGCACTAGGTCGCTCGGTGCAACACCGGGTTTGACTGGCCACGCCGGCAGCCGACTGGGCCGCCGGAAGCCAGTTATGTGGCTACATGTGCTACGCTCATGGCGTGGAACGAATCGGGATTAGGGAGTTACGAAATCGAGTCAGCGAGGTGATCCGCCGGGTGCACGGGGGGGAACGCATCATCATCACCAGCAACGACCTCCCGGTTGCTGAGCTGGGACCTGTTACTGGCGGCCGAACCAACACCATCGAGGACCTCGCCGAGGCGGGGTTGATACGGCTCCCCAGGTCCCAGAACCGAAGGCCCGCTCCCCCACCCGTGAAGGCCCGAAACGGGGTCAGGATTATCGAAGTGTTGGAGGATCTTCGGTCCCGCTGATGCTGATGATCGACACCTCGGCCCTGCTCAAGCGCTACATCGACGAGCCCGGCCGAGAGGGTGTGCTGAGCATCATGGACGCAGAGCCGCTCTGGTTTGCCTCGCTTCTCGCCATCACCGAAGCCCGAATCGCTCTGTGCCGGCTGCTCGACGACGAGTCAGTCCTTAGGGAAGTATTGCGCCACCTCGAGGACGACGTCTCGAGCCTGACGCTGGTGCCGGTAGATGACCTCTGTCTCGAGCGTGCCGCTGAGATCGGCTGCCATACCACCCTGCGGACACTCGACGCCATCCATCTGGCGGCCGCCGATCGTCTTCCCCGACCGGTGAAGTTTCTCACCTTCGACCTCCGCCAACAGGCCGCGGCTTCCAGTCTCGGTTATGAGGCCGTCGACCCCGAGCTTTGACGTTTGCTCCGGGGGGTGAGAGTCGAACTGGCAACCTGCGGATTAACAGCTCTAGCGCGGGTCACCCCGCGCTTAGCTAGGTTCGTCTGTATGCGAAATGGCTGACCATGCGGAGTATGAGCGCGCGTCCAACTGGTGGCGGCGCCTCTTCATCGTCTCAGTGTGGGGATTGCTCGGATCGCTCTATTTCTTCAGCCCAGCGTTGCTAGTCCTTCTTGGCTGGTTCCAGGAGCCCTTTTCCGAGCTCGGCAACGCCGAAACCGTGTCCCATCGAGTTCATGAGATCGTCTTTGGTTGTCTATTTGCCACCGCCTTCGTAGGGGCGGCCTCGCAGGTCCGGTCGCAACCCAAGATCGGCGGAGCTCTCCAGGCTTTGCTCACGGTGGTCGCCTTCTTCGTGGTCCTGGCTTTCCTTGGTGAGGTCGAAGGACTCGGTTTTCTCTTTCTGGCCTTTGCCCTCGCAGTGGTCTTCGCCCATCCCGAGCCTTGGAGACGGTGGGCTCACACCTTTCAGCCCACCTGGGGATCGGTGCTATTGGCGGTAGCGGGCATCGTGCCCCTGGCGGCCTTCGCCGTCGAGCAGATCGTCAAGGCCCAGCTCGAGGCGGCCAACCATGTCACCCACTGGGGTGGGGTAGCGGCCTGGTCCGTCGCTCTCGGCCTGATGGCGATGCTGGCCGCTCTCCGTCCGCCCGGCCATCGTCTGGTCGAGTTCTCAGTTGGCGGTAACGGTCTCCTCTTCGTCGCGGCGTCGGAGATATTTCCGTTTGATGCATCGGCCCGCCCCGGGTTCTTCGGCTTCTGGCTGGTGATTTGGTCAATGGTCTGGTTGCTCCGTAGCCTCGGCGCCAGTCCAAGGTTCTTCCGCTATGCAGCGGTGGCGCCGCTTCTCCTCGGGCTGGGCGCGCTCGGCTCGATCGGAGCGGTGATCCTGATCGCGGTGGCGGCCGCGCTGGTGCGGTCGGCAGGTTTCCGGCGCCGGCTGCTTCAAGCCGCGCCTGGGGCAGCTCTCTTTCTCCTGACAACTGTGAGCCTGATCGCCGGCCTCGAAAGCAACAACAGCAACGTTCCCCACGGGCTGGAGGGGGTGGCGTTCGTCGATATCGCCTCGGCCACATGCATCGACTGCCACGCCGCGGGTAGGGAAGGAGCCACGCTCATTCCTCACGAACCAGACCGGACTTGCACCGATGATTGCTGGGGGGCGAGGTCGGACTGCATCGGCTGTCACCGATACGACCCGGCGCTGGGCGGTCCCAGCGAGTTGGTCGCAATTATCCCGCGAGCAAGCCAGCTCCCGGCGCGGTCCCCTGCGCTGACAGCTTTCCAAGTGGCGACCCTGACAGGCCAGCAGACTGACGATGATGGCTGAGCCGCTCCGGCCCAATGCCGGCGCGTCCCTTCTCTGGTGGGTAACGGTGATTCTGGCGGTGCCGGCAGCTTTGGTCGCCTTTAGCCAATTGATCAGCTCCCCCTTCGAGGGACTCCTGGTGCAGGGTCCGCTCGTGGTCGATCCCACGTTGGGTGACCGACTTGGCACCGTTCTCTCGCCCCTGTTCCTGCATTGGACGCAACTGGCCATTCACATTCTCGGTTTCCTCCTGTTCGCCGGACTGGGAGCCTTGATCGCGGTTCGCTCCCGCGAGCCTCTGTCGCTGATATCGGCGGCGATGCTGGTCGCGGTGGGGACGAGCCTTTTCGCTCCTCTCGATCGGCTCGGCGCCGGCTGGTCCCGCCTCGCCCACGTGGTGGGGGCGATGGCGCCCGACGGAGTTGACGGGTATTGGGTTTCCCTCGCTGGCTTACTCCTCCTCGCCTTCCTCCGCCTTTTCCTCTCGCAGCGCCCGCGCCCTTGGGAACAGGCCTTGCTCTTGACCCTGGCGTTGATAGGGGTGGCTGCCCTGATTTGGCCTGCTTTCCCGTTTCATCCCCGTTCGCTTCACTCGCCATGGAAGCAGTTGGTCACTGTTGGGATCCCGACGGTGGCCCTGGCTCGGGCCTGGGCTAGCCCCGAAGGCCGCCATCGCCGAGCCGTGCGTCCCGTGCTGGTCACTCTTACTTTGATTGCCGTCGCATCGGGGATATTGGTGCTCTTGCGCCCCTCACTCCGACCGGACGCCTTCGGGCTGGTCTTGGCTACTCCTCGCCTCCAAGCCCTTTACGGGATCAACACCCTCTTCATTGCGACGGTTGCGGTGTTCGCCCTTCCCTTTTCGATCGTCTTCGCGGTGGTGCGCTATCGCCTCTTCGAGATCGACGTTCTGATCAACCGGGCCCTGGTTTACGGCTCGCTCACCGTTATCGCCACTCTGCTTTTTGGAGCAGTCACCTTGGCCATGTCGGCGGCAGCCGGCGGTCTCATCGGCTCTGGAGTCACAGGAGTCGCAACCGGGCAGATCGCGGCAGTCGCCGGAGTCCTGACCGGAACCGCCTTGGCGATCGGTCTCCAGCCGCTGCGGCGGCGATTGCAGCGGTTTATCGATCACCGTTTCTACCGAGAGAAGTTCGACGCCGAACTCGCTTTGGAGCGTTTCACCGATCGACTGACGACGGTGGTTGATCGGCAGGTGCTCGAAGAGGAACTCGCGAAGCTTTTGGCGTCGACACTGCAGCCGGTGAATGTGAGGCTTGTGGGCCTTGAAGGCTTGCCTGAATTGCCAGCCCAAGTGGCTGTCTTCCACGGCAGCGGCAGCCCGGTTCCTTTTCCCGAGGCATCCGACGGCGTGGCGGTGCCGCTGGCTGGGACCGAGGGCTTGGCCGGGGCGATCGTGATCGGCCCCCGCCGTGCCGGAATTCCCTATCGGGGTCTCGAACTCGAGTTTCTCCAGCGAACGGCCGAGCGAGTCGGGCCCGCGCTTCGGATCGTCGATCTGTTTGAAGCCCAGGAACGGGCCCGAAGCCAGCGGGAAAGGGTCGAACAAGAGCTGGGGCTTGCCCAACGCATCCAGCGTGAGTTGCTCCCGCGGTCGGTCCCCCAGATTGAGGGCTGGCAACTCGAGGTGTTCTATCAGCCAGCTCGCGAAGTAGGAGGAGATTTCTACGACTTCTATCTGTTGGCCGATGGACGGCTCGGAGTCGTGGTTGGCGATGTCACCGACAAGGGAATGCCGGCCGCTCTGGTTATGGCCTCCTGCCGCACAGTTCTGAGGGGCGTAGCGCTGGGAACGCAAGACCTATCGCCGGGCGAGGTGTTGGCGCGGGCCAACGATCTCCTCGTCGGCGACATTCCAAACGGGATGTTCATCACCTGTCTCTACGGGGTCCTCAATCCGGTCACCGGCCATTTCCTCTTCGCCAACGCTGGGCACAATCCTCCTCTGCGCGCCAGCCCGGCCGCGGTGGATCTGGTTATGGCGAGAGGGATGCCGCTCGGCCTGATGAGCGAGATGGTCTACGACGAAGCCGAGACCTCGGTGCGGGACGGAGAGCTGATTCTTCTCAGCTCCGACGGCATTACCGAGGCGCACAACCCCGATAAAGAAATGTTTGGCTTTGGGCGGATGAAGGCATCGGCGCTCTCCCTTGACAGCCTTCTTGCCCAGCACGCCAGTTTTGTGGCGGGACGCGAGCAGGAAGACGACATCACGCTGATCTCTCTGAAGAGGTCGGGATGATTAAGGACATCTGCCCGTGTTGTTGGCTGCCACTCCGGCGGAGCAACGGTCTCGAGAACCGGAAGCTCCTCGTCGGGAAGCGGCGGCTCGGTCGATGAAAGCGTCTCGCCTACCTCATCGGACGGAACGCCGCCCAAGGTGGTTGTCGGTTGCGCTCGGCTAGGTCGTTTGTGGTGCTGGTGCAGCCGGCGACGAGCAGCACTGCCAAAACGAACGCCAGACTTCGTTAGCGCATGGCCGTATCTAAGTAGCTCGTGGGGTGCGGTCCCCGACCCCTACGAAGCGGGGGCATCCTTAGGTGAAGTGCACCGCTGAAGCAGTTGTCGTGAGTGCGTGCGCCAAGGTTTGCTCCGGGGGCGAGAGTCGAACTCGCAACCTACGGATTAACAGTCCGCCGCTCTGCCAATTGAGCTACCCCGGATGGAAATTGAGCACCCTAGGGTAATAAGGCATGGGTCTTCGAATTCAATGCATTGATTTCGGCGCCCGCGATCCGCAGACCATCGCCACCTTTTGGGAGCATGCACGCGGTTGGCATCGGACATATGACCACGCTGATGAAGTTGTGCTCGAGCCCCCTCCGGGCAGTCCCGAGAACTTGCCCGACATTCTCTTTCTGCGGATCCCGGAAGGAAAGTCGGTGACGAATCGCCTTCATCTCGACTTCGACCGGACAACCACGAGGCTGAGGTCACCCGGCTCGAGAGTCTTGGCACTACCCGGGTGGACGTCGATCAAACCGGAGAAGAGTCCTGGGTGGTGATGGCCGACCCCGAAGGCAACGAGTTCTGCGTACTCAGGGCCCTCGCCTTGGCGGATGGCCGAGTAGAAGGGGTACCTGACTAAGTCCGTTGGTTAGAACAGCCGCTCGACTCCTGGGAAGACATCAAACCCAGAGTCAAAGGTCATGATCTCGGTTATGCCCTTCGCTTCCATCACTGCCAGATGAAGAGCATCGCGTGCGCTCAATCCCAGGCCCGACATGACAATGTTCTTGGCTCGCTCGACACATGACAGATCGACCGGAGCAACTTCGTCAACGACACCCAGGAGCGCATCGAAAGCTGGCTGGATGGCGGAAGGTCGATCGATGGCGACATATCGGTGCAGGATCTCCTGGAGTACCTCGGCGTCGGTGACGAGACGAATCGAACGTCGCACCGTGGATTCGAGCAACACCTTCGCCCGCCCCTTATGCGGATGAGGACCGCCCACCAGATACATGGGAATGTTGGAGTCGATGAAGATCACGAGGGTGACGAATAGCCAGATTCGATCTCCCCCAACACCTGCCCTATGTCCGCCGTCGGAAGATCGTGGCGGAACCCAGCGGCGATGACCGCCAGCTTGCGACCTTCGTCGGTAGCTGGCGCATTTTGTCGGGCTTGACGCAAGACCTGCCGAACCCAAGCAGAGACGGTGAGACCGTTGCGTTTCGCTATTCGCCTGATGTCCCGCAACTCGGACTCCTCGACTATCACCTGCAGTCGGATCTTACTCATAGGTATGAGTGTACTATACTGCTTGTGTTTAGTGTGAGGCTTTAGGACCCTGGAGGCGGAGCCGATTTCGGCAAGGCGCCCACCGCTCCCCCTGCTCCCGGGTCCTTGAGAAAGGTGGGGCGCATCTCCACCGGGGGTGCCCTTTTCCGGCCGGCTCGGACCCGCAGGTTCAGCCCTTCGACCAACACCGAGAAACCCATTGCGAAATAGATGTATCCCTTCGGAATGTGCAGATCCCAGCCATCTGCCACCAGCGAAGAGCCGATCAGGAGTAGGAAGCTCAGGGCCAGCATCTTCACGGTCGGATGGCGGTTGACAAATTCGCTGATCGGCCGGGCCGAAACGAGCATCACCGTCACCGCGATGACCACCGCGGCAATCATCACCCCGATCTCTTCCGCCATGCCGACAGCAGTAATGACCGAGTCGAGGCTGAAGACGGCGTCGAGGAGGACAATCTGGGTGAGGACGCCCCCGAAGCTGGCCGCCGACCCAGCGGTGGCGTGAGCCTCTTCACCTTCGAGCTTCTCGTGAATCTCGAAGGTTGCCTTCCCCAAAAGGAACAGTCCACCGAAGATGAGGATGAGATCTCGTCCGGAGAGGTCGTTACCGAAGATCGCAAAGAGCGGATCGGTGAGCCGGATCACGAACGAGATGCCGAGGAGAAGCAGGATTCTCATGATCATCGCCATGGCCAGGCCCACCGTCCTGGCTCGACCCTGCTGGGAGGCCGTCAGCTTGGCAGCAAGGATCGAGATGAAGACGATGTTGTCGATTCCCAGCACCACTTCCAGCACTGTGAGGGTTAGAAGCGACAGCCAGATCTGGGGGTCGGAGATCCATTCCATCTCGAACGAAGTTAATTGGGTTGCGTCGAGGTTGGTTCCACGAGTTCCTCAACCGACCCGACTAGTCCGAACCAGCAGCCCCGAGTCAGCCGTTCTCGAGAAAGCCCTCGAGGTTGCGGGCCTTCTCCGGGTGGCGCAACTTGGCAAGCGCCTTTGTCTCCAGTTGGCGGATTCGCTCCCGAGTGACATTGAAGTGATCGCCGACCTCCTCCAGGGTCCGCATCCGACCGTCGGCCAGGCCGAAGCGCATGATCAGCACTTCTCGCTCGCGCTCGCTGAGTCCTTCGAGGGCCAACGCCAAATGCTCTTGCAGCACCTTGAAAGTGGCGGCGTCGGCGGGGACGTCGGCGTCGAGATCCTCGACGAAATCGGCCAGCGTTGACTCCTCTTCCTCCCCCACCGGAGTTTCGAGCGAGATCGTGTCCTGGGCGATTCGGGTCAGCTCGGTGAGGCGGTCGACACCCAAGTCGAGTTCGATCGCCAGCTCCTCGACTGTTGGCTCTCGTCCTAGCGTCTGGGCGAGGTCGCGCTGGGCTCGAGTGAGCTTGTTGATCAGATCGACGATGTGAATCGGCATGCGGATGTTGCGACCCTGATCGGCGATGGCCCGGGCGATCGACTGTCGTATCCACCAGGTGGCATAGGTCGAGAAGCGAAAGCCGCGCCGATAGTCGAACCTCTCCACCGCTCGCATCAAGCCGAGATTCCCCTCCTGAATAAGATCGAGCAGCGCCATACCGCGTCCGACATAACGCCGGGCGATCGACACCACCAGCCGCAGGTTCGATTCGACCAATCTCCTCTGGGCGCCCTCGCCTCGTCGGGTGGTGACCTCAAGGATCGCCCGGTCCTCGGTGCTCAATTCGGCTGACTGATCCGGACCCTCCTTCTCGAGGTGCTTCTCCGCCTTGAGCCCGGCTTCGTATGCCATGGACAGCTCGACTTCTTCCTGGGCCGTGAGCAGGCGATAGCGACCGATCTCATTCAGATACATCCGCACCGGATCCGAAACCCAGACCTCGTCGGCTTCGGTGAGCCCATGCTCGGCCTCGGGCTCGTCCTCGGAGAGCTCGATGCCCCGGGTCCGCAAAAGGTCGACGGCGCGTTCGAATGCGTCCGGCGGCGCCTCCGCCTCCTCGAGCTCCTGCTGAACCTCAGAGACGGTGAGAAATCCCCGCTGCCGGCCGCGCTTGGCCAGCTGCTCAATCAGTCGTTCACTTTCGTCTGTCACTCGCGGCCTCGATCACGTCGTCGCTCTTGCAAACCTAATAGGCGTCGGAGTAGCTCGGAACTCTCCTGGCTGGCGGGGTCAAGCGCCTGCAGCTCCACCTCGATCGCTTTGATTTGGCGCTCGATCACCTTTCCTTCCGCCCGGTGCACGACCTCGGCTGGATTGACAGGCAGGGGGCGAGGGTCGAAGGCGAGCCTCTGCACCAACTCCTGATGTGGAAGTCGCTCGAGGTCGAGCGGCATCCCGACGTCGGATTCCTTCCGGGCGACCTCGAGGGCTGAGATCAGATCGGCCAGGCTGTCGTCGACCCAGCTCCGATCGAGGTCGACATCTGCCAGCTCCGCAGGATTGGAGAGCAACACCCGGATCAGTTCGGCTTGGATGGGATCGAGGTCGATCGCTTCTGCGCCGATCCGATCCTCGGATCGCGACCCACCTTGCCCACGGAGTGCTCGTTCGATGGCCGAGGTTTCGACTCCGATCTCCTTGGCCGCGAATCGCACGTATTCGGCTCGGGCGATCGGGTCGCTCACCCGTGAGATCAACTGGCTGGTGTTGCGGATCGCCCGCGCCCTCCCCTCCGGCTCGGTTATCCGATGGCGGCGCACCTCCTTTTCGATCCGGAACTGAAGCAGAGGACGTGAGTCCGTGATCGCTCGGGCCAGGTCTTGGCCCCGACCCACCTGGACGAGGTCGGCGGGGTCCATGCCGCCCGGCAGGTCGGCCACCCGCAGGTCGAAATCGAGATCGACCGGCGTGCGAAGAGTGTCGCCGCGAAGAGCAGCACCCGCCCCGGCCTGGTCGGAGTCGAAGACCAGCACGACCCGATCGGTAAAACGGCGGAGCAAGTCGAAGTGGTCTTCCCCGAGGGCGGTGCCGCAGGTTGCCACCGCGGTGTTGTTTCCGGCCTGGTTGACGGCGATGACATCGAAGTAGCCCTCGACCACCACCGCCTCCTGGGCGCGCGCGATCGCCCCTTTGGCTCGATTGAGGCTGTAGAGCAGTCGGCTCTTCTGATAGATGCGAGAGTCGGCCGAGTTCAGGTACTTGGGACCGCGATCCGAAAGGGTGCGACCGCCGAAACCGACCGGGTCGCCGCGCAGGTCATGGATCGGAAAAAGCAGGCGGTTGCGGAAAACGTCGAAGAGCTTTCCTCCTTTTCCCCGTTTGGCCAACCCAGCTCCCATCATCGTCGTGTCTTTGACTCCCTCCGTCCGCAACGAACCCACCAGGGCGTCCCATGAATCGGTCTCGGGACCGAAGCCGATCTCGTATTGATCGACGGCATCGGCTCCGAGCCCGCGCCCCCGCAGATAGGCCCGGGCAGGCCCGGCATCGGGCGAAGAGCGCAGCGCCTTTTGATAGAAGCGGACCGCCTGGCGCACGGCTTCGACCATCTCCTCGTGCTCTCCGCGCCGCCGGCTTGCTCCGGGGTCGGTCTCGATCTGGATCCCGGCCTGACGGGCGAGGAACTCGACGGCTTCGTTGAAGTCGAGACCCTGAGTCTCCTGGACAAAGGTGTAGAGATCGCCCCCTTTGCCACATCCGAAGCAGTGGTAGAGGCCGCGAGTGGCGTCGAGGCTGAGGGACGGAGTCTTCTCCTGATGGAAAGGGCAAACCGCCAAGAACGACCGCCCCGACCGCTTGACCGTCGTGACTTCGCCAACCAAATCGACCAGGTTGGTGGCGGCTCGGACCCGATCGATATCGTCGCGCCGATACACCGGCAGAGGTTACCTAGGGCCTTCCGGGCGATTTCTCGGCTGCCTCTTGGCGTTCTGATACGTGAATGGGGTGACCATACGTGAATCACCCCATTCATCCTCGGTGGTGGCGGCCAGCCCATGAGAAGCTGTGGGCTGGTATGGCTGTTGTACCGCCTTACCAAACCTGGGTTCGATTAAAGGCGTTGGGTGAGGAAGTCGTGGACGCCGGTCATCGCCACCCGGTCCTGCTCCATCGAATCGCGGTGGCGAATCGTCACCGCCTGGTCCTCGAGGGTCTCGAAGTCGACGGTGACGCAATAGGGGGTTCCGATCTCATCCTGACGCCGATAACGCCGCCCAATCGACTGGGTGAGATCCACTTCGAGCATGAAATGACGCCGTAGTTCGGCGGCCAATTTCTCGGCCGGCTCGATCAGCTCCGTCTTCTTCGACAAAGGCAAAATCGCCACCTTGTACGGGGCGAGCCGAGGATGAAGAGAGAGCACCACCCGCTTCTCGCCCCTCACCTCTTCCTCGTTGTACGAGTCGATAAGGAAGGCAAATGTGGTCCGGGTCGCTCCTGCCGCCGGCTCGATCACGTAGGGATGGAAGCGCTCGTTCGCTTCCTGGTCGAAGTAACGGAGGTCGACCCCCGACCATTCGCTGTGCTGGCGCAAGTCGAAGTCAGTCCGGTTGGCGATGCCCTCGAGCTCGTCCCATCCCCAGGGGAAGGCGTACTCGATGTCAACCGTTGCCGCCGAATAATGCGAGAGCTCGTCGTCCTCGTGGGGACGGATCCGTACGTTCGATGGTGTCATCCCCAGCCCGAGATACCACTCGTGGCGGGTTTTCACCCAATACTCGAACTGCCTCGGCGCCTCGGACGGATGACAGAAGTACTCCATCTCCATCTGCTCGAACTCCCGAGTGCGAAATACAAACTGTCCAGGAGTGATCTCGTTGCGAAAGCTCTTCCCCACCTGCGCGACCCCAAAGGGCAGGTTGAGCCGAGCGGTGCGGCGGACATTGTCGAAGTTGATGAAGATTCCTTGGGCGGTCTCCGGTCGGAGATAGACGAGGTTGTCGTCGTCGGACACCGGACCGGTGTGGGTGCGAAACATGAGATTGAAGGCCCGCGCCTCAGTGAAGCTGTTCGTGGCTCCGCAGTGAGGGCAGGTGTCGGGATCCTCGAGCTTGTCGATGCGGAAGCGCTGGTTGCAGTTGCGACACTCGACCAAGGGATCGGTGAAGACCGACTCGTGTCCCGACGCTTGCCACACCTGTCGCGCCTGGAGAATGGCCGAGTCGAGGCCGACGATGTCGCCTCGTTCCTGAACCATGGCTCGCCACCATTCTTCCTTGACGTTGCGGAGCAGCTCCACCCCGAGCGGGCCGTAGTCGTAGGCGGAACGGATTCCGCCGTAGATCTCAGAGGATTGAAAAACGAAGCCGCGCTGTTTGGCCAGGGCGGAAATGGTTTCAAGCGATACCGGCATCGGAACCGGAAAGGCTAGACCCCGAAGGTCAGTTCAATGCTCGGGTGGGGAGCTGCTATCGAGGCTCCGGTTCAACGAGAACAACCGGCCTAGGACGGGCATGAGGACCAGGTTGAGCCCATGCAGCACTCCGATGGTCAAGAGAATTCCGCCAAATCGCGCCAGCTCGAACTGAATCTGGCCGGCGCTCACCGTTTGGCGCCACCCAAGGCGCGGTGCCACCGAGATTGTGAACAGGATGTACGCCGTGAAGATGAGGTAGTAGACGATGTCGGTCAAAACGATGAAGCTCTTCCCGGTGCGCGGGCTGGCCCGAAAGACGTCCGCGGCATAGCTGCGCCCGAATCGTTTGATAAAGGGGCCGAGCCATACGGCCACCGCCACCAGCAACCCAGTTGCAACCAGCTCGAGGATCCACCATCTCATGAGCAGCCTTCCTTGTCGATTCTCCGTCGCGAGAAAAACCAGCGCCGCCAAACCAATGATGGCCAGAATTACGTAGGCGAGAGACCGGTGCCAAGCTCGCCTCCGGCCCCGATCGGCTTCGACACTCAACCGCACCCGACTGAAGAGGTCGGGAGCTGGAGCCACCTGGGCTGCTCCGGCAGACAGTGCGTCGGCGAGTCGCGCCTCGAGCGTGGTCATATCGGTTCGCCCAGTTCGACCGCGAGCGCTCGGAGGCCGCGTTGGAGGTGGGTCTTCACGGAGTTGGGGCTGATCCCCAGAGTGCTGGCGATGTCGGACACACCGAGCTCGAGGTAATAACGAAGGACCAGGCAATCCCGCTGGCGATGTGGGAGGTCCCGTAAGGCCTCGATCACCCGCCGTTGGTCCGCCCGCACTGCCACCACCTCCTCCAGCGATGGTCCCTGTTGTTCTGAGGCCGGTCGATGGCGAAGCGACACCAGGCCCCTTCGATTGTGATCACGAGCCAGATTGAGAACGATCGAGCGGAGATAGGCCGGCGCCCGGTCGCGGTCCTTGATGCGTCCGGCGGCGCGGGCGAGACGGATGAAAGCCTCCTGGACGAGATCCTCGGCAGCGTCACGGTCGTCGAAAAAGAAGCGTGCCAATCGAACGAGATTCGAGGCTTCCAATTGATAGAGGTCGGTGACAAGAAGATCGGCCTCAGCCCAAGAGATGGCACCTACCGGCATATCCTCGGCCCGTGCCATCAACGCGGTCATGTTTCCTACAGACGGGGTGACGGCCCCGACCGGGCGACCTGTCGCCCGCAAATGCCACCAGATTCGTCTGTGGGTTAGGAGGTAGGTCAAGTGCAGGAAAATGTAGGGGACGGTTTGGAGGTTGGTGGCGCGAGGAGCTCTTGGAGGGCTGCTCTGGGGAATCGGAATGAGAGCGTGGATGCGGTTCATCTCAACCGATCCCGAGTTCACATGGTCGGGAACATTGTTCATCATCGGGGCGACGACCCTGGCGGGAGCGATGACCGGGCTCGCCTACCAACGGTGGCGCCTCGGTCGGGGCCAGGGCTGGCGAGCACTCGGCCTCTTTTTTCTGCCTCTCGGGATGGCAGCCGGAAGCGTGATGGTGCCGACGTTTGTGCTCGGAGGCCTCGCTCTCGGCCGGCGACCGTGGCCCCGATGGACCAGGGGACTCCTGGCGGTAGTCGCAATCGGCTTCCAGGTGTTCTTCTTCGTCGGCGGCATCGGCGAGATCCCCTCGGGTAGGAAAGCTCTGGCGCTGGCGATCTACTCGGCCTTCCTCGGGATCGAGACTTGGGCGTTCTCGATCATTGCCCGTCCGCTCCCCCGAAGCGTCGTTCCCGCTGCTGAAACTCAATCACCGCTTGCCGTAAGTGGTCTCGATTGAAGTCGGGCCACAACACCCCCGGAAAGACGAACTCGGCATAGGCCGCCTGCCAGAGGAAAAAGTTCGACAGCCGGTGCTCGCCGGATGATCGCACCACGAGGTCGAGGGGAGGCATCTCCGGTACATACAGGTGAGCGTTGAGCGTTTCCTCGTCGATCTCGTCGAGATCGATCTCACCCTCCACCACCTTGCGGGCGATGACGGCGGCGGCATCGGCGATCTCCCGCCGGGATCCATAGTTGAAGGCAAACACCAGCGACAGTTCGTGGTTCTTCTTGGTCAACTCCGTGGCCTCTGCCATTTGTGTGCGGTTGTGTTCGGGAATGCGGGGGTCGGCGAGGTCGCCGGCAAAGAGCATCCGCACCCCCTGCTCGTGGAGAGCATCTCGCCGTCGCAGCAACAGGTCCTGGTTGAACCACATCAGGAACTGAACTTCCTCTGCATCGCGACTCCAGTTCTCGGTCGAGAACGTGTAGGCACTGAGCCATTGGATGCCGAGCTCGAGTGCGCCCTCGACGGTGTCGAACAGCGCCGCCTCCCCGGCGGCATGTCCTGCCGTACGAGGCAGACCTCTAGCCTTCGCCCAGCGACCATTCCCGTCGAGGATGAGCCCAACATGGCGGGGGATGGCCTTGCGATCGATTTCCTCAGCCATCAAGGACGGCGAGGGAACTCAGACGACGATCGAGGTGATACTCGACGAAGCGACGGGCCACACCCATCGCCTCACCACTCAGAGCCGAGTCGGTAGGCGGAAGAAAGGAAAGATCGGCGGCGGCGAGGCCAGCGAGATAGTTGGTGAGCCCAGGTCGGAGTCGCACGGACCCTTCTGGTCGGCAGTTCTTGCATACCGCTCCTCCATTGGCGAAGCTGAAGCGGTCGAGTCCCTCGGCCCGGCCGCAGGCGGCGCAGCGGCTAAGAGCGGGGGCGACTCCGACGACGCCCGCCAGCTTGAGCAGGAAGGCGCTCACCAGATCGTGCCCACCCCCACCTTGATCGAGGGCTCTGAGGCCTCGCAACAGGAGCAAGAACAGGCGGTGGGAGTTCTCGTTCTCCTGGGCGACGGCGTCAGCCGCCTCGACCATCGTACCTGCCGACATGACGCGCTCGAGGTCGAGGCGAAGGTGGGCGAAGGGTTCGATCACCGTCGCTTGGGTGATGGTGTCCAGTTGACGACCTTCGTAGACCACCAGGTCGACATGGGTGAACGGCTCCAGACGCCCCCCAAAACGGCTTTTGGTCTTGCGGACCCCTTTGGCGACAGTCCGGATCTTGCCGCGATTCGGACTGAGCAGCACCACCACCCGATCGGCTTCGCCAAAGGGATACGAGCGCAAAACGATTCCCTGGTCGGAGCGGATGGCCATTGCCACCCAACGCTAACCAGCGGTCGGCTCTTGGCCGCGCAGCTCCCGAGCCCGGTCGAAGGCCTTTACCGGCCCGAACCTGCCTCGCCGGCCTATCTGTGAAGGTTTGCGCGGGCCTGGGCCGCGAGGATCTTCACAGAACGCGCCTGCCCTCTTACTGTGGAGGTTTGCGCGGTCGAGGCGACACACGTCGACCTGAGTCGGGCACTTGAAGGGAGCAGCCATGGCCATAAAGAGTGATGACGAGGTCTTAGATTTCACCGCCACGCATAAGCAATGGAAGCGAGCCGGCGACTCGTTAATGGGGGATTTCGAGTTCAAGACCTTTGCCCAGGCGATGGAGTTTGTCAATCAGGTGGCCGAGAAGGCGGAAGCCGCCAACCATCATCCCGACATCGACATACGCTGGAACAAAGTGCGGCTCCTGCTGAGCACTCACTCCGAAGGCGGCATCACGGAGAAGGACCTTGATCTCGCCCGAGCAATCCAAGCACTGATCACCTAGCCCCCATTCTCTGGGCTGTAGACGCTGTTGGACAACCTCTAGAACCCAGCAATCATGCCGCTGGCACCAACGGCACCCGAGATGGATGAAAATCGCCACGTTGAACAGAGCCCTGAACCCGATTCACGCCGCAAGCGGGCTCTGACTCCTGCGACCAAAGGGCAACCCAGCAAGCGCTATCTTCCCTGGTCAGAGGCGTTTTGTCGAGTCCCGAGTCATGGTCCGCGCCGCTGCGGCGAAGGCTATTTACGTTCCAGGGTTCGCCAAAGGGTCAAGCCAGAGCGAATGAGGAGCGATTCTCCAAAAGCTGGCATTCGGCCTCGGCTACCTCGCCGATCCGCCGGAGAAGGCGCGAGGCCTCCTCACCGTCCCAGCCATAGGCGGCCAGGGCAACCGTCGCTTCGAGCAGGGGCCGGGCGAAACTATCGCGGACTGCTCTATAGGTCGTCCTCGCCCCGACGGCCCTAGCAGGGTCGCGCAAGGAAACATCCACTGCTTCTGCACAGAGGTCGGCATCGCGTAGAGCATCCGTGATCCCGTGGGCGGCGATTGGATCCTCGGTAAAGCTGGCGTCGCCGACCAGGGTCCAGCCATCGCCAGCCGGTTCGCGCAGCAGGTTCGGAATCCCATTGGCTCGGTAGAAACGTCCCACCCGTTCTGCGCCCAGAATCGCCTCGGCCAGGTCGGGGGCGACTCGCCGCAACGTTCCCATCATGGACTCGGCCGAGTCGACCGGGGCTTCTCCGAGCGGGCCGCCCACGAACACGAGGGTCAGACCATCGTTGGTAGGAATGAGTCCCACGTTGCGCCGGTAGACGAAGTGAAACTCATATCCCCGAGCCTCGATGCCCTGGAAGTAGGCATAGGCCACCGAATTGGTCGGCTCGGAGTAGAAGCTGTTCGCTGCCCCGACTGAGCGAGCGATCTTGGAGTTGGTTCCGTCAGCACCAACAACGTGACGGGCCGAGATCGACAGGTCCCCGAGCGACGACCGTGCCGATATTCCCTCGACTCTCCCGCCATCCCCGCGCATGACCCCGGTTACCGAGACGCCTGGCAAGAAGGTGGCGCCGGCTGCGACAGCTGCCTCTAGCAACGCCGCGTCGAGTACGGTCCGGCGGGGTGCGTAGTAGGCATCGACCCCGAACTCATCGGCTACTGCGAAGTCGACTCTCTCCTGGTCAAAGACCAGCGCGACCTGATCGATCGCTGGGGTCCCGGCCCCGATGATGCGATCGAGGACTCCCGCCCTCTGCAGCTGGAGAACGCCCGAGCGCATGAGGGCGTGGGTCGAGATGGTGTCGCTCGGAGGCCCGATTCGATCGACCACGAGTACCTCGTAGCCAGCCCGTGCCAGGTGAAGGGCCGTGGCGGCCCCAGCCACCCGAGCCCCGACCACCAGCACATCCGGGCTGACCGGGGCCCGCAAGAGGCCCCGGTCAGGGTCCATTTTCATTCCGCGACCGTCACCGAGACGCGGGTGCCGTTGGTGAGCACGTCGAAGACGCCCGACCGGGCGATTGAGCGCTCCACCACGCCTTTGAGAACGTCTGCGGAAGCGTCACCCTCGATCCGAACTTGCATCTCGATGGCCTGATAGCCGTTGCGGACTGTCGGATCCAGACCGAGCAAGCCCATCAGGTCGATATCCCCGGTGACGGTCGAGGAGACCTTTCTCAGCGTGATCCCGCGGGCCGAGGCCACGTTCCCGATCCCAGCGGTGATGCAAGCGGCGAGAGCATGGAGGAGGTACTCCACCGGAGTCGGCGCCTTGTCCGTGCCCACGAGCTGCGTCGGATGGTCGGCCTCGAAGGCGTGGGCCTCGTTGTGGGTGAGCTCGGTACCGAGGCCGAAGAACCCGTGAATGGTGCTCTTCGAGTTGGTTCCGTTTACCCATTCGTTGGTTGCCCGGAATTGCCACTTGGCGGCGGCTGGTTGGGCTTTCACTGCGTCGAGAGCCCCGAACAGGGCAGCGGTGTCGACGCCGTTTCTCACTCCAGTGGTCATATCTTTTTGTCCTTTCGGTTGTATATTTGGTCGGCCGATCGACCGATTGCTTAGGCAACGGAATTATCGAGTTTCCTTTACATGGCCGCCTCCTAGATGAGTTGGGCGATGAGACGGGCAGCGCGGGCAGCGCCGTCGGTCTCGACAGGTAGGTAGTCGATCTCCCGGGTCAACTCGACGGCCATCGCCGCGGCGATGTCCTCAGGCTCACTTTGGTCGTAATCCATGTAGTGGCCCGCCCGGTGGCGTTCAAGCCTGTAGCGGACGTGATGGTTCTGCTCGAAATGGTTGCGCAAGGGGAAGAAGAGGAAGGGTCGGCGAGCGGCAGCCAGCTCCATGGTGGTAGTGAGACCTCCCTGGACGACCGCCAGATCGCATACCGAGAGATGCCGGTGGAGTCGATCGACGTAACCGACCACTTCCACACCGTCGGGAACTACGAGCGATTCAGGGAGAATGCGTGGTCCCGCCACTATGACCATTCGTAGCTCGGGGATCTCTTTGGCCGCATAGGGATAGGCCAGGATCACTTTCTCGAGGAGGGCCCTGCCGACTCCGGAGCCGCCCACGGTCACAAGGCAGATCCGCTCCCCTTCTCGATAGCCGAGGCTCTCGCGCATCTCGGCCACTTCGTCTGCCGTCGGGGGGGTAAACCCGGTGATGTAGCCCGAGAACGCGAAATGTTCGATCGTCCACTCACGAATGTCTCCGAGGCCGGGGCCGAACGACTCGGGAATCACATCCTCGGGATTACCGACGAAGACCGACCGGTCACGAACCCGCGGGTAGCGGGCGACATGCTCGATCATCTCGGCGTTGTAGTCAGCCGTGAGATAGGCCTCGCGTTCGCCACCTTCCGGCATGGGCAGGAAGCCGACAAAGTCTGTCATCCAGACGTGGGAGCCCCGCTTGAGCTCGGGGTTCTCGTGCCAGAAGTGATCGATGTCCCAGGCCTCGTCGGCGATGACGACGTCGTAAGCACCGTCCTCGACGACTTCTTGGAAGATCATGAAGTTGGCGACGAGGATCTCGTCCATTCGGCGCAACGCTTGGAAGGCATTGAGGTCGTGACCGGCGGCTTCCGAAGCCCAGTGGGCGCTCTCGCTTGCGAGCCAACTGCTGGCCGGGTGGATCCTGTGACCTTCACCCTCGAGAACCTCGGTGACCGGGGATTGCGCCAACCATTCGATCTCGAGGTCCGGGGCCAAGGCCTGCAACTCTCCGGCGATCGCTACATCACGGCGCGCGTGGCCGAGACCGATCGGCGAAGAGACATAGAGCGCTTTCCGGGGCCGGTTGCGGCCTCTAGTCCAGGTCCTTGATTGCATTGGAGTTCCTCCAATCGAATCGATAAACGAGCTGATAAACCGATTCACCATCACTGGTTCTCTCCCCGGCGCCAGGTGGCCGAGACCGTCCATTGCGACCAAACGTCCGCCGGTTAGTTCTGCGACCCTTTGCCCTCGAGCGTGGAGTTGGCACCGATCCTCGGTCCCGTGCAGGATGAGAACCGGGCATTGGAGCGAGCGACAGAGCTGCTCGACTCCTTCCAAAGTCGAAGCCTCCAGATTCGCCTCACTGGACAAAACCATGGTCTGTGGGTCGGTCTCCAATGCCCACCCCACCATGTCATCGACCTGTTTGCTGGAATGTGGTTCGGCGGCGAGCGTTTCAAACCAGAACCGGATCCAGTTTTCGTACCCGCCACTGGTCCAATAGGAACGGTTGTACATCCGCCAGCCCGTGGGATCGGCGACCTCGTCCTCCCAGTGCGCATTGGCGTCGACCAGGTTTGGGTTGAGCGCCCCGAGGAATGGAACTCCCGGCGACATGGCCACCATCCCGCTCACTCGGTCGGGATGCGAAGCTGCGGTAAGGAAGGACCAGTAAACCGCGTGACAGTGGGCGACGAGGATCGCATTGTCGACTCCCACACGGTCGAGGACCGCAATGATGTCGCCGACCGATTCGGCGTGTAGGTAGGCCGAGGCCGTTTCGGGCCGGTCTGATCGACCACTGCCTCGTCCGTCGAGTGTGATGACGCGGTGACGGCGAGCGAGATGATGGACTTGGCCTTTCCAGGAACGCGAATGGGTAATGGGGGACGGAGGGACCAACATCACTGTGGTGGGCCCATCGCCATGTACCTCGAACCCGATCTTGATGCCGTCGCGGTCGACGAAACCCTCGAGGTCGGGAAGGCGCGCCCTCATGCCGGCACCGACTGCTTGGCGAAAACCCGATCGATGAAATCCTTGAGGGCGAGGTTGATCCGGACCGGATCTCGGGCCTGAGGCAGATGGCCGGCCCCTTCGATCAGAAGCACGCTGCCGCCGGTGGCATGGGCCAGAGCCACTCCCGCCTGGTAAGGGGAGATGTGGTCGTCTGTCCCGTGAATCACCAGCACCGGACACTTGATCCCCGCCAGCGCCGCCAGCGCAAGCTCGCTCGGCATCGAATCGGTCGATTCGATCGCAATCAGCGTCTCGGCGTCGGTCTCTTGAGACCACGCCACCGCATCCTCGCGCGGTTTGGTGGAGTGAGGCTCGGTGAACACCTGTGAGAAGAAGAACTCGGCAAAGTCGAGATAGTCACGCCGCCAGAAGTGCATGTTGTATTTGGCCCAGCCGTCGCTCTGGTCGAGCGGCTCGGTGAAAGGTGGCAGCGCTCGCTTAGGATGAATAACCGGAACGAGAGACGTAGTAGGGCCGATGCAGATGGTGCCAGCCACCCGCTCAGGGTGAAGCCCGGCCAAGAGAACCGACCAGTGCGCTCCGAGCGACACTCCCGCAACGACCGCCAGCTCGGTATCGGTGGCGTCGAGGACCGCCACGGCGTCGGCGACGAATTCGGCATCGGAGTAGGAACCGGGAGCCGTCGGTCGATCCGACTTTCCATTCCCTCGTCCATCGAAGGTGACGACCCGAAAGTGTCGAGCCAGGTAGGAGACCTGCGCCTTCCAATGCCGGGAGTGCACGATCGACCAGGTCGGCATCAACAAGACGGATGGACCGTCGTTCTCATAGACCTCGAAGAGAATCTTCACGCCATCGCGAATCACGTAACCAGCGCGGTCTGAGGACCTAGCTCTCACCGTCACTCGCTTCCAACTGTCGAATCACCGCGCCGACTGACCGCAGCGCCTTGCGGGTGGGCTTGTCCTCGAACCCCAAAAGAATCATCGCCTCCGCCCCCAAGAAAGCCGCCCCGACCAGAGAAGCGACATCGGCCGGCTTCAACATTGCGACGTCACCTATGCGCCCGACGGCCGAGGCGGCGACACCCCTTAGGAGATCGAACCATCCCTTGAGGTACGACCGAACGGCAACGGCAATCTCGGGGTCGGACCATCCGGCCGCCATCATCTCCTGCAGGACCCTGACATATCCCGAGTCGAGGTCGTTGTCGAGAAAGTCGCAGGCCTGTTCCCATTGCTTCCAGAGAGGGGTGCTGGTGCCGTACATCTCGGCCTGCCGTTCGAGGAGTTGGCGGTTCTCCTCCTCGAGAACCGCCAAGACGAGGTTCTTCTTCGAGCCGAAGTGGTAGTGGATCTGACTGAGCGGGACCTCGGCCATCTCGGCGATTCCACGGGTGGACAGCTGGGCGTAGCCGGTCTCAATCAACGCCGCTTTGGCGGCAGCCAGAACCCCGGCTTTGGTGGTGTTGACGGCAGTCACAGCTCGATCCTTGCCCTATCGTTCGGTCGCTCGACCGAAGAGTACAGAATGACCTAGGGTCTTGTCAAGCGGTTTTGGCCGGATCACCTTCAGCGGTGTGCCCGGCCCACCAACGGAGAAAGACTCCCACCCCGAGGAAGAACAGAAAGATCAGCACCACAAAGAGCGCTACCCGGGGATAGCCGCCTTCGAGCCTCGGGTCGAGAAACGGGTACGGGTACCAACCTGCGCTGGGGCCCCGCAAGAGACTGTACGCCAGGTAAACCGCCGGGAAGACCAACCACGACCAGAGAACGCCGGTCCGTAGTGGCTGCCGGGGCGGGAAAAGCAGCCAGTCCTGGAGCACCGCGACCGGCGCCAGCGTGTGCTCGATGAAGTCGATCGACGGTCGATAGTTGCCCACATCGGCGCCGATCGGCCGCAGGATGAAGGCATAGACGAGACCGGTGATGGTCATGTAAAGCGTCACCGCTCCCCGCAGGCCACCGTTCCGCTCCATCCACTCCGGCTGGGCCGCCTGGCGAGCCATGAGAAGCATGGCCGCGATATTGGCGAGAATCGTGAAATACGAGAAGAACCTGATGTGTTCAAAATTGGGAAGCGAAGTGGCGTCGACGTAGTTCACGACCAAGGCCACCAGAATGATTGCGCCCAGCAGCCCGCGCAGGACCCGGGCAACCCGCCCGGAGCCCCTATGGGTGATCAGTTGGTGATTCACATGTCGCCGTAAGCGATGTCAATCGCCTTTTGCGTCTCGGACTGGAAGAACTCGCCGGGCCACGACCACCACCTACTCGACAGCATCTCGACCGTCACATCGTCGAGCCTAGCCAGGCCCGATCGACTCCGGCCAGCGCCTCGAGACGAATACATTTTGCCCGGAGTCGGTGGTTGAGATCCTGAGCAGATTTGGTGCAGGGCGATTAGGGGGCTGGTCGTGGTGCAACAAATTTAACGAGCGAGGGTTTGCGGAGGGGGCCGACCTCGGCGCCCTCTCCACCGACCTCGTGGGAATCGTGCAACAGACGCCCTCCTGGATACGAATCTGATCTCACCAAGATGGAGTGATGCGGCACATAACGGATGAGGAGCGCCGGGCCCGGATCGCTCGTCGCCATGCCCTCGCGCCCGACTTTCGAGCCGCGGACCCGGAGACGGCGACTCGGGCGATGACCGTGCTGCACGCCACTGAAGCGCCCACTGTCTATCTGTCGCTCTTCGCTCGGGTGGAGACTCTCAAGGTTTCCGCCGTCGACGCGGTGCTATACGAAGATCGTTCGCTGGTCAAGCAACTGGCCATGCGCCGCACCCTCTTCGTATTCCCGCGCGATCTTCTGCCGGCGGCGCTCGGCAGTGCCAGTGCCCGGGTGGCAAGTCAAAACGGTCCGCGGCTGGCAAAGGAAGTTGAAGCTGCCGGCCTGGCCACGAACGGGACCGCCTGGCTCGATGCTGCGAGGAGGGCCGTTGTCTCCCGACTCGCCAACGGTGACGAGCTCTCGGCCCGGGAGTTGGCCGAGAGCGTCCCCGAGATCGGCGGCCGGATCGAGATGGCGCCGGGTAAGAAGTACGGAGGCGAGTTTCCGATCGCTCCCCGGGTTCTGGCTCAGCTCGGGGCCGAGGGATTGATCGTGCGGGGAAGAAATCAAGGTCATTGGCGAATCGCCCGTCCCCAGTGGACTTCGTTGAAGGCGTGGCTGGGTGAAGTCGTCGAACCCTGGTCAGAACGGGCTGGTTACGCCGAACTGGTGAGGCGGTGGCTCGGGACCTTCGGACCGGGGACAGTCGAGGACCTGCGCTGGTGGCTCGGGTCGACCGTATCGGGGGTGAAGCGAGCCTTGATCGACGTGTCAGCAGTCGAGGTGAGCCTTGACGGTGACGTGCCGGGTTGGGTACTCCCCGACGATGTCCAACCTGTGGCCTTTGACACTCCCTGGGCAGCTCTGCTGCCGGTGATGGACCCCACCACCATGGGATGGAAGGGTCGAGCCTTCTATCTGGGCCCCCACGCTCCGGAGCTTTTCGACACCAACGGCAACGCCGGCACCACTGCGTGGTGGAAGGGTCGCGTCGTCGGTTGCTGGGTGCAAGATCAGACCGGGGTCGTTCGGCTTCGGTTGCTCGAGGATCCGGGCCGGACCGCCACGAAGGCTCTTCAAATCGAGGCGGACCGCTTGACCGATTGGCTGGAGGGGATCCGGGTGAGCACGGTTTACCCGTCGTCAGCGATGCGTTCGGCGGTCAGCTAGCTAGACGCGAAGCACTTCAGCGGCGCCGAAAATGAGCTCGCCCGCATGAGCATCGACCGTCACGGTGTCACCGTCGCCGTGCTCGCCTGCTAAGAGTTTCATCGCCAGGGGGTCGGCGATCTGGCGTTGGATCACCCGTTTTAGCGGCCGGGCTCCGTACACCGGGTCGAACCCTTCTTCGGCCAAGAGGGCTTTGGCGGCGTCGGTCAAGTTCAACGTGATATGCCGGTCAGCGAGACGGCGGCGTAGCTCCTCGAGCTGGATGTCGACGATCTCCCGCAACTGGTCCATGGTCAGGCGCCGGAAGACGATCATGTCATCGACCCGGTTGAGGAACTCGGGGCGGAAGTGGCTTCGCACCGCCTTCATCACCCGTTCCTCCACGATCTCATCCGGCAAATCCTCCTGGATGAACTCCGAGCCGAGGTTCGAGGTCATGATCAGGACGGAGTTGGTGAAATCGACCGTGCGCCCCTGTCCATCGGTGAGGCGGCCATCGTCGAGGAGTTGCAACAGGACGTTGAACACATCCTGATGCGCCTTCTCGACCTCATCGAGGAGGATGACCGAATACGGGCGGCGGCGCACTGCTTCGGTGAGCTGGCCGCCCTCTTCGTAACCGACATAGCCGGGCGGGGCGCCGATGAGGCGCGAAACCGCATGCCGTTCCATGTACTCGGACATGTCGATGCGGACCATCGCCCGCTGATCGTCGAAGAGATACTCGGCCAATGCCCGGGCCAGCTCGGTCTTACCGACACCCGTCGGGCCGAGAAACAGAAACGAGCCAATGGGCCGATTCGGGTCGGCCAGGCCGGCCCGGTTGCGGCGGACCGCGTCCGCTACCGCCGAGACCGCCCGGTCCTGGCCAATTACCCGCCGATGAAGCTGCTCTTCCAGATGGATGAGCTTTTCCATCTCGCCCTGGACCAACTTTGACACCGGAATCCCGGTCCAACGTGCCACTACCCCGGCCACATCCTCGTCGGTGACCTCCTCGGAAAGCATGCGCCCCTCGGCATGAAGCGTCTGCAGGTCTTCCTGCTTGCGAGCCAGGCTGGCCTCGAGCTCCCGCATGGTCCCGTAACGTAGCTCTGCGGCCCGGGCCAGATCGCCTTCTCGCTCAGCTCGCTCGAAGAGGCTCCGGTTCTCCTCCATCTGCTCTTTGATCGCCCTGATGGAAGCGATCGCTTCTTTCTCGAGGTTCCACCGGGCGGTGAGGCCAGCGATCTGCTCGGAGACGTCGGCCAGCTCTTTTTCGAGGTTGGCGAGACGTTCCTTCGAGGCCGCGTCCGACTCTTTCTTCAGTGCCTCTCGTTCGATCTCGAGCTGGATCCGGCGGCGGGTCAGCTCGTCGATCTCCTCGGGCATCGAGTCGATCTCGATCCGGAGCCGGGAGGCGGCCTCGTCGATCAGGTCGATCGCCTTGTCGGGGAGGTGGCGGGCGGTGATGTAACGGTCGGAAAGCACCGCCGCCGCCACGAGGGCGGAGTCGGTGATGCGAACCCCGTGATGGACCTCGTATCGCTCCTTCAAACCGCGCAAAATCCCGATCGTGTCAGAGACCGTGGGGGCATCGACCAGCACCGGCTGGAATCTCCGTTCCAGAGCCGCATCCTTTTCGATGTGCTTGCGGTATTCGTCCAGGGTGGTGGCACCGATCATCCGCAGCTCCCCGCGGGCCAGCATCGGCTTCAACATGTTCGAAGCGTCCATCGCCCCCTCGGCCGCACCTGCTCCCACCACCGTGTGCAGCTCGTCGAGGAACGTGATCACCTGGCCGTTCGACGACTTGATCTCGTTGAGGACCGCCTTGAGCCGCTCTTCGAACTCACCCCGGTACTTGGCCCCGGCCAGCATCGACCCCAGATCCAAGGCGACAATCCGCCGCCCCTTCAACGACTCGGGGACGTCACCGTCAGCGATGCGACCGGCCAACCCTTCGACGATGGCGGTCTTCCCGACGCCGGGCTCGCCGATCAGGACCGGATTGTTCTTGGTCCGCCGGGAAAGGACCTGGATCACTCGACGGATTTCCTCGTCGCGGCCGATGACCGGGTCGAGCTTTCCCTCCTCGGCCACGGCGGTGAGATCGCGCCCGTACTGCTCGAGGGCCTGAAAGGTCGCCTCGGGGTCGGCGGTGGTGATCCGCTGATTGCCGCGGAGTCCTTTGAGGGCGTCGAGGATGGCGTTTGTGGTCACCCCGAACCCGTTTAGCGCCTTGCCCGCCGCGTCCGGGCTTTCGGCCAGCCCGAGAAGGAGATGCTCGACCGAGATGTAATCGTCGCGGAAGTCGGCCCGGTGACGATCGGCGACCTCCAGGACTCGAGCCAGGTCCTGGGTCATCTGCGGCTCGGCTCCTCCATAGACCTGGGGCAACTTGTTGAGCTCCACCTCCGCGGCCTGACGCACATCATTGGGGGCAGTCCCGATGGCTTGCAATGCCGGGAGAACCAGGCCCTCGGTCTGGGCAACGAGAGCCCGCAAGAGGTGGGCTGGATAGATGCCGCCGTGGTTGCGGGCGGTTGCCTGATCGCGAGCGGCGACCAGCGCCTGCTGACTTCGTGTTGTCAGTTTTGAAAGCTCCATTGACCGATCAATTTTAAGAAGTAACCCAGGTCACCGCGGCTCGAGGATTACTACCGGGATGGTTCGGTTGGTCCGATTCTGATAGTTGTTGTAGTCGGGCCAGATCTTCGCCATCTGGTTCCAGTACTCGGACCGCTCATCGCCGGTCACAGTCGATGCGATGGCCTCGAATTCGGCTTCGCCGATTTGAACTCTCACCTCGGGATTGGCGACCAAGTTGAGATACCACTCCGGATGTTTGGGCGCTCCCCCGATCGAGGCCACGACCAGATAGCGCTCCCCATCACCCCCATAGATGAGGGCGGTACGGCGAAGCTTTCCAGTCTTTCGGCCGCGGGTGGTCAGCAACAGGGTGTTGACACCTCGCCAGCGATGACCACGTTTGCCACCGCTCTCGGTATAGGACCTGATGTGGTCAGCGACCCACCCCTTGGGGCTGTCATGGATCTCCTCTTCCGAGCTCACGTTGAACCGTTCATATCAGCTAGACCGATCGCAAAATGAGCGGTCTAAGCGCGGAGGACGGCGACCTTCGATGGCTCGACGCGGACATTGCGGTGATCGAGCGGCTGGCCGCAGTGATTGCAGGACATGACCCCTTCCATAATCTCGCCGCATTCGAGATGACGCAGCGGTCGAATGAAGCGCTCCTCGGGGGCGTTCCATCGATCGCCCCAACGCCGGAGGGCGACCAGGACATCGAGAAGATCTTTCCCCTTCTCGGTCAGGAGGTACTCGTGGCGAGGAGGCCGCTCTTCGTAAAGACGAGTCGTCAAAATCCCGACGTCGACCAAGCGATTGAGACGCTCAGCCAGGACGTTACGAGCGATCCCGAGATCCTTTTGAAAATCGTCGAAACGCCGGACCCCCAAAAACGCGTCCCGCAAGATCACGATGGTCCACTGGTCGCCGACCAACTCGGCGGTATTGGCGACCGAACACCGCAGGTCTTCGAGAGTCTTGCGAGCCGGCATACCCACATTGTAGATGGTGGGTTGCATTACGCAACTCAATCCGGTAGAGTCAGTTTCATGAAGCAACTCAGTCCCCTGGAAGGATTCGTGCTCTCGATTGGCCACGGCGCCCGCAAGCGTCGGATGCAGAAGGCGTTGGTTCCGGAAGGGGCGTTCCTGCCGCTTGATCTCGACTTGCTCGATGTGATGGTGGACCTGGATCCGGGCATGATCGATTGGGACCGGGGGCTTCAGTTCAACGTGGCCTCAACTTAGGAAATCTTCCTCAGACCAACACCGGACTCATCAGGGTTGGCGGTCCGAACGGCCGATATTTATCGGCTGGCAACTAACAAGACCAGCCCGAGTGCCGCTGGCAGACCTTGTACCCAGAGGATGCGGCGGTTGACCGTAATCGCTCCGTAGATACCGGCGATGAGAACGCACGCTAAAAAGAAGATCTTGACCGATTGAGCGTCGGCCACCAGACCCCAGATCAAGCCAGCGGCTAGGAAGCCGTTGTAGAGACCTTGATTGGCGGCTAACACCTTGGTGGCGGCGGCTTGTTCCGCTTTTTGACCAAAGGTGCGGAGGCCGACCGGCTTGTCCCACAGGAACATCTCCAACACCAAGAAATACAGGTGCAAGAGCGCAACCACTGCCACCACGAGGTTCGCCAGCAGTCTCAAGTGACCAACCGTCCGGAAGAGCCCACGGAAATCAGCTTATGACCGACCGAGACTGAGGTCGAGACACTACTCGGAGCGGACGAGGTCGTACGGGAGCAAGCCGAGCTGCGTGGCTACTCGGCGATAAAAACAGTCTTGAGCTCGGTGTAATGCTCGAGCGCAACCATGCCTTGTTCGCGTCCGAATCCGGATTGCTTGACACCGCCGAACGGCGCCTCGATGTGCACGCTTGACGACGAGTTGATCGAAATCATGCCGGTCTCGATGGACTTGGCAACTCGGAGGGCGCGGCCGATGTCGCGTGTCCACAGGGAGCCCGAGAGTCCGTAGATCGAATCGTTGGCCAGGCGAACTGCATCCTGCTCTGTCCGGAAGGGGAGAATTCCGACCACCGGTCCAAAAATCTCTTCTTTCATCACCCTCATCGAGGATTCGACGTCGAGGAGCACAGCCGGAGTGAGGAAGTTTCCCGGCCGGTCGAGCTGATCGCCACCGATGGCGAGAGTGGCACCCTCATCCCGACCCAGGGCGATATAGGAGGCAACTCGCTCACGGTGAGTGGCGCTGATCAGAGGGCCCATCTCCGTTTCTTCTTGTGACGGATCACCTACTTTGACTGCCCTCACGGCCTCGATGAAACGCTCCACCACCTCGGAGAAGACGCTTCCCTCTACCAGCAGGCGACTCCGGGCACAGCAATCCTGACCGGCGTTGTCGAAGACGGACCAGAGCGACGACTCGATACAGGCCTCGAGGTCGGCGTCGGCGAAAATGATGTTCGCCGACTTGCCGCCCAATTCCAGCGAGAGGCGCTTGATAGATCCGGCTGCGGCCTCCATGATGCGCCGGCCCACTTCCGTTGAGCCGGTGAAGGAGACCTTTCTCACTTCGGGATGATTGATCAGTGCTTCCCCCACCACCGAGCCTTTGCCGGTGATCACGCTTAAGACTCCGTCGGGAAACCCAGCCTCGAGGGCCAGCTCGGCGACAGCAAGGGCGGACATTGGTGTCACTTCCGCCGGCTTCAGCACCACCGTGTTGCCCATGGCGAGAGCGGGGGCAACTTTCCAGCTCGCAATCACCAGTGGAAAGTTCCACGGAACGATGGCCGCACAGACCCCGATCGGTTCCCGCCAGGTGAGCAGGGTTCCCCGAGCACTCCCGGGGATGGTGTCTCCCCCGAACTTATCCGTGGCGCCGGCATAGAAATCGAAGGTTGTGGCGACGGCCCCGATCTCACCCCTAGCGGCCCTTATCGGCTTACCGGTGTTCTCGGACTCGAGGCGGGCGAGCCGCTCGTGATCACGGCGGATGAGGTCTGCGAGTCGCCTGAGGAGGTCGCGGCGCACGCGCGGAGTTGACCAACGCCACGATTCGTAAGCGCTTTGTGATCTTTCCACGGTCGCGTTCACCTCGGCTGGACCGAAAGCACGAACCTCGCCGATGGTTTCGGAAGTGGCGGGGTTGAGAAGAGTGGTGGCGCCTTGCTGCATCCCCCTCCATTCTTGCGTAAATCTCGGCACGTAAACGTGCCGAGATTTACGCAAGAACGAGTTGTAACCCCGACGAAACGTTCTCGAAACACTTTGCCCTGATCGTGTCGCCTTCTAATTAGGAGGAGACGAGGTGAGCGAAGGAACCATTGCCTGGCTATTGGTCAGCTCTGCGTTGGTGCTGTTCATGACCCCTGGGCTGGCTCTCTTCTACGGCGGCATGGTGCGTTCGAAGAACGTGCTCAACATGCTGATGAAGAACTTCTTCACGATCTCGATCGTGACGGTGGTGTGGACGGTGTTCGGGTATTCCCTTGCCTTCGGCACGGATATCGGCGGATTGATCGGAGGACTCGACTTCTTCGCCCTACGGGGTGTGGAAGGCGACGACCTCCTCTTCATGGTCTTCCAGATGATGTTCGCCATCATCACCCCCGCCCTGATCTCGGGGGCGGTCGCCGAGCGAATGAAGTTCTCGGCCTGGGTCCTCTTCACCACCCTTTGGGCACTGATCATCTATCCGATCGTTGCCCACTGGGGTTTCGCCGCCGATGGATGGCTCTTCGCCTGGGGGGTGCGTGACTTTGCCGGCGGCCTTGTGGTTCATATCAACGCCGGGATCGCCGCCCTGGCCCTGGTCTTCGCCCTTGGACCGCGGCGAGGATTCGGTGCCGAAGTGATGCGGCCCCATTCCTTACCGCTCACTTTGCTGGGGACCGGCATCCTCTGGTTTGGCTGGTTTGGGTTCAATGCCGGTTCCGCGCTGGCCGCCGACGGCATCGCCATCAGTGCGTTCGTCACCACCCAGATTGCTGCGTCTGTCGCCGCCCTGGGCTGGGTCGTCGCCGAATGGATGAAGAACGGCAAGCCCACCACTCTTGGGGCAGCATCGGGAGCGGTCGCCGGACTCGTCGCCATCACTCCTGGGGCTGGTTTCGTCTCCCCCATGTCGGCCATCGTCATCGGTGCCGTGGCTGGATTCCTTTGCTTCCTGGCGGTGAGTCTCAAGTTCCGCTTCGGCTACGACGACTCCCTGGATGTCGTCGGAGTCCACCTCGTCGGCGGCATCGTCGGCTCCGTCCTGGTCGGGGTCTTGGCGGAGACCCGAATCAACCCGGCCGTGTCTGACGGTCTGCTCTTCGGCGGGGCGGGCTTCTTCTTCAAGCAGGTAGTCGCCGTGCTGGCCGTGATCACTTTCACCTTCATCGCCACCTATCTCCTGGCCCGCATCGTGAAGGCCATCACCGGTCTCCGGGTCGAAGAGAATCAGGAAACCGAAGGTCTCGACATCTCGCTCCACGAGGAGCGGGGTTATGTGTTCTCGGAATAGGAGAGTTTCGTGAAGCTGATCGTTGCATATGTCAAGCCGTTCAAACTCGAAGAGATCAAGGACGCCCTGCGCGAGGTCGGAGTCACCGGAATGTCGGTGGGTGAGATCAGAGGCTTCGGCCGGCAGTCGGGCCAGACCGAGGTGTACCGGGGGGCCGAGTACAAAGTTGAGTTCGTACCGAAGACCCGCATCGAGGTTGCCGTCGACGACGCGGACGTCGAACGAGTGGTGGCGACAATTGAAGTGGCGGCGCGGACAGGAGACATCGGGGATGGCAAGATCATCGTCCTGCCCATCGAACAAATACTGAGGATCAGGACCGGTGAGCGAGGAGCCGAAGCCATCTAACGACCCCCGCCCGTCCCTTCGGGCGCGCTCGGACCAAGTCGATGAAATGGTGTGCGAACTATCGAGGACGCACCCGGAGCTCGGCGTGCTGGCCGTGGGCGGATACGGCCGGCAGGAACTCTGCCTCTACTCCGACATCGACCTGCTCTTCCTCTATGAGGGGGCCGCTCCCGAGGAGTCGGTTCGGTCGATCCTCTACCCGCTTTGGGACGCTCGACACAAGGTCGGGCACGCCACCAGAACCGTGCGCGCCACCCTCGACTTCGCCCGCGACGATCTCCCGGCACTTTGCTCTTTGTTCTCCGCCCGCATGATCTCGGGTCCCCCACCTCTCCTGGACGAGCTTCGGGCCGGCCTGGCCCGGCTCCTCACTGGCTCCAGGGCCAATCTGGCCGAACTGCTGGCGGCAGAGGAACACAAGGTGTGGGAGCGAGAACCCTTTGCCCGTCAGGAACTCGACGTCAAGGGAGGCCGCGGCGGACTTCGAAGTCACCACCGAATCGAGTGGGACCGCAGCAGGTCGCGGCTGATCGGAGAGGAGCCGGTACTCGATACTCGGCCCGGCGAGCAAACAGCCGTCGAGACCCTGCTTGAGGTCCGCCAGGCCCTGCACGCGGTCCAGCGGCGTGCGTCCGATCTCTTTCCGGTCGAGCTGCGGAGGCAAGTAGGCGAGTGGTTGGGACGCGATCCGACGGAGGTCGCCACCGAGGTCTACGGAGCCGCCCGGACCATCGACGGGATCGCGGCCCTCAGGTGGGGCCGGGTTCGTCCGGCCGGGGCCGACCCGATCCAGCACGCCGGCTTGGCGGTGATTCGTCTGGTGCGCTCGCGGTGGGGGAAACGAGAACCGGCGGCCACCCCCTTTGCGTACGCCCGCTCGGCGACGGCCTCCGGCTCGGGCGGGCGCCTCTCTTCGTGGGAAAGCGATTTCGTCTCCCGGAGCGGGCCGCCCGATTGGCAACCGGGAGATCGCTCAAGCCTTATTACCCTCCTGGCTGCCGGCCCTTCTGGATGGGAAGCGCTCCTCGGGCTCTGGGAGGCAGGTTGGTTGACCCGTGCCCTTCCCGAGCTGGGACATCTGCGCGGTCTGGCCCAGGTGGCTCCCTTCCACGGCCATCCCGTCGACGCCCACCTCGGTGCCACCGTGGCCAATGTTGTCGACCTGGCCGAGGGCGACATCGACTGGTGCGCCGAGATCGCCGAACAGATCGGCGGTCTCGATGAGGTTCTGCTGGCAGCGTTCCTCCATGACATCGGAAAAGGTCTGCCCGGCGATCACTCTCAAACTGGGAGCAAGGTGGCCCGCGACATGCTGACCCGTATCGGTTTCTCGTCGGCCACCGCGGGGCTGGTAGGAGCTGCCGTCCGCCACCATCTTCTCCTGCCCGAGACGGCGTTTCGCCAAGACGTCGAGGACCCCGGGGTCATCGCCACGCTGGCGCGAGAAGTGGGAAACATCGCCTTCCTCCGGACCCTCACTCTGCTGAGCGTGGCTGACGCTCGCGCCACCGGAAGCGATATGTGGAGTCCCTGGAAGGAGTCATTACTCCGCGGACTGGTGACAAAGACCGCCGCCCGTCTGGGCGGGACGGGGTCGGAGTTATTTGGTGAGTCGATCGACGAGCTGGCGGCTTTGGTCCCCGATCTCAGCCGTCAGGCAGTAACGAGACACCTCGAGGGAATGCCGTCCGGATATCTCGGTCGCTTTGGAGCGGATGTGGTCGCCAGCCACCTTCGCCTCGTCAATCCGGTGCTGGGATCGGCGGAAGTGCGGACTGCGGTCGTGCCGGGTGCGCCTGTGTCCAACCTGGTCGTGGCCGCACGGGATCGACCTGGTTTGCTCGCCACAGTTTCCGGAGTGCTGGCCCTTCACAACCTCAACGTGCTCGAGGCCCGGGTGGTGACCCGAGCCGACGGTCTGGCGATCGACACGTTCCGCGTAGCTGATGCCCGCGGCTCAGACATGGTGGGTCAGGGACGGTGGCCGGCCGTTCGCGAAAGCCTGGAAAGGACTTTCGCCGGCACGCTCGACCTCGAGAGCCGTCTGGCCGAAAAACGCGCCGGATCACCTCAGCCGACCCCCGCCCCAGATGTCAGGATCGGAGATTCGACGATCGATGTCCGCGCTCCCGATCGGGTGGGATTGCTTCACGACCTGGCCGCGGCGATGACGTCACTGGGCCTCGTCATCACATTGGCCAAAATCGACACTCGCCGGGGGGAAGCGATCGACGTGTTCGAGTTCAGAAATCCGACCGAGCGATCACCCGAGGAGGTCCGCACCGCCCTCCTCGCCGCCCTCGACTAACCCCCTTGCGAACCCAGGGTTG
>JBOGEX010000012.1:0-14623 GCA_050741915.1 Acidimicrobiia bacterium
TGGTCTCCTTACCGGAGGGGACCCAGATGGTGATGCCGGGGGACAACACCCCGATGACCGTCGAGCTCATCAACCCCATCGCCATGGACGAGGGTCTCCGCTTTGCCATCCGCGAGGGTGGGCGGACCGTCGGGGCCGGGCGCGTCGTCAAGATCGTGAAGTGAGCTGCCGTGCCATCAGATAAGAGACCACCGATCACCTTGGCCTGCGAGCAGTGCAAGCGGCGGAACTACGTGACAACCAAGAGCAAGGCCAACACCCGGGAGCGGTTGGAGCTCTCTAAGTACTGCCGTTGGTGCCGCCAGCACACCAAGCACCGTGAGACTCGCTAACCATCGAAACGCTCGAGGGTCGTAGCTTCGGCCCTGTCCGGCTGCGGGTGTGTCGGGAGAAGGTGGCGGAGTTTGTCGATGTCACCGGCGACGATCCCCGCCGTTGGGTTGAAGCTGCTCCACCCGGCTGGGCCGCGACCGCTTTGTTCGCGGTGGCACCGCTATTGCTGAACGATGAAGTCGTGGCATCAAGTTCGATCATCCACGGCGAGCAGCGGTTCGCATGGGTTCGCCCGATTGCCGCGGAGTCAGACTTAGAAGTGATCGGCGTTGTTAGCCGAGTGCGAGAACGGGGCGGGGTCTGGTTCCTTGGCTTTGATCTAACTGTCACCGATTCCGAGGGCGATCTCATCACTGGATCGTCGAGCTTTATCGCTTCGGGCGCCTCGGCTCCCGGAGCCGCGAAGGCGGAAGTCTCCGAGCTGGAACCGAGCGAGGCGGAAGACGGCGAGTTCGTCGCTTCCCGCGCCGACCTCATCCGCTACGCCGCCGCTACACGCGACTGGAACCCGATCCATTGGGACCATCGCTCGGCAGTCGCTGCCGGCCTCCCGGGCATCGTCGTGCATGGGCTAATGCAATCGGCGTGGGTGTTGCGTTCGGTCGTGGGTGATACCGAAGGCCCGGCACCGGTGGCGAATGCGCGCTTTCGTTACCGGGCTCCTTTGCTCGCCGGCCGCGCCGCCTCACTCGTCCGGGAGCGGGAAGGTAATGAAATCAAGGCTGACCTGCGCTCGCATGGCCAGGAGGTACTGTCGGCCAACATCGTCTCAGCCACTTGAAGAGTTACGTCACGCTCTTGGGCAGAAATCAGTGTTGCTGAAACCTGCTGAGGCGGTCGCCCCACCACAAACCGATGATGGCCGAGGTGACGGCTGCGGGCTCGACTCCGATCCGGAAATGGCGGACGGTGACCCGGGTACCGGTTGGCTCCTGGGCGAATTCAACCACCACTGAGTCGCCCGGTTCGGAGTGGGGACCGTTCCATGCCATCTCGATCCGGGTTGGCTGTTCCCACGAGGAGACGCTCGCCAAGGTCTCGGCGCCGGTCGTTGATGCTTCGATCAATCGGTCGCCTTCGAAACGGATCACAGTCGCTCCTGACCTCCCCGCCCCCCACCAGCGGTCGATATCGTCTCTGAAAGCTATGAAGGCGTCATCAATCGCCAGAGGCACGATGGCCGTGACCGTGACCTCACCGCTTGGCATCGTGCAGCCTCTTTGCGTGTTTGGTGAATGAATCAAGCTGCTTGCTCCAGAACTCACTGGCGCCCCGGGCCCATTCACTGAGCTCGTCGAAAGGGCCCGGTTCGACCGAGTAGACGTGCCGGCGAGTGTCGCTTTGGTCAAGGGAGACGGTAACCAAACCTGCTTCTCGAAGCACCCGCAGGTGACCGGTCAGGGCCGCAGGTGTCACCTGCAGGCGAGAGGCGAGCTCGCCGGCGCTCAACGGTCCTTGGCCGAGTGCCTCGATCGTTGCGCGGCGGGTGTCTTCCGCCAAAGCAAAAAGCGTCGATTCGACGCTCACAATGCCCCGGCAAAATACCAGCGGTGGCCCTCCGGATCGATCGCCCGATAAGTCCGATAGCCGTAATCCTGATCAACCGGCTCTCCGAGCACCACGGCGCCGGCCGCGCGGGCAGTGCGATAGTGAGTGTCGACGTCTTGGACCTCGACCCAGATCTGGCTGTGGGTCCCTCCCAATTCGTGGGGGGTTGAAAATCCGCCCTCCCGCCACACGGTCGACAACGAAATGACGGCACCGTTGAGACTTAGCTCGGCATGGGCGATGGTGCCTCCTTCTCCTTCCATTCGCATCGTCTCCTCAAAGCCAAATGCGCTGGTGAGAAAACCGAGGGCACCGACGGCATCTGCATAGTCGAGCATGGGCATTGCGTTTGACATCCGGACCTTCTTTCCTCCAATCGAAGATTAGTCAATAACCGAATAGATAGTCAAGTAGATTCCTTAGTACATGCCTCAAGGCGACCACGCGACGTGGAGGGGAATCACGTACCAAACGAAGCACTTGTGAAGGAACTCGTTATCGCGCGGACCGCCTCAACAGGTTTTCGGTGGTGGGTCAATTTGGTTGGTCAGAGTCCAGTGTCCTCGCTCGAACCAACCATCGAAGGGGTTGCCTGACAAACGCTTGCTGGCAAATTCGGTTCGTGCGCCCGGTACTCGTTCGCCAGCTACCGGATTAGCCAGAAGGCAGGCGTGGGCGACCAAATTTAGATTTTGGCGGGGAGTCCTGACGTTTTCCAAGCCAAACTGACCCACTACTAGGTTTCCAGAGCCAAGCCGGGACCGTATACTTATGAGCCCGTGCCTCCATCCGAAGGGGTGTAGCTCTAATTGGTTAGAGCGCCGGTCTCCAAAACCGGAGGATGGGGGTTCGAATCCCTCCACCCCTGCCGAAGCCTTGCTAGGGAAGCCCGCCAAAGAACTAGGAACAAGAAGACCATGAACCGAGAAATGCGACGGCTGATGGAGCGTGAAGAGCGCATCCAGAAGGGCGACCCCAATGGTCAGAAACGTCGCGTTCCCGGCGGACCCCAAAAGGCCGCCGGGGGGACGGTCGAGCGGCGATCGATAGGGAGGCGTCTGATGACGTTTCTTCATGAAGTCCGTCAGGAATTGCGCAAGGTCAACTGGCCGAGCCGGGAGCAGATGGTCATCTTCACCATTGTCACCTTGATCACCACCACCGTGTTGACGTTGGTCATCTTTGGTCTCGATGTAGCTATGAAGGAAGCCGTTCTGACTCTTTTGGAGCGGGCGTGACAACCGAGGCGGTCGATCAGACCGAGAACTCGGAGCCACAGGAGCCGAGTCCCTACGACCTGCCGGGCGCCTGGTTTGTCATCCATTCCTATTCCGGTTACGAGAACAAGGTCAAGGCCAACCTCGAGACCAGGATTCGTTCGATGCACATGGAGGACCGAATATTCGATGTGCACATTCCGCTCGAAGACGTCGTCGAGATAAAGGGCGGAAAAAAGGTCACCGTCTCGCGCAAAGTATTCCCCGGCTACATCCTCGTGCGGATGGATCTCGATGACGACTCCTGGTACGCCGTTCGCAACACGCCTGGGGTCACCGGTTTCGTTGGCGGCAACAACAAGCCCACCTCTCTTTCGCGGCGGGAAGTGGAGAGATTCCTCGGGGTGCAGAAAGAGGACGAGAAGGTCAAGCCCCGTTTCAAGCCCGCTTGGGAGGTGGGCGAAACCGTGCGGGTGGTCACCGGACCTTTTGCCGACTTCCCCGGTGTGATCGAGGCAATCAACCTCGATCAATCCAAGGTGACAGTCCTCGTCAATATCTTCGGTCGCGATACCCCGGTGGAACTGGGCTTCGACGACATTCACAAGAACTAGGTCCCGAAACTCGTAGTAGAGGTTGAACAATGGGTAGGAAGAAACTCGTCACGACGGTCAAGATCCAGCTTCCCGCTGGTCAAGCGACTCCGGCGCCGCCGGTGGGAACGGTTCTGGGCCCGCATGGGATCAACCTGATGGAGTTCGTCAAGGCGTACAACGACGCCACCTCCTCCCAGCGGGGAATGATCATCCCGGCCGAGATCTCGATCTACGAAGACCGCAGCTTCGCGTTCGTGACCAAGACCCCGCCGGCGGCGGCTCTGTTGCGACAGGCGGCGCGGGTGGAGAAGGGATCGGCCGAACCCGACAAGGTGAAGGTGGGATCGGTGAAGAGATCGCAGGTGAAAGAGATCGCCGAGATCAAGATGGTCGATCTCAACGCCAACGACGTCGAAGCGGCGATGAAGATCGTCGAGGGCACCGCCCGTTCGATGGGAATCAAAGTAGAGGGCTAATTGCCCTGAAGTGGGAGGTCGCCGCGGAGGCGTCCGCCTGGACCACAAGGAGAAGAAATGCCACACGGCAAGAAATACATCGAGGCGCAATCCCGCTTCGAGAAACATCATCCCTATAGCCCGGAAGAGGCTCTCGATCTGGTGAAGGAGATGGCGACGGCCCGCTTCGACGAGACCGTCGAAGCCGCGTTCCAACTCGGAATCGACCCTCGTAAAGCCGACCAACTCGTTCGTGGCACGGTTGCCTTGCCGCACGGGACCGGCAAGGAAGTTCGAGTGGCGGTCTTTGCCCAAGCCGACAAGGCCCGTGAGGCGGAGGAGGCAGGGGCGGATTTGGTCGGAGGCAAGGAACTCGTGGCCGAGATCGTCGGAGGACGCGAGCTCGACTTCGACCTCGCCATTGCGACACCGGACATGATGGCCGAGGTCGGAAAGCTGGGACGGGTGCTTGGTCCCCGCGGGCTGATGCCCAACCCCAAGGCGGGGACAGTTACGGCCGACGTGGCGAAAGCCGTTACCGAGTTCAAAGGCGGCCGTATCGAATACCGCAACGACCGCTTTGGAAATGTTCAAGTCCCACTGGGCAAGGTTTCTTTCGAGCCCGACGCCCTGGTCGCCAATCTGGCCGCCTTGACGGCAGAGATCATGCGGGTAAAGCCGGCGTCATCCAAGGGTCGGTATGTCAAGCAACTCGTCGTCTCGTCGACGATGGGTCCCGGGGTCAAGATCGATGTCGGTGCGGTCGAGGATCTGTCAGCAACAGCCCGCTGAGGATCGCCCCCCTCCCCGCCTGCGGCGGTACTCCCCTGCGGGGGGAGAAACACTAGAACCCCGCCTGCGGCGGTAACCCTGCGGGGCGAGAAACACTGGAAGGTAGGGGGGTGTCGGAGTTCCGGATTACGACGCCGGCTTGGTATTGCCAGGTCCACCATCCACGAGATGTCCGTCGTTGGATCCCAGGGTAGGGCTGCGATCCTTATTTCATCTCGCTGCCATCGTCGTATGGGGTGCCGGTGGCGGGGGCGGTCAGGAAACCCGCCGTTTGCCTCCGACATCCCCCTGACCTTGAGATCTCAAGCTGCCGGCCTGGGGCCTTGGTCAGTGTGACACTGTTTGCGACTTACGTCCAGGTAAATCTTGCCAGGCATTATCGCGCTTTGCTCAGAGGCGACGGGCTCCGCTAAAATCCTTCGCAAATCCATCTTCGGCCCCAGACCGCTGGTCGTCAGAGATCACATAGATCCAGGCATTAATCCCAGCGCAGGTCGGCTTCCTAAGCCCCCTGGTCGCGTGTCGAAGGGGGCTTTCACTATCGAAGGAGTAACGGGATGCCGCGACCCGAAAAGATCCAGGCCGTAGCCGACATTAAGAGCTGGTGGGAGAACGCTGAGGCCGTCTTCCTCACCGAGTATCGCGGGCTGACCGTCAGTCAGATGGCGACTTTGCGCCGCAACCTGCGGAAGGCCGGGGCCGAGTACAAGGTGGTCAAGATGAGCTTGGCCAAGCTCGCCGTCGACGAGCTCGGAGTAACAGGCATCGAGGACCAGCTCGTCGGACCGACGGGGTTGACGTTTGCTCGTGGAGATGCCGCGGCCACTGCCAAGGTGCTGCGAGATTTCAGCACTGAGCATGATCGCCTCGTCCTCAAGGGCGGACTGCTGGGCCCAGTCGTTCTAGCTCCCGAGCAGGTGACCCGGTTGGCGGCGATCGAGCCGAGAGAGGTCTTGTTGGCCAAGATCGCCGGCGCCATGCAAGCGCCGATGGCACAAGCGGCCGGCCTCTTCACCTCGTTTACCCGCAACGCCGCCTCGATGTTCGGCCAGCTCTTGGACAAGAAATCAGCTGCCTGATTGCAGCACAGAAATAAGGAGAACCAACCCATATGGCAACCAAGATGAGCACCCCCGACCTGCTCGAGGTTTTCGAGAAGATGACCGTTCTCGAGCTCAAGGAGTTCCTCGACGCTTTCGAAGACCGTTTCGAAGTGACCGCCGCCGCTCCGGTAGCCGTGGCGACCGCCGGTGGAGGCGCCGCCGCCGCTCCAGTGGAAGAGGAGAAGGATGAGTTCACCGTCGTCCTCGCTGCGGCCGGCGATCAGAAGATTCAGGTCATCAAGGAAGTTCGCACTCTCACCAGTCTCGGCTTGCGCGAGGCCAAGGAGCTCGTCGACAGTGCACCCAAGCCCGTCCTGGAGAACGTGGACAAGGCAACTGCCGACAAGGCCAAGGCTCAGCTCGAAGGCGCCGGGGCGACTGTCGAGCTCCAGTAAGCGTCAGCTGGCGAAGAACTCCTTAACCGCTTTCGACTCGCGCTCGCGCATCTCGACATTGGCTCGCAGCCTTTCGAGATTCTGGGCGATCGACTTGGTGGCGTGAGGAAGCTTCGTCTCGGCGAAGAAAGCTTCCACCTCGGCTGCCACCTCGGGTCGAGATAGGCTTGGGATTCCTTCGATCGTTCGCCGTTGGGTCATCGTCGGCAGCTTGACGAAAGTGTCCCAGCTCTTTCGAAGCAGTTGCCACGCCTCTGTGCCGTGACGGCGGTTTCCCAGAGTGGATCCGATCACCCAGGCCGAATCCTGAGTTCGAATACGCCCATCGAGGCTGGCGTTGACGGTCTCGACCGCCAGTGCGGCATCATCGAATGCAGCCAGCGCCACCAGCAGGCGCTGCTGCTCGTGAGGGGCAGTGGTCTTCTTGTACATTTCGAAGAAGTGCCGATACTCCGGCTCACTTCCATGCGCCGCGGTTACGAATAGGGCCGCCCGAGCGATTTCCGGATCGACTGATCGCGGGTCACCGAGGGCCTTGTCGACCAGCTGCCGACAGCGATCGATCACCTCCTCAGCGTTGGCCAACCGGCCCATCGCTCCGATCAACTGACCCCGGAGGCGGCGAGTGAGATCGCTCTCTCCGGTCTTCGCTTCCCAGCCCAGCTCTTGGTAGGAAGGGCTGACGAGCGTCCCCACCCACTTGGCGAACGCCGGACGGTCATCGTCATCGACGAGATGGTGGCTGATGGCGGCGAGGCCTCCGAGCACGGCTCCCCAGATCGCCTGTTCGGACTCGGACTTGTAAGCCTCGGCCAGCTGTAGATAGTCGGCCGCCGATAGCTGGCCCGACTCGACGAAGGCCCAGGCGTCTTCGATGATCGTGAAGCGCTCGAGATCGTAGAGATTGGGAAGGTCCTCGACGAGAGTATCGAGTAGTTCGGGGGAGTAGAGGACCCGGTAGAAGCCGTGCCCTCCGGCATTGGCGACGGCGAGCCCGACGTCACCGACATCGATGGTCGCCTCGACATCGGTCAGCAATAGGTTGTGGTGAAACCGCTTCCCATCGGCCACGCCCCGGATCTGTGTCGGCACCTGCCAAAGCGTGTCATCGCTCTCGTCGGGAATCGTGAAGTATCGGCGCTGAAGGATCTTCAAACCCTTCCCGGTCTTGTTGACCTCCAGCTGCGGGTAGCCCCGTTGGTAGATCCAGGTGTTCATGATCTCACCTACCGGCTGTGCCGAAGCCTCGTTGAGACCCGCCCAGAGATCTTCCGTGACCGTGTTGCCGTAGGCGTGGCGACGGAGATAGTTGCCAACTCCGGTCCGGAACTCTTCCTCACCGATGTACTGCTCGATCATGCGTAGTAAGGATGAACCCTTGCCATAGGTGAGAGCGTCGAACATCTCGTTGGCTTCATCAGGGGAGCCGACCTCAAACTCGACCGGCCGGGTCGCCGCCAGCGCATCCACCCCAAAGGCCCAAGGACGATCGATGGCGGCGAATGCCAGCCAGCGCTTCCACTCAGGGCGCATGGCATCGGTCGCCTTGAACTCCATGAACGAGGCGAAAGCCTCGTTGAGCCAGATCCCATCCCACCACTTCATGGTCACCAGGTCGCCAAACCACATGTGAGCAAGCTCGTGGCCGATCACGTCGAGGACCCGGAGCAACTCCGATTGCGAGGCCGTGGCGGTGTCGAGCAGCAGTGCGGTTTCGCGATACGTGATGAGGCCGAGGTTCTCCATCGCCCCGAAGGCGAAGTTGGGAATGGCGATGTGATCGACCTTGAGTCCCGGGTAGGGAATCCCGTAGTAGTCCCGTAGATATCGAAAGCAGAACTGGGCGCATTCGAGCGCGAAGCCCGTCAATTCCAGCTTTCCCCGCGGGGCGATGACTCGCACTGGCACACCATCGACATCAACTGGATCGGTTGCTTCGAACGGGCCCACCGCAAAAGCCACCAGATAGGTCGACATCTTCATTGTGTCTGCGAACCGCACAGCCACCTTCCCGTCCTCGGCGACCTTTCGCGAAACCTCGGGGCCGTTGGAGACTGCGAGCAAGTCTTCAGGCACCACCAGCGTGATACCGAAGACAGCCTTGAGATCGGGCTCGTCCCAGCAGGGGAAGGCGCGACGGGCATCGGTGGCCTCGAACTGGGTGGTGGCAATCGCCTGCTCGTTGCCGTCGACGTCGGTAAAGGTCGACTTGTAGAAGCCGACGAGCTGATCGTTCAGCAGACCAGTGAATTCAAGGTAGAGCTCGCCAGGCCCAGCCTCGAGCTTCCGGTCGAAAGCAAGGACCGTCCGTTGACTCTCGGGCTCAAAAGTGACAGTCGCCTCGAGAGTCTCCTCGCCTCGACGAAGTTCAGCGCGCTGAATCTCGATCTCGTGAGAGTTGAGGACGATGGCGGCGGTGGGTTCGAGAACCTCTACGGCGACTGTCTCTAAGCCGGAGAATGTGGCTTGAGAGAGGTCGGGGATAAGGGTGATGTCATATCGGGAGGGGACAACCGATCGCGGCAATCGATAGGGGTTGTCAGCCATGAGCCGATGTTAGGTGGTAGGCCCCTGGGTGATTCCGGTCATCCAGTCGGTGTGGAATGCCATCCCGCGGGGTTGGTCGGTGCGCTCGTAGGTATGGGCGCCGAAGAAGTCGCGTTGCGCTTGGATCAGATTGGCCGGTAGCCGCTCGGTCCGGAGGCCGTCATAGAAGGCGAGACCGCTCGAGAGGGCCGGGATCGGGACGCCGCTAAGGACAGCGGTGGCGACAACTCGGCGCCAGGCGTCCTGCTCGCTACCGACGACGTCGGCAAAATGCGGGTCGAGGAGGAGGTTGGTCAGCTCCGGTTGCTTGCGAAAGGCGTTGGTGATATCAGAGAGCAGGGCGGCCCTGATGATGCACCCGCCCCTCCACAGAGAAGCGATCGTGGTCGGATCGAGGTCCCAGCCCAATTCCGTGGATGCCGCCCGGATCAGCATGAAACCTTGGGCATAACAAACGATCTTGGTGGCGAGAAGCGCGGTCTCGAGATCACCTTCGTCGATCTCGCCGCTCACCCTCGGCCCAATGAGCCGTTTCGACGCAGCCACCCTTTCGTCCTTCAAAGCCGAGAGCGAACGGGCCAGGACCGCTTCGGTGATCAGCGTTGTTGGTTGGCCCAGGTCGAGGGCAGTGTCGACCGTCCATCGTCCCGTGCCCTTTTGGGCAGCCGCGTCGAGGACTTTGTCGATCAAAGGCTCGCCGTCGCCGTCGACTGTTTCGAGGATGGTGGCGGTGATGTCGATCAGAAAAGAGTTGAGAGGACCACTCGCCCAGCGCCGAAACACGGCGGCGGTGTCGGCCACCGATCTGCCCCCGGCTCGAAGAAGGTGGTACGACTCGGCAATGGCCTGCATGTCGGCGTACTCGATGCCGTTGTGAACCGTCTTGACGAAGTGTCCCGACCCGTCCGGGCCGACCCATGCGCAACATGGCTCGCCGTCGACGTGCGCCGCGATGGAAGTCAATGGATCGCGGAGATGTTCCCAGCCGGCCGGATTGCCTCCAGGCATGATCGACGGGCCATAGCGAGCGCCCAGTTCGCCTCCCGAGATGCCTGCCCCGACGAAGCTAATGCCGTGTTGGGCGGCGGCCCGAACCCGACGAGTGGTGTCGCGCCAGTGGCTATTGCCTCCGTCGACAATGACGTCGCCCGGTTGCATCAACTGCAAAAGTTCATCCATAAGAGCGTCCACCGGGGGACCGGCCTTGACCATGAGGATGATCCGGCGGGGGCTCGAAAGGCGCTCGACCAGAGACTGGGGGTCCTGAGCCTCGACAAGATCGAACTCTTTGCGGTGAGCGGAGACGAACGCTTCGGTGACAGATCTCGTCCTGTTGGCGACGACGACGGTTTCCCCGCGGCTCGCCAGATTGAGCGCCAGGTTCTGACCCATGACCGCCAAGCCGATAAGACCGATGGTGGCTTGGGTCATCCCGTCGAGACTACCGACGGGCGCCAGGATGCCAGCGAGCCCTTAGCGGGACCTTGCTGTCTTATCGCCTGAGGGCAGGTAGTCGAACGACCATCCGGGCTCCCCCAGTGTGGTGGGGATCGACCTCGATGCGGCCGCCGTTCGACTCGACCAGGTGTTTGGCGATGGCCAGGCCGAGCCCAGCGCCGCCAGGGGAGCGGGACTCGTCGAGGCGGGTGAAGCGGTCGAAGATGAGGTCTTGTTTCTCGGGAGGAATTCCAGGACCGTCGTCCGTAACCGCCACTCCTACTTCTTCTGACGTTTGAAACAACTCGACTCTGATTCCTGAACGTGCAAATCGAGCGGCGTTGTCAAGCAAGTTCCTCACGGCTCGCCGCAGGTGGTCGGGATTCGCATTGACCCATGCTGCGCCGTCGGCCGAAAAGTCGGCGTTGACCGCGTCGATCTCGTCGGCCACCAGGGCGGAGAGGTCGACGGGTTCACATCGGGGAGGAACTGTTCCTTCGTCGAGCCCAGCAAGGAGGAGCAGATCGCTGGCGAGCTTTTGCAGATTCTTGATCTCAGCGAGCAGGCTTTGGCGAGTGGCTGCATGATCGGCAGTTGCGGGGTGAGCCTCATCGACCTCGAGCTCCGAACGCATTCGAGTGAGGGGAGTGCGTATTTCATGAGAAGCATCGGCGATGAACTGCCGCTGCCGTCGCGCTCCTGCCGAGATGCGCTCGAGCATGTTGTTCATGGTGTTGGCGAGGCGCGAGATTTCGTCGTCGCCAGGCGGCGCGGGCACCCTTCGGTCGAGGTCGGTAGGGCCGATGGCAGCAACCTCGGCGCGAATCTGCTCCACCGAGCTAAGAGTCCGACCCACCAACAACCACACCAGAGCGGAAAGCCCAGCCACAACTATGGGCACTGCCACCGCCAGCGTGGTCGAAAGCGCTCGCACACTGTCGGCGATGTCGTCAAGTGGCGAACCGAGGTCCAGGTGCAGGTCCTCGCCGGTGGGCCCAATGATGACTCGACTGAGGATTAGGTAGTCAACTCGATCTACCCCAACCGGACCTACCACGCTGAAACTGGCAGAGCGGGAATGAGAACCGACCGGGAGCGGGCCTGGTCCACTAGCCAGATTGGCGCTGGCGGCGAGCTGATCGCCGGCCCGGTTGCTGATGCGGAGAACCGAATCGTCGTCGCCCCCGGGGTCGATAAGGGTCTGCGATTCGTCGAAGGCGGCAGCTATTTCGGCGGCCTGAGCAGTCAGTGTCTCTTCAAGATTTTCCATCAGCACCCGACGGTGCTCTGCAACCACCGCCACACTCATCAGGGTGAGGATGACCAGCGAAACGACGGCGGCAATGGCGGTTATCCGGGCGCGAACCGTCTTCGGCATCACGGGCCTTTTGAGGGTGGGGCCTCGAATCGATAGCCCGCTCCTCGCACCGTGTGGAGGAACTTCCTCCCAAAAGGATCCTCGAGCTTGCGGCGGAGGCGGCTGACGAAGACCTCGACGATATTGGGGTCACCCTCGAATGCCATTTCCCAGACCGCCGCCAGGATTTGCTCCTTCGAGAGGACGTCGCCGGATCGGGTGGCGAATAGTTCGAGTACTGCGAACTCGCGATTGGTGAGTTCTACTTCTTGCTCGACGACCCAAGTCCGGCGAGCGTCGGGATCGATGCGAAGGTCACCGAAGGTCATCAAGCCTTGTCGCGTTGGCTGACCACGACGAAGGAGGGCCTTGACCCGAGCCACCAGCACCGGAAATGAAAAGGGTTTGGTGAGATAGTCGTCGGCACCGGTGTCGAGCCCTTCCGCTTCGTCGAGGTCTCCATTCTTGGCGGTGAGCATCAGAATCGGCACCTGCTTTCCATTTGCTCGTAGGTCGGCGCATACCCGGTAGCCATTGCGTCCGGGGAGGAGGATGTCGAGCAATACCAGATCGAAGTCGCCCTCGCTCGCCATCCAGTAGCCATCGTCTCCATTGAAAGCACTTTCGACTTGAAAACCTTCTGCTTCCAGGCCGCGCTTGACGGCCGCCGAGATCTTGGGGTCGTCTTCGATCAGGAGGAGTTTCATCCGCGGATCTGCAGTCTGGTCGCCTTCACCTGAACCGGAGCTGAACCTTTCGGTCCCTCCGTTCAGGTCGCGTTCAGGCGTGGCTCCAAGAATTGCAACCGGAAAGGAGCTCAAATGGAGAGGTTCGTAGTTATCGCCGCGATCGTCGTTCTGGGGGGATGCGGAGGAGAGAGTCTTGCCACGGCAGCGGCACCGGTGATAGACCCGGGCGACGGCGGAATCTATCAACCGGTTGTGGATCCGTCCCGGTTCGGGGGGGTAATTGACAACCCCTATCTGCCGCTGGCGGAAGGCGCCAGGTGGGTATACGAGGGAACGAGCGTTGGCGAGACGGAGCGAGTCGAAGTGATGGTCACCGGCGAAACCCGCGAGGTGATGGGGGTTGTCACGACCGTGGTCCGCGACACGGTGACGGTCGGCGGCGAGCTCGTGGAGGACACTTTCGACTGGTTCGCCCAGGATGACGAAGGAAATGTCTGGTACTTCGGCGAGGACGTCAAGAACTACGAAAACGGGGTGTTTGTCGACAAAAGTGGTTCCTGGGAGGCCGGCGTCGATGGTGCCTTACCCGGCATCATCATGCTGGCCAACCCCGAAATCGGCGAGGCCTACCGCCAGGAGTTTTACGAAGGCGAGGCTGAGGACATGGCAGAAGTCATCGAGGTTGATGGGAGCCTGGCGGTTCCCAGCGGATCGTTTGAGATGGTTCTCAGGACGAGGGATTGGACTCCCCTCGAGCCTGCTGTCATCGAAGAGAAGTCTTACGCCCCCGGTGTGGGGCTGATTGGCGAGACCAAACCAGGGACAGACGACGTGGTCGAGTTGGTCGAGTTCAGCAGGTGAGCAATTTCCAGTAGAAGACCTCGGGCCCGTGACAAGGGGGAGTGCCTCGACAGTCACGATCGGAGCAGACTGGTGAAGCCTTGAGATAGGCTCCGGCCCGTGACGGAGAGCGAGCCGACGCTTGGCGTCGACATTGGCGGTTCGGGGATCAAAGGCAATCTCGTCGAGGTGGCGACGGGAAAACTCGTGGGAGAACGATTTCGCTTGGCGACCCCGCAGCCATCGTTGCCGGAGGCTGTGGCCGAAGTCGTTCGCCAGGTCTTTGATCACTTTGCGACTGAGGGTCATTTCGGTTGTACGTTTCCTGCCGTTGTCAAGCGGGGCGTGACGCTGAGCGCCGCCAACGTCCACGAGAGCTGGATCGGCACCGACGCCGCCGCCCTATTTTCGGCAGCCACCGGTCAGTCGGTGACGGTTCTAAATGATGCAGATGCGGCTGGCGTTGCCGAGATGGCATTTGGCGCCGGTCAGGGCCGCACCGGGGTCGTCGTACTTCTGACGTTGGGCTCAGGCATCGGCTCGGCCGTTTTCATCGATGGTGTCTTGGTCCCGAACACTGAGTTCGGACACCTCGAGCTGCGGGGCCACTCCCCAGTGGAGGGCTGGGCTGCCGCCAGTGTCAAAGACGATAAGGACCTGTCGTGGTCAGCCTGGGCCAAGAGAGTCGATCGCGTCCTTGACCACCTCTCCCATGTCGTTTCTCCCGACCTGTTCATCATCGGTGGCGGCGTCTCTCGCAAATGGGACAGTTGGGGCAACTATCTGACGACCGATGTGGAAGTGGTTCCGGCCTCCCTGCGCAACGAGGCTGGAATCGTGGGGGCGGCGATCGTCGCTAGTCGGGCCTAATTGCCGTAAGAGCGAAAGAGAAACGCTGCCATCTGTTCTCGGGTGACGACCGCTTCGGGGCAGAAAGTCGTCGCCGTGCATCCCAGAGTGATGCCGGCCTTGGCGAGGGCGTTGATTTCCTCTTCGTGAACCGAGTTCTCGTCGTCGGTGAAGATGTCGGGCCCCGCTGCGAACGAGAAGGCTCGCACCAGGAACGAGGCCATCTGCTCTCTGGTTACCGGATCATCGGGGCAGTAACGATCAACGGCGCATCCCTGGGTAATCCCTGCTGCCACCAGGGAACTGATGGCCCACTCATACGGAGAGTCGGCGGTATCGACGAAGCGGCCGGACGGCGCCGGTAGCAACGCCTGCGCCCGTGCCAGGAAGGCGGCCATCTCCCCACGAGTAACCGGATCGCCAGGGCAGAACGTTTCGGAAGTGCATCCAAGAGTTATCCGCTGC
>JBOGEX010000013.1:0-6693 GCA_050741915.1 Acidimicrobiia bacterium
GCGGTCCAGTAGCGCATCGACTCCTCGTCCGGGGGGAGCCCTGCCTCGTGATGGCAGCAGCCGTCGAGCGTGACGTTGATCGAGTATCGAAGTGGTCTCATCTCGTTGCTCTCCCTTGATGCGCGCCGCGCGTTCACCGGACCGTACTCATACGACTGCCGGTGCCATTTTCTCATCGGCGCCACGATCGCACCTACTCAACACCGTCGTGGTGCGAACCAGACCTCAGACCGAGCGCGCGACCGATTCGGCGATCGGCCTGCAGCAAAGGCGAGTAGACCCGAGTAACCGATTGCGCGGCGCCATGGCTCGCCGAAGGGTGCCCTTCCACTCTGGCCGAGCGTGTCCTTGATCACAGACCACCAACCGCTGTCCGTGCTCGTCTCCGGTGAGACGCAGATGGCCGCCAGTGGGCAGATCGCAATGGCCGCCAACACACGCGCCCGCGGTGAGCGTCTTGGGCACCACCAGCGTCCGCGAACCAGTAGTTCTGACCCGCATAGGAGGTGCCGTTCTCGCTCGGCTGAATAGAACGGGTGATTCCGCTCACGATCATGTTATGCGTGGGTCAACGACTGTCCTCACCCGGAGGTGATGGCGGCTAGACGCCTTTCAAGTGGTGTCATTATTGGAATCAGCCTATTGGGGTAGTGAGGCATGGCTCTGTCCTACATGCGCGACAGCGATCGCGTGCATGCTGGCATAAGGGGGTCGTGTATTCGGATCGTCAGTACGTGCGTTTGCTGGGGAGTAAGAGGCTGGGCAGAGATGTTCGCAACCAGGAGCTGTATGTGTCGAGATCCCAGCCTGCCTTCATGGCTTTGATGACGGTCTCGGGTCCCGCCATCAGCCAGAAGCCTCTCTTGATCAGCTCGTAGGGGATGTCTTCTCTGAGGTGTCCTTTCTCCTGGAGCATGTCGATGAGTTCGCCTTGGTGATGAAACCGGATCTCCTCGAGTTCTTCTAGAGCGACGGCGACTTCTTGCTCGACAGCCGCAGCTTGATAGGCAACTTGAAACAGGGTTATGGCGCGGCTGGCTACCCGGTGGTTGGTTTCGACCGCATACTCGATGATCTCGAGCGGGTCGTCGAGACTCCACATGTGTTCATGATCCGCAGCCAGTTCATCGACCGCGCCTCCGGATCCTCGATCGCGAAGTGTTGACAGCATCAGCCCAGCCTTTGACCCGAACAGGTTGTAAACGGTGCGTTCGGCCACTCCAGCATGGTCGGCGATGGCGGTCATCGTCGTGGCGGCGTAGCCACGTTCCAGCATCAGCTCGAATGCCGCGTCTATCACCAGACGCTGTGCAGCGCGGTGGCGGACCTCTCGGAGTGACATCGGAGGCAGACTAGCCTCCTGCACCTCTTTACACGAACACTGTAAACAGATATAGTCCAGCTGTAGTACCCTGTTGGAGGTCAAAAGATGGGCATGGATGTACTCCGTTCGGACCGTGTCGAGGTCACCGAACCGGGTTGGGGGAGGGCCCGGAAGATCGCCTTCTACACGGTCATCGCTCTCCTGTTGGCGGGTATTGGGGTCGTCTTCTGGAAGGTGAACCTGTTCTGGATCTTCGCCTGGCTGCCCGGGGACGTCCTCGAGCGTTTCTACGCCAGCCAGCTCGAACTCGACCACGTCAGTGGCCCTTTTGGTCCCCACATCAGCCACTACCTCGCCCTTTCCGCCAGCCATGTGATCGTCCTCTTTGGTCTCGCCCTACAGCTGAGGCGGCCATGGACCAAGGTTGCTCTCATCTGGCAGAGCGCCGGGGCCCTGTTCCTGTCAGTGCTCACATTGCCGTTCGCGTTGGTAAGTGGCGGCCTGTCGTCGGCTCCTCCCCCAGTCTTCGCGGCCATGGCCCTGGTCTTAGTCGCCGCATTGCTCCATCCGGGCAACCCGGTGAGGAAACCCCCAAAGCCTGCGGATCGACTCATGAGCGGTCTTTGGGTGATCGCGGCGATTCCCGCGGCTGTCCTTGTGATCTCCCAGCTCCAGTTGGAACTGACCGGGGTTCCTGCAGACCCGCACTGGCAAGGCCTGCATTACCACATGATGGCCGAGTATGGCCTGCATGTCCTCTTGGTCGGCTTGCTTGGAGCGTCTGCCCTTTCCGGATGGCGCTACTCCGCCTGGAGCGCCTCGTTCATGGTGGCGCTCCTCGGCACCGGCTTTGTTGTGTACCCGGATCTGTCGGGAAGCTACGGCCTGGCCTGGGGTGTCGCCATGATCCTGTGGGCAGCCCTATACCTCACAGCCGCAGAGGTCCGCCATCGGAGAAACCGGGTCAAGCGGCCAGCCGCAACCATCTCCGCCGGCGAATCGAACGAGCCGTGAAACGAGTAAATCAGTACCCGGGTCCTCGCCCTCCCTCAATGGTCACGACGTCTAGCGCTCACCGTACCTGGTACCTAGGCCCTTCGGCTCGGCATAGGCCCAACGGTCGATGTCCTGGGACGCCCGCGACGAGACCGGCGGATGATGTGCCATTCGCCCGTCCCAGAGAAAGGCAAGCACTATGCGTGTGAAACCACGGACCCGTTCGGCGGGATACAAGATCGGATGGTGGGTCCTGGTAGTGATCGCCGGGCTCAGCATCGTGGGCTATCCGGCTTTCGTTGGTACAGCGGCGACGGAAATGGAGGTGGCGGCCTTCTTCGCCCTGGCCGGCATAAACATCTATGCACTATCCGTATTGCTCACCGCCTATCGGCGGGGTGAGCCGTGGGCGTGGTGGGTCACCTGGGTACTGGTCGCCGTCTACGGGATGACAATTCTCTATGCACCAGAACTAGGCACCTACTACCTGGGACCGGCCATCGTCATGGCCATTGCTCAGCTGCTGACCTGGAGGGGGATGTGGATTTGAAAGGACGGCTGGCGGCCCTTGGTGTGGGCACCTCGTTATTGCTGGCGATGATCGCCGGGGGATTCTCCTACCTTGTCTTCGTGTTGTCTCTCGTAGTCACCGTTGTGGCTGCCGGGATCGTGTGGCGGTGGATCCCGGGGTTTTTGGAAGACGGTTGCTTTAGGAGCTGCGGGTGGTGCGATAGCCGGATTGGTGATCCTGGCGCCGGGCTTCCGGCTGGCGATGCGCATGGTGGCGATCATGGACCCGGTTCGGAGACCCGAATTCTCATTAGGCGGAACGATCTTCATCATGATCATGGTCGGTGTGCTCATGGGTGGATTGCTCGGAATCGCGGGCATCCTGATCAGTCGCACCGCCAACATCAGCTCTTCCTCAGCTGCCGGCGGACTCCTCGGCTTGCTGACAGTGGGTGTCCTGGTGGGCAACTCCGGGCTCAGGGGGGAGCTCATCAGCCTGGGCGCCGGCCTGTGGCTCAACCTTGCCATGTTCGGGTCGGTGGCGATCGTCTACGGGATCGCCACGATAAAGGTGGCGGCTCGCCTCGGATCTGAACCAGGCCAACAGCATGACACCACGCGCGTCGACCTGCCAGCATCAACCCACACCGCCCGAAAAGGGCAGAAACGAGCAGGTGGGTGACCGAGCTCATCACCCAACCTCGTCCTGGCGATCATTGTCGTATTGGGACTGCTGATCAAGCGGTCCTTCGTGGCAGTGCCTTGGACTGGGACTGCCTTGGACTGGTGTGGTGCTGTCCTCTTGGGAATACAACCGTCGCAGCTCCCAAGGGCCCGCCCCGGTCCTGTCGTCAGGATTGAATCGGTCAATATGCCGCAATCCGAAGACATGAAGGAGGAGCGCATAACGCGCGTCGCCAAGCCCGTGAACTCGCCGATCTGCCCGAGCGCTAACCGGCACTCGGCGCTACCTGCCAGTTTCTGGAATGGCCACGATCGGTGACTTGTCACCTCACGTCGACATTCAGGGTCCTCTGCATTTCGGTGAAGGCTTGAGGATGTCGCCCGATGAGCTGGTCACAGGGTGTTTGTCATCGGGCCGACATCGGGTTGGGGGGAAAAACAAGGTGCTACTAGCAACGTCATCCCGGCAGCGGTAGCCTGCCCAGCCGATGAGGAAGCGAGGTCTCTCGCTTTTCTTGGCCGGTTTCGTCGTCGCAACTGTGCTGCCGGCGGTCCCTGCACAAGCCGCCTGCCGGCCGACGGTGTCGACCCCGGCACCGCCTGCCCCTGTCCTTGCGACCCCCACCGATCCCCTGGCACCCGCCGATTCCTTGGCGCCTCCGCCCGAAGCACTTCCTCCGCCGGCCCCCATTCGTTACTGCTCCTACCGCTACCAGATGTTGTGGCCGGTGCTCGGTGGAGGGGCAATCGGATCGACTTTCGGGGCTGACCGCGATGGAGGGACTCGCCTTCACGCCGGCAACGACATCATGGCCCCGAAGATGACCCCGGTCGTGGCCGTGGCAAATGGAACCATCAAATCCATCCACGACGCCCCGGGCGACTGCTGCTGGGTCATCCTGTCCCACGACGATGGTTGGTCGTCCTGGTATCTCCACCTGAACAACGATCACTCTGGTACCGACGACGGACGCGGCGTCGGCATCCGACCCGATCTCGTCGCCGGAACCAGGGTCATGGCGGGCGAGGTGATCGGCTGGGTCGGTGACTCCGGCAATGCCGAACCTGGTCCTCCTCACCTTCATTTCGAGCTCCACCGGCCCGGGGTGGGTGCCATCGATCCGTACCCTGCTCTCCGCCGCGCCTACCGAGCAGCGCCCGCCCTCGAGGGGGTCACGGATGGGTTCGCAGGGTCTTTCACTGACGACGATGGCCTCGCCGCCGAGCCCGTCTTCCACCACTTGGTCGCATCCGGTGCTCTCGCTTCCTGCGATGAATGGGGGGCGGCGGTCTGCCCGCCTATTGCCGCCAGCAACCTCGACGCCGCCTCGTGGATCGGAAGCTTGGCGCGGGTCCTCATCCCGGTACGACCTCCGCCGGAGCCGGGACCAGAGATCATGGCATCGGTCGTCGCCATCCAGCTCGCATGTGGCGGCGCTGACTGCCCCGAACCGCCGTTGACCCGGGGCGAGGTGATGACGATGCTCCTCTGGGCGGTTCGCCAACGCGCCTACGAAGACGTGGTCGACGAGGCCGAGAGCGGCGAAGCCGTTCCGCCGCCGCCTTATTGGGAAACCGATCCCTACTCGGCGATGTCACAGCTGCGATCGCTCGGCCTCGCCAACGACTGCCCGATGCTCGAGCTGCCACTCGACGGCTTGCTCAGTCGAGCCGACCTGGCGGTATTGGTGGGCCAGGCCTTCGGGCTCTTGCCCACCGTGGCTTGCGGGAACCTGTCTTAGCGGCTTCGGAAAGCCTTCGATTGGGTACAACAGACTTGTGCCTTCAGTCGACGTCCCCCAGAGCACGGCCGGGAGGCTGATCACAGAGTTGGATAGCTGTCCACCCGAGCAGCTAGGTCGTCTGGCGGCGCGAGTGATGATCGATTCGGGGATCGCCGAAACCGTTTCGATCTGGCTGATCGATCACGGGTTTGCCAGGTTGACCGACTTGGTCGGAGCCCAAGAGCCAGTTCCGATAGGCGGCTCGATAGCCGGTCGTGTGGCAACGAGGGAGGAAGCTGTAGTCCACGGGGAGAGGGTCTATTACCCTCTGGCACGCCGCGGTCAGGTCATCGGCGTGATCGAAATCGGCCCGGCCATCGGTGAATCCTTGTCGCAGCTGGCGCCGATTGCCATAGCCCTCTCGAGCTCGCTATTGGCCACTGGCTTGATCAGCGACGTTGTCGAACGAACCCGGGGGGCAACTGAGCTGAGCCTCCCCGCCACCATTCAATACCGCAACCTTCCCCTCACGTCATATGCCGATGAACAGGTCGAGCTCGGTGGTCGCCTGGAGCCCGCCTACGACATTGCCGGCGATGTGATCGACTATGCCGCCAACCCTGAGGGGATCCACCTCGCCCTTTTCGACGCCGTCGGTCACGGCCTGCGGGCGACCACCCTTTCGACGTGGGCGGTTTCCACTTATCGGCTCATGCGCCGGAAAGGAGCGACGCTCAAGGAAATCACTGCCGCGATCGATGAGGTGGTGGCGGAAAACGCTGAAAGTGGTGAATTTGTCACCGGAGTCATGATCATCGTTAGGCAAGACGAAGGATCCGTCGAGATTGCCAACGCCGGGCACCTTCCACCGCTTTTGATTCGTGATCGAGCTTCTCACTTCCTGAGCGATTCGTCGGTCCAGTTGCCTTTTGGTCTGGGAATCGACGCCCCGAAGACGCTGGTCGTGCCGTCGCAGCCACGGGACGTTATCTACCTTTACAGCGACGGGGTCACCCAGGCCAGAAACCCCGATCTCGCCATGTGGGGGGAGCAAAGCCTGAGTCAACTTGCTCGGGATCGAACCACGGAAGGACTCAGCTTGGGCGACATCTGCCGCCAGATTCTCTCGGCGGTTATCAACTGGTCGGAAGGGCGACTGGCTGATGACGCTTCCATCGTCGCCGTCCGGCGGAAGGGTTAGTCGCCCTCGTTTTTCATTTCGAACCAGACGCCGACCCAATCCGGATCCCCCGTCCCCCATGAGTCAGCCAGCGCCGCCACGATCTTGAGACCGAAACCAGTGCTCGGCTTGCCCCCGTTGAAAGTGGGCTTGGTTTGAGGAAGCTGGCGGACCTCCACCCGGAGGGATTCCATACCTTCGATCATTTCTAAAAGGACCCGGCCTCGAGGACCGTGGCGGACGGCGTTGGTTACGAGCTCGCTCACCATCAGGAC
>JBOGEX010000014.1:0-6745 GCA_050741915.1 Acidimicrobiia bacterium
GCCCCCGGTGACGGATGATCATCGATTCTCTGGGCTGTGGACCCTGTTGGACACCGTCTACAACCCTGGGACGTAAATCGGGTGTAGGACCGGCAGTCAGGCGCTCTACCCGTTACGCCGGCTCGCCTCTAGATCTTTTGGCAACCAAGACTGAGATTGTTTTGCTCCCCAGCCCTTGGACCGGGGTCCACCCTCCCCGCCACCAAATTCGGTCACTGGCGAACGCTTCCCGACAAATCTGGTCGCTGGCCCCCCCCGGGTGCTCGTTCGCCAGCAACCGAATAACGCTGAGAGCGGGCCTGAGTGACCGAATTTCCGGTGGGCGGGAGCGCCTGAGGGTTCTCCCAGCCGGACCGGCCCCCATCAATCACGGTTCCGTCGGTGGCACCACATATTTCTTTGGCCGATCCATCTCGGACGTCGACGCCAGGCGGCGTCATGTTTGCTGGGTTCGCTTCTCAGCCGGCTTTGCGTTTCTTGGTCGCTTCGACGCTGGCCTTGAGAGCCTCGAGGAGATCTACCACCTTGGTGGGTTCGGGTGCCTCGGGGGCCACGATCTCCTCTCCCTCGATCTTCTTCTGGGCCGCGTCTTCGATCGCCTGGCGGGTGAGGTCCTGGTAGTCGGATGCCTCGAAGGGCGCAGTCAGGCCGTCGATCAGCATCTCGGCCATCTTCGCCTCTTCCGGACGAACGTCGGGATCATCCTCGAGTTCTTCGAACTCAGCTTCCCGAATCTCGTCGGGCCAGTACATGGTTTCCATCACCAGCACTCCGTCCTTGGGCCGGATCGTCGCAAGCTGCTGTTTGTCCCGAATCGAAACCTTGCAGAGTCCAACCCGTTCCTTCGAAACCAAAGCGTCAAGCAGGATGCGATAGGCCTTAGCCCCGGTCTTTTCCGGTGCGAGGTAGTACGAGGACTTGTAATAGATCGGATCGATTTCGTCCTCGTCGACGAACTGAACCACATCGACCAGGCGATTGCGATCGCCGGCGGCGGCTGCCTCTAGTTCATCGTCGGTGAAGACGACATACTTGCCCTTCTCGACCTCGTACCCCTTGACGATCTCCTCCCAGGCGACTTCTTCGCCGTCGGATTCAGCAACTCGCTTGTATCGAATGGGGGAGTGGTCTTTCTCCCGCAGCATCTTGAACTTGGGGGTTTTCGATTCGGTGGCGGTATACATACCGACAGGAATCGTGACCAAACCGAAGGAAACGGCGCCTTTCCACATTGCTCGCGGCATCTCCGAATAATACCGATGGCGGAGGAGAAGCCCGAGGGTTTGCGTAGACGGTGGCCGGTACCATTGGCCTCCCGCCCTCGTAGCTCAGGGGATAGAGCACTGGCCTCCGGAGCCAGGTGCGCAGGTTCGAATCCTGTCGAGGGCGCCCTTCCCCCCTCCCCGCCTGCGGCGATACTCCCCCCTGCGGGGGGAGTAAAGGTCCTCGCGGCCCAGGCCGCGCAAACCTTCACAGATTGACTGGCAGCCGGGTTCTGTGAAGGTCCTCGCGGCCCAGGCCCGCGCAAACCTTCACAGATTGACTGGCAGCCAGGTTCTGTGAGGGGGATCTAGACCACTCTTATCCAGCCGAACTGATCTTCAGCGGCGCCCGAGTGGATGTCGGTCAGGGCCTGCCGCAACCGCAAGGTGTTGGCTCCCACTTCGCCGCCACCAATTGTGATCTCTTCGCCCTTGTGAATGAAGGTGCCGACGCCGGAGAGCACCGCCGCCGTCCCTGACAACGCCGCCTCGCCCTCCCACTCCAGCACCTCTGCCACCGGCAGCGGACGTTCTTCGACCCGGTAACCCAGCGTCTCGGCCAGCTTTAGGGTCGAGTCGCGGGTTACCCCATGCAGGAACGAACCGCTGAGCGGGGCGGTCACCACCGCTTTGTCGGAGATGAGAAGGAAATTCGACGCCCCCGTTTCCTCCACCAGACCGTTGGGGGCGAACAGGACCTGGTCGGCGCCGAGATCGTTCCGGGCCGCCACCACCGTGCGGAGGGCAGCGGCGTAGTTGGCCCCGGTCTTGGCCATCCCGAAGCCCTCGGTCGACCGTCGGGCATCCTCTTCGATCAGGATCTTCAACGGCCTGACGCCACCCGAGAAGTAATCCCCAACCGGGGAGGCGACTACGAAATAGAGACCAGCGGTGGGCGGATGGGCGGCCGCGCCGATATTGGCTTCGGTGCCGATCAGGGTCGGGCGCAAGTAGAGGCTGCCGGGGGGATCGGGAATCTCCTCACGATTGGTTCGCACGACCTCTGAGACCATGTCGATCGTCATCTCCGCCGGGGGTGGTGGTAGGCACAACAGCGTGGCGCTTTGCACCAGGCGGTCGGCGTGGGCATCGAGGCGGAAGATTCGAGCCGAACCGTCGATCCCGCGATGGGCCTTCAGACCTTCGAAGCAGGCGCTTCCGTAGTGAAAGACATGTGCGGCGGGATGGAGAGAGAAGTCAGCTGTCTTCTCGATCTCCCACGAGCCGAACGTCCCGCGTTCGAAGCTGGCAACTGCCATCTGGGGAGCGAAGACTGTGCCGAAGGGTGGGAGCTTCGTCATCAAGCAAAGGCTAATGGCTGCTCGAACGGTGCATACCATCGCCAACTCATATGGCTGTGGGCATTGGAATTCTCGGCGGGGGCGTGGTCGGGGGCTCGCTCGCTCGGCGCCTTCTTTCAGACCGCGAGCCGATCCTGCAGAAAACTGGTCTCGACCTCGAACTGGTCAAGATCGCCATTCGCGACACCGAGCGCTCGCGGCTCTTTCCTGCTTCTTATGCCACCACTCGAGTCGAGGAAGTGGTCGATGATCCCGACGTCGACCTGGTCGTCGAATTGCTCGGTGGTAGGCAGCCCGCCGGATCCCTAGTTCGACGAGCGCTTCAGGCCGGAAAGCCCGTCGTTACCGCCAACAAGGAGCTACTGGCAGCAGAAGGTCCTGAACTGTTCGACCTCGCGGCCGGAAAAGGTGTCTCGCTTCTCTTCGAGGCCGCGGTGGGCGGTGGCATTCCTCTCATCAGGCCGTTGACCGAGTCGCTGGCTGGCGAGAAGCTCACTCGGGTGATCGGGATCGTCAACGGAACTACCAACTACATCCTCTCGGCAATGACCGAGGCTGGATCCTCGTACCAGGTTGCGCTGTCCGAGGCCCAGCGATTGGGCTTTGCCGAAGCTGATCCGACCGCTGACGTGGGGGGAGGCGACGCCGCCGCCAAAGCCGTCATTCTCGGTGGCCTCGCCTTCGGGGTTTGGGCCGACGCCGGTTCCGTTTACCGACGCGGCATCGATGGCCTCGATGGAGCAGAGATCGTGTTCGCCCGCGAGCTGGGATACGTCGTGAAGCTCCTGGCTACGGCCGAATCCCTGGCCGACGGGATCTCGGTCAGGGTCCATCCCACCCTGGTCCCGACCTCGCATCCCCTGGCCTCGATTCGCGGGGCGACCAATGCCGTTTTTGTCGAGGGCCCGGCCATCGGCCAACTCCTTTTTTCCGGACCCGGTGCCGGTGGCGAGCCCACCGCCACCGCTGTGCTCGGGGACGTCATCGACGCCTCTCGCGAGCTCCTGGCCGGGGCCCAGGTGACGCCGCGAGTGACTGTGGGGGCCGGTGCGGTGGCGGACATATCGAAGGTTTCGAGTCGGTACTACCTCCGCCTCGAGGTGTCCGACAGCCCGGGGGTGCTGGCCGCAATCGCTTCGGCCTTCGGACAGAACGGTGTTTCGATCGCCTCGGTGCGACAGGACGGTCGCGGCGACGAGGCGACCGTGATCTTGATCACTCACGAGGCGGCCGAGCGCGACCATCAGGCGGCGGTCGACCAACTCCACGGGCTCGAGGTGGTCAAACAGATAGCTGCCACCATCCGGGTGCTCAGCGTGGAATGACACCAGGCGACAAATGAAATTCGTCTCCACCCGGGGTCATCCGGATCGGCCGACCTTCTACGACGTCCTCCTCGGTGGCCTTGCTCCCGACGGCGGCCTCTACCTACCCGAGTCATGGCCACAGGTCGAGGTTGGGTCGACCTATCCCCAGACCGTGGCCAACATCCTGGCACCCTTCTTGGCCGGTAGCCCCCTGGAGGAGGCCGCGGCCGAGCTGGCCGCCGACGCTTACGCCGGCTTCCGCCATCCCGAGGTGGCACCGCTCCGCCAGCTCTCCGATGGTCGGCTCCTTCTCGAGCTTTTTTGGGGTCCGACGCTGTCTTTCAAGGATCACGCCCTGCAGATGGTCGGCCGACTCTTCGAGAGCGCGTTGTCAGGACGGGTCACGGTTTTGGTTGCCACATCGGGTGACACCGGCTCCGCTGCGATCGCCGCCTGTCAAGGGGCACACCACATGGATGTTGTTGTCCTTTATCCGAAGGGCCGGGTCTCGGATTTCCAGCGACGGCAGATGACCACTGTGGCGGATCCCAATGTCCGGGCCGTTGCCGTCGAGGGCACCTTCGACGACTGCCAGGAGCTGGTCAAACGAGCCTTCGCAGACGAGAGGCTTGCTGTCGACCTGACCGCCATGAACTCGATCAACTTCGCTCGTATCGCCGTGCAGGCGGGGTATTACCTATGGGCCGCGAGCCAGATCCCCGGCACCGACTTTGTCGTTCCCACGGGGAACTTTGGCAACGTTTTCTCCGGCTGGGCCGCGGGCCAGATGGGAGCCTCGATCGGGCAGCTGGTCATTGCCACCAACGCCAACCACGGCCTCTTCGATTGGGTCGAGAGCGGGGTGCTTGCCCCCGGGAAGGTGATGCCGACGCTGGCTCCCTCGATGGATATCCAAGTTCCTTCCAACCTCGAGAGGTATCTGTTCGAGCTAGCTGATCGCGACCCGAAGGCGGTAGAGGAGTGGCAGCGACAGCTTCGAGTCAGCGGCCGCATCGAGCTTCCGGGCCCTTTGCACAAGGAGGCCGCGACCGCTTTTGTCAGCTCGTGGTTCGATGACAGCCAGATCCTTTCGGGCATACGTCGCGTCCTTGAAATCGAGGGGATTCTTCTCGATCCCCATACAACCGTTGCCTGGCTGTCGGGCCTCGATCATCGACGGCCGGGAGTCGATCAGGTCGTGCTGGCGACTGCCGATCCCGCCAAGTTCTCCGCCGCTATCGTCGCCGCCACCGGTATCGAGCCGGCGCTGCCGGCCGGCTTCGCCCACATCCTCACCGATCCAGAGCGATTGCATTCGATTCCGAACGACTACGACGCTTTGGTTGGAATTCTCTCCGACCAAGAAGAAGGGTCGATCGAATGATTTGCGTATTCGACTTGGCTGCTATTATTCAGTTCACCGCCCGCCTTGAAGAGCGGGCATGCCGTTGGCCCAACTCCCACTGGTCGTGGGTTTCCGTCTGTGTAAAGGGCTCGGTCAGATCGGCCGATTACCCGACTAACCAACTACCTGCGCCTGGGGAGTGGCCTTCCCCCTCGACACGAGCGAGAAAATGAGCACACGAGCGCAACTGCAAAACAAGTCGATCAACGAATTGCGCGAGATCGCTGAAGCAGTCGGAGTCGAAGCCGACGGACTGCAAAAGTCAAAGCTGATCAGCGCCTTGATGGCCGCCGGAGGAATCACCGAAGACGAGGCCGATGCGGCCTCCGTTGACCGTCCCGCGGTTAGAACGCGTACCGACAATGGAGAGGTCACGAGTTCTGACGATTCAGACGAAAGCTCCGATGAACCTGTCATTCAGGCGACCGGGATCGAAATCGATGAGCCCGATGGCGAAGGCTTTGATCGCGACGACTTTCGCGGCAATCGGCGTCGGCGTCGGCGCCGAGGAGGAGGTGGTCAAGGCGGCCAAGGCGGCCGCGACACCCGTGATTACCAGTACGAGCAGATCCCCGAAGGCGATCTCGAGGTTCGCGAGGGCTATCTCGACGTCCTTCCCGAGGGTTATGGCTTCCTGCGGGTAACCGGCTATCTCCCCGGTGAGCGCGATGTCTACGTCTCGGCCGGACAGGTGCGCAAGTTCGGCCTCCGCAAGGCCGATCTGGTCGCTGGTCCCATCCGTCCCGCCCGGGCGCAGGAGAAGTTTCCCGCCCTCATCCGCATCGACACCGTCAACGGATTGTCGAGCGAGGAGGCCGCCCGCCGGCCACGGTTCGAGCAGCTGACCCCTCTCTTCCCAGACCAACGGCTTCGTCTCGAAATCGACGGCAAGTCAAATGGGGTCCTCACCCGAATCATCGATCTCATCGCCCCCATTGGCAAGGGCCAACGCGGTTTGATCGTGTCGCCGCCCAAGGCGGGCAAGACCACGGTGCTGAAGGAGATCGCCCAGTCGATCACCACCAACAACCCCGAGTGTCACCTGATGGTGGTGCTGGTCGACGAGCGACCCGAAGAGGTCACCGACATGCAGCGCTCGGTGAAGGGCGAGGTCATCGCCTCCACCTTCGACCGGCCGCCGTCGGACCACACCTCCATCTCCGAGCTCGCCATCGAGCGGGCCAAGCGGCTGGTGGAGATGGGTCACGACGTGGTCGTGCTGCTGGACTCGATCACCCGCCTCGGCCGGGCCTACAACCTGGCGGCGCCGGCGTCCGGCCGGATCCTCTCCGGTGGTGTGGACTCCACCGCGCTCTACCCGCCGAAGCGGTTCCTGGGCGCGGCCCGCAACATCGAGGATGGCGGCTCGCTGACCATCTTCGCCACCGCACTGGTGGAGACCGGGTCGACGATGGACACCGTGATCTTCGAGGAGTTCAAGGGAACCGGGAACGCCGAGCTCAAGCTCGA
>JBOGEX010000015.1:0-92697 GCA_050741915.1 Acidimicrobiia bacterium
GCCGCCACCGGCCCTTGCAACCGAGGGAACCATGACCAGGATCGCTATAAGGAGAAACACTCTTCGCATCGGCACCTCCGAGACTCTTTACACCGGAGACGACCTCGAGGTTCCCAAAGTTCACGCCAACCAGACGGTGTTGACGTTGTCCATTCCGACTGCGTCTACAGCGTGCTTCGCGGCCAGGAGTGCATCCTCACGGAATTGATTCGAAACGGCTCGGCCCTGGCGAGCTCACGGTCGAAATCGTCATCGAGTATTCCCGCTTTGTCCCCGAGCGACTCACGGTCGTCGAAGGGACGAGGGTCCGCTTCTTGTGGTGAACGGCGACCCGATTCACCAGGGAGCGAAATCGCGTTCGGTCCGGGGTCAGTCGAGTTTCGAGATCGTTTCGGCCCGAGGAGTGTGACTTTTGCACTGCTGTTCGGCCGACATTCGCGCCGGTTTCAAACCCTGTTCCGGTCTGCCGGGCGATAACAACGTCAGACTCAGTGGCGCTTGCCACCGGGGGTGGTGTCTTTCCACTACGTCAGAAGGACACGTAAGACCGATCGAGGTCGGCGACGTTGGTGGCGCCGATCAGGGCCATCGTCCGCTTCATGTCGTTGGCGAACATCGTGAGGACGTGGTCGACGCCGGCCTCGCCGATCGCCCCGAGCCCGTAGAGGTATGGTCGACCCGCCATGACTGCATTGGCCCCGAGGGCGAGGGCCTTGACGATGTCGCTGCCGCGCCGCACGCCACCGTCGCAGATGATTTCGATATGCCCACCAACCGCATCGACGATGGGGGCCAGCAGGTCGAGCGCGGCTGGCGCCGAGTCGAGCTGACGGCCGCCGTGGTTCGAAATGGCAATGGCCTCGATGCCGCTCTCGGCCGCGATCCGCGCATCCTCGACCGACTGGATGCCCTTGATAACGATCGGTCCCAGCCATTGCTCGCGAAACCACTGGACGTCGCTCCAGGAGAGACCGGGGTCGAACTGCCGGCCGACATACTCGGCTAGCGAAATCGCGTCGGTTCCGTCTCCGACCCCACGGCCGGAGACGTTCGCGAACAGGATCGGTTCGGAGGTGAGAAAGCGCCAGGTCCAAGAGGGATGGATAACGCCATCGATCATCGTGCCGATACCGACCTTGGGCGGCAATTCGAATCCCCGCCGTACATCACGCTCCCGGCGGCCGAACACGGCCGTGTCGACAGTGAGGCAAAGCGCCTCAAAGCCCGCGGCCGCGGCACGTCGCACCAGGTTGGCAACGAGTTCGCGATCCTTCCAGACATACACCTGGAACCAGAGCCGGGAGGCTCCCGTCGCCGCTACCTCTTCGATCGATCGGGTACCCAAAGTCGAAAGGACATAGGGCAGCCCCGCCCGCTGCGCGCCGCGAGCGACGGCAAGCTCGCCCGCGGGGTGGGCGATACGTGTGAAGCCCGTTGGGGCGAGGACGAGTGGATAAGCAAGCGGCTTGCCGAGCAGGGTCGACGCGATATCGATCCGACCTACATCCCGCAGAACTCGTGGCCTAAACGCGATCCGCCGGTAGGCGTCCACGTTGGCTGCAGCGGTGCGTTCGTCCTCGGCGGCGCCGTCGATGTAGTCGAAGACACCTCTTGGGAGCCGCCGGCGGGCGATAGCGCGCAGATCGGAAACGTTGGCGGCGGCCTGGAGCCGACGCCGGGCGGGTCGCAGCTCGGGCAATCGGAACCGAAAAGTGCCGAGCGGGCCGAGCCACCTTCTCCAGTTTTGGCCCTTATTCACTGCTGCTTCCGTTCTTGAGAAATTTTCGCAATGTCAAGGCGTCGTGTAAATTCTTGTGATATGTTACACTGATGAACGCCGGGGAAGCTCGAGAAACGAAGTCCATCTTTTTGGCCAGAGGCATCTCGAAGACCTTCGATGCCACCAAGGCACTGTCCGACGTCACCTTCGAGTTGTTTCCGGGTGAAGTTCATGGGTTGGTCGGGGAGAACGGGGCGGGGAAATCGACCCTGATCAAAATCATGACAGGTATCCATACTCCGGATGCGGGCCACATGCACCTTGCTGACGAAGACTTCCATCCGACCAATTCGGCGCATGCCCAGCGACGGGGCGTGGCGGCCATTTATCAAGAACCATCGATTTTTCCCGATCTGAGCGTCGCCGAAAACATCTTTGTCGGCCACCAAGACCGGGGATGGATCGTCAACTGGTCGGAGATGGCCAACGACGCGAGTGCGATTCTGTCCACGCTTGACATCGATCTCGACCCTCTCCTTCCGGCGTCCGGACTAACGATGGCCGGTCAGCAGGCAGTAGAGATCGCCAAAGCCATGTCGCTTGATACGAAGGTCTTGATTATGGACGAGCCAACAGCTGCGCTCTCCGCCCACGAAGTGAGCCGGCTTTTTGGGCAGGTTCGCAGACTCAAGGAACAAGGCGTCGCCATCCTCTTCATCAGTCACCGTTTGGAGGAGCTCTTCGAGATCGCGGATCGCATCTCGGTGTTCCGCGACGGACGCCGCATCTCGACGCGGCTAGCGGCCGAGGTGACCGAAGAGTCGTTGGTACGCGAGATGGTTGGCCGCGACCCCTCTGACTTCTTCCACCGGACCGAACACCCCCAAGGCGACGTCGCCATTTCGCTCGAATCCCTCGGTCGTAACGGAGTCTTCGATGATGTCTCTTTTGCCGTCAGACAAGGAGAGGTCTTCGGCCTTGCGGGTCTGGTCGGCTCCGGCCGAACCGACGTCGCGCTGGCGCTCTTCGGAGTGGCGCCACCAGACTCCGGTGTGATCATGCTGAGCGGGAAACCCAGAACATTTTCCTCACCGATCGGAGCGCTCGAAGCTGGCATTGCCTATCTGTCCGAAGATCGCCACAAGCTCGGACTCTCTCTTCCGCTCTCGGTCCGGGCCAACATCACTCTGGCGACATTAAAGAGATACACCCGCCGCTTTGGCCTTCTTGATGAACGGCATGAAGAGCGGGACGCACAAGCCCTCCGCCAACAGCTGCAGATCCACGCTCCCCACCTTTCGACGCAGGTCGGCCACCTTTCGGGTGGGAATCAGCAAAAGACGATGCTGGGGAAGTGGCTCAACGCCCAACCCAAGGTTTTGATCCTCGACGAGCCGACCAGAGGAATCGATGTCGGGGCGAAGGCCGAGGTGCATCGCTTCATCGACGAGCTCGCCCGTGCCGGCATGGCCATCATCCTGATCTCTTCCGATCTACCGGAAGTCCTCGCCATGAGCGACCGGGTTGGTGTAATGAGGGAAGGGCGCCTCGTTGCGATCTTCGACCGTAGCGAGGCTTCGTCGGAGAACGTGATGACTATGGCGGTAGGGGCGCAATGACGAGCGCAGTCGCTTCCGCCCCTCGCGCCGGCGCCAGACTTCGCCCCGAGCGGGTCAAGGAGCTCATCCTGCTCGGGATCATCGCCCTCTCGGTGGTCGTGTTCGGTTCCTTGGTGGAGGGCTACTTGAGCGGGCGCTTCTTCAATCGCGTCACCACGAGCGTGGTGATCGTGGCAATCCTCGCCGCCGCTCAATGCCTAGTCATCATCAGTCGCAACATCGACCTTTCCGTCGGTTCGATAGTGGGGGTAGCGGCATATCTGACCGGCGACTTCCTGGCTGCAAACCCGTCGGTTGGACCTTTTCTGGCGATGGTCCTCGCCGGCTTCGTCGGTGCGGTGCTGGGCGCCGTGAACGGACTCCTGGTCGCCTACGGCCGCGTGCCCGCAATCATCGTGACTCTCGGCACCCTGGCCTTGTTTCGCACTCTTCTAAGTCTCTATTCAGGTGGTGCCAACGTCCTCGCGGGCTCTTTGCCCTCGTGGGTACTGGAGTTCAACCAGGTAACCGTGGTTAGTGGCGGAGGCTTCGACCTGCGGCTGGTGTTTCTCATCGCCGTCATCGTGGCGGTTGCATTGCAACTGGTGCTCGGTCGCCTGCGTGGGGGCCGCCGGCTCTATGCCATCGGTTCCAATCCGGAAGCCGCCGCCCAAGCTGGGCTCTCAGTGCCGCGGTTGGTGTTTTGGACCTTTGTGGGATCGGGGGCGCTTGCCGGGCTCGCGGGATTCATGTTCCTGGTCCGAGCCGGGACGATCAGTGCCACGGCCGGAGGAGGGCTGGAACTGGAAGCGGTGGCGGCCGCGGTCGTGGGAGGAGTCAGCATTCTTGGAGGGTCGGGAACGATGGTCGGCGCCTTTCTCGGGGCAATCCTGATCGACACCCTCAAGTTGAGCTTGGTGCGGGTGCCGGAGGTAAGCGAGTTCTGGCGTGACGCCGCCCTTGGCATCCTGATTCTCGGGGCGGTCGTGCTCGACAGCTCGCTGCAACGGCGCTTCACCCGTCGCTCGTCGGCCCAAGCCAGGCAGACTGCCGAGCCGCCACGTGTCTTGGGCGACCCGCTCGGATCCGGAGCCGCCGATGCGTAACTGGGTTCGTGAACACCGTTGGGAGTCGTTGCTCCTCCTAGTCCTGTTCGTCACCGTGGTGGTGAATGTTTTGCTGTCGCCGGTCTATCTCGGCGTGGGCAACTTCATCAATCTCTTCTGGCTGTCGGCCGAGAAGATCATCCTCGTCACCGTGATGGCCTTCATCATCATCAACGGCGAGATCGATCTCTCGGTGGCGTCGGTGATGGGCTTTGCGGCCGCGGTAATGGCGACGTTGCACGCTTCGGGTGCGTCGTTCTTCCTTGCCATCCTCGCCGGACTGGCGGCGGGGGTCTTTGCCGGACTCCTGCAGGGTTTGGTGGTCACGCGCTTTGGACTGCCCAGCCTGGTGGTGACCTTGGCCGGGCTGATCGGTTTCAGGGGTGCGGCGCGTGTGCTGCTCGAAGACAGGTCGGTCGGGGATTTCCCCGGCTGGTTCGACCAGCTGGGGCAAACAACTCTGGTCGGGCCATTTCCGGTCGCCCTCATCATCTTCTTCGTAGCCCTCGCGATCGGCTGGGTACTCCTCGAGAAAAGCGCCTTCGGCCGCAAGGTCTACGTGATCGGTAACAGCGCAGAGGTGGCTCGTTACTCGGGGATCAAAGTTGCCAGCCTGAAGCTGCGGCTCTTCATGATCTCCGGCTTGGTGGCGGCGCTGGCCGGCATCCTCTTTGCCGCTCGCCTCGGCTCGGTTCGGGGAAGTCTGGCCGAGTTTTTCGAACTCGACATCATCACGATGGTGTTGCTCGGGGGAGTGAGCATCTTTGGCGGTTCCGGCTCGATGCTGGGAGTGGCCTTGGCCATCTTCACAGTCCTCAACATTCGCAACGGGCTCGGGCTGGCAAACGTCGACGGAATCATTCAAACGGGAGTCATTGGTCTTCTCCTGATCGGATCTGTCCTGGTCCCGAATTTGGCCCAGAGGCTTCGTTCGGGCAGGCGAATCCGTCAAATCGCTCATGGCCCACCGACTACCGGCTGAAGGAGGTCCGAGAGAACTTGAGACGCACCGCGAGCAGAAAAGGAACAAGAAAGGAAGGGAAATAGTGAAACAACGAACTCTGGTCGGGCTCTTCTGCGCCCTGGCCCTGGTGGTCGCCGCCTGCGGCGGCGGAGGCGGCGCCACGACCACCGCCAGCCCCACGACCGCAGACGAGACCACGACCACCAGTGGAGAAACGACCACAACCGCAGCGGAGCAAACCACCACATCACAAGGGACCGCAGAGGGCCCCGTGGAGATAGCCGCCGGCGAGTCGATCTCGGCGACATTCTTGCCGAAATGCACAAACATCGCCGTGTTCCCGCAGGCGAATGAAGGAGCGATAGAAGCGGCGGAGGAGCTTGGGTCCGAGCCCGCCGAGTTCGTAGGTCCGGCCGACTGCGGCGACGCCACCGGTCAGATCGAGTTCATGTCCAACGCCGTCACCCAGGTCGTCGACGCGATCATGGTGTCGAACAATGCCGGTGACGAGTTGGCGCCTTCCGCCCAGGCCGCGGCCGACGCTGGAATTCCGGTGGTGAGCTGGGACTCCCCGATCCCTTCGGCTGAAGGCGAGAGTGTCTTCGTCGCACAGGTGGACTTCGATGAAACCGGACAGGTCATGGCCGACATGGCCCTTGAGATCCTCGGAGAGGACGGGGGCCAGTTCGCCATCCTTTCGGCCACTCCCGAGGCAGCCAACCAGAACGCCTGGATCGCCGCCATGGAAGAGGCGCTCCAAGGCGACGCTTACGCCAGCTTGGAGCTCGTGGACACCGTCTACGGCAACGATGTAGCGGAGGACTCGGTCAACCAAGCTTTGGCTTTGGTCGACTCGCATCCAGACCTCGAGCTGATCATGGCTCCGACGACGGTTGGCATTGTGGCCGCGGCGCAGGCGATGACCCAAGAGGGTCTGTGCGAACAGGTCAAAGTGTCTGGCTTGGGTCTTCCCGATGAGATGCGGGAATACACCCTGAGTGGATGCGCCCCGCAGTTCGCGCTGTGGAGCTTTGTCGACCTCGGCTATCTGGCCTACTACGTGGCTTACGGGCTGGCGACGGGCCAGATCGAAGCGGTCGAAGGACAGCAGTTCGTCGCCGGACGGATGGGCGAGTACGAGATCACGGCGGATCCGACCCGCGATGCAGGCCTGCGCGTGCTGATGGGACCGTTCACCGTCTACAACGCCGACAACGTCGGCTGAGAAACTGAGACTCTGGGCTCGGAGTTTCCGAGCCCAGGGGGTCCCTTGGATAGAAAACTATGAAATCTCGAGAATTGCCCGAGCCGGCCGAACAACTGCTTGAACGCTCCAACCGCCTTGGCTCAGATCGACGCAACACGAACTACGGAGGTGGCAACACCTCCGCCAAAGGGGTGCTCACCGACCCGGCCACGGGCGAGGACGTCGAGGTCATGTGGGTCAAGGGTTCGGGCGGCGACCTAGGAACCCTCAACGCAGGCGGCTTGGCAGCTATTCGCCTGAAAGAGCTGCGTGGGCTGGAGGATCGTTATCAAGGCGTCGAACACGAAGACGAGATGCATCAACTCCTCGATTACTGCCTCTTCGGTTCAGGCGGGGCTGCTCCCAGCATCGACACGTCCTCGCACGGGCTGTTGCGACCCGCCCACGTCGACCATCTCCACCCCGACTCGATCATCGCCATCGCCGCCGCCGAGGCCTCAGAGGAACTGACTAAACGCTGCTTCGGCGACGAAGTCGGATGGCTTCCGTGGCGCCGGCCCGGTTTCCAGCTAGCGCTCGATCAGGAAAGATTGCGACGAGAGCGACCGGACCTGAAGGGCATAGTGCTCGGGGGCCACGGCCTAACCACTTGGGCCGACTCATCCGACGAGTGCGAACGCAGAAGCTTGGAACTGATCCGGCGAGCAGCCGAGTTCCTGGCGAAGGAGGGCCGGCCGGAGCCGCTAGGCGCCCTTCGACCAGGTTTCGAGCCGCTGCCAACAGCAGATCGTCACCAACAAGCTGCGCGGCTGGCGCCGGTCCTACGCGGTCTGGCGAGCAATGACAGCAGAGTTGTCGGTCGTTTCTTCGCCGACGATCTGGTCGTCGACTTCATCGGTCGGGAGGCGGCGCCACGAGTCGTTCCGCTAGGCACCTCCTGTCCCGATCATCTCCTTCGCACCAAGGTCCGTCCACTGCATCTTGATCTACCGGGTGGTGCTCCGCTCGAGCAGAAGATCGATCGTGTGCGAGTGCTGCACCAGGCATACCGCGGGGAGTACGAGGCCTATTACCGCCGCTATGCCGACGAGTCGACACCGCCAATGCGGGGCGCCGACCCCGCCATCTTTCTCATCCCGGGAGTGGGGATGTTCAGTTTCGGCTCCGATAGCCAAACCGCCCGGATCGCGGGCGAGTTCTATATCAACGCCATCAATGTCATCAGTGGCGCAGAAGCCGTTTCGAGCTACAGCCCGGTCTCCGAAGAGGAGAGGTTCCGAGTCGAGTACTGGATGCTCGAAGAGCTGAAGCTCCGCCGCCGGCCGGCTCCGAAGCCATTGACCGGAAGGGTGGCGCTGGTGACAGGGGGAGCGTCGGGAATCGGCCTCGCCATATGCCGGAGATTCGTCGAAGCCGGAGCGGTCGTCGTCGTGCTGGATCTGAAGGCAGAGCCGGCGCAAGCGGCCGCAGAGACATTGGGATCGGGCGACAACGCTCTGGGCGTTGCTGCCGACGTCAGCGATCCAGCCGCGGTCAAGGCGGCGATCGATCGAGCCGTGGTCGCCTTCGGCGGCCTCGACATCGTCGTCAACAACGCCGGCTTGTCGCTCTCGAGAAGTCTCTTCGAGACCAGTGAGTTGGACTGGGACCGGCAGCACGATGTCATGGCCAAGGGATCCTTTCTTGTATCGAAGCACGCGGCCGAGGCGATGATCGCCCAGGGCATCGGGGGCGACATCATCTACGTGGTTAGCAAGAATGCCGTGGTGGCCGGGCCCAACAACCTGGCCTACGGCTCGGCGAAGGCAAGCCAGGCTCACCAGGTTCGTCTGTTGGCCGCCGAGTTGGGAGAGCACGGGATCAGGGTCAATGGCATCAATCCCGATGGCGTCGTCCAGGGCTCGGGGATCTTTGCAGGCGGGTGGGGAGCCGACCGAGCCAAGGTCTACGGAGTGCCCGAAGAAGAGCTGGGCCGCTATTACGCCGGTCGAACTCTGCTCAAGCGAGAAGTTCTGCCCGAACACGTCGCCGACGCTGCGTTTGTGTTGACAGGTGGTGCTCTCAGTCAGACCACCGGTCTCATCATCCCTGTCGATAGCGGTGTGGCTTCGGCCTTTCTCCGCTGAAGGAGCCCTGATGTTGGATCAAGACCTAATAGAAGAACTGAACCGGCCTTTGGAGCCGGCGTTGACCAAAGACCTTGAGTATTTAGCCGATCGCCTGGCGAGGGAGGGGAGGAAATCGGCGGAGTCGGTTGTCACTGCCCTGGAGGAATTTTCGGTGGCCGCACCATCCTGGGCGGTCGGCACAGGTGGGACGAGGTTTGGGCGCTTTCCGATCGGAGGCGAACCGCGGACGACCGAGGAGAAGATCGACGATGTTGCCGCCCTCAACTCGCTGACGAAGAGCAACAAATCGATATCCCTCCATGTGCCGTGGGACGATCCGAGTGATCCCACCGCGCTCCTGGAGTATGGGACCGGGCTAGGCATCGGCTTCGATGCTATGAACTCGAATACCTTTCAGGACAACCCGGCGACTACGGTCGATGGGAAAGTCACCTACAAGTTCGGGAGCCTCGCCAACACCGATGCCGCCGTGCGGGAGGCCGCAGTTGACCACAATAAGTACGTGATCGATCTCGGCGTCGAGCTCGGGTCGAGGGCGCTCACGGTGTGGTTGGCCGACGGCATCAACCATCCCGGACAAGCCGATCATCGTGGTCAGTTCGAACGGGTGGCCCAAGGTCTGCGTGAGATCCACGATCATCTGCCGGCCGACTGGCAGATGTACACAGAGCACAAACCCTACGAGCCGGCGTTCTACGCGACGGTCAACTTCGATTGGGGCTCGTCGCTGCTGCTCGCCCAAGCCGCGGGAGTGAAGGCAGCATGCCTCGTCGATCTGGGGCACCATTTGCCCAACGCCAACATCGAGCAGATCGTCAGCCGGCTGGCGATGGCAGGACGGCTGGGTGGCTTCCACTTCAACGATTCCAAGTACGGAGACGATGACCTCACCACCGGTTCAATCAAGCCATTCCAGCTCTTTCTGATCTTTTGCGAGCTGATCCGCGCCGGCGATGGGCGCTTGCCGGAATTGGCCTACATGATCGATCAGAGTCACAACCTGAAAGACCCTCTCGAGGATTTGGTCCAGTCGACGGAGGCCGTCTCCCTTGCCTACGGCCAAGCGCTTCTCGTTCCTTGGCCAGAGCTAGCCGCGGCCCAGGAAGCGAATGACGCCGCCGCTGCACAAGAACTTCTCCAGTCGGCCTTTCGAACTGATGTCAGGCCGCTTGTCGCCGAGGCTCGCCGTCGAGCCGGTGGGGCAATAGATCCGCTTCGCGCCTATCGAGCGACGGGTTACCGATCAAAGAAGATCGAAGAGAGGGGCCTGCACTCGGTCGCGTCTGGATTATGAGCCGAGGCACCCGAGTCCTGGCAGTCGATCTCGGCGCGACTTCGGTGCGGGTGGCAGCGGTCGATCTCGACAGGCCGGTTCCGCAAATCGACATCGTGCACCGATGGGCCCATGGTCCGGTGCGGACCGGCGAATCGTTGCGCTGGAACTGGTCGCGGATCGTGACCGAGGTGAAGCGAGGAATCGACCGAGGTTTGATGGCGGGGCCGGTTGCCTCTATAGGAATCGATGGATGGGGCGTCGACTATGGACTAATCGATGAGCGAGGAGACTTGGTAGCGCCACCCTATTCCTACCGAGATGGGCGCACCTCGGGCTGGGCCCAGACCGCCGAGAAAATCGGCTCCGACCGCCTCTACGACTTGACGGGGATACAGCTCGTGCCCTTCAACACGATCTTCCAGCTGGCCGCGCACGAAAGAGCGGAGCTGGATCAGGCCAGTCGTTTGCTTCTTCTCCCCGATCTGCTCGTTCGCGAACTCGGCGGCGACGAGGCTGCCGAGAAATCGAATGCGTCTACCACGGGCCTGTTGAACACCCATCGTGGCCATTGGGCCGAAGACCTCATCGACGCACTCGGTCTAGATACGACTCTGTTCCCTGCGGTAGAGCATGCTGGCCGAAACGTAGGCGCTTGGGAGGGAGTGCCTTTGCACCTGGTGGGTAGTCACGACACGGCCTCTGCCTTCATGGGGATGCCGGCGACCACTGACCACGGAACCGTTTTCGTCTCCACGGGGACGTGGGTGATCGTCGGGATCGAACTCGACCAACCGAATACTTCACCCGAAGCTCAAGCAAGAAACTTTTCGAACGAAGCCGGGGCACTTGGTGGGATTCGGTTCTTGAAGAACGTTATTGGGTTTTGGCTGCTCGAGCAGTGCCGGCCGGCTTGGGACAATGCCTCTATAACCGCGTTGTTGGAGGAGGCAGCAACGGTTCGAGTGGAGGTCCCCGTCTTCGACGCCACCGACAGCCGCTTCTTGAACCCTGATGACATGGAAGCGGAAATTCGATCGGCAGCGGGACTTGCCCCCTCGGAGCCGCGGGCCGTGGTAATCCGTAGCGCCCTCGAGTCCATCGCCGCAGGAGTGGGATCGGTCATTGCCGAATTAACGTCGATTACAGGAAACCCGATGAAACGCATCGGGTTAGTGGGCGGCGGGGCGCGCTCTTCGTTGCTCCGGGACAGGCTGGCCGCTCGAACTGGACTTCCGGTCGTCCTCGGCTCGCCAGAGGCCACGGCCCTCGGCAACGCCGTTGTTCAAGGAATCGCCCTGGGAAACTTCCGGGACATCTCGGAGGCACGGGAGTGGATCGGAGCCGCCGCATGATGAGCCAGGCGTGAACCAGAGCGCGTTCTACAGCCCAGAGGAGCGACTCGGCGAGGTTCGGAACCTTATCGCCGAACAGGGTACCGTTCGCATCGATCAACTCGCGGTCGATTTCGGGGTAAGCGAGATGACGATCCGTCGCGACCTTGACGAACTTGAAGCTTTGGGCGTCGCCCGCAGGGTTCGCGGCGGGGCCATCGCCCTAGGTCCCGAGCCGTTCGCACAACGCCACCGACACAACGCTCGGGCGAAGGCGCGGATTGCTGAAAAACTCCTCCAAGAAGTACCCACGGTGGGAACAGTCGCCTTCGACGCTTCGACGACCATCTACCGTTTGGCCACATCGTTGGAAGCCGTCCGGGACCTGGTCGTGGTTACCAACGGCCTGGACACCTTTCATACCATTGGCGCCCAGCCCGGCATCACCGCCACTCTGACTGGGGGGTCCGAGGAGCCGCGCACGGGAAGCCTTGTCGGTCCAATTGCTTTGCGGACCGCTCAAGACTTTCTGTACGACGTCTTCGTTTGTTCGGCGGCAGGATTTGACCATCAGGTTGGTTCGTCGGAGGCGAGCCTCGCCGAATCAGAAGTGAAAAGGGCCTTTAGCCAGACGAGCAGCCGAATTGTCCTTGCCGTCGACCACACGAAGCTCGAGACCAGGGCTCAGGCGCGGGTGTTCGAGCTCGAAGAAATCGACTTACTCGTAACCGATCTCGAGCCGGACGACTCCCGGCTGGATCTTTATCGCTCCCGGGTGGAGGTGAAATGAACCGAGTCGGCTTCGTTTTGAAGGTAAAGCACGGGATGATCGAGGAGTACAAACGGAGGCACGAAGCGGTTTGGCCGGAGATGCTTGAGGCATTAAGCCGTCACGGATGGCATAACTATTCGCTATTCCTGCGCCACGATGGCTTGCTCTTCGGCTATTTCGAAGCCTCAACCTCCTTCGATGATGCGTTGCAGGGCATGGCGGGCGAAGAGGTCAACGAACGCTGGCAGCGCCACATGGCACCGTTCTTCGAAGGCACCGGAACAGTCGCCGATTCGATGATGGAGCAGCTGGTCGAAGTGTTTCACCTCGACTAACGCAGTGTCTGGCGCCGGAGTTGCATCATCAGCATGCCAAGGCCGACCCCGGTGACCGCTCCGATCCAATGCCGGTGCCGAGGTTCCCGATTGCGGCCCGATAGCGGCACCGATCCCTACCCCGAGAACGGCACCTATCCCTACCCAGCTACGAGTTGTCCTTTCCTTATTTCCACCTGGATCCGACATTTGCCTCCTATGGCGAACTCTACGGAGCTAGCCGTGGCGAGAGCGCACCCACGGCGGTTTTGACCGACAACGTCCAGACTTGGCCAATCTTTCGCCCAGCGTGCCTCAGTTAACGCGCGGTTGGACTCGCCGCCGGCATAACAAGGGTGCTAACGGCCTATCTCTTCCGATAGAGCGCGAAGCAGTGGCAGTGTGGCGCGGTCCTTGGGACGGTCGGCCGCCTCCTTGCTGCGAATGATGTCATTCAGTGCTGCCACCCGCACCCGGTACCCGCCCAACTCGACGTCGATGCTCCCCGTCACCAGGGCCTCGTAGTCGGTGAGGGCGGCCGGAGCGAAGGTCAAATCGAGGTCACCGCAACGCGTGGTCATGTTCAGCATCGCCATGGACTCGAGCAGGGCGGGATGAGGGTTAAAGGCGACACCCTTCGGATCATCGGCCACCCTGAGGCGCGCCCTCAAATCTCCCAGAGCCTGAGAGAGCCGGGCCAGATTGGCTGGGACCTTTTGGGGCACGATGTCCGCGTCGTTGGTCATGGTGGGTGAGCCATGCAACACCGCCCCGAGGCCGCCAACCAAGACATATTCGACTTCGTACTCGGCCAGCACCCGGAAGATGCACTCGGGATCGAACGGGGCTGCCATTAGCCGAGGCGACGGGCCGTGGCTCGCAGCCGACTCAGGTTGGCGACCGAGGCCAGACGCTGGGCAGGCGAAAGGGCGAGCTGTTGACGAATCTGGGACCGGTCGACCTCGACCGGCTCAACGGACAACACAAGGGCGACATCGCAAGCACGCAACAGCCGGACCAAAGTCGTCAACCGGGGTTCATCCTCTCCCCTTTCCCACCGCGAGACGGCCGGCTGCTTGGACCCCAAACGCCTGGCGAGCTCGGTCTGCGAAAGCCCGGCTTGGGCCCGAGCCTTCTGGATCAACTCCGCAATCGCTCGGTTATCGCCGGCAGGAATTTTCGTTCTCATGGAGACTGTGGCTCGCCGTTATAGCGTTAAGGCTATATGTACTATATCGAGATCATTATAGCCGCGCGCGCGCGCGCCTGGCATCCAGTTTCTCAGCCGAGCGTCGTATCGTCTCGGCCTCATGCACCTCGGCGGCGTGATCTCCGCTGAGGTCAGCCGAGAGGAACTCTGCTGTCTCGGGGAGCGCCAGATGCAGGTCCGATTCGGTATGCAACTGCACGTCGAGGTCCCGGCCCAGAAGCCCGAGCACGTGGCCACCGACCGCCCGATTGGCGGAGTGAAATGGAAGTGCTAGCCGGGAATGCTCACCGAGCCCGGGTACTCGGATGCCCAGAATCCGACCAGAGTGCCTCTTACTCCGGGGACCTCGAACTCGCTCTGATGGAGCGTGGCCTCGACCAGGCCCTCGGCAAGCATCACCCACGTCTTAACTCTGTGTCTGGTCGGCAGGTGATGATCCTGGCTTCAAAATGCCGGACTCCGTGCTCACGAAGAATGAACTCGGACCAGTACGCAGCGCTTTGTGCTACTCGATTGGTTCCAGTCTGGTTGTGCCGACGGATACGACCCGAGAACGGTCGGTTTTGAACGACAACTTCTTATCTTGAACGAGGACATGGACGAGTTTCTCTAGGGAGAATCTTGTCACTCTGAAGCTTCTTCACGCTTGAGGCTTACAGAGAGCCGACGGTGACGGGGCAATCCGCGTTACCTCTCCGGATGCTTGACGTGAAGAGCCGCCGCATGCGACAACGCAGCAGCGGTCCAGTCGACGACGCGCTTGGCGCATAACTCACAGAGTCGTTTCTGGTTTGCGATTGCCTCGATTGGCCAAGGCGCGGGCGTCGTTTCTCTTGCGGAAGGATGTCGCTCGCAGATCGGAGTTACTCCCCCGAAGTGGTAAGTGGTGGTCGTTGAGCGCCTCGCACGAGAACCATCACTTCATTGCCATTCATCTCTCTCCTTCAGGTTTATGAGCCCATGCAAATCAAGCGAGAGCTGCTCCTGGTCACGCTCACCCAACAGGCGGTCGAGGCCGTCGACCAGGGATTCGCTCGACCGCCGCTCAGAGCTCGAGGAGGCGCTTGGCAGTGTTCCTTCCTCCATTGCGTCGGTTGGGTGGTCATTTCATGACCCGGTAGCGGAGGTGGGTGACGCCTCTGCCCGAGACCACGGAGATGAGGCCTTCGAACGCACCGGAGTGGTGAGTCCTTCGAGGAGGTGCTTGCCAGCCCCGAGCACGACCGGCATTAGCTCGACACCGATCTCGTCGAGGAGACCCGCTTCGAGGCACTGCCTTGCCATCTGTCCACCGTTGACGCCCACGTTGCGATCGCCCGCCATCTCCTTGGCCTTGGCGACGGCGGCCTCGATGCCGTCGGTGACGAAGACAAAGTTCTCGTCCTCTGCCGGCCGGTCGTGGGGCAGGTGGTGGGTGAGGACCACCGTGGGCACATCCATTGGATGCCTACCACCCCAGCCGTCCATCATGTCGGACAAGTGGCGGCCGACCAGCAGGGCTCCGGTGTCTCCCCACTCTCTCTTGATCACGGCGGCGGCATCCTCGGTGAACGCGCACCGGCGGATCAAGCGGCGACGGGATCTCGACCTGACCGTTTTCATACCACTGGAACAGCAGATCGAATCCGCTCTCATTGGGCCCCGCGATATAACCGTCCAGCGACATCGTCGCCCCGGCGCTCACCTTTCCCATGCCGTCTCCTTCTCAGACGATTGCGTGGGCCCAGTGTTACTCGATCTACTCGGTGCCAAACCCGAAAGTAGCTGTGCCGGCCGCAACGGTTTAGGGTCGGATATCCGTCGACCGAGGACGGACCGGGGGATCCGTTTCGACTTCGAACGGACCTATTGCAATGGATCAATCACATCGAGAAATCCAAACCTATGGAAGTCGGTGTCACGGGTGACAATCGAGCGAACCCCGTGTTCTCGCATCAATACGGCCGTATGAGCATCGTGGTACAGGTTCCCGGTGAGTAGCGGCACCTCATCGACAACCTGGGCCAAGACTTCGAGATGGCGCGAGGTCTCGGTCAAGATGTGGGCGCTGGGCGACGCCAGAACAGCTTCCACGAATCTGAACGCCCCCTTTTTATCAAATGGTGAGCGAAGAACTCGGGGGTGGGTGACAACCCGAAGGAACTCATACACGATTCCCCAGGTCACATACCAAGGCGTCCGATCGAGTCGCCACCCCTCGAGGGCAAACCGGCACGTCTCATGTTCGGGGGCCTCGGCGTCGGCGGCGTACACCAATACGTTGGTGTCGACCACGAACACCTAACGTTCGCGCTCCATCGTCGAATAGAGAGCCTCGCGGTCGGAGATATCCACCAAGTAGCCGCCACTCCGAAACGTGGGAAGTTCCGGCAGATCCTTGGCGGCGGGCCGGTCATCGAGCAGTCGACGGATAGCCGCCTCGACCAGTTGGGACATCGTGCGTCCGGACCGAGTCGCCTCATGCCGGAGACGGTCCACCACCCGATCGTCGAGCACAAACGTGGTCTTCATCCGTACAACCATACATCAAGTACAGGTATACGGCAAGATCGTCACGTGGGTTTATGGTCAGGAGTCGACGGCTGACTGGTTGCAACGGTCGACCATCATCGGAGGAGTCTCTTGACCAGTCATCCGTACCACCACGAACACGCATCCTGGTCGGGCAACGCTACGGAGGCATCAGCGAAGACATAACCATGGTCATCTGGGCGCCTAGAAATCACGGGGTGGTTTCGCGGACCGGATCGCGCAAACGTGAGGGAAAAAATCGTCCGCACTGTGCGGTTGCTTCACTTGTCACAATTGGCACGTGGCTCTACCCGATACTCAATCCCGCGGCGGAGCCGATGTTCGGCGCGCCACCGGGCGACCGACCTCTTGTCGGATACATAGTCGGTGTTGGAGTGGATGTCGTTGGTTTTTTGCTGAGCCTGGAGGCACTGTCTTGGGAAAGCAGTAGTGCAATTGCAGACCCTGAGCCCGTTAAGGCGTCGGGTGCCAGGCGATGCCGGTGAAGGGCTCCGGAATTTGCACATTGGCGAGTACGCGGCGATCGCTCCCATCGACGTTCAAAACGACTATCTCCCGGCCGGGATAGTCGATGACGGCGATCTGGGTTCCGTCCGGCGACCAGGTTCCGGCGACGTAGAACGTTTCCGCAGCCGAGTCGGGTTCGAGGAATCGCAGGCCGGTGCCGTCGGCATTGACCAAATAGAGGCGGGTGTCGCGCTGGTAACAGCGGGTTGCTTTCCGGTGGGGTGCTCGGAAGGCGATCCTCACCGGCCACGGTCAGCAGCTGAGCCCCGTCTGGCGACCAACTTGGGGTGTGGTCATCCCCTGGTTTGCCGTGCCGTCGATGAAGGCTGGGATGGAATTGAGGCATCCGGTGCTCTGGATACGCGGAGAGAACCCCGAACAGGCTTGGATCACGATCGAGAACCAGGGGATAAAGGTCTATCCCGAGTCGCGGGAGGGAACAGAGCGAGAAGAGGCCTGGAAGTCGGTCGTGGCAGCCGCCCCGTCTACGGACCGTGCGAAAAGAAAACCGACCGCCAGATCCCAATCATCCGTCCAACCCACAAAAGCCGGACGAGCATCTGATCGCCGGCTTTGATCGCCGCCGATGGCTCCAGACAATCCTCCCGGTCGATGTCTCCGATCAACCACTCCGCCGATGTTGATCGGTGTCGGCCATGGCCCAAGGGTCACCGAGGCAGACCTGTCTGCCAGCGCAACGATCTGATATACCTCCGAATAGGCCACCCGACTTTGGGTCAGACAGCAAGGCGTAGATTGGCAGCGATGAAGATCGAATACCCCGGATTCGGGGAAATAGTCATCGACGGAGACCGCTTCAACTACGACGTGGTGATCGTAAAAGGTCAGGTACGGCGTCGGAAGAAGGGGCCTTCCAAGGTCTACCGCGAGCAGTTCGGGCACACCCCCCTGTCAGCCGCCGAGGAGATCCCGTGGTTCGCACCCCACCTTGTGATCGGGACCGGCGCCGACGGCCGGCTACCGATCATGGACGAGGTGCGCGATTTGGCGCAGGCGCGGGGCGTGCCGCTGATGGAGTTGCCCACTGCCGAGGCTTGTCGGGTGCTGCGCTCAACCAAGCCCAATGAGGTCTACGCCATCCTCCATGTCACCTGCTGATCGATCTGTGTTCAACCGGACAGGTCCGGGGCTGAGGTTCTTGGTGACGGTGGCGATCTCCATGGGGACATTGACACGCACCTTTTGTTGCCGCAGCGCCGGCTGATCTACTTCCCGACCGTAGGCGTGGCGCCGATTACCGGGGCGCCTCCCGGTGGGCGGCCGGGAGAGAGCGAGCTGCTCGGATTCGTCGAGAAGGAGCGGCTTTACGGTCGAGGTATAGGTGGATCGACGTTCACCTTTGCCTCGGGCGCGCATTTCGGGGGTGCCGTCGTAGCCCCTCAACCAGAGGTTTGGTGAGGCCGCACTCGGGCTGGGCATCGCCACCTCAGCGCGAACCACCTAAGCGGATCGAGCCGCCCTCGGTGTGGCGGTGATCCGGATAGCAGTTGCGCACCTGCAACCAGCGACTGAGTGCATAGCTCATCTTCGTTGCCCTCGTGGCGACTCTCGACGAGGAACCACGAGGACGTCTGGCTACGGCGTGGCGACCTGCCCTGAACGCCTCAAACGACTGTCCACCTGGGCTGGTTACGAGAGTGGGGAAACGGCCACGACTGGGGACTCGGCTCGCCTAATAGCTCGCACAGTGCCAATCGTCACCACAAGAGCGCCAATCACGCCGACTACGAGACCGAAGTTGGCACCCCAGCCTTCGACGACGGTCGCGTACCCGGCCATCGAAGGAAAGAAAACGAGCAGCTCTGCTCCCAACGCAAGCACTAAACCAGTTTGCTGGCTTGGGCGCCTCGATGGGTAGAGCGACGATAGGAAAATCCCGGCCGCCAGCAGCAACAGCGGCAGAAACACTGCCTGGCGGTTGCCGGCTATCCAGTCTCCCATCTCGGCAAAGAACTCCGGTCCGTCCGATGAGGTGACCGGTAAGAAGACGGCGATCCCAATGATCAGCCCGCCCAAGGCGGGGACCCATCCGACCGAGCGGGATTCGGACTCCGCCGACCTCCGCATGAGCATTATCCCTGCTCCGATCATGAGACCGGCACCGATGACCAAGCCGAGGTTGCCGAGGAGGAGCCCGTACTCTTTGTTTACCACGAAGGGCAGGGTGACTGCGAGCAGGTAAAGACCGAGCCCGGTGACCGCCCCAAAACCCCACCGAGGCTCCTTGCCTTTGAGAGCCAAGAAAGCGATGGCGGCTGCCCCGGCGATGGCGAGCAGTTTCTCGGGTACAAACCAGCCCAGTCCCGGTTCGTCGTTCAGATACTGACCGCTACCCACCAAGGCGATGGCAGCACCGATGAGGATCAGGCGGGCGGGGAGGTTGCCCACAGTCGGTTTGGGCGTGAGCGCTGGCTTCTCGCTGGGCGCGTCATCTGTGCTTTCTGTCTCGTTCGCGAGCGCGGTCGACAAAGTCGGGTGCGGATCCTCCGTCCGAGTGACAACCGCGGTGGGGGCTGACACACCTTCGGTCGCTGGCGGGGCCGCGACGGACATCTCCACAATCGGCGTTGACTGCGTCGCCGGTGAAGACTCGGCGGCCTGGGGGCGGGACATCCGGAAGATCCGACCCGTGGGCGATCGCATGTAGAGCACAGGGGTGGCCCACTCCACCTCGTTGCCAGAGGCGAAGATCGCCTTGCGCGCCTCGCCCAGGGCGGTGTCAACGGGATAGCCGTCGGCAAGCGCGGCGTAGAACTCATGGGAGAGCGTCATAGCCGCCTCGTCGGTGATCTCGAACTGCATGGCGATAACGGCCGGAATCCCCTGCTGGACCAGGCTTTGGGCCGCACCTGCGAAAGGATCGGTCGGCGAGGTGCGGGCACCCTCGCACGAGTTGAGCACCACCAGCCGCAGCGAACGGTGATCGTGGAGCAAGGTCCCCAGATCCTGTCCGCTGACGGGACGGCTCCGACCGTCCATCCCTTCGAGCAGGAGGACACCATCTTGGGGCTTGCTCGTCGTATCCGCCATGACCGACGTAGTGGAAGATGTGATACTCACCTCGGCGGAGGCTGCGCTGCAATGCAGCCAGGTTCGGCGCCTCCATTCGCTCGACCGCCACCAGGTTGCGACTCTCGAGGTCAGCCAACGCCGACTTGATTCGGGCCCACTCCCCCTCGACGTCCAGTTCTCGGACATCGCTCGGCCCCGAAATCATGACCAACACCTTGAGCGGAGGCTGGACGGTGAGCGGCCGCCCCGGTTCAGACAGCTCCAGGTATCTGACGATGGGGGTTTCCACCGACAGATTGAGAAACCGGTTGGCCGAGGTGTCGTACAGATACTCCCAGGGGCAATCGACCAATTCCGGAGCACCGGCCAAACGAAGCCGGAGTCGAAGGCCTGCCTGCTTCCGGCGAGCCTCGTCCAAGCTACGAACCAGGGTCGGCCGGAGCTGTTCGTCGAAGACTGCCCGAAACAGCCGACCCCCGAATGCTTTTATCTCTGCCATGTCGGAGGAGTCGACGCGCCGAACGTTGCGGCGAATCTCGCTCAAGGACATACCAACCTTGAGCAGGAAGTTCTCGAGCTCGAGGGGCGAGAACGGCATCTCGAACTGGGAGGACGCCTGGCCGCCAGGGGAATCGATCACCCGGGCTCGATAAAGCTCCCCCTCACGTTCGATCACCAGGTCGAGGTCGAGATAGTTGGTGTTGGCCGGCATCGTCGTCCCGACCTAGGTCCTCTCGCAGGTCAACAACTTACGCTACTCGCTGTCCGGGGGGTCCACCGAGGCGTTTTGATAGCCTGGCTGGGCGAAGGCGATTTAGTGCTCTCGACGCGACAGGTCCGCAATCAGTACCCCGAGTTCGTTGTCAAACCCCATTGCGACTTCTCGGCGGGTGTGCCAGTGATGTTTCTGGCCTCAGCCGCCTTGGGTGGAGTTGCCAAACTCAAGGTCCATCCCAGCAGCCGAGCGGCCTTCGAGGCGCTGGCAACGGTGTTCCGCCGTTGGAACTACGAGTTCCGGGAGTCGAGTGGCGGAACCCTTGCCTGCCGACGGATAACCGGGGGATTCGGCAAGAGCTTGCACGCCCATGGAGTGGCGATCGACATCAACCCCTCGAACAACCCGTTCAAGATCCGGCCCGGCAAGATCCGCTGGGGGGTCGACACCGACATGCCGGAGGGCATGATTCGCGAGGTCGAATCGATTCGGACCGTCGACGGCCATCAAGTGTGGGAATGGGGTGGGAGGTGGAAGATCAAGAAAGACGCCATGCATTTCCAGTTGAGTGGGTGCGAGCGAAGGCACCTGGAACGAGGATTGGTTCCGGGCCTCCTTTCGTTGGTAGACCTGAAGGAGGTCGAAGAGATGAATTTCGTCAAGCGAGGAGACGAAGGACCATGGGTGGTCTTCTGGCAGGACCGCCTCGCTCGCAGGGGTCACCCTCCGATCGATTCCGGAGCAGGCACCGCCGATGACCCCTGGGATGGCAAATACGGGGCCGGCATGGCCCATGCGGTCGAGGCTTTCCAGCGAGATAAGGACTGCTCGGTGGAGGGTCCGGACGCCGTAGGCCCGCTGACCGCTTCCGCCCTCCTCGGCTAGCAGGCCAAGTTGGCGCCGGGTCTAAGGACCGAGGACCATGGTGTTCCAGGTCCCGGGGTGAGTCTGGTTCTCGCCGGTGCGTAGGGGATTGCTCGAAACCATGACCCTCAGGTCCTCGACCCCATCGCTATCGCTGATGTTGAGATTCATCCCAAAGACCAGTCCGACCCGAGGCTCGGACACATTGAGCAAGCTCCAGGGGATACGGGCTTCGAGCAGATAACCGGGTTTGGGGGTGAGAAAGGAACTGACTTCGATCCTCGGTTCGCTCGGCCCAGCAGCAAAGGTTCCGTCCGCAACCCGATTGATCGCCGCCAGGGCTCCTGAGGGGTCGGCAGTCACGCGCGGGCCCAACAGCACGTGCACGTCTTCGGCTCGCAGCCCTTCCGAAGGCTCGCGTCCGCCGGGGTCGGACCCGAACTCGAAGTGGGCGGCGTCGCCTCGCCAGAGCTGATCCGGGCGTTCCCCCCAGGGTTGGACGACTCCCGTCGGGTCGATGGCGTCCACGAACAAATACAGCGCCTCCTCATCCCACCCAATCCACCAGCCGGCCGACGGCGCTTCTTCAAAGAACTCGGTGGGGGCAACGGGCTGCACTGATTCGGCTTGGAATGAAAACGTCCACTCGGACCCGCCGGCGTCGATCGCTGGCGGCAGGGGGAAACGAACCGCGGTCACATCGGCGAAGGGGAGCTCCTCCGGTCCCACGGTGGAGACAGGAGCCGAACCCAAGGTGGTACCGGACCCAGCACTCGTATCGGTGGTACTGACATCCGGATCGGCCCCAAACAACCCCGTGGTGAAAATCAGAAGCAAGACGAAGAGCGCCCCTAGCAGAGCGGCGATGGCCCAACCCGATTTCCTCCGCCGGCCAGGGGCGGGAGGTCGAGGCGGGACTGCCACTGACGGGGCCGGTAAGGGGGCGGGAGTCGGCGCAGGCGGGGTATCGCTCTCTGGCGCTTCGCCGGCTGGTCCCTTCATGCTCAACCGCCACTCTGCTTCGGCTCGGAGCCCGTCCTCGTCCTCAAAGTCGGGGTCGAGCTCCGCCGCCTCGGTGAAGGCGGCCACCGCCTGCTCCCAATCACCGGCCGCGTGCGCGGCCCGACCCTCCTCTATGAGCATTCGGGCTTGCACTCGATTTTCTACCAGCCCGAGTTGAGCCTTGGCGTCGGCATGATCGGCGTCGAGCTCGACAACCTTCTGCAAAAGATGGCGGGCCTCGGTCCAGCTCTTCGCTTCAACCGCGGCCAGAGCCTTCTCAAAGACCTCCAGGACGTCGAGCGTTTTAGGTGGGCGGGGCGGCTCGATCAAGGGTGGTGGCGGGGGCCCTGGCGGGAGTGGCGGGGGCACGGGCTTGGGCGGAGTTCCCTTGAGATCGAAGACCACGCCATCGGTGGAGCGGAGGTAGAGGACCGGGGTTGCCCACTCGATGTTGTCGCCGGCGGCGAACATCGCCTTGCGGGCGGAAGCGACTGCCGCGTCAACCGGGTAGCGGTTGGCAATCGCGACGTAAAAGGCATGGGAAAAGGCCTTGGCAGCCTCGTCGGTGATCTCGAACTGCATCGCGATCACGGCCGGCGCCCCCCGGCGGGCGATCTCGGCCGCGACCCCGCTGAAGGGATCTTCGATCCCGGAGCGGGAGCCTTCACAGGCGTTCAAGACCACCAACCGCAACTGGTCGTGGTCGTTGAGGATGGTCCCAAGCCGGCTGGCCTCAACCTTGCGGCCCCGCCCCTCGGCGCCCACCATCACCAGTACCCCTTCCTGGCGGGCGGCGTCGTAGCCGCCGTGCCCGATGTAGTGAAGGACGTGAACCTCCTGTCGATCGAGGAAGCTATGAAGCGCGCTCAACGTGGCGGGCTTGAGAAGCGAGATCTCAACCAATCCGTCATCGATGAGCTCGGACAAGGCTTCGCGCAGAAGCCCTTCCTCGCCCGACACATCGAGCTCGTCGTAGTCGGTGGGACTGGAGACCACCATCAGGATCCGAAGGGGTGGAGAGACCGCCAGTGGTTTTACCGGACTCGGCATCTGCGGATAACGGACGACCGGGGTGTGTTCGGAAAGCGCAACAAAGTCTCGTTGGGCCCCGGGGTCGAAGAGCAGCTCCCACGGCAAGTCGACCAAGCCCGGGGAATCGGTCAGACGCAGGCGTATCCGCAGCCCCTTCCCATTCGTCTCCGCCGCGGCACGGCTGAGCAGATAGGCGTTCATCACCTCACCGACGAACACGGCGCCGAAGAGCTCAGACCCGAACTTGCGTGCCGCTTCCAATTCGGGGGAGTCGATCCTGCGCATCGTGGCCCGGGCTCTGCTGAAGCGCAGCAAGTAGTTCTCGATCTCGAGGTCGTTGAAGGGCAGGCGAAAGAGAGTGCTGCCTTCGCCGGCCGGCGAATTGGTAACCCGAGCCGCGAATTGACCATCGCCTTCTGGTTCAACCAGAAGATCGAAGTCGAGATACTCCCGTCGGGCCATCGTTTGCTCTCTCGGTTACGGCTACTAGCGCCCGCCCCCCGTATCGTTGCGAGCAACACAGGTCATGTCAACAATCGTTCCCACGGGAGAAAAATGACCGGAGTGCCAGAGTTTGAGGTTTTCGTTCCCGTTGCTGTTGACGCCGAACGGACCATCGACGGCACGGAGATGTCACGGGTGACCTATTTCGTGATTACCACCGAGGCGCCCGGCTCCGATTGGCAAATCCCTCTTCCTCCCGTGGCGACCTTGGCGGGGGTCGGCGCACTCGGGGTGTCGGGGGTGGTGTATCGCGCCTTACGAGCAGCCGGAGACAGGCACGGTGCTGAGCCCGATCTTTTTACTCGACCCAGTGACATCTCGGCTCTTTTCGCCCTGGAAGGGCGCGATCCCTCTCTGTCCATCCAGCTCGAGGACGTGTGGATTCCCACCGATTGGCTCCGGGGCGCCCGAGACTGGGGCACCGATATGAGAGGCGGCCGCCAGGCCGAACGAGGCCTCGTCTACAGAATCGGTCTCGCAACGTTTCAAGCCACCTACCGGTACACGGCAGGCGACATCGACCTCGAAGCGCTGACCGAGGTTGAAAGTGGGGAGGACGTGTTCTTCTCTCCGATCGAAACCGAATCGGTGCAGGCTTGGGCGCAGGGTGAGATCGATCAGGCACGCCGCAGTTTTCCCAACAAGGAGCTGAAGCTTCGTTACCGAAAGGAGCCACCGGCAGATGTCTGAGTTGGCGGTGATCGTGATCGATGTGGGTTGGGGAGACTGCATCCTCGTCGACTCTCGCGACGACACGGGCAACCGTCGATTGGGCTTGGTCGATTGCAACGATTACGACCGTCAGCGAAGTGCCCTTCCTTTCATCAAGCGGTATTTCGAAAGACTGTCGATTCCCTGGAAGGACATAAAGCACAACTTCGAATGGGTGCTTCTTACCCATGGACATGCCGACCATGCCCGCGGGCTCAAGGAGGTTTTGAAGACTTTTGGCACCCGGCATTTCTGGTATCCGAAGTCGGTTGCCTCGACCACTTACGGGGTCTTGTTGGAGTTTGCCGGCAGATCGGACCGGGTCGCCCATCACCAGGCTGTGGACGAAACCAAGATCCTCGGCCCACCCGAAGTGACTTTCCATGCCGATCTGAGAATCCTCTGGCCCAACTTCAATCAGATCGATCCCAACAACGAGAACAACAACTCCGTGGTCTTGGCCCTAACCCTGGGGGAGGTGACGATCGTTCTCAGCGGTGACGCCGAGGCGGAGGTATGGCCGCAGATAACTCCCCGGCTCCCAGCGACCCTCAACTACCTTCAGATCCCACATCACGGCGGTCGGAACGGTGTCTTCGACCCTGCCAATGCGACGCCCTTGCTCGACCACCTCCGTGCTAGTCGCACCCGCCTCGTGATGAGCAGCCACATCGTCCCCCATGGTCATCCACATCCAGATGTGGTTGCCGAGCTGGCGACACGAGGCTTTATTGCTTACCGGACCGACCGCAACTCACATCTTGTGCTCACCACCACCGGCCAGAAGGTCAACGTTGGCTACTCCCATGCCAGCGGCCGCCTTCCTCGCTGAGCGCCGTCGGGATCAGGGTTGGCGGCGGCTAGGAAGGGGTGGGACGGTCACGGTGGGATCGCCCAGAATCACCAGGCTCTGCCGATCATGGGCAGTGAGTCGGATGCGAAAAGCGTCAGCTCGGGCGGCTGCGTTGCCCGCGTTGAGCTCGTCTCGGGCCAGCACGTACTTGCTCCACAGCTCACCGACTCCGCGAAAGAAGTCCCGAAACGCCAGCCCGACCGGGTGCCCGAGGTAGAGCTTCGGATAGACCGCCTCGATGAGGCTGCTGCTCACCAGTTGCTGATTGTCCGGCTGACGGAGGGTCCAGTCGAAGGTTGGTTCGACGTGGCCGACGAAGGCGCGCAACGGCTTGCTGGCGCCGAGCAAGGCTTTCGGCAGGGGCGCTACCCGGGCGCCCAGTTCGCCCACCTTCGTGACTACTCGCTCCGCCAGGCTCCCGGCTTCGAGCAGATCGGCGTAGCCTGATCCCGCCGCCGACCCCGCCGAACAGCAGGCGTGGGCATACCAAACGGCACCGTCGGGCTCCCAGGCCCTGGTCAGCTCCGAAAGACTCAGGGTTTGCCGGTTCTGGTCAACTAGGAGACCCAGGTCGGCACTCATCTGTTCGGAATTGTCGAGCGGGCCGGTCTTGCCGTGGCTGGTGGTCACCACCACGGCCGGGTGGTGGGAGGCGAGGTTGTCGACCAATAATTGGTGGGTGGCGGTGTCGCCACGCAAGTGGGATAACGTCCTGGTGGTCTCGTCGTCCTCAGCAAGTTTTCTGGCAATCGGATCAGCGAGGGAGCGGCGCATGAGGCTCGTGATGTCGTCTGGCCCGGTGTCGACCGTCCACACCGTGGCCTTGACCGGATCAGCTCCGGATCGGTCCCAACTGCCCAGGAGCGCGGTCACGTAGTTGTCGAGGGCGGCCCCGGTGAGGTCCAGCCGGCCGACGGCGTGGCTGCGGTTGAGCGCATATTGGAGGCTCCAGGGGATCGCGACGGGATCGCCATAGACGAGGAGATACCGGGGGATCTGACCGCGACCGACTCCGGTGGCGCTGAGACCAATTTCTGGGTCATTGACGGTGCCGTCGTTGTAGTAGCGACGCAGCTTGCGGTCTCTGAGCTCGGCGTGGTAGCGAAGGACCGGGGCGGCTCCCCGGGATGCAATCAATGCCTGTAGAGGCTCGGGCGCGTCGCGCGCCTGTGCCTTGTCGGCGGCCGACCAGTCGCCATCCGGCTCGGCCAAGACCAAACCCCAGCCGATCCTTTCATGTTTCCAGTCGCGCTCATCGGGTAGGTCGGGTGGGCCCAGCCATTCCTGCGGGCTCGGGAAGCGGCCCTGAGTAGCCCAGCCTCGGGCCTGGTTGGAAAGCGTGCCAGAGACAGGACCTTCCTCGCCCGCCCAGGCGTTGGCGGTGAGAGCGGTGCTCCAGTCCACCCGGGTCAGGAGGTGGCGGCCGCGGCCGTGTTGGCCGCTTGCGCCAGGAGCTCGTCGATGACCGAACTTGGTGCGTTCGCCGAATTCAGCACTTGGGCTAACGCCTGATAGATGTCGGTCGAGCCGAGGTTGCGCTCAACATCTCGGACCGCGGCGGCGGCGTTGGTGACCAACTGAAAGGTGGTTGGATGCACGTAAAGGACCGGGAGGGTCCAAGTGTCGTCGTCGCTGGGATCGCCATGGCGATCGCGCAACGCTCGCCGTGCTCCCACCAACAGGTCCCCCCACTCAAGGGCCGCTTCCCCCTGGGCGAGCCCGGCCATTGATCGTAAGAGAGAGAACAGCGAGGGATAGAAGGCAGCACTGAACGTGTTGGCGTCGATGGCGTCAATCGCACGGCGCATCCCAATTGCGGCCGGGAGCCCGGCCTTGACCAGCTCGTGGGCAAAGGAATAGGCCTCTTGGGATCCGCTGCCGCCTTCGCAGGCATTGAGGACAACCAGCCAGATCCCCTTGGTCGCCTCGGCCAACTCACTTATCGCCAACCGTAAGGAACTTTGCGCCTCCTGGCCGGGCGCCTGATCCCAGTCAACAACAGTGGCGAGCTCGAGGCGGCGGATTCCGTCCCGGTATGACCCATGACAAAAGAAGTGCAGGATCTGGGGAGCGAAGTCGTTGATCGATCTCGTCAGCTCGGTGCTCAGAGAAGGAACTGTCTCGATGACGTCATCAGGTTCAGCACTGATCTGATCCTTCAAGGCCTCCTCACTAACCATCACCTTGAGCTGAATCCGAAGCCCTTGCTGGCGCGCCGCGTCGACCGCAGCCTTAAGGCCGTGCCATTCTCGTTCCGCCGAACGGTGCAGGGCCGAAAGGACTGCCATCACTCGGAGCGGGGGGGCAAAGGCCTGTCGAACGAGAGGAGAGATGGGCGTCACCACCCTCACGATCGGCCACCGAGCCTCGAGGGCCGGGAACGTGGCGTCGATGGCCAGACTTTCCCAGGGCAAAGCCGCGATCTCTTCGTCGGTGATCTGAAACCCGATCGGGTAACTCGGACCGTCGGCGATGGCGAGAGCCCGGCTGATGGCATCGGCCACAGCCTCGTGCTCTTTCAGCCTCGAGAAAAGCGCGGCCCCAAGCTGGCGGACGGGACCCTGCCCGGCGGGCTCGGCAAGCGCGCTCGAGTCGAAGAAGCGGTTGACCTCGGCGCCCGGGATCCTGAAGGGAGCGCCGGCGAGTTTAAAAATGACCTGATCGACCCCGAGCGGTTCGATGGAAACAATCGTTCTGCTCATCCGGAGGAGGTGGTGACGGCGGGCGGCGCCGGGACGTGTCTGTCAACGATGCCCCGAATCTCGCGAAGTGCGGCCTCCACCCCTTCCGAATAGGCATCGAGCGGCGTCTCCGTCCTGGGATCCTCGGAAGAAGTGCGTTGTCTCAGGAGGTTGGCCCGGTGCTGATCAAGGAAGCGCTCCGTCACGGCCACCCACTTCGGCTGCCCGGCCGCCTGACCCGCGAAGTAATCCCGCACAGAAGAAGTGGCCCCGAGGTCGTCGATGGGGGTTTCTTCCTTGATCGGCTCCAGTCCCCGCACGACCTTCCTCGGCAGTCGGTCGGGTTGGCAGAAGAAGAGGAGGGAGGGGTTGGGTGGTGGCCGGCGACCCCGCTCGCCAAACAAGAATCCGTAGGCGCCTTGGAGCTGAGCCCCCTCCGGGTCGCTCTCGGGGCTGTGCAGCAAAACCGGCCCGGCCCGACTGGCTCCCAACGCATCGACCAAGGCCCGGAGACCCGGCGGGGAGTAGTTGTCCGGTGTATTGGAGAACCCCACCGCGGCTGCTCCCATCGATGTCAGAAAGCTGGCCAACTCGTTCGAGCCGATGTGGCTGGCCGACGAACGATCACCTCTGGGGGCACCGGCCAGGGCCAGCCAGCCCTGCTCGTTGCCGTAATACCCGTGGCCGACGAAATGCACCACATCGGTGGCGTCGTCACGGGCGGCCAGCATCCAGCGCAGCCACGGATTGACGACTCCTGGCCACAGGTCGGCCGGTGCGGGTGCGTCCACCGGATTGTGGACTTCTACGGTTACGCCTTCCAGATCTGGCAGTCCGGCCATCGTCCCGGCGGCTTCGTCGGCGAAGATATGAAAGCGGACTTCTCTTCCGATGCTGGCAAAGGCGCGGGCGATCAAAGGCAATGCTTCCAGGGCGGGGGGCGGTCCTTTGACCGCGGGCCCACTGGCACAGACGGCGACTGTCACCACGGAGCGATGAATCTCGGGAATGGGGAAGACATCTGGCAAGCGCAGCAGCGGAACTCCTAGGGCAGGTTGGAGCTCGCCTTCCCAGTCGAGGGCTCCCAGATGTGCGTAGGGCTTGACGAGGTGCAGCCAAAGTTCTGCCCTGGGGCCCAAGCGGTTGTGGACCCATTCGGCTATCTGCTTGACGGCCCCTTGCGGGGGCTGAAGTTCAGGGCCCCGTCCTCGGTCAGACGACCAGGAACCGAACTCGGACAACAGGTGGGTCCACTCCCCCTCCAGGCTCGGCTGGCCGTCGTGGTGGGTCAGCAATCGGATGCGCACCTGGGGATCGGCGCTCGAGGCGTCGAGGAAGACCTTCAGAACGGGCAGCGACCATTCACGTTGCAGGGCCTCGGCCACGTCAACCCTTAACGAGGCAATGCAGCGCCCACCAGGTGCTCTGGTTGCTCACGTCGCCATGACCGCCGACCGTGCTAGTGGCATCCACTCCATAAACCTCGGGCGCGGACTCCCCCAGGTCATACCCTTCGGGAGCCGTCTTCACCTTGATCTCCTGGGATCGATGGCCGAGCCCCCGGGGCCCAAATCCGCCCAGGGCGGCATAAACGTTGGGTGGCTCCCCTGCCGCGATCTCCGCTTCCCCGAGGTCGCGAGACCGTCGGAGGGTCAGATGGAAGATCTTGGTCAGGGGGAAATCGTGGGCGCTGAAGGTGGCGAGGATGGGCTTCTTCACCCGGATAAGTGTGTCGCGATAACCGCCCGGGCGGTTGCTGCCCTGGACCAAGTCGGCAAAGCAGAGATGGGATACCGCCGGTTGGAGGAGAAGCAGCGAATCGACCTGGCGAGCTACCGGCCGATAGGCAAGAGCCGAGAGCAGCACCCGGGCACCGTAGGAATGGCCGATCAAATGGAAGCGGACTTCGGACGACGATTTGGCGAGCCCGTCCCTCAGCACCCCGCCTACCCCCAAGGCCCCGACCTTGCCTGCACGGTCCTTCATCTTCCAGACCGTCAGCATGCGGAGGGCGTTGCGAGGATCGAACTTGCCGAGTTCTAGAGCCGCGTCGGGAGCTGAGTCCGTTGTACCCGCGGTTCCAAAGTCCCCAAAGTCTGCCGGCCCCGCCTCCGTCTCCGGGACGGGCTGAGGGATGGCGGCCCAGGAAGCGACAAACTCTCCCGGATCGGGACCTTGCTCGTCGCCGACGTCGCTGTCCCCATCGGCGAACACCGACTGCGCCAGTGTGGCCAGCTCGAGCGCCTCCGCCTCGGAAAGTCCTTGGTCGCTGTTCACCAACTCGTAGAACCGGTCCCGATCGGAAGGCGCAACGTCGGCCGCCAAGTCTTCGATCAGCACTTGCTCCCCAGCCGAGAGCTCATCTCTCGCCTCGCCACCGGCAAAGGAGGGTCCTTCTTCCCACGGGAGAACGAGAGCTGTGCTTGGCCACACGATCCCGGCCAGCAGCGGCCGGTACGGGCGTCCGTAGTCGAGGTTGAGCCTTCGGCGAAGGTTTCCGTACCCAACGATGAAGTTGCGGTAATAGGAGAGGGCGGTCGAGAAGTCGTTGTTCCAGCCGTGCGAGAAGACATAGACATCGGTGAAGTCGCCTGACTCCAGGGCATCGATGAGATGTTCTTGGGTGCGGGGACCAGCTGCGCGACCGTCCTTGTCGTATCGCAAGAGATAGAACGGTGCTCTTGCACCCTCTGTGACAGATATCTGCTCGTACGGTCCGGCCGCCAATGTCATCTCGTCCCCCGTCGTTATGTCGAGCTTAAGACCCCTGATGTCCCTTGGCCGGGTGGACAACCACCACGGTATGACGAAGCCCGTCTGCTTGGCGGGCACGAGTTTGCGAAGACGTGAGAGGTCACAACCTCCGCCCGAGGTCGTAGGGGGGAATCAACACCGCCTGAAAATTGGGCCCTGGGGGTTTGAAAATTGACACCTCTGGTCGGGGTTGTCGGTCACTCTGTGTCGTCGGCTAGCGCCCTCCCCAGGTCGCGGTCTTTGAGCCGGTAGGAATCTCCTTCGAGGGAGACGACTTCGGTACCCTTCTCAACCACCGCCCTCTTGCCGCCACCGGCTAGTCCGGCTCGGGTGACAGGCATGGACCCGTCGCATTAGCCTCGGTTTAAAGGTGGAGGTATAGGTGGCAGAAGTTGAGGTGGGATCGGTCTCCGAGCTCACGCCGGGAATCGTCACGGGAGCAGGTCGCTACGCGGTTGGAAACTCTCAAGGCGAGTTGTTTGCGGTTACCCGGAGATGCCGCCACCTCTACGCCGACTTGGCCAATGGCAGCATCGACAGCGACGGCTGCCTCGTCTGCCCCTGGCACGCGTCGAAATACGACGTCACGACCGGTGTCATGGTCCGGGGACCGCAGGGCATCTTCGCCAAGATCCCTGGCCTCGAAGCCTTCTACAAGGTGCTGACGGCCGTGATACCTCTTGGCCGGGGAAAGCTCTCCAAACGCAAAGGAAAGCTGTACGTCGAATAAGCCGGGTTCCAACTAGACCGCTCCGGGCTGTGGTTGACGCGAGCGCAGACGATTCGCCCGCTGATCCTCCACCCTCCGTTGTCTCACTCGTCCGAGAGACGGTCATAATCGTCATGTGAGTGGATGGCTAGCAATCCTCGCTCGAGCGGCTTCCACCAGCCTGGGACTCGCGGCCGCGGTGTTGATTGCCGCCCCAGCCACCGATAGCGATCGAATCTTGTTGATCGATGTCGAGGGTGCCATCACCCCGGTGGTGGCCGACTTCGTGACAGACGCGGTCGAACAAGCCGACTCGGGCGGCTACCAGGCACTCGTGATAACCATCGACACTCCGGGTGGGCTGGACCTGTCGATGAGAGAGATCGTGCAAGCCTTACTCAACTCGACCACACCGACGGTCGTGTACGTGAGCCCGGAAGGAGCGCGTGCCGCCTCAGCGGGTACATTCATCACGATGGCGGCGCACCTCGCGGCGATGTCCCCGGCGACCTCGATCGGGGCGGCTACTCCCGTCGACCTTCAAGGCGGAGAGATAACCGACAAGATCATCAACGATGCCGTCGCCTTTGCCGTGTCTGTTGCCGAAAGACGTGATCGCGACGTGGGATTCGCCGAGGACTCGGTGCGAGACGGGCGCTCGGTGACCTCGCGGGAGGCCCTGGAACTGGGTGTTGTCGACCTGGTGGCCGACGATCTCGACGATCTCCTGGCCCAGCTCGACGGACGGGAGATCCCCTCCCTGGGAGTGCGCCTGGCCACGGACGACGCCACCGTCGAGCGCCTGGAGCCGGGCCCCTTGCGCCAAGTTCTGGGCTGGCTGGCCGATCCCAACATTGCCTTCCTACTGCTCTCCGTCGGGACCCTGGCGATCATCTACGAGGCGGCCAACCCCGGTCTTGGCTTCTCCGGCATCGCCGGGGTGATCATGCTGATCCTTGCGTTCTTCGCCTTGAGCATCCTCCCGGTCAGAGCCGCCGGCATCGCATTGTTTGTGTTGGCAGTTGCGTTGCTCATCGCCGAGTTATTCGTCCCCGGCGTCGGGGTCTTGGCCGGAGGGGGGACGCTGGCTTTGCTTTTGAGCGGGCTTTTCCTCTTCGAAGGATCCGTCAGCGTGAGCCCGGCAGTGGTTTGGCCGAGCGCAGTTGTGATCGGAGTGGCCAGCATGATGGCAGGCCGGTCGGCCTTGCTGGCCCGACGCCAACCGGTCACCATGGGCCCCGAGACGCTGGTGGGGCGAACTGTGACAATCAAGTCGACGGGCGACCGTCGGACCGCGTTCCTTGATGGAACGTGGTGGGATATCAAGTCGGAGGCAACGCTCGACGCCGGCTCCAAAGCGAGAGTTATAGGCACCGAAGGCGTGCGCCTGTTGGTGGAGGAGGTTCACAATGACGTTTGAATCTTTGGTAGGCATAGGTCTGGCAGCCTTCGTCGTGTTGACGATTCTGAGGGCGGCCATCCGGATCCTTCCCGAATACGAACGGGGCGTGGTCTTTCGACTCGGCCGGGTGAGCGGACCGCCACGGGGCCCGGGATTGATTCTGCTGATTCCAATCGTCGACCGGCTGTTGCGGGTGAGCCTGCGCACAGTGACGATGGATATCCCCCCGCAGGACATCATCACCCGTGACAACGTGACCGTGCGGGTCAACGCCGTCACCTATTTCCGGGTGCTCGACCCCCACCGGGCGATCCTCGAGATCGAGGATTATCGGTTCGCCACCTCGCAGATCGCCCAGACCACCTTGCGGTCCATCATCGGGCAAGCCAATCTCGATGAGCTTTTGACGAACCGCGATCAGATCAACCAGGAGCTTCAGCAGATCATCGACGGGCTTACCGACCCCTGGGGCGTCAAAGTGTCTCTGGTCGAGGTCAAGGATGTCGAACTGCCGGATTCGATGCGCCGGGCAATGGCCCGCCAGGCAGAGGCGGAGCGCGAACGTCGGGCGAAAGTCATTCACGCCTTGGGCGAGAAAGAGGCCGCCAAGACCCTGGCTGAGGCGGCTGGGCTACTTGAGGCTCACCCGGCGGGTATTCAACTGCGGATGCTGCAGACGATGACCGAGGTGGCGGCCGAGCAGAACTCGACGCTGATTTTTCCCCTTCCGATGGAGCTGCTCCGAGTGCTAGATCGCCTCGGCCGGTAGCGAGACCCTGCTTTTAAAGACGAACCCGGCCGAGTCTCATTCGGTGAGGCCGCAGCCAATGCTGGCCCTGTGATCCGAGACCCGAGGTTTGGCGCCGGCGTCACCGGCCGCCTCGCCAAGATGGCCGAGAAGTCACAGAGGCAACCCGCTTCTTAACCGGTGACGTCGAAAAGCCCGACATAGCCTTCCTTGTAGTGGGGCGTGCTATCGGGGCTCACGATCGGACAGAAGTATCCGTATTGGCCCGGGGCTTCGAAGAGCCTCTGGTGGTCCTGGCCCGGCTTGGAGAAGACGAACCCAGCCTGAAAGGAGCCCGCCAGCGGCGGCGCTCCGGCAGTCGCGGTCGATCAGCGCAATGAACCGATGGACGGTGATGTCGTCCGGAAGCCCACCGACCGCAATCAAGCTTCTGCAGGCGGGCCCCTGTCACAGCGTTGGAGCTGGCCGATCAGACATTATGTTTGGGGGGCCGTACGACCCCCCAAACCATTCGCATCCAGTCGGCAGGGCGGCAATCAGTCGATGACGTCCAGGAAGATCTCCGCGATCTTGTGGTAGCCGCTGATGTCGGGATGAAGGCAGTCCTCGCCTCCTACGAAGTCAGCGTCTTCCAGTTGCCCGTAGGTGTCGGCAATGTCGACGTCAGTTGATGCTGCCACCAGACGAATGATGTCGTTGAAGCCGACCGGCACGCCTGGGCCTCCCTCCAGCAGCACATCCGCTAGCGGCGCCAAGGGAGCCCGGAAGCACGATCCGAGCGGGTTGTAGTAGGTCATCATCACTATCTGCGCATCGGGTGCCGCCGCTCGCAGCGATCCCAATATCAACGCCAGGTTCTGGCTGTAGCTAGCGAAGATCGCTTGCACCGTCGGTACGCAATTGGGGCCGGGGCAGTTTTGGAAGACCGGGTTCACCAGATCGTTACCGCCGATCGTGAGCGTGATCAGGATTACGTCGTTGTCGGGGTCGTTGTCGCCGTTCCTATCGGCGATCAATGCCAGGGCCGGTTGAAGCTGCCCCGCGATGAGGCTGGCAGACGTGGCCCCCGGCACCGACAGGTTGACCAGCTCCAGACCCGGGCATGCCGCCTCCGGGCCCTCCCGACAGTCGATGGCATGCGCCCATCGATTCAGCATCGCGTTGTACCCGAGCTTGGCTTCGTTCGGTGTCCCGACGCCAAAGGCGACAGAGTCGCCAAGCGCCAGATGCACCGGACCCTCTGGTGGACCGGCGCTCGCCCATCCAGCCGAGGGGATGATCAGCATCACCACCGTCAACACAGCGATGAAAATGAAGTTGCGTCGCACGTTTCCTCCTTTGTTGCGACCTTCCGCATTGTGTAAGGCTGCCAGCTCCTCCGCCATCGGGGATGTCCCTTAGTAGGGATTTTGACGAGCCCGCACCAGGGGGGCATAGGTCCTAATCGGAAGGCGCCGGATGCGGCGACGCTATCAGGAGGATCCCTGATAGCCAGGTTGGCACGCGTCCGAGAGATTTGAAATGTGAGTGACGTCGTGTTTGGCAGAGGAGGGTGAAATGAACGAAACCCAATCCGGCCGGGTCGGCCACAAAGCCACACCGACCCGCCGTGGCTGGCTCCGAAAACTCGGTTGGACCGTGGTGGTGTTGGCGGTGGTTTTCTACGTCGGAGGAGGTTGGTATTTCTCCGATCAGATCAAAGCCGATCTCTTGACCCCGAAGCCCGGTCAACCCGAATACCGCGCAAGCGTGGAATCCGTCGGGACCGACACGGTCGTGTTGGTCCAGGGAAATCCGGCCGACGGAGAGCTGTTCAACGCGGGCTATTACGGACTGACCTGGGAAGGAGGCTACGGCGTGGTCGACGAGATCATCACCCAGACCGACACCGCCATAACTCGTTCCTTCGTGCTACTCGATGGTGACGAACCGACGATGGGCACTCCGGTCGACGTTGACCCTTGGATCTATCCCGACGATTTCGAAACTGCGGTCGACCTCGAATTCGAAGAGGTTGCATTCGAATCACCCCTTGGGCCGATGGACGCCATTCAGGCGGCTGGCTCATCAGACACTTGGATCGTTGCGGTCCACGGAAGAAATGCATCCCCAAGAGAGGCCCTCCGGCTGGCGAAGCCGTTGTCCGAAGCCGGGTATCCGTTGCTGGCGATCACCCATCGCAACGATCTCGATCAACCCGCCGATCCCAGCGGATTCCTTCAGTTCGGGGTCACCGAGTGGGAAGACCTCGAAGCAGCGACCGAATACGCCGTATCTCAGGGAGCCGAACGAGTGGTGCTGGTCGGGTTGAGCACGGGGGCGGCGGTAGCTCTGAGCTTTCTCGAGAAGTCCGAACTTGCTGATCTCGTGTCCGGGGTCGTCTTCGATGCACCCAACATCGATGTCGGGGCGACGGTCACCTATAACGCCATCCAACGCGACCTACCAGTGATCGGTCTTCCGGTTCCGTCCTCGCTCGCCTGGGTGGCCAAGACGATCTCATCGTTTCGCTTCGGGGTCGATTGGGCTGCCATCGACTATGTCTCACGGGCCGACGGGCTGGCGGCGCCGATCCTGGTCCTGCACGGAACGGCCGATCCCTCGGTTCCGATCGACTCCAGTCGAGAACTCAGCAGCCGGCGCCCAGACCTGGTGACCTTGGTGGAGTTCGAAGGGGCCAAGCATGTGCAGTCGTGGAACTCCGACCGCGAGCGCTACGAAGAGGTCGTGCTGGGATTCGTCAACGGACTCTGATCCCGACCATAACGAGCCGCCATAGGGGCGAGTAACGCGTCGCCATCTTCGTCCTCGCCCTCTTGGCCCGCACCAGCTCATCCGCCGGGCGTAGCCTCTCGCGTCAATGTCAGGCGGAGGCAGCCCTGGGACCGTGGTCGGGTGCTTTCTCCGGCGCGCCGGCGAGCGGAGTACCGAGCCCTTCTGGTACCACCAAACCGGGGGACGTTGGCTTCCCATTACCTGGGCCGCCGCTCGGAGCGAGGTTGTCCGGCTCGCCGCTGGGTTCGCCTCGCTCGGGATCAAGTCTGGCGAACGAGTGGGTCTGGTCGGCGCCAACACCCCTGACTGGGTCATGACGGACTACGCCCTCCAACACATCGGTGCGGTCGTGGTCCCGATCTACCCCACCAGCCCCGCCGACCAGATTGCCGACATCCTCAACCGAACCCGGGCTCGGTTCTGTGTGGCGGACAGCTACGAGCTCATCGGAAGAATCCGCGAAGCGCTTGCCCCCGGACTCGAGACGGTGATCGGACTCAATCTCGCCGAGGACGAATCCGAGCGAATTCGCGGGCGCGAGGCCATGGTGCGCCAAGGGGAAGCCTGGCTAGCGGACAATCCCGGCGGTCTCGAAGATCGTTTGGGTGCAGCGACACCCAACGATGTGGCGACCGTTGTGTTCACATCAGGAACCGGGGGTGATCCCAGGGGCGCCGCCCTCACCCACGCCAACCTGGTGTGGGCGGCCGAGGCATCGGCTCGGGCGGTGGGAGTTCGACGGCGAGAGAAGACTCTTTCGTATCTGCCACTGGCTCATGCCTTCGAGCGGGTAGTCACGACTGTGATTCCGCTGGTAGCCACCAGCGAACGGTGGACCTGCTGGTTCGTCCCCGAGATCGAGCAGCTCCCGGCTGCGATCCGGTCGGTGCGGCCCACCATCTTTGTGGCGGTGCCATTGGTGTGGTCGAGGATGCAGAGTCGAATCCAGGCTGAAATGAGGAACTCGGGACTGGCTCGTCGGACCTTTGCCCGACTCTTGGTGGCGGCGGGCGAATCGGCGGTACGGCGACGGGACGATGAACGGACCCTGCCGCCGCCCACCCGACTCGGAGCCGTGTCGGCCCGGGTCCTAGGTCGCCGGGTCCTGAAGAGGATCGGGCTGGGGAGGTGCTGGTTTGCCGTGTCGGGAGCGGCTCCCCTCCAGCCTCAAACCCAGCAGTTTTTCCAGGCGTTGGGGCTACCGCTTCACCAAGGATGGGGTCTCACCGAAACCGCTGCCCTGTGCACGGTGCAGCGTCCCGACGACCTTGAGGTGGGAGTGGTTGGCGCCCCCATCGATGGGGTCGAGATCAGGCTTGGCATCGATGGCGAAGTGTTAGTGCGCGGTCCCAACGTGTTTGTCGGATACGAAGGAGAGGCCGCCCAGTCCGTCGAGGTCATCGACGGGGACGGCTTCCTTCACACGGGCGACGTCGGACGCCTGGCGACCGGCGGCCGACTCGAGATCATCGACCGGGTGAAGGACCTCATCATCACGGCAGGCGGTCGCAAAGTCGCCCCTCGCGCCATCGAGCAGAAACTGCGGGCTGACCCTTTGATCGCGGGAACCATGGTGCTCGGCGAGGGTCGGCCCTACCTGGTTGCGTTGATCTCCATTGACGGTCACATCGCTCAGGACCTTGTGGGAACCAACGATGAGGGCGATGCCGGTTTGTGGGAACACCACAAGGTGCAGCAGCGAGTAGCTCGCACCGTAGCTTCCGTCAATCGCTCGTTGTCGGAGGCAGAACAGCTTCACCGCCACCTGATCCTCCCGTTCGGATTCCCCGATGAGGCGCTCACCCCGACTCTGAAACTGAAGCGCCGGGTGGTGGAAGAGACCTTCGCCCGCCAAATCGACGCGCTCTATGAGTGACGATGGACGATGGGCGGTTCTGATCGCCCTGGCTGGATACAACATCGTCCAGAACATGGTGATCCCGGCCGGCGCCTACGTGCCCGCCAACCTCGCCGCGAGCCTGAGCCTGGTTCAGCTCGCCCGTCGATATGGATGCTCGCTCGCTGATGTTGGCCTGGGCCCAAACCGAGTGATCAAAGGTCTGCGTCTCGGTGTGGCGGCATCGCTGACCGTAGCCGCCCTGGCCGTGGCCGTGAGCCTGCACCCACGCGCCAGCCGATACCTGCTCGATGACCGCGCCGCCGGCCATGACGGTGGCGGCATCGCCTACCGTTCCTTGGTCCGATTTCCGCTCGGCACCGCGTTGTTCGAAGAGGTGGCTTTCCGGGGCGTCGTCTATGGAGTCTGGCGCCGGGCCGGCGCATCGCAAGTCCGGGCAGCGGCGGTTACCTCCGCCGCCTTCGGGATCTGGCATCTCATCCCGGCCGCCCGCGCATTGACCGGCAACCCTTTGCGGGCAAAGCTGTCGTCACGACGGTCGCGAATCGGCGTCGTGGTCCTCGGCGCGTTGGTGACTGCCATCTCTAGTTTCGGCCTGACGTGGTTGAGGGTGCGATCGGAAGGCCTGATCGCCCCCTGGTTGGCCCACGCTGCCGTCAACAGCGCCGGCTATCTGGCGGGAGTAAGGGCGTGGCAGCGGGCGATCTAGGTGGACGGGGACCTGACTTAAGACGAAAATAGGTCCGCCATGCCTGAGCCGCCGGAGGTGAGTCCAGCCGCCCGGCGCCGTCGCCTATCCGACCTGGCCGACGCCAGTCCGGTCCATCGTGATCGGTACGTCGACTTCTTGCGAGCGCTATCGGTCGTCGTCGTCGTCCTCGGCCATTGGTTTGGAGCCGTGGTCGAGCTTCGAGAGCGCGACCTGTTTGCGGCCAGTGCCCTCGATCTGATGCCCGGGCTCTGGATCATCACCTGGGTCTTACAGATCATGCCGATCTTCTTTTTCGTTGGCGGCTTCTCCAACTATGTGACCCTCGAGGGCTTGCATCGGCTGGGTGAAGGCAGCGCCACTTTTCTCCGGGGTCGAGCCAGCCGGCTGTTGCGACCGGTTGGGATCTTCCTCCTGTTCTGGCTGGTGGTGGGACCGTGGGTGTTGCGGATCCCGGGCTTGCCGGAGGGAACCGCCGCCAAGGCGTTACCCGTGTTGCTTGGCCCCCTCTGGTTCATCGTCGCCTATATCGCCCTCGTGGTCGCTACCCCGCTGATGGTTCCCCTCCATCACCGATACCGGCTGCGCCTACTGGTGGCGCTGGGTCTGATACCCGTCGCCATCGACGTTCTCCGCTTTGTGGTGGGGGTGCCGGGTATCGGCTGGGCCAACTTCTTCTTCGTATGGCTTTTCGTTCACCAACTCGGCTTCTTCTATGCCGACGGAACCTTCGACCGGGTTCCACGAAGGCTCTTCTGGATGTTGGCCGTGGCGGGATTCGCGGTGATGGTGGCGCTCACCCGGACCGCAACCTATCCAGCCAGCATGGTCGGGGTTCTCGACGACGAGATCTCGAACATGGCGCCGCCGACGGTGGCGATCATGGTCTTCGGGATCTATCAGGTGGGACTCGCCATGTTGCTGCGTCCCACCCTTAATCGCTGGCTCTCTCGCAGGCGCCCATGGAGCGGGGTGATAGCTGTCAACGCCTCGATCATGACCTTGTTTCTCTGGCATCTGTCTGCCCTGGTAATCACCGCCGGTGTGCTGCTCCCGCTCGGCTTCCCGCAACCCCCGCTGGGGAGCGCCACCTGGTGGCTCACCCGGCCACTGTGGTTCGGAGTGGCGGCACTAGTGCTCGCACTGCTGGTCTTTGTGTGGGGCCGGTTCGAACGCCCCGATCTGGATCCCGCCGAGCGCTACTGGAACCTCAAGGAGTTCTACGCGCTCTGACCATCATCACCAAGGGGCGGGCCGCCTCGTGGTCGAACCAGGTTCAGGGAGGTCCCCATCAGGGCAATACCCGATTGAGCTCTGCGGCCTTATGACTGATGCTCTCTCTTGGCCGGTGACCGCCGGTCGCTAGGGAGCCAGATGGCTCCGGAAGAGGAACCATCCCATGCGGGCCTTGAGAGCGCTGCTGGTGGTGTTGTGGCCACCCAGGTACTGGTGATGGCGGAGACGTCAGCATATGCACAAGTAACCGACACCGTGCCCTGTCTGGTCGGAATCCCCGACGCCGGGTTTGTCGATGTTGATTCGACCAATGTCCACAAACACGACATCGATTGCATTTCCTACTGGGGCATCACCACCCAGGTGGGGACCTACGACGGTGCCGGGTCGGTCACTAGGGAGCAGATGGCCCTGTTCTTGACAAGGGCCTACAACTGGGTCGGGAATCTGCCGCCGGGGAACCCCAGGGGATTCGAGGATGTGGCCGGCTTGTCGGTCGAGTCCCAGGTCGCCATAAATCAGCTCGGGGAATTGAGCATCACGACCGGGGTCAGCGCCACGGCATTTGCACCGCAGGCCACGGTGACGAGAGAGCAGATGGCGCGATTCCTCGCGAGGACGATCAGAGCAACTGCGGTCGATCTCCCGGACGGGTCGGCCCAGGGCTTCAACGACATCAACGCCTGGCCGACTGAGAGTCAACAAGCAATCAACCAGATGCGCCAGCTCGGGGTCACCCTCGGCACCACCGCTACAACTTTCGAGCCGGGGGCGACCGTGAACCGTCAGCAGATGGCGTCGTTTCTGGCGCGGACGCTTGCAGTCATCCGGACTTTCCGACTCTTCACCGAGTTCGAACTGACCTGCAACCCACCCTTGGTAGAGGAGGCTGGGAACGGTGTGCACCGGCTCAGGTTCCTGGCTGGCTGGTCGCACCTTCAGGGTCCTTGAAGGATATGGGCTCTTACTGCCCGGAGATCCGGCCGACCTGGCCGCGACCAGCTTCACCCTCACCGTGGATGGTGCTCCGGTAGTGATGCGGGAAAAGCATGTCATTCTCGACGGAGTCCATCTGCCACTGTGGGAAGCCAACTTCCCGGGTGGCCTGACCGGCAACCACACCATCGCCGGTCAGTGGCATGCAAATGGCGTCTTGGAAACCACGGTGACACTCACGGTGGCGTTCGACCTTTGAGCGCCGCGCTGGGGCCCGGTCTGTCGGTGGGTGCGGACCGGGCCCCATGGCGCGTCAGCGCCTCTTATGCTTTCGTCCTCGAAAGGGAACCGCGGATGTCACCCCCCACATCCGAGATCTCTCCGGTGCGCCACACCCTGCGCTGGGTGGTTGTGATGAGCCGGCTGGTCGGCTGGGCGTGGTCGCTGGCGATGATCGTGGCAGTCCTCCGGGCTCACCCGGTGGTGGACGATCGTGTTGCCCTTACAGCCGGCGCACTCGGAACCGCATGGGCGGGCGTCACCGTGTGGGCTGCCCGTAGGGATCGCTTCCTCGGCAATCCGTTCTTTGTGGTCGCCGACGGCCTGGTCGCCTTCCTGATCGCGGGCGCAGCCCTGAGCGCCGGCGCTCCCGAGTTCATCAGCGGCGGATACCCGATGTCATGGCTGTTCGTAGCCGCCTATGCGACCTCGCTCCGCTGGACGATGGTGGCGGCTCTATTCGTCACCGTCTATTCAGCCGTTCTGCATGGATTCTTGGACCTGGGGGCGATTCGAACCGTCGGGAGCATCCAGTTCCTCGTGGTGGGATTAATCGCCGGCTGGGCGTTCGACTCCCTCCGAGAACGGGAGGCATTGCTGTTGGAGGCGCAAGCGAACCTGCGAACCGAGCAGGAGGCGGCGACCCGGCTCGAAGAACGCTCCAACCTTGCTGCCCGACTCCACGACTCGGTTCTGCAGACCTTGCACGTGATCCGGATGGATGCCGACGATGCCGCCCAGGTGCGATATCTGGCCCGGCGCCAGGAAAGGGAGCTCCGACGAACCATCTCTGAATTTCGGTCTCCCTTTCAGCACAGCTTTCGGGCTGGGTTGATGGAAGCGCGCGATGACGTCGAAGATCTCTGGCGGGTCGAGATCGAGGCAGTGGTCCGCGACGACGCCGAGATCAACCCGGCGCTGACGGCCATGGTGGCGGCGGCGCATGAGGCGATGGTCAACGCGGCCAAACACTCGGGCGCAGCTCAAATCCATCTCTACAGCGAGATCACTGACGGAATCGCCCGGGTCAACGTGAGGGACCGGGGAATCGGGTTTGTCGAAGGACTCTCGCGAGTCGGCCACCAGGGCCTCACCGAGTCACTCGACGGTCGGATCCGGTCGATCGGTGGTGCTGTCGTCATCGAGAGCGCCATCGGCACCGGAACCGACGTGACCATCACCGTGCCTTGCTCATGACTACCGCCACCACTCTCCCCCGCGTATTCATTGTCGAAGACCACGACATCGTCCGGTTGGGCATCGAAAAGCTCCTCGAGGGCCGTTTCGCGTTGGTGGGGTCGGCAGATGATGTTCCCAACGCCGTCGAATTGATCCGGGAACGCAATCCTGATGTGGTGCTGTTGGATGTCTCCCTGCCGGGTGGTGGCGGTGTCGTGGTCATCGAGGCCCTGCGGCGCACCCATCAACATGTGAAGTTCCTGGCGTTCACGGTCTCAACCAGTCGCCAGGACGTGTTGCGTCTGATGCGGGCCGGGGCCAGCGGCTATGTGGTCAAGACGACCGACCGCCACGAGTTGATCGACCTGATCGAACAGGTGCTGGCCGGGGGGATTCCGATATCGCCTGAGGTGGCCGGCTACCTGCTCGATATCGACGATGACGCGCAGACCAACCAGAGTTTCGGTCTTTTGACCAATCGAGAACGGGAGGTAGCCACCTACATCGCTCGGGGATGGACCTACCGCGAGATTGCGAAGGCGTTGGGGATCAGTGTCAAGACAATCGAGTCCCACGTCCGACACACCTTCGAGAAGCTGGGGGTGAGCAGCCGGCATGAACTCGCCGAGGCTGCATTCGGCAGCGGGTTCGTACAGCCGGGAAGAGAAACCGTGGCCCTGCCAAGCGGAACGGTCACGTTCCTTCTCACCGACATCGTCGGTTCGACCGCCATCTGGGAGCGGTACCCGGTCGAGATGGCCCGCGCCCTGGCCCGCCACGATGGCTTTCTGGCCCAGGCCATCAGTTCCTGTCAGGGCTCTTTGATCAAAAGCACGGGCGACGGCGTGCTGGCGGTCTTTCAGCGCGCCGGCCTGGCGGTTCAGGCCGCCCTCGATGCCAGAGAGGCCTTGATCCGCGATGGGTTTCGAGAAGTCGATCATCTCGCAGTGCGAATGGCCCTAGTCACCGGCGAATCCGACGAACGAGCCGGCGACTACTTCGGACCCGTTCTCAACGAAGCCGCCTCATTGCTGGGATCGTGTGGTCCCGGTCAGATTCTGGGCTCGGCGGTCACGAAAGCGGTGACAAGCGGTGCATTGCCATCTGGATTCGAGTGGAAGTCGTTGAGCGGCGGTTCTCAGTTCGAACTTGCCCCTAAGTAGACGAAGGACAGAAGTACCGCGCAACGACGCCAACCATCTAGAGCAGTTGGAGGAATTGACCTGTTTATCCCCCCGAACAGCGGTTCCCGTGGCCGAGCCGCGACCAGCCGGCTTTTCTTCGAGCCGGTGGGGGAGCATCGTGGTGGCTGAGGGCAACAGAAATCGGCCGAGGAAACTCGGCAGAGAAAACAAACAGCGAGGGAACGTCGGGTTCACTTTCTGATCGTGGCGGGGTCGACGTCGATGCCTAGAACTACGGCAATGTGGGTCATGTCGCTGTCGTGCGCGAGCAGCGTTGAGTTGGTTCGCAGCGCTACAGAGACAATCATGCAATCAACCATGCCGCGAGGAGTCACCCCGGCTTGCCGGCAACGGCGGTAGACGTGAGCAGCGCCCTCAAAGTCGACGACGGGGTCGAATTTAAGGAGTCGAGAACGATATAGCAGGCGGCGCAGGTCGAGGGAGCGGCCATCGTCACGAGCGCCAGCAAGCACCTCCATCACCACCGGCTCCGTAACGGCGATGGCATCGCCCGCGATCAGCTCCGCTACACGCAAGTCAACAGAGCTTCCCGTCGCCCGGTCGTACTCGACCCACGCCGAGGTGTCGACCAGGATCACGGCACCAGAATCACGACAATCGGCGGGGGCCTGAATCGGCCGGCGGCTCGAGCATGGCGTTGGCGCCTCGCATCCTCAATGCCTCTTCTTGGGTCATAGGCTGACCGGCGAGGTGTCGAAGGGCGAGGTCGACAGCCTCGGTTTTGGTCCGGACCCCGTAGCGATCCATGATCGCTTCGACATAGGTGTCTTCGATTTCGATGTTGGTGCGTTGCCGACTCATACACGTACTATACACGTAGAGTGTAAGTGTGGTGTACTGGGCGCGGCCGTCGGTTTGATGGTCAGTTTGGCAACTTTTAATTGGTGCCCACCCTCAGAACGTACACATCGAGTGGCTCGGTTTTGCCCTTGACTTCGATCCGCCGCTGTTCGGGTGCTTCCGTTTCGATGGCCGCCTTCTTCCAGGCGGCCTCACCGATGACGATCTCGCCAGCGCCGGCCAGGGCCGAAAGTCGGGCCGTGACGTTGACGACATCGCCCATCGCCGTGAAGTCGTTTCGCCCGTCGGGAGTACCGACGGATCCGACAAAGGCGATCCCGGTGTTGACGCCAATTCCGACCGGGAGCCAGGGTCCGCTTATATCTTGGTGACCGGTTGCAATCAGCAAGTCTCTGGCCGCCCACACCGCCCGACGGGAGTTGCCGGCGCCTAGATACGGCATGAAAAAGCCGACAACCTCATCGCCGATAAGCCTGTCGATATAAGCGTCGCTTTGCACCAAGACTTGACTGGCGGCACCGAAAAATCGATTCATAGCTGCGGTAAACGAGGTAGGACTGATTTTCTCGGCCATGGCCGTGGAGCCCCGCACATCGGCGAAGAAAGAGGTGATTTCGACCTCCACTCCTCCCGGATGTTTGCGAATAAACAATTCGCAGTTATTGCAGAAGTTGGGATTCCCTTCTGAGGCCTGGAGGCCCCGCAGCCTCATAACCCACGCCAGCGGACCGCCTATTGGAAGAAGGCACTGCTTGCATCGAGGAGAACCCGGTAGGCGCTTGTTACGGCGGCGAACTCGAGCGAGCACGGAGTCGCTTCCGCTCACGATGCCTCTCCACACTTCCTCGTTGGAAATACCGCCGGGCATGTCTGCCTCCGATCGAACGAATCTAGCCCCATGTGTTCCGCGGAGTCACTCTGCGGCCCCCTTCGGAATGCCCGCCGCAGTATGGTGCGGGGGCGGTGGCCCGCTTCCTTGTCGTGGCGTATCAGACGGCCGAGAGCCCGGAACTTTCGGGCGTGCTTCGTCAGGCCGCCACCGCAGACCCGACGGCCTCGTTCGTACTCCTGGTCCCGGCGACCCCGATCCAACACGTTCGGGGCTGGACCGAGGGCGAGGCAGCGGCCGTCGCGTTGGAAGCCGGAGAGCGGGCGCGCAAACTGCTCGCGAGTCAGGGAGTAAACCTGGAGGCGGTGCGGGTGGGCGATCAGGATCCGGTCGAGGCCGCCGCCGATGAATGGAACGAGCACCCCGATTACGACCGGTTGATCCTGTCGACATTTGCCAGGAGAACATCCCGGTGGCTCCGAGGGAACGCCGTTGAGCGGCTCCGAAAGCGCCTCCCGATTCCGGTGACTCACGTGGTCTCGGCCCAGCACTGACGCCCGGTTCCGATCTGAATCTACGTAGAGCGTTGCAAACCTTTCTATTCACCGATATCGAGGAAAGCACTCGGCTCTGGGAGGAGCATCCCGACGAGATGGCCGCCGCTCTCGCCCGTCATGACCCCATCCTCACGGCAGCGATCACCGAAGAACGGGGCCAGGTGATCAAGGCGACCGGCGATTGGATCCTCGCCCGCTTCGACTCGGCGAAGGCAACACCTGATCGAACTGAGGGCACTCTGCCGATTGGTCGAGTTGCGACGGAAGATCGGATGGTCGCCAGACGGATCTGATGATCTCGCCAATCTGTACGCCAACTTTAGCGAGGGTTTTCGCCGCAACCGACTGATGCAGGCCAAAGAGCTTCTGAGCACCTCCTGAGAATTCCGATCAGACCGGCTCTCGTCACTTCTTTTGTCGCCTTGGCGGTGACGAGTTGTTCTCCTGCTCCCGTTGCCGACACGATCTCAACCAGCGCCACCACCGCCGCCCCTCCTTCGGTAGAGACGATCGATTTAGCCGAGGCCGGTTCCATCCGGGTGGTGGCCGGGGCGGACGGTTAGGTTTGGGTGGCTTGGACCGAGGGTTCTGAGTTATTGGTGGCGTCGGTCGATCCCGGGAATGCTGTTGCCGGCTCTCCGGTGGTAGGAGCTCGGAGGTGATCAGCGGAGAGGGCCCGCTCCGAGGACCGCGCTGGTGCAGATGATCGTCACCACCGAAGGTCAACCAGTGGCTTCCTGGCTCGAAAACAGCACGCTGTCGGTGGCGGCCGGTGAGCCCCTGGTCGAGCAGGAATCGGTGGATGATCTCACCTGCGACTGCTGTCATCCCGTTCCCATCCAGCTCGGTGACGATGTCGGGATCGGCTACCGGGACCTAGAGCATTCGAGCGACGGGGTGGTACGGGACATCGCATTCATCGGTGGCTCTTTGGCTGGGGAATCGTTCACGGCCCCGTTACTGGTAGCCGACGAGCATTGGTATCTCGACGCCTGCCCGTTATCGGGACCGACCCTGGCGATGAGTGGTGATGATCTCCTGATCTCGTGGATGGATGCGAGACAGTCGCTTCATCCTGATCAAACTCGAGCAGCATCTGGTTCGATTCGAGCGGGGATGGGGGGAGACCTTCGGAACCGACATTCGGCTGACCAGCGATGACGCCATTTATCGCACGCCGACGATTGGCCGTCGAGGCGAATGGAACGGTGCATATCGTTTGGGAGCGACGAACGCCGGAGGAGGCCACGCTCGAATACAAGATCTCTCGGATGCCGGCCGGACCTTCGCGGAGCCGATGAGGTGGAAGGTGACGAGGAATCAGGGGTGCCACGGGAGGCCACCCTCATCACCGTCCGGGATCACATGCTGGGGTCATGGGCGGTTGGCGAAGGAGGCCACATCGGGATCTGGCCGCTGACAGATTGAAGTCATGAAGAATCGGTTCCCCACCGAGGGGACCTCAGATGGCTGCTGGTGATCGCGGCGCCTGGAGGTCGTTCAGCTAGCCGCCACTAGAGCCGGGCGAGATCGTCTTCGATCTTCTGCAGTTCCGCCTGCACGAGCTCCGCCCGTTTGCGTGCCGCCTCGGCGGATAGCGCCACTTTGCGGGCAGCGGCTTCGGAGGCCCGGGCCTCCTTCTCCAGAGCGCGAGCTTCGGCCGCCGCCACCTTGAGCTTTTCCCGCGTCTCCTTCTGCTTTTCGAGCAACAGAGTGCGTTTGCGATTCGGCTGCTTGGTGGCGGCCTTCGATCCCATGGCTGGGGCCGGAGCTTGAAAGCTGGCGAAGGCTTCGAAGCCAGCGGGCTCGAGGTCCTCGGCCAGGCGTCCCTCTCTGAGCCGGGCCCGGCCCTCCGCCGTGGAAGCGACCCGCAGGGTCTGGTCGATGCGATCGAGGACGGCGGCGGAGGCCGAGGGCAGAACCTCCTTGGCCGCCGCCCGCAGCATGCGGACGGCCGCCCCCTCTTCCTTCCGTGCTTTCTCGAAATCGGCCGGCTTTCCCGAGAGCACCGCCAGTTGCGCTTCTTCGAGGGCCTCGCCGGCTTTGAGCAACCGGGCGAGATCGACTTCCCGAGTACGGCCGAGTTGGTTTACCGCCCAGGCGGAGATCGACGGCTTCTTCAGCTGCTTGGTTCTGATCGCCGCCCCTTTGTTGCCCTCTGCCTCAAGTCGGGCGGCGAGGTCGTTGCGGGCGGCGGTGAATTGATCGAGAGGAGTTGCGTAGAGGGCAGCCAGCTCGGCTTCTTCATTGATCATCTCAGGGCGTAAGACTTACACGTTCTGATCGGTTGGCGCCATAGCCAAGAATCTCCGCCCAGAACAAGTAGGAGCTTGGGATCTATGGTCTTCACTGGATGGAGCGAAACAGCTCCCGTACCTGCGGAAGAAGCACGTCAGCCACCCGCTCGGCAGAAAAGTGAGTGTGGCCGGGCAGCGACAGAAAGCGAGCCCCGGGAATCTCGGCGGCAGCCCGAGCGGCGTTATCCTGCATCTCGTCCTCGGAGCCGGCATAAATGAGGCAGGGGATGTCCCATTTCGTCAAGTCGTCGGAGATGGATCCTTCCAGAAACACCGACTGGAATTCCGCCTCGAGAGCGAGAGGATCGTTGTCCAGCATCCAGGTTCGGCCCGGCTCGGGAAACCTTTGGCCGATGGCCGCTTCCCACGTCTCCGCGAAAGCGGCCATGCCGCGGCGACTACCGGCGGCGACCGTCGCGGCCACCGCGGTGAGCATCGGCCCGTCGACCGGCCACTGATACGGCTGGTTCCCGCAGAGGACCAGGGAGAGAAATCGCTTCCGGGCATGTTCGCCCAGAGCGAAGCCGAGCCGCGCTCCCCAGGAGAATCCGAGGTAATGAGACTTCTCTATCCCGAGCGCGTCGAGGACGGCGGTGGCGTCGGCGACTCTGGTTTCGATTGCATACGAGTTCATATCGTGGGGCTTGTCGCTCCGACCCTGGCCGCGATGGTCTGCATAGATCAGGCGGAATTCCTCGGCCAGGGCTTGGCAGAGCGGTGAGGTTTTGGCGTATTCGATGGGGTCGGTGAATCCGGGATAGACGAGCACAGGAAGCCCAGGCCCACCCGAGTCGTCGAAAGCCGTCCGAATCCCATCGACCGGGTTGACGGCGAAACCGATCGTCAAGGTTCAACCGACCATTTGATGAGCGGCGGTCGCACGGTCGCACAGCGGGGCCAACCCTGCTCGTCGGTAAGGCCGAGGCGGCCCACCAGCCTTCGTCCCGGTTTCATTGCCTCCTCGAAGAGCGAGCGCTCCATCTCATAGAGCCTGAACTTGGCGGCCCGGAACAGCTGCCAGCTTCCGTCCTCGGCCTCCCGTATCCAGATGAGGCCCAGGTGCCGTTCGTCGCGCGGCCCGGCGACGAAGGGTCCGCCGAAATCGAGATTCCCGTCCTCGTCCATCTTGACCGCGACATCGACAGCCCAGCGTGCGACCTCGGCATCGCCGGTGACGGGTTCAAATGCCTCCCGGTGGCGAGCAATGCCGACGTGAATGTTCTCGTACCAGATGCCGTCGGGGTCGGGGCCACAACGACGACCGGGGAGGTCGGTGCCTTCGATTTCAACCCGGATCGTGCCCAGCGGTCGGGCAGGTCGACGGGCCAGGCTCTAACCGTCCTTCCATTTGCACCAGGCTCGCAAGACCGAGGTCAGTTCCGAAACCCGTTTCTTGACATCGGAAGCATCGTCAAAGCGCATGACCCGGGCGGTATCGCCCTCGCCTTCCAGCGCCTTGTGCGTACCGGGGATGTGGGCGCCGGTATGGAAGAGGAGGCTGACGAATTTCTTGGCCGGGTTGAAGCTGAAGATGTTCCCCTTGTACTCGAAGGTGGGAGTGCTCCATTTGATCGTCTCGGTGATGCGGTGGTCGGCCTGCAGAGTTAGGTCGCGCACCGCCTGCATGGCCTCTTGCAACGGGTGCTGCTTCTTTTCGAACCAGGCGTCTACTGCGGAGTTCCTGTACATCGCCGGATACGGTATCGAATCGAAGTGGCCCTGATCGTCACGCCGAAATTTGGCGGACAAGAATCACATCAGACGAAATCTGGCGCATCGGTATCAGAAGCTGATGCGAGCGCGCCAAATTTGTCCAGGAGTGATGCCAGCGCGCCAAATTTGATGGATCAGAAAGGGGCAAGGCGAGCCGAGGAGCCTACGGGATGCGCTCGGGCAGTGCCGCCGAGTGTTACATGCCCGGCAGATCGAGTGATTCGTAGACCTCGATCGAAGCGCCTGGCATCAGAAGATGCGGATGGCCCTTGAGAAGCCCCAAGGCCTTGTCCATGTCGGATGCCTGCAGGATGGAGTAGCCGGCGATGTCGGTCCCGGCCTCGGAGGCACCTTGGGCAGTGACCTTGCGCCCATTTCCAACCGGCAGCCCCAAGTCAACCATGCCATCGCCGACTTGCGCCGACCAGTCATTCCAGGCCTTCATCACTTCGGCGGCCATGGCGGGATCGTTGTTCTCCATCTGGGTACTCGCCGATACCGGAGCGGCATAGAGGACGACATACTTGGGCATAACGTTCCTTTCTCCTCGACGTCTTGTAAGCTTTTGCTTACGTTAGTGGACGCTATCAGGTGACTATCCCGGATGTCGACTCAACATTTCGTGCCCTGGCCGATCCCACCCGGCGCCGAATCATCCAGCTCGTGGCCGGGCGCTCCCTGAGCGCTGGCGAGATCGCGACCCACTTTCAAGCGACGAGGCCCGCCATATCCCAGCATCTCGGGATCTTGCGGTCGGCGGGGTTGGTGTCGGAAAAGAGGGATGGTGCCCGCCGGCTTTATCGGGCCGAGCCGAGGACAGTGGCCGCCGCCATCGAACACCTGCAGTCGTTCTGGCCCCAGCGCTTGCACGCCCTCAAGGTCGAGGCCGAACGAAAGGAGCGTCGCCGTCGTGACCAGCCCTAACGACTCGACCTGGGTAAGCGAGGAACTGCTCATCGCCGCCGCCCGGGAGACCGTATTCGAGTTCTTTGTCGATCCCACGTTGATGCGGACCTGGATGGGAGAACATGTGGTACTCGATCCCCGGCCGGGCGGGACTTTCGCGGTCGATATCGGACCGAACCGAGCCCGCGGCTCTTACGTCGAGGTGGTGGCGCCGGAGCGAGTGGTCTTCACATGGGGCTGGGAGGAATCGGAGGGCGTCCCCCCTGGGAGCAGCACCGTCACATTCACCTTCGAGTCGGTTGGTGACGGCACCTTGTTGCGAATGGTGCACGAGGGCCTGTCCGCTGAGGAAGCGGCCCGTCATCGCCATGGCTGGGCTCACTATTTGAGCCGGCTGACCGTGGCCGCGCCAGGCGGCGAACCCGGCCCCGACCCCCATGGCGAGGGCAGCGAGATCCCACTCCACGAGTCACAATCGTGAGCCATGGTCTGGGTGTGTCCGGAGTGCGGCCGATCCTTTCGGAGAAGCGGGCAACCGCATGAGTGTGCCCCGGCCCTCGACGTCGAGGAGTACTTCGCCACCGGCCCTCCGTGGGAGCGACCGATCTTCGAAGCTGTGCTTGCTCATCTCCAAACCCTCGGCCCGATGACAGTGGAGCCGGTGTCGGTCGGGATCTTTATCAAGTCGAATGGGAGCTTTGTCGAGCTGCGACCCAAGTCGAAGTGGGTCACGATCTCGTTTCCATTGGGCCGCCGCCTCAGTCACTCCCGGATGTCGCGGAAGCCGATTGGGAGCGGCTCCAAGATCTTTCACTTCGTCAACCTGACCTCGGCGAGTGAGGTAGATGCCGAGGTGCAGGAATGGCTAACCGAATCCTTCGATCAATTCGGTCGGGGTTAGGAAGGACGGAGAGACGATGGCGAAAGGGACCAAGGAAGACCCGTGGGTGCTGAAGACCCCGCCGGGTACGTCGGAGTATCAGATGTACCGGGACGAGTCGACCGATCCTCCGTCGCTGGTCTGCCAGGTGGGGTCGACCCAGCTTCGGTATGACCTGCGAGCGATCGACGAGGCGGCCATGTTGAAGAAACACGGCGACTGGATGGACCTCGGGGCAGCCGATGAGCAAAAGGAGGGAACCGTCGAAGCGTGGGGGCGCTCGCCCTCCAACCCCCGTCGGGGCTGGTATGGGTTGAAGAAGGGTTATCGAGGAAGGTTCGGGATGTACATGCCACCGCTGCTCGAAGAGCTGGGCTTAGCCGAGCTCACTCACGATGCCCGCAACAACCGGATGCGGGCCAAGTAAGTCTGTTTCTCCCCCGCAGGGGGAGTACCGCCGCAGGCGGGGAGGGAGGAGCCGCCTGTTTCTCCTCCTACGGTGACTTTGGCACTGATCATCTGCGCAGAACAGCGGGCGAGCCATCGAGCAGGTCGTCGATCGCTTCCTCGACCGCTCCGATGGCGATGCGGCAAAGCCCGCCTCCGGTCGAAACCCTCCGGACCCCCAGGCTGGCCAGCTCGGCGACGGAAGGTCCGTTTGAGCGAGAGAGAACGTTCACCGGCGCTCGCACCTCGTTGACGACCCGGGCGATCTCGCTGCGATCGGTCAAGCCGGGGGCGTAGGAGACCTCAGCGCCTGCCGCGACATACGCCTGAAGACGGGCAATCGTGTCATCGAGATCGGTAACTCCGTACCACTGATTCTCGGCCCGGGCCGTAAGTACCAGGCCAGTTTCTTTGGCGGCCTCGGCAGCAATCGCAACGGCTTCGGTGGCGCGATCGATCGGGTCGATCGTTCCCGCCCCAGGGTTGGAATCCTCGATCGAGCAGCCGGCCGCTCCCGCCTCGGCCAGCAACCGAACGGTGGCAGCGATGCCGCCCTCGTCGTTCGGAAAGAGGCGTTCTCCATCGACATTGATCGGCACGTCGACCGCGTTGACGATCTGGGCGGTATGGGCCACCAACTCGTTCCGCGTAACCTGGTAATCGGCTCGACCGAGGCTAAAGGCCAAGCCCCAACTGGTAGTGGCCAACGCCGGGAAGCCCCGAGCCTTGAGCAACTTGGCGGTGCCAACATCCCAGGGATTGGGCATGACAAACAGGCCGCGTTGATGAAGTTCTCGGAAGCGATCGGAATGCGACGTCATCTCAGGAAGATACCCAGCCCTTGGTATGGTCGCCTGATGCAGGCGGCGGAAGTTCAACTGCTTTTCGACCATCTCTACTGGATGCGGGACCAGGTCCTCGGAGCTGCCTCCGAGGCAGGAAAGACGTTCGTCGAGGAAGAACCGGTAACGATTCGCGACCTGCGCACCACTCTCGTTCATGAGCTCGACGTCGAGTGGAGCTGGCGGCTACGCCTGCAAGGGAGTCCCCCCGACTCCTGGGGTCCGGAAGCTGAGCTCAAGGCCTCCAACTTTCCCGATCTGGTGTCATTGATCAGCGCCTGGCGCGAGGACGAGACCGAAATGAGAGGGTGGCTCGAGAAGTTGTCCGATGGGGAGGTAAACGAACCCTGGGAGATGGAGAAGTCGGGCGGGCTCCCACTTTGGTATTTCCTCCTCCACATCTACGGTCATGCGATCCAGCAGTTCAGCGATGCTGCCACGCTGCTGACCAAGGCCGGTCATTCACCCGGCGAGCTGGAGTTTCTCGAGTTCGCCGATCCCCGCCAGTAAACGGCCAGTGATTTATGTGGCCCTGCTCCGGGGGATCAACGTCGGTGGCAAGAACAAGGTGGAGATGCCTCGTCTCAAGGCGACCTTTGAGACGGCAGGGATGAAAGACGTCACCACCTATATCAACTCCGGAAACGTCGTCTTCCGCGACGACCGGCGCCAGGCCGCCACCATCACCAAGGTGCTGGAAGAGGCGATCGAGCGGGATTTCGGGTTCTCGATCAAGGTGCTGATTCGGGATCAGCCGACGATCAAGAAACTGATCAAGGCCCTCCCCGACGCCTGGAGCAACGACTCGAGAATGAGATGCGACGTGATGTTTCTCTGGGAAGCCTTCGACAGAAAAGACGTCCTGAAGGAACTGAGCTGGAAGCCCGAGATCGAGGACGTGGTCTATGTCCCCGGTGCGGTGATTTGGAGAATCGATCGTGCCAACGTCGCCCGGAGCGGAATGACCAAGATCATTGGAACCGATCTCTACCGGGGAGTAACAATCCGCAACTGCAACACGGTTCGTAAGTTGGCGCAGTTGATGGACTGACTTACCCGAGCCGATGGAAGCGGCCATGTATAAGGCTACGGAGCCGTGAATCTCGACATCGACAGATTCGAATGACCTTTGCATGATCTCGATCAAACCTTCTTGGGAATCTCCCAGATTGTCGAACGCAGGGCCTTCATGACATCAGCTTCGACGGTGACCACAGACCTCGCCAGCCGGCCGGTTGCCTACTCGAGAACCGTCGCATCACTTGTGGCCCAGTCATAACAACTAGCGACCACAGCTGGCGATTGACATATTCCGATATAGGTATATAATTGCAGCATGGCAAGAGCAGCGACGACCACCGATGCGTTCAACGCCGTGGCGGAGCCCCGGCGGCGGCAGATCCTGGACGTCCTCGCCGGCGGGGAGCGCCCGGTGAACGATCTGGTCTCAGAGCTTGGCCTGGCCCAGCCGCAGGTGTCCAAGCACCTCAAGGTTCTCCGGGAGGTGGGTCTGGTGGAAGTACGGGACGAAGGACGGCAAAGGGTGTACCGGCTCAACGGCCGGCCGCTCCAACCAATTCACGACTGGGTCAGGGAGTACGAACGGACCTGGAGCGAACGCTTCGACTCGTTGGACGAACTGTTGGAAGAACTCAAGGAAAAGGAGGAAGGAGATGGGAACAGTGGCCAGTAGCGGAACAGCGGTGGTGACGCTTCCGTCGGATACAGAGATCAAGATCACAAGGGAGTTCGATGCGCCGAAGCACCTGGTCTACAAGGCTCTCACGACGCCTGAGCTGATCAAGCGCTGGTGGTCGTCCAAAAGAGGCGAGGTCACCCTCGCCGAGGTCGACCTGCGAGTGGGCGGCAAGTGGCGCTACGTGATGGTGACCGAAGGTGGATTTGAGGTCGGCTTCCACGGTGAGTATCGGGAACTCGTCCCGAACGAACTCATCGTCAACACCGAGGTCTATGAAGGAATACCGAACGGCGAGGCGAACGCAGCGGTAAACAAGTACAAGTTGGTGGAGCAGGACGGCCGCACCACCCTCACCGTGTTGACCACGATGCCGACCAAGGAAGGTCGCGACATGATTCTCGAGTCGGGCATGGAAGCCGGCATGCAGGACGCCTACGACCTACTGGAGGAAGTGGCGATCTCGCTCAAGTAGCTTGGATCCCGATTTTTCTGGGCTGGAACCGCTGTTCTACAACGGTCTCAGCCCAGAGATTTCCGCCGCCCTAGCTGCAGCCCAGCGAGTTGCCGCAGTTGAGGCACTTGTAACAAGAGCCGTTGCGGATGGTGATGTGGCCGCAGACGTCACAGAGGGGCGCGTCGCCCATCATGTCGCTCAAGGCTGTTTGCATCGCCCTAGTGCCGGCGTCCGGAGCACTGGCCGCAGCCACCCTCGCCACCGCTTCGGCTTTGGTCGCCACCGGTCCTTGGTCGAGAAACGTCACCGCCGAGGCGACCGCAGTCACATCTTGGTCGGCGACGGCGTCGGTGAGGTCGAGCTGGACTCCCGCATCGAGGGCGAGTCCCTTCTTTGGTTCGGGAAGATCGCCGTCTCGATTCGGTGGCACTTGCGCCAACTCGTCTCTCTGCAGGTACTCCACGGCCAGCGCCCGGAAGACGTAGTCGACGATCGAGTTGGCCATCTTGATGTTGGGATGGCCCTCGACCAGACCACGGGGTTCGAACGTCTGGAATGTGAAGGTGTCGACGAACTCCTCGAGCGGCACCCCGAACTGGAGGCCCTTGCTCACGGCGATGGCAAAGCAGGAGAGGATTCCCCGCAGGGTCGCCCCCTCCTTGGCCAGGTCGATGAAAACCTCGCCCAGGGTGCCGTCGTCGTACTCACCGGTGCGGAGGTAGACCTTGTGCCCTCCGATCCGTGCCTCCTGTGTGTAACCGCCGCGGCGGCCGGGGAGGACGAAGCGGGGCGGATGCATCCCCTGGCTGTAGGCCTGCGTAGGTGACATCCCCATCGGGATCTTCCCCCAAAGGATCTGCTTGTCGATCTCGTGCGCTCTCGTGACTTCCTCTGGCTCGTCCTCGGGTTGAGCGTCATCCGAACCCGCCGACAATGGCTGACTAGCCTTCGACCCGTCCCGATAGAGGGCCATGCACTTGACGCCGAGTTCGTAAGAAAGCAGGTAGCTCTCCTCGATATCTTCGATGGTCGCCTCGTTGGGCATGTTGATCGTCTTTGAGGCCGCCCCGCTCAAGAACGGCTGGGTAGCCGCCAGCATCCTGATGTGGCCGGTGTGGTGGATGAGGCGGGAGCCGTTGCGACCGTTGCGGTTGGCGGTGTCGAAGACGGCCAGATGCTCATCACGCAGTTGAGGAGCGCCTTCGATCGTCTGCTGGCCGCACACCCACTCGGTTGCCTCCCTGACCTCACGATTGGAGAAGCCAAGCGATCGGAGCAGGTCGAATTCGAAAGTGGCGTATTCGTGAAGCTCGAAGCCGAGACGAAGCATCGCCTCCTCGCCCAAGACGAAGGGGTTGAAAGCGTGCTTCAACTCGAACACCGCCGGGAGCGCCTTCTCGATCTTTGCCAGGTCTTCTTCGTTGAAGCCCTTGGCCATGAGCGACTCCCGATTGATGTGCGGGGCGCCTTGAAGCGAGCTGGCGCCGACGATGAAACGCACGATCTCTTCAATCTGATCCTCGCCGTACAGGAGGTTGCGCAGGGCAGGCGCCACTGACTGGTTGACGATCTTGAAGTACCCACCGCCAGCGAGCTTCTTGAACTTGACCAGAGCGAAGTCAGGCTCGACCCCGGTGGTATCGCAATCCATCTGTAGTCCAATGGTGTTGTGGGAGACGAATCCATTGGCGACATAGGTGACGTTGGCGGGCACCGAGAGATCGAACGTCGGTTGCTCTTCTCCCAAAGCGGCGTTCACGACCTCGTCAAAGATAAAGTCCGCCTGGGTGTGACTGGCATCGACTGACACGATCCAACCTGCTGACGAGTCCCGCAGGTGGGACGGCCGCCCGATTGCCAGTTCAACGTTCTGCAGATCGCGGGCGAGCCGCTCTGCGATCGATACTCCAATGAGGTGCGACGCAAACGCTTTGTAGATCTCGGGGTTGTTGCTGGCGAGAATCTCGTCTGGAACACTTCCCTCGCCGGCGAAGGCCGCCAGCGCTCTGAGACGGGGCTTCGCCAAGAGGTTCAGCGTGACTCCGACTTCGCCCGTTGTTGGCACCTCTTCGCCGAACACCCTCTTGAGGAGCAATGCCACCTCAGTCGGGTTCGACCCCCCGATGCGAAGAGTTTCCTTCTCGACCGTCCCGAAACCGACGACGATCCCAATCAGCTCGGCCACATCGGCAGTGACCTCTCCTATGTCGGAGAGGCGGACTACTCGCTCGTCGCCAACCAACTGCCCCAATTGCAAGGGCACGAGATCTGCCTTCTGAATCTCCCCGAAGCGCTTCCAGACCCATGAGCCATCAGACCCGACCACCTTGATCCGGTGCGTCGGCGTACCATGGACTCGATAACCGCGTCTGGTGGTGACCGTGACCACCGGCTCCACGCCGTTGATATAGAAGTGACTGGCATTCTGGGGACCTTGGTCCGTGCCGACTTTGACGCCGAGGTCCTGCCACTGCTTTCCCTGCGCGTCGCCCAGCGAGCTGAGGCGGGTCAGACCCAGCTCGGTGGGAACGAGCGAGTCGCCGACCAGGCAGCCGGTGGGGGCGATGACAGAGACCTGGGCATTGCGGAAGCCGTGTCGTTCCCCCATGTCGAGGGCCAAGTCCCAGGACTGGCGGGCGGCGGTGAGAAGGTTTCCCGGACTGAGGTCGGGATTGATCCCCATTACGTAGTGCGATAACCCCTCGTATTCCTGCTGAGCACTGTCATACGTTGCCCGCCGGTGGTTACGAATCACCCGCAGCATCGCCTCGCGGTTCTCGGCGAAACGGGGAAAGGCACCAACCGAGGCCGCCAGTTCAGCCGAAGTGGCGTAGGCGTAGCCGGTCAAGACAGCGGTGATCGCAGCGGACACCGCTCGCCCGGCGTCGGAGTCATAGGGCAAACCCATCCGCATCAAGAGCGTGCCCAAGTTGGCGTATCCGAGCCCAAGCGTTCGGTAGTCATATGAGCCTTGAGCGATCTCGCGCGAGGGGAAGTGCGCCATCGTCACCGAGATCTCGAGGGCGATGGTCCAAATTCGGATGGCGTGCTCGTAAGCCTCGGTATCAAAGACACCGGTCTTGTCGTCGTAGAACTTGATCAGATTGATCGAAGCGAGATTGCACGCGGTGTCATCAATAAAAACGTACTCCGAACAATTGCTCACAATTACAGATTCCGCCAAGTAGGAATGGTTTCTGGGTTCGGTCAGGTTGAAGGTTGTCTCCCAACCATCCTCGGAGCGAGACCGGAGCTTGACCCAGTGGCGAGTCGAATAGCGAATTGACTCAGCAAGCATCCTGCTGAGTAGGTCGCCCTTGTGCGAGAGGAATCCTATTGATAAGGCGAACTTCTCAAGATCGGTTCCCATTACCCGAAGATCGTGTGCTCGCTGTCCCGAGTACGAGCGTTCCTCGCCGGACTTGGTTACGTAGACGAATGCGCCAGGCTGCGACTCCCTGTACACGTATATCGAGCCGTGTACACCAAAAGAATCGAGGAGCTGTTGCACTCCGCGGAGGAGTCCGAGCGAAATACTCCCAAGGCCAACGTAGCGAGTAGTCGAGCCGTTGCGAACACAGCCGTCAGCGTCGTAGAGGCCACGCAAGAAGGATGCGACAATGGCCTTCGGTGCTTCGAAGATCGCCCAAGGAACCTTCTTCGTCCCAGCCCTGCCCCGACCCACGCCCAGCGCCTCTAGATAGTTCATGAAAGCGTGTCGACCGAGTCGAAGTTGGTAAGTACCGTTTCCCATCTTCGTTGGCTTGGGAGCAACCCCACCGTTGATCTCAGTCAGCAGCCGGAGATGTTGAGGCATCACAGAGGTCTGCTCAGCCTCGGTTCCATAAACTGTCACCGCTGTGTCGTCGGTCAGGCTGCCATCGCCGATCAGCCACCCGAGGTAATGAGCAAACTCTTCGGTCCACTTTTCAGGAAGAACGACGGCGTTCTTGCGCGAGGACCAACTCTGGAAAGCGCGAGGATCGCTGGGAATCGGGATGGTCCAACTCGCCATTCCAAAGTCGATGTCGTGATCGAGTAACCGAACTTGATCCGTGTCCGATAGCTCGTCGGCTCGAACCCACCCGCGGTTGGCGGTCCACAGGCGGTGGTTGGGAGTCAGGCGTAGAACTCGACCATCGGAGAACTCGAGCCGCAGAATCTGATTCTTACCGGTGATCATGAACTGAGTCGGCGTGGTCAGACTGACCGTCTCTGCCGGAGTTCCACCTGTCGCGTCGTGGGTGTAGACCTGGAAGCTTTCGCCCTCAGTGACCCGACTGACCAAATCTCTGAACTGGATTAGACCTTTGTCGGTCGCGATCCGGGTATCACCAGGAAAACATGGGTTAGTGGCTCTGATCTTTCCGCCCGCCGGAGAGGTGTGCCACTCGTTGATGATCGTGTCGAACTGCACTCCGGGATCGGCGCAGGCCCAGGCGGCCTCGGCCACCTTGCGCCACAAGTCGCGGGCTTTGAGCGTCTTGCGAACCTTGCCCGACGTCCGCTCGCGCAGCTCCCAATCACCGTCACTGCGTACCGCTTCGATGAACTCGTTGGGAACCCGCACCGAGTTGTTCGAGTTCTGACCCGACACCGTGGCGTACGCCTCGCCGTTGAAATCGGCCGGATAGCCACCGTGCTGGATGAGGACGCGAGCCTTGCCCTCCTCGTGCTTCTTCCAATCGATGAATTCTTCGACGTCGGGATGGTCGAGATCGAGGATCACCATTTTGGCTGCCCTACGCGTGGTGCCACCCGAGTTGTGCGTCACAAGACCATGGACGCTGTACTCATGAACGCCCTGGATAGTGAGATCGAAGACTGGTCCTTCCCCGGCGGGAGCAACACTGAGCTGCTGATAAGCGACATTGCCCAACGCAAAGCGATCGACCACCGAACCGGCCAACTCCTCAGGAAAACGGGCCATCAGGGCCGAAGCTCGCAAGAGACTGAGGGACCGGGGCCGGGCATAACGGCAATAGGGAGCCAGCGCCCTTCTCAGGGAAGGCGACGCTTTCTGCCAAAGCTGATTCATCTCGCCGGCGATGTGGGGCAGGATCCATTGGGTTTCGTAGGGACTATCGGTCTTGCGAATGACGGCCGCGTCCAGCTTGGCCGACTTCCTCTCTGAGATGAAGCCCACCAACTTGGCGAATCGTCGTACGCCTTCGCCTCCCACCACCCTGACGAGATGAATTGGGAGAATGCCTTTGGCGCTAGTTCTGATGTCCTGTCGCTTGACAGTCGAGGGGATACCAATTCCCAGCAGCAGCCGATGAACGTCGCGGGCCATCTGGCGACTGACGGTGGATAGCACGGGATAACCGTTATCGATGTGCCCGTCCGCTTCGAAAAGCCCGCTCAAAAACGCAGCCCGCACTGCAGCCGGCGATGACTTCACCAGATCCGGAATCGAGGTTTCGGTCGCTCTGCCCTTTCTCAAACCATTGGCATCGAGAAAGCGGATGACCTGTGATGAGGAGAACCGGACCGAAGCGGAGGCATCGCTTCGACCGTCCGCCCGGCGGTTGATGAAGATGTGGATTTTCGATCCGAACACCCCCTTTGAGATCGTGACGTACCGATCGAGCAGCTCAGGATCTTCATCCCCGATCTGAATCGCCAAAAACTTGGCGCTGGGGATGCTGGTGATCGAGCCATCGCCTGACATCCAGCCCAACCAAAGCGCAAATCCCTCGTCAAGGACGGTCGGCAACTCATGCTCGATCTCGTTGTGATGGCCGAGGGCGATCGGCTTGAGTGCCTGGGCGGTGCCAAGACCCAACCCGGAGAGATCGACCAGTGCGTAGTCCTCATCGGTCAGGTCTTTGGCTTCCTTCCATCCCTCACCCGCAGCGTTACGGACCCAGAAGCGGTGTTCGGGGGTGCAGAGCATCTCGTCGCCGAGAGCCGTGGTAATTCTCACTAAAGGCTGGACACCGTTGTCATGGACGGCGTCGATTTTCCGGGGGCCAAACCGGGTCATGACTCGTTGGCCGGGCGCAAGATCCTTGATCCGGAAGGTACCCCCGTCAGTCACGATGTCGGTGTCGGCATGAAGGCACTTAATCGCGCCGGCGGCGCGGTCGCCTATGCGGAGGAAACCCATCACCCCCGACGACTTGCCGCCACCCGAGAGCATCTCGCTCTCGGCTCGGATGTTCGAGAAATTCGTCCCGGTACCCGAGCCAACTTTAAACAGCCGGGCCTCGCGCACCCAGAGATCCATGATTCCACCGGGGTTGACGAGGTCGTCTGAGACCGAGTTGATGAAGCAGTTGTGGACTACAACTCCGTCAGCAACATAAGACTCATCTTCTTGAACTTGAAAGTTGTAAACCGTACCGAAGAACGGAACAACTGCCGTTGACTGAATCCGGTATGCCCGATCCTCTCCGATGCGAAGGAATCGGCTCTGGACTGATGACAGAGGGATATCAACATCGCATTTTTCAGCGAGTTCACTCGCATCCTTAACCGAGACAGTGACGCGAAAGTGAGGGGCAGTGCCACCGGGCCGCACCCGGCCGCCCATGATCGCAGGCGAGTACCCAAGAGAGCGCAGAAGGCGCCAAATGCCTTCTGCAAGCTCCTGATTCGATTGGTCGAAGCACATAAGTGTCGCATTGCCAGCCTTAAGGGTGCATCCATCCGACTTGAAAAGGCCCACCAGGAGCTCCAGACGATGCTCGCTAGGTAGTTCGTACACGAAACCCGGAAGGGACTTGCCAGCGAAACCGAACCCAAAGTGCTTGACAAAGAACCGCGCCAGCGGGCGTCGCACGAATCGAAGGTGGGCGGTGTTTTGTCCAACTGCTCGCTCGACCGGTGCCGTAACTCCGAAATGGTGTTCCATCAGGTCGAGAACGTCGGTCTGGGCGGCGGTGTCATTCCCACGAAATACGAAGTTCACGCTGGACAGTTGCCCGTCTCTCGTTTCGTGCCCGATGCTCCCGTCGCCGAGCCACCTGCCGAAGAGACGGAAAAGGCTCGGCTCGTCAAAAGCGACCATCCTCTTCATCTGAGGGCGGTGGCGCGCGTTGCGCGTTATCAAATGAGTTTCAGAAACCTCGAAATTGGGGCCTACGAATGCTCCGAGATCGACTGGTGCGGGTATGACATGAGAATCCGTCGGCCTAGCACTAATGACATAGTCGCCCGCCTGGAGGTCGCCTGCGGGCAACCATTGAGGATTGAGCTGGCCCCTTTTGACTTCTGATCGTCGAAGCGCGAGCACCGGATGATTGGCGGTCGAAACAAACGGTGATGCGGTCAGCCTGGAGATCCTCAGACTGACTAACTCCTCCTCTACCTGTCGCTGCGTCACCTCCAACACTCTCTGATATCGACCTCGGTGCGTCAGGACCCTGTCGCCCGGTTCGATCTTTTCGATTGGCTTGAATCCATCAGATGTGGTGATCCGCGCCGAAGCGGGGAAACAGGCGTGAGGGGCGGGATGCGTATAAGCATCCGGTGAGGAAGTCATCTCCCCCGTCGCGGGATCTACGTACCAAAAGCCCTGGGGAGTGCCGGTGATGCCGTAGGCATGGGCGAGCCCGGTATTGAACCACTGTGGTGAGTTGGGAGAGGCGATCTGGTTGGCGAGCATGTACTTCATCTCGTCTTCAAACGCTTGCGCGTCCTCCGCCGACGCGAAGTAGCCGTACTTCTCACCCCACCATCGCCAGGTCCCCGCCAGACGATCAAAGACCTGGCGGGCTGAGGTCTCCGAGCCGAGGAAGGTGTGGCCGTTGCCGTCCGTCTGCGGCACTCCGGCTTTGCGGAAGTACTTGGACACGATGATGTCGGTGGCGACCTGCGACCAGGCGGCGGGCACCTCGGCGTCCTTCACTTCGAAGACCACCGAGCCGTCGGGGTTGGTGATTCGAGAGTCTCTCCTCGCCCATTGGATAGCGGCGTATGGGTCTCGACCCTCGGCGGTGAAGCGGCGGGGGACACGAAGTCCTTTGCTCATTTTGCGAACTCCCTCCAAGACAGGCAACGTCCCTTTGACCACAATATGTTGTGGTGTCCTCTCCCCTGACCACAACCTATTGGGGCGAATACATCACTGTAATTACACGGCTGTCATTGGTCAAGCACCCCTTTGGCCTGAATTTCGCGACCTGCGACGAGCACGCGCTCAACTCAACCAAACGGGGAAGTCGGTAGCCCGGGCCGAGCTGGAGGGGAAGCTACAGCCCGCTCCCCCAGCGCGAAAATCGACCAGCAAAGAAGTTTTCGCGCTGCCCCTTTCTGTGTCGATCTACCGGGCCCAGAGCCCGGCTTGCTCACGGGGCACCTCGAGCGGACCGCGACCAGGGGCTGATCAGCCTCCGTGAGCTCGGGCCAGCCGTCTCAGACCCGTTCAGGATGAGTTCAGGTCACTCTCGTAGGTTTCCTTGCGACCGGCCAGTCCTCGTTGGAAGGACCGAACCAAAAGGAGCGACACAAATGAAACGCACAACAAGTATGCGAATTGTGATTGCCCTGGCACTGGCAGTTGCTGCCTCGGCCTCGATCGCCCTTGGCTCCGCCACGAAGCCGGTCGAGTTCAAACGAGCCGAGCTTCGGGTCGAGATCAACGCCACCGACGGAGACGCCGGCCTCCAGATCGACCTCGATCACGAGCCCTGGAGATCGATCTCGATCAAGCGCCCCGACGGGCAGAAGATCCTCGACGTTATGAATCGAGGGGTGCTTCGTGACTACGGGCTCACGGAACTCTTCTCGGAATCGAGCGAGCCCTCGTTTGAAGAGTTCCCCCTGGAGGATTTCCAAAGACTCTTCCCACCCGGGCAATACCTCTTTGAGGGCGTCACTGTCGAGGGCCCAAAGATGAAGAGCCTGGTCACCCTCACCCATCGCTTCCCCGCCGGACCGACCATCACCGCACCGGTCGAGGGCGCGACGGTTCCCTCCCGCGGGCTCGTGGTGAGATGGGAACCTGGGCCCCAACCGGCCGGCATCGAGATCGTCGCCTACCAGGTCCTGGTGATCCCCGACGCCGACCCCAAGAAGCTCTTTTCGGCCACGGTGCCGGCGAGCGTCTCCCAGATCGAGATCCCGATGGCCTCTCTGATGGTGGCGGGCGACTACAAGGTAGAGGTGTTGGCGATCGAGAAAAGCGGCAATCAGACGCTGACCGAGGTGGCTTTTACCATCGGTTAGCTGGGCACCGAAGCACAATCGGAGGATGAGCGATCGGCGTCTTGTCTCCTCGGGATCCCCATTCGAACCGAGGATTGGCTTCTCCAGAGCGGTGCGGGTCGGAGACCGGGTGTTGGTCTCCGGCACCGCACCGATCTGGTCGGATGGATCGGTCGATCCCGACCCCTATCGTCAGGCCCAGCGCTGTCTCGAGATCATCATCGCCGCTCTGGCCGAGGCGGGAGCCGGGCCCGAGCATGTCGTTCGAACCCGAACCTATCTCACCGACGCCTCCATCTGGGAGGAGGTGGGTCGAGCGCACGGTGAGATATTTTCCGAGATCCGTCCGGCCTCGACGATGGTGGTGATTACGGGAATGCTCGACCCCCGATGGAAGGTCGAGATCGAGGCCGAAGCCGAGACCTGATCAACCCGTCCGGGGGACGAAGTTCTCCAGGAAGGCGTAACCGAGAAAGGCGCCGGCAACCGCCGCCGCGGCAACCACCAGCAAGATCTGTGGTCGCGTGAGCGACAGCGTGAGCAGGATCCCCGATTCGCTCGCCTCGAACCGAATGGTCGTGCCCGCGATGACAAGCAGTGCCAGCAAGGGACCGAGGACTACGACGGCCTCTCCGATCGGTGACTGGAAGAGACCGGGCAGAAACTCGCTTCCCTCCTGACCTCGCAGCTCGCCGACGAGGTTGGCGGTGAGAAAGATCGAGGGCAGCACCATCAGGGCAGCCGCGATCGCGTTCACTGACCGTTTCATTTCTCCTCCTCCAAAGATGATCCAGGCGTCGATGGCGCCAAGAAGTAGATCGACTTGAGTCCGCCAGCCCGGTGAGAGCTCCGCCAGCTCGGCCACTTCTCGCCCGTAACGCCGGCGCCAGCTTTGCGGATACAAACGCAGCAGGCCTTTCATCGCTCGGCCAGCCGCGCTCGCCCGGTCCGGACCACCCTGCTGAGGCTCGTCAACTCGGAAGAGAGGACCTCTCGCCCTGCCTTGGTAAGTCGATACGGGCGTCGCCGATCGGCCTCGGACAAAGCCTCGATAAGTCCTTGCTGCTCCAATCGGGCGATTGCCCCGTAGAGGGTGCCGGGACCCAGTCGTCGGTCGCGGAGCGACTCCAACTCTTCCATCAAGGCATAACCGTGCTTGGGTCCATCGGCGAGGCCGACCAGCACGAGCAGCCCGACTTCGGAGAATCGACCGAGATCCATCAGCTCGATATTACGTTCGACGTACTAGTACGTCAAGCGTAAAAATCAGGTCTGCTTGCGAGCCGCGAAGGCGGCCAGGCCGGCAGGGTGCATCCGACCTTCGGCTTCGAGCTCCGCCACCCGGGCGATGTTGGCTTCCGACCAGTTACTCGTCTTGCGACGGGGGGTGAAACGAATAGCGAAGACTTCGTTGTCAATGCGGTAGCTAATGCTGTCGATCCAGCCAAAACACAGCGCCTCGTCGACCGCCTCCTGGTAGCTCATCGACGTCTTGGGAACGCCCTTCTTGTAGCGACCGATCCAGGTTTCGGACTCGACGTCGTGTTGGGACGCAAGCCAATCGCGAAAGCCGGCCGCGGTCTCGAAGATCTGGACTTGCTGGCGGCTCGGCCGTTTCATTCCTCGGTGACGACTACCTTGATGGGCGCGGTCGTATTCTCGACGACGATCTCGCCCTCGGGCGGGCGTCGGCGTCGGGAGAGGACGCTCCACGTCACCACCCCGATCACGATCAGGCCGAGCAGCACGCCACCTACGACCGCCCACGGGAAGGAGCCAACCTTGCGAGCTTCGGCAAAGAGTTCGGCGTCGGCGAGCGCTTCTTCGTCGAGGTCCCAGACCACCGTCCGCTCCTCGAGCACCCCGTTGTGGTTGATCACCTCGCCGGGAAAGGTGACGGCGATCTGGAAGTCAAAGTCCAAAAACGCGGTCATCTCCTCCATGTCGAGGTCCTCTGCTCCCTCCAGGCCCGGTGCCGAGAGCATCGCCTCGAAACGGATCGAATTGTCGGTTTCGGTGAAATTCAACTCTTCCCACCCACCGCTCTCGCCGGAAGCGATCGAGCTGGTGGAAAGGATGTCCTGTAGTTCTTCGATCGAAGAGAAGCCCTGGGTCAGGGTCACCCCTTCGACGTCGCCGTCCGTGAATCGCTCGACTTCCCAACCCTCGGATGGAGCCGAAGATTCGACTTCGGCCAGTAGGTCACCGCCGCCACCGAACTCCTCCATCGCCTCGCGAAAGTCCTCGTCGAAGCCGACCTGGACAGTGATCTCGCCGTTTTGGACGTCGCTGGCGTCGATATTGAGATGAGTCCTTACCTCACAGGCGGTGAGAGCAAGGGCGAGCAAGGCAAAGACGAGGATGCGGCGGGCCATAGGGAAACCCTATCGGGAATCAAGCGATAGAGATTGAACCCAAACTCAGGGTTCGACGGTGATCGTTCCGGTCATGAAGTCGGGATGAAATCGGCAGAAGTAGTCGTAGGTGCCCGGCTCTTCGAAGGTGAAGGTGAATGGAGCGTCGGCAGTCAGAGCCTGGTTCCAGATGCCATCCGGGTCGGGAACGGTGCCCGAGGTAGTGGTGTGGGCACCTCCGCCGAGGGTCCAGGTCACCGAATCGCCAACGCTGACCGTCACAGACGCCGGTGAGAAGGAAAAGTCGTTGGCTGATACAGAAACGCCCCCTCCATTAGTGGCGCTGTCCGAGGTAGTCGAGGCCGGAGCGCTGGTTTCCGCGACGGACGCAGCGGTGGTCTCGGGGACCCCGGCCGTGGTGGTGGGGTCGGCGCCAGAGGCGCAGGCAACGACGAGAAATAGGACTATGAGAGAACGGAGGCGTTTCATACTCCGACCTTACGCACGAGACGGCGGGAGCGGTTCACACCTATCGTGAGGCAATGGTCGACTTCATGGACGTAGCCGTTGAAGAGGCCCGGATGGGGTTGTCCGAAGGCGGCATCCCCATCGGCTCGTTGCTGGTGGTCGATGGCGAGGTCATCGGGCGCGGTCACAATCGCCGAGTTCAGAAGGGGAGCGCGATTCTTCACGCCGAGATGGACGCGATCGAAAACGCCGGTCGTCTCGAGGCATCGACGTATCGCAACTCGGTTCTCTATTCGACGCTTTCCCCTTGCGACATGTGCTCGGGTACGGCTCTTCTTTATGGGATACCGAAGATCGTCATCGGCGAGAATCACACATTCAAAGGACCCGAGGGTTATCTGCGATCGCGGCGGATCGAGATCGTGGTGCTCGATCGGCTCGATTGCATGAAGCTGATGTCCGACTTCATCAACTCTCATCCCGACCTTTGGTTCGAGGACATCGGCGAATAGGGGAACAAGAGGGCGCTGCGGCTGGTTCCTGAAGCAAGCAAAAAAGGAGCGACGGTGTCGGATGTGCGCGTCAAGAGATCCGAGAAGAGAATCCGAGTCATGCTCGGGGGGGAGACGATTGCGGAGTCCTCGAGGGCATGGCTGGTCTGGGAGATACCCTATTACCCAACATACTTTTTCCCTCTGAGCGACGTCGCTCCACGGCTCACCGAGATCGAGAATCGGAAGCAAACCCCGGGTCTGGGCGAGGCCGTCTTCTTCACCGTCAAGGCGGGCGACAAGGAAGGCCTCGCTTATCGCTACAAGAATTCGCCCCTACCAGAGCTGACCGAGGCTGTGGCCTTTCGTTGGAACAGCATGGATCACTGGTTCGAGGAGGACGAGGAGGTTTACGTACATCCTCGCGATCCTTACACGCGAGTCGACATCCTTCATTCCTCCCGCCATGTAACAGTTGATGTCCTCGGGGTGACCGTGGCCGACTCCACTAAACCGACCCTGCTCTTCGAAACCGGACTACCAACCCGTTATTACCTGCCCAAGACTGATGTCCGGATGGACCTGCTGAAGCCGACCGAGAAACACACCGAGTGCCCCTACAAGGGGACTGCGTCGTATTGGTCTGTCGACGTGAACGGAAAGACCATGGCTGATTTCGTTTGGAGCTATCCCTTTCCAACCATGGAGTCAGCCAAGATCACAGGCTTGCTGTGCTTTTACAACGAGAAGGTGGACCTCACCGTCGACGGGGTCAAGCAGGAAAAGCCCCAGTCGCCTTTCTCTTGAGGATCAGCGGTAGAGGATCAACTGGGTGTTGCGGAAGAGGCAGACCTGCTTGTCGTTTTCCTCTGACCGCACTACCGCATCCCAGACCTGAATCGTCCGTCCTCCGTGTTGCATCGAGGCGTAAGCCACCAGGCCACCGGTGGTGACGTTGGCGGTGTGGTTCGATTTGAGCTCGACCGTGGTAAAGCCGGTCGCACCTTCGGGGAGGGAGCCCACGCAGCCATAACCAGCGGCGCTATCGGCCAGGGCCACGACCGTGGCGGCATGGAGGAACCCGTTGGAGGCCAGGTGCTTCAACTCGATATCGAGGCGAAGTGTGCATCTGCCGGACTCGATCGTCACGACCTCGATTCCCAAGAGACCCGGCAGCCGGGGCCCGCCATGCTCCTCGAACCACGCCTTCAACTGCACCAAATCGCGGGGAAAGTCAGGCATCGACTCACCCTATCCTCGGCCTAGTGGACACCAAAGCCTGGGTGGTTACGATCCTCTACGGGCTCCTCGTCGGATTCTTGTTGGGCCGTTTCCGGGAGGAGCAACGGGCGATCTTGGCGACCCTGGCCGTGGCGGCGGTCATCGGCTTCGTGGTCTGGATCATCTCGCCGGAATCGGTGGCCGGTCCCTCGCTTGGGGTTGGCTGCGGCCTCGGTTTCCTGGCGATGCTGACGACGCGCCGGCGGGTAGTCTCCACGGGATTCTTATGAGGTAGACCGGCAGTGAAACTGCCGGTCTACCTCATAAAAACGGCGTATTGCCAGGTGAGGGGTCGGTCGTGAGGAAGGACGTGGATCCAGGAGAGGCCGGGAGGGACGATGAGCTCGCCGGCCGAGGTCGAAAAGGTGAACCAGGTCTCGTTGTCGGGCCGTGACCAGGTGCCGTCGATCACCCGACCTTCGGTGAAGAGGACCATCCGCTCCGAACCGATCGTGCGCATGGCCGGGACCCGTCCGGTCCCGCTCGGGGCAGGCACCTCGTAATAACGGCCAAAGATCACGATCAAGTTGTCGGCTGTCATTCGTCCGGTTTGCCCCTGGCGATCCTGCCAAAAGTGAGGCACTGAGCCCGAGGACCGCAGGTAGCGCTCCCCGTCCCAGTCCCAGATAGTCGAGATCGGGTCCGACCACGAGACATCGATTCGGGTCGCTGACGGCGCATCGAAGTACCCGAACGCGCCCCATCGGAACAGATCGGGCGGTGGGGCGTTGGCATAACCCCGGCGATCTGCTTCCGCCCGCAACTCCGCCGTGTTGGTGTAGAGGTTGTGAGGAGCAGAACGGGTTGTCACTCGAACCATGGTCGGTGGTCCCACCTGTGACTCGCGGATAAGCGGCACCCCCTCTGTCGCCAGCATGTCGGCGATCCACGGCTGTCCTCCGGAGATGCCGACCGTCATTCCCAACGCTTCGACCAGAACATCGGTGGGTCGAACCGATCGCACCGGGCCCAGATAGTCGGTGTCCGATTCGAGGTAGAGAGCCATCATCCGCGAGAGGCCGCCTTCCACCATCAGCTCGATCATCGCGTCAGCCTTCTCGATCCCAGACTGCGGTCGAGCGGCGGCGGCGTTGTCAATCTTGACGCCGATGACCCGGCGATTGACCGAGCGCCCGTCGGGTGCCGCCAGCCCGTCGAGGGGACTGGTCCGCTCGGGAATGGTCGGCATTGGCAATGAGAAAGCGCGGGAGAGAAAGGTTGCCATCTCTTCCCGGGTGACCGAAGCCGAAGGGCAATAGCGATCGGGCGCGCACCCGGTGGTGATGCCCGCCGCCCGTATCGCGGCGACGTGGGGGGCGAACCACTCGACGCCATCGACGTCGACGAAGGCTCCGACGTTGTCGGCCTCTGACAACTCCAGCGCCCGATCGAGGAAGGCGGCCATTTCTGCCCTGCTCACCGACCGGTTGGGCTGGAAGGTTCCATCGATCTCGCCGGTGATGACACCTCGGTCTGCCAGCGCATTGACGTAGTCGATGTAGAAGGCGTCAGGATCGAGATCGCTGAATCGAGGAGCGGCTGGCTCGGGCGCCGGCTGCAAGGCTCGACCCAGGAATGTGGCCATCTCGCCCCGGGTGACGGCGCCGTGCGGGCAGAAGAGATCGGGCTGGCACCCGGTAGTCAGCTTGGCCAGGGCGAGAGCCTCGATCGCTCCTTCCCCCGGAAGATCGTCGTCGTCGAGAAACGAACCACCGGGAGGGAGAACGCCACCGACGAGCAGAAGGACCGTGGCGATGAGTCGCAGCACTGCGTTCATTCTGGCGTAGAAGTGATCACGAACTAGATCGAGCGGGCGACGGCAGGCACCTCGAGCAACGAGTCACAAATGGCGTCGGCTTCATTTGCGGCGGGCCGGGTGGCATGGAGATAGCCCCATGGCCCACGACGCATGAGAACGGTTCGCATCCCAGCGGCCCTCGCCGGGAGCACATCGTTGTCGAGTCGATCGCCGACATAAAGGATTTGGTGTGGCGCCAGGGCGACGGCGGAGGCAACGGCCGTAAAGAAACCGGCCTCGGGTTTTTCGATCCCGAGATCGGAGGAATTGATGATCGAGCGGACGGGCAAGTCCATCGCCATCAAGGCCGCTCGCGCCGCCGTAGGCTGGTTGCCCGCGATCCACGCGGAAAGGGCCACCGCCTCCAAAGCCGCGAGGGCAGGTCGCACGTCGGAGTAGAGGTCCTCTTGGTCGAAGTTCTCGCGCAACGAGTCGGGTTGGTCCACCGCCCACTGTTGGCTTTCCTCTTCGAGATCGAAGCCTGGCTTCACCAGTTCCAAAGCCTCGCGGTGAGACCGGTCCGCTGCCGCCATCGCTCCGACAAGTCCCAGGATCGTGAAGGGAGGCACTCCCAGGCGGGCTGCCCACCGTACCCAGATCCGGGTCTCGTCGATCAGGGTCTCGCCGACGTCGAAGACGACAGCTTCGATCATCGGACCCATTCTGTGGGCCGTAGGCGTCGGTTTTGCGGGCTAGCAACCCTGGGTTCGCAAAAAGTCATGAGGGGAGAGGCTGGCGATTCAAGAAGGCGGCGAGGACCTGATCTGCGGGAGGGATCGGAACCACGTAGGAGACTCCACCCTCATTCGAGATCTGCACGGGGAGGGTGGCCGAGTCGGTTTCCGAGGTGGTGGCCATACCCCAGCCAAGCTTGGCCAGATCGAAAACGCTCGTGCGTGAATCTGATTTGAGATGAGAGGCCGCCGTCAGCATCACCAGCGGACTCCGTGCCAGGCCCGTCGGCGACGAGGCCTTGCGCATGATCTGGAGCAGCACTTGGCGCTGCCGACCCGTGCGGGCGATGTCACCGGCAGCCTCCAAAACCCAGCTTCCATCGCGTAGCTCCTCATAACCGCGCGAACGCGCATAGGCCAGGGCGGCGGCTCCGTTGACGGTGTGGGTGCCGGCCACTTCGACCAGCAAACCCGAGATGAGGTCGCGAGCAGGGAATGGAAACTCGAGCTCGATCCCGCCGAGGGCATCGACTATGGCGGCGAACCCAGCAAAGTCGATCTCGAGGTAATGGTTGGCCCTGATCCCTGTAGCCAGGGCGACTGTCTCGGTCATCAGCTCCGGCCCTCCCAACGAATAGGCGGCGTTGATCTTCTCGATCCCTTCGCCGGGAACGTCGACCTTGAGATCGCGGGGAATGGAAAGAAGTTGACGGCGATCGCCAGCAGTTTGAGCCAGCATGATCACATCGGCCCGAGCTCCCGGAAAGTCGCCAAAGCTGCCGAGATCAGGAGGAAGGTTGGCGCGGCTGTCGCTTCCGACGATCAGGTAAACGCCTTCTCCCTCGCCGAGGGAAGAAAGATTGCCTGCGTCGGCCATACGGAACTCGGTGTACAAGGCAACGCCCAGGAGGCCGATCACCAGCAGAGCGACGAGGAGAAGTAGCCGTCCCCACCAGCCGATGCGGGCACGACGGGGGGCGGGTGGGTCGCTCATAGAGATGACGCTAACCCTGAAGGTGGTGTCACCGACCTCGGCTAACTTTGGCCGGTGGCAGATTCCCTCGTCGTCGCGACCGATCTCTCGAAAAAGTTCGGTGATTTCCAGGCAGTCGATGCAATCGACTTTCAGATCGCCCCCGGTGAGGCGTTCGGTTTCCTCGGTCCTAACGGCGCCGGCAAGACCTCAACCATGAAGATGATCGCCGCCACCTCGCCGGTCACCTCGGGCACGTTGTCGGTCTTCGGCCTCAATCCCGCCACCGCCGGTGCCGCCATCCGCGCCCGGCTGGGAGTTGTGCCCCAGGAAGACAATCTCGACACGGAGTTGACCGTCGAAGAGAACCTCTTTATCTACGGCCGCTACTTCGATCTTCCCCGGGCCGAGATCCGGCAACGGATCGATGAGCTGTTGGCCTTTTCCCAACTTGCCGACCGCAAGAAGAGCAAGGTCGACCCGCTGTCGGGAGGGATGAAACGCCGCTTGACGATCGCCCGCGGTCTCATCAACCGGCCCGAGATCCTGATCCTCGACGAGCCCACCACCGGTCTCGACCCTCAAGCTCGTCATCTCCTGTGGGATCGCTTGTATCGACTGAAGCGCGACGGCGCCACCCTCGTCATCACTACTCATTACATGGACGAGGCCGAGCAATTGTGCGATCGCCTAGTCATCATGGACAAAGGCAAGATCGTCGGTGAAGGGTCACCTCGCAGTCTGATCGAGGAGCACTCGACCCGCGAGGTGGTCGAGCTCCGCTTTCCCGCCGGCGAGCAAAAACTGGTCGCGCCCCGTATCGAGGGGATCGGATCGCGCCTCGAGGTGCTTCCCGATCGCATCCTGGTCTATGCCGACGAGGCCGAAAAGGCGATGGAAGAGGTGCACAACCGCGGTTTGGAGCCGGAGATGACTCTCGCGCGTCGTTCCACCCTCGAAGACGTCTTCCTCCACCTCACCGGCCGAACCCTGGTGGATTGACCGTGGCGGTGCCTGCTCTCCGAGTGGTCGAGGCCAACGCCCGCTTCTACCGCCGGACCTGGCGGGGATCGGTGATCTCCAGCTTCGCGGTTCCGCTCTTCACACTATTGGCGATGGGGGGAGGATTGGGCAGGCTGGTCGATCAAGGTACGGGGACCGGCCGGGGCACCTATCTCGGGTTCATCGCTCCCGCCCTTCTGGCAGCGACGGCGATGATGACCGCAGCAGGGGAAGCCACCTTCCCGGTGGTGGCGGGAATCAAGTGGACCAAGACCTACCACGCCGCTCTCGCCACTCCGATTACACCCCCGGACCTGGTGCACGGGCTGATCGGATTCCTCGGCATCAGGCTCATCTTCAATTTGGCGATCTACGCCGGGATCATGGTGCTGCTCGACGCCATGGAGCTCGGGCCAGCTCTGGCCGCGGTGGTGCCGGCCATTCTGACCGGGGTCGCCTTCGCCACTCCCATCGCCGCCTGGTGCGCCACTCTCGACGACGATCGAGCGCTGTCATCTTTCTTCCGCTTCGGGTTGATGCCACTCTTTCTTTTCTCGGGCACGTTCTTCCCAGTCGACCAACTCCCCTCCTTCCTCCAGCCGGTGGTCTTCCTCTCCCCGCTATGGCACGGGGTCGAGTTGGCCCGTGGGGCAGCCGGGATTCCCGAGTCGCCTCATTTCCCCTGGTGGGTCCACGCCCTGGTGCTGGTGACCTTGGCGGTGGTCGGCCTGATCTGGGCGGGGCGCAACTTCACCAAGCGCCTTCACACATGAGCACCGCCGTCACCACTCGAACAATTCCCCCGATGCCCCGGGAGGGGTCGCGGGCGATTCGCTTGTTGGAGCGCAACTTCATCCTCTACAAGCGCATCTGGATCATCCTTTTCTCGGGTTTCTTCGAGCCCGTCTTCTATCTCTTCTCGATCGGGTTCGGGGTCGGGACTCTCATCGATCAGATCAACCTCGGCGATGGGCGAGTGGTGAGCTATGCCGCGTTTGTCGCCCCGGCGATGCTGGCGTCGTCGGCCATGAACGGCGCCGTCTACGAGTCGACTATCAACGTCTTTTTCCGACTGAAGTGGGGAAAGATCTACGACGGGATGCTGGCGACCCCCCTCGGCGCCATGGATGTGGCGTTGGGCGAGATTGCCTGGTCGCAGATTCGTGGTGGTCTCTACGCCACTGCCTTCGTCATAGTGATGGCCGTCTTCGGTCTGATCGAGTCCTGGTGGGCTTTCCTCGCCGTTCCGATCGCACTGCTGATCGGGTTCGCTTTTGCCGGCGTGGGAATGGCCGCCACCACCTTCATGAAGGGCTGGCAGGATTTCGACCTGGTGCAGCTGGTGACCCAGCCGCTGTTCCTCTTCTCGGGGACGTTCTTCCCGATCACCGCCTATCCGGAGGCGCTTCAGCGACTGGTTTGGATCTCACCGCTCTATCACGGGGTCGAGTTGATGCGCGCTTCCACACTCGGCATCTTCGACGCCTCCGTCTTTGGTCATCTGGCGTTTCTCGTCGTGATGGGGGCGGTGGGGATGGCGATCACCCGCCGCCGTTTCGAGAAGCTGCTCAAGCCCTAGCTGTTTCTCCCCCCAGCGAGCCTTCCCCCCTCCCCGGCTGCGCTACTCCCCCGCAGGGGGAGAAACGGGAGGTGGCTCCGGAGAGATACCAATGAATGACCTAGATTGCCCTCATGCTCCGGCGATACGTGCTCGCCCGGATCCTGGCCGGTGTCGTGGGGATCATCGTTTTTCTCACGGCCATCTTCTTCGGGACGCGGCTGCTCGTGCCAGGGGACTTCGCCGACAATTTCGCCGTCGGAGGAAATGCCGGAGATGCCAATCGGGTGCGCGAAGCGCTGGCCCTCGATCGGCCGGTCTGGCATCAGTATCTGATTTGGCTAGGACGAACGCTCTCCCTCGACCTGGGGCAAAACCCACGCGGTCAGCCAGTCATTAATCAGCTGCTGGAGGCACTTCCCTGGACTCTCACCATGTTCGCCCTCGGATTGGGAGCTGCGTTTCTGGTCGGGAACCGGATCGGCCGATGGGCGGGCTGGCGCAAGCAGTCGCTTACTCCGACCACTCTGAGCGCCGCCGCCCTCACTTCGGTCTTTCCGCCCTGGCTCGTGTTTCTCGCGTTTTACGCCAGCCTCAACCTGTTCGGCTTTCGCTTCTTCAACGACCTCACCGCTCTTGATTTCTACCTCTGGCGTCCCGGTCCGCCGCAGCACGTCGTCCTCTGGCAGATGATGGGTACTGCCTTGCTCCTGGTTGTCGCGGCCATCGCCGCCATTCGATTCTTGCCTTCCCGATGGAGAACGATCTTCCGCTGGACCGCCGTCATCGTCGTCCCGCTGGCCGTCGTGTGGTGGTGGTCCGAAATCGGAATCCTGACCCGCGCTCGGGATCTGCTCGGCTTCCTCGCCATGCCGGTGTTGGTCCTTTTCCTACTTTCGATCGGAGACATCGTCTTGGTCATCGCCGCATCAATGGATGGTTTGTCTGGTTCCGACTTTGTTCTCACTGCCCGCGCCAAAGGGCTCACCGACCAGCAGGTGCGCAATCGCCACGCCGGTCGAGTAGCGCTGCTGCCTGCTCTGTCGCGGCTCACCGCCAATCTTCCCTTTGCCCTCGGCGGGCTCGTGATCATCGAAGCCAGCTTCGCCCACCTCGGTGGGTATCGAATACCGATTCCGGGGGTGGCCTCCGTGTTATTCGGCTCGCTCCGGGAACGCGACCTGGTGGTGACGATGGGTGGCTTGGTCTTGGTGGGCGTCATCACGCTGTTGCTCCGCATCGCCTTGGATCTGATGGTGGTCAAGCTGGACCCGCGGGTGCAGCTGGAGAAGGTCGTCGTGCGTGCATAGCCGAAGAGCATGGGTCAGGGGCTGGCTGGCGGCGGTGATGACCCATATCGAGGCGAGGCTGGGTCTTGGCATCCTCGCCTTCTTCGGCCTTTTGGCGCTGTCACATCCGGTGCTCTTGAAAACGGTGTGGCTGCCCGGCATCTACGACCCGCGGGCGGGATACGACGTGGGCATCAGCCATCCCTCGCCGCCGTCGGCCAACCACCTGCTTGGAACCGACGCTTTTGGCAAGGACACTTTCTCGATGCTTCTCGCCGGAACGTGGCCGGCCTTGACTGCCGGACTCACGGCGGCGGTGACAACGGCCGTCGTTGCTCTGACCGTGGCATCTCTATCGGCAGGTTTTCGCACCGCCGATCGCTTGCTCGGGGTCCTGGTCGACGCCGGCCTTTACCTGCCGGTTCCGATCGTCCTCCTCATCTTCGGCGCCGATCCTCGGGCTGATCGGCTGACCCCGTTTGTCTTCGGGTTGCTGTTCGGGGCTTTGACCGGCATCTCGAGTGGAGCCTTGGTCTTGCGATCCCAGGCGATGCCGATCATGGCCTCCGGATTCGTCGACGCCGCCCGCATCGCTGGAGCCTCCACCCGCCAGGTGATCTTCCGGCACCTGCTGCCGGCGCTAATCCCGGTGGCCTGTGCCTATGTGGTGCTGGCAGCCGCCGGAGCCGTGGCGACCCAGGGATTCCTGTCCTGGCTCTCGTACACAGCCACCTATAACGACTGGGGGACGCTCGTTTATTGGGCGATCGTCACCCGCGATTTCACCGGCGCGCTGCTCTGGCATGTCCTCTGGGCGGCGGGTGCGTCGTTGACGTTGCTCACACTCGGTTTCCATCTGCTGGCGATCGGGCTCAGGCGGGCAGCCTCGTTGCCCTGGAGCTCGCAACCACCTCCAGAAGTCATCACCCAGCTCAACCCCGACCTAGCCATACCAGAGGCGGTCACTGTCCGGTGAGTCGGCGATTCTGTTGGCTGCAACCGTCGCCCTACGAAGGTCACCACCCAGCAAGCATGACGCACCTGGCGTCGACGCCCGAGATGGATGAAAATCGGCCCAGGTTGTGGTGCCAGCGACGGGACCGTGATTGATGGGGCCGGTGCGGCCGGGAGAACGGGCAGCGCTCCCGCCCACCCGAAATTCGGTCACTCACGCCCGCTCTCAGCGTTATTCGGTAGCTGGCGAACGAGGACCGGGCCAGCGACCGGATTTGGGAGGAAGCGTTCGCCAGTGACCGAATTTGGTGGCGGGGAGGGTGGACGCCGGCCCGGGGAGCAATCTCAGCTTTGCTCTTCGTAGCCAAAAAGATCTAGAGGCGAGCCGGCATCATCGGTAGAGCGCCCTGACTTTCGATCCGACACCCGATTTACGTCCCAGGGTTCCTTAAAACGTCAGGCGCCCCACTTCGAGACCATCGCCAGCACGGCGACGGCCAGGAGCAACGTGTCGATGACGCCCCAGGTGCGGAGGGACCGGTAGATACCTGCCACCCCTGACGTGTTGCCCGAGTCGTAGAGGGCGATCATCTGCCTCGCCTTGCGCCCGAATACCAAGCCGGCCATCGCCCCGCCGATAATGAGAATCGCAATCCCGATTCCCACGAAGGCAGAGCCAAACGAATAGGCCCCGTTGGATCCCAACACGAGATAAATCCCGGTGGCGAGGATGGCGGTGGCGGCTCCTCCGTAAATAGGTCCGGACGCCTTCTCCACCGCCCGGAGCCAGACAGCCCCACCGGCATCGTCTCGCATCATCTTCGGTCCGATCACGGCCTGGGCGACGTTGGCCCCGAACCAGGTAGCCCCGCCCAGAATGTGGAGCCAGAGGGCAAAGTTGCGCAAATCCTCTCCTTCGGTGAGCCGGCGGCGAGCCTACCGAGCAGCCCGGAAGCGAGCCACGATTTCTCCGAACTTCTCGATGCTCTCGGAGGTGATGGGGTCGAGGATTCCGATCGCCTCATCGATCCCCGCTGCCTCGACCACCCGCAGGCGCTCGACCTGTTCTGTGACCGAACCCTGCCAGGGGGTGCCACCCGTCCGTCGGGCGGGACGTTCGCCGAAGCAAACGTATACCGCCACCGACTTTTGCAACGTGGCCGGGTCACGCCCGACCTCGCGACAGGCCACCTCGATCTTCTCGACCAGCCCGCCAACCCGTTGCGGATCGTTGTCAAAGCCCGAGTACCAGGAGTTCCACCACTCGACGTGGGGCAACGCGATCCCAAGCATGCGTGGTCGACTGGAGCCGATCATGAACGGCAGCGCTCCGGGGCGGGACGGCCTCGGCAGCAGTTCGGCACCGTCGAGTTGGTAAAACTCGCCGGAGATATCCACACGCTCCCCGGCCAGGAGACGACGGATGATTAGAAGCGCCTCGGCAAAGCGAGCGACCCGTCTTTCGTAAGGAAGACCAAAGGCCGAGAACTCGAATTGGTTCGAACCGGCACCAACCCCAAAGATCAGGCGACCCCGAGAGATCTCGTCGATCGTCGCCGCCGACTTGGCGAGCACCGCCGGGTTGTGAAACGGAAGGGCAGCCACCAGAGGACCGAGGGCGATTCGAGACGTGACCGCGGCCAGTCCGGCCAGAAGCGACCAGGCTTCCCAGGGACCGCTGCGGACCCCTTCCTCCTCGTAAAGGAAATGGTCGCCCACCCAGAGGGAGTCCAAACCAACGCCTTCGGCCGTGCGCGCCATGTCAACCAGCTCCGGCCAGGTGGCCTCGTACTCCGTCTCCGGGAGCTGGACACCGAATCTCATCTAGCTCTCGACTTGCCGGCGGAGGGCTCCCCGGTCGACCTTGCCGAGGTGGGTGACCGGAAACCGGTCGAGGAAGATCACCTGGCGTGGGTGCTTATAGGGTTCCAGCCTCTCGAGGACATGCTGTTTCAGGTCGGACTCCTCCACTTCAGCCGACCGCACGACGAAGGCGACGGGCTTCACCAACCCTACCTCGTCTGGCACTCCAACCACCGCTGCCTCGCGCACGGCCGGATGCTCGAGCAGGCACGACTCCACTTCTTGCGGACGCAACCACTTCCCCTTCACCTTGAGGGCATCATCAGCCCGACCCCGATGGGATACGTATCCGTCGGTATCGATTGAGATCAAATCGCCCGTGATAACCCAGCCGTCTCGAAAGACCGAGGCGGTGAGATCGGGCTGACCGAAATAACCGAGGGCCGCGGAGTCTCCGCTCACCCATAGCAGCCCGACCTCGCCCGGGCCGAGATCGTTTCCCTCCTCGTCGCGGCAGACAACCTCGAACCCGGGAACCGCCTTTCCGACAGTGCCCGGACGCACGGCTCCGATCGTGTTGGTGATGAAGATGTGCCACATCTCGGCCGTCCCCAGGCCATCAAGAATTTCGACACCGAAGCGTTCCTGGAAACGGTGATAGAGCGTCTCCGGCAGAGCTTCCCCGGCGGAGGTGGCAAATCGCAGACCAAGGAGATCACCTGCGGTTGCTTCTCCCTCCTGAAGAAGACCGTTGATCGCGGAAGGAGTAGTGATCAATATCGTCGGACGGTGACGACGGATCCGGCCCAAGAGCGTGGTCGGTGTGGGTGGCTCGTCGAAGAGAACCGTCGCCGCCCCCACCGAGAACGGGAAGAAGAGCGCCGAGCCCGTGGCGTATCCGAAGAAAAGTCGCGGAACCGCGATGGTGATGTCGTCAGACCGATAGCCAAGCGTCTCCTGGGCATATCTCTTCGTCGTGTTGATGAAGGAGCCATGGGTTTGCTCCACGATCTTGGGAGCGCCGGTGGTACCGCCCGAGAAAAGCCAAAGGGCGGGGTCACGTAGGGAGACCGGCACTGCCGAAGGAGCCGGCGCGGCCTCCGGCGGATGGGGCGTCTCGCTGACTTCAATGATGGGAGTTCGGGCAGGCACCGCCGCTCCCACCGGAGAGAGGAATCGGTCGGCGACGATTGCCACCGGGGCGTCGGCCTGGTCGAGGATGGCAGTCAGGTGGTCGGTGCGGAGCTCGGGATTGATCATCACCGCCACTCCCCCGAGGGCGACGACGGCGAACAGCACCGCGGCGTAGTCCGGTCCGTCCGGGAGCACCATCGGAACTCGCTCCCCTGGCTGGACCCCCGCTTCCCGCAAGCGGGCCATATATAAGGAGCTGAGGTCAGCTACCTCCCCGTAAGTCCACGTGGCCCGATCTCCGATGATTGCCCGCCTATCGCGAGCCTGCGAGAAGAGGAAGAAGTCGGCGATGTTGTGAAAAGGCCCCACCGGCCCGAACTCATCCACTCCAGGCGATCTCCTCCATGGCCGGCTCTATCTCACCGAGGAAACGTGAAAGGAAACCGCGAACTTGGCGGTCTCGATCAACTCCGACAGCGTCCGCCGACGAGGGTATCAAGCAATCCCCTCTCACGGCCTCAGCTTGTGCGGCTCGCCAAAGGAGCACCCAAAAGCCTCAGAAGAGCCCTCCGGCATTCGTCGCGCCACTGGGCGTGGCTTTTTTCCCAGTCGTCTGACTGCAGCCATTGGAGAAAGGTTCCTTCGATCAAGGCCCGCATGTGGCGAGCGGTGAGCCGAACGTCCTCCACCGCGAAGACTCCGTCGTGCTGACCTCGCTGGATCACTTCGACGTAAAGACCATTGATGATCTCGTCGAGCATCTCTGCCAGCGTCCGAAAGCTCGGCACTCTCACCTGATGCTCGAGCAGATCCAAATAGAACATGTAGAAGTCGCGGTTGGCTTGCGGGCTGACGAAGATCGCCTCAATCAGCGCCACAATCGCCTGCTCACTTCCACTCGCCTTCGCCACTCGCCGACGGATGCGGTCGGCCGTCCCCTGCAACGCCCATCGCATCGTGGCCAAGAGCAAGTTGTCCTTCGTTCCGAAGTGATAAAGCAGGAGTCCCTTCGACACCCCGGCCTCACTGGCGATGTCCTGCAACGAAAGACGGTGGCTCCCTCGCCGGGCCATGACCTGATATGCCGAACGGATGATGTCGTCGGGGCGGTTGGCCACCAGCGAACCTTATCTGACTGACTGGCCGGTCAGAGGGGAGGTGTCACCTTGGTGCCAAGGTCGAAATGGACTGGCAGGTGGGAAGTCCGATCGCATGGTCGGTGGGTGGAAGGGTCACTCCTTCGCGGACAAGGGTGAGATGCTGATCGTCGAATCGGAGGTTGAGCTACTCGTATTGGAGTCCGCGGGCCGGCACCACCGACCAACCCGACAAATATCACGTCGTCGAAATCTTCCTGAACGGGGCCGACGGCGGCATCGCAGTCAGACTGACGCAGTCGAACCAGAACGGAGAGGTGTCGGAGAACGACCGCCAGGCCCGAGCGGAGTACGAGAAGTGGAAGACCATGCTCGAGGGCATAAAACGAGTGGTCGAGGCCGAGAGCCCGCCGCCGCTGACCTGATCTCGGCTCCGAGCCCGGTTCGGGAGTCAAGCCTGGGACCGCCGCCCCCTAACGGGCAGGGGCAGGAGTCGAGCGCAGGGCGAGATCGACAGCATCCTCGAGGGGCATGCTCCTCCCCCGCGCCCTGTGCCGGTCGAACTCTTCTCGGCCGAGGCGGCTGCGAAGGGTGGTTAGCTGGGCATCACGCTTTTCCTGGGACCGCTCCGACACGGGGATATCGAGTTGCCTTCCCAGCTCCTCGACAAAACTGAGAAGGGCGACGCCGTCTTCCGCCTTCTCCGCCTCGATCATCACTCGTGCCAAACCGGCTAGGGCGGATCGGGCCGTCCGCCTCTCTCCGAGATCCAGCCCGAGGCGAAGGCTCTCCCGAAGAGCGTCCTCCCCATTGGCATAGTCGCCGGCATCGATCAGGGTTGTACCCAGTGCGGTCAGGGTACGCACTGAGCATCTCGCGTCTCCCTGCTTGGTCAACTCGGCGAGAGCGTCCCGCAAGAAGGCCTCGGCTTTCTCGAAATCTCCGATCCGGCGCAAGATCCGTCCAAATTCGAGCTTGGCGTGGGCGCCGTCGTGGACGTTGCCCAGCTCTTCGCAAATGTCGATCGCCTGCTGTGCATAATCAAGGGCCACATCGAGGTCCCCGCTCTTGCCGGCGATCTGTTCAGCGATCTTGTAAAGCACCAGGGCCTCCCTGCTTCGATCGCCGACCTGACGGTACAGCTCAAGCGCCTGGGTCAACATTCCGATCGACCAGTCTGGATCGGTGAAGCTCCCTTGTCCCATCCTCTCCATCCAGAGCGCTAGCTCCCAGGGATCGTCCTGCTCGGCGAAGATCCCTTGTGCCTCCAATCCGGCTTCGCAAGCCTCATCGATGCGTCCGTCCAGAGTCAGCGCCCATGACAGGGCTCGCAGCGCTCTTCCTTCTCCGAACTTGTCGCCGGTCTCCCTGGCCTCGGCCAGCGCCAGTTCGGCATAGTCCCTGGGGAGGGAGGCATGTTGGGAAGAGAAGATGTCGCTCGCCTGGACCAGAGCGCTGATCCTCAGCTTCGGCTCGAGGTTCGTCGACAACTCCACCGCCCGGCTCAACCATTCGAGACCCTCCGACCTCGGACCGACGCTATCCCAGAATCGGGCGAGTGCCACCGCCAGCCGCACCGCTGTCTCGGGTGAGCTCGTCGCCCCCCAGCGCAACGCCTTGCGCAGGTTGTCATGATCGGCCTCAAGTGTCGCCAGCCAGGAGCGTTGGTCGGGCCCGGTGATATGGCGAGCTGCCGACTCGGCGAACTGACAGAAGTATTGGGCGTGCGCTTGCCGCAATCTTCCCGACTCCGAAGGCGTGAGGGCGATCTGTCCGAACTCACGGATCGTCTCCAGGAGGAGGTAGCGGTGGCGCCCTTCGACCGGAGGTGCCAGCGACACAAGCGACTTGTCGACCAGCTCGGCCACAAGTCCAGGGATCGTCTCGGCTGCTAGAGGCTCGAAGCCGCACACTTGGCTGGCCGCCGCCAGATCAAAACCACCTCGAAACACCGAAAGGCGCCGAAAGAGCGCCTGCTCCTGCCGATCGAGGAGCCGATAGCTCCAATCGACCGCGGCCTGCAGAGTTTGATGGCGTCCGAGAGGGGAGCGCGACGGCGAGATCAGCAGTTCGAACCGATTATCGAGCCGGTCGCGTAGCTCGCTGAGACCGAGGGTGCGGACTCGAGCCGCCGCTAGCTCCAGAGCCAGAGGGATGCCGTCGAGGCGACGAACGATCTCGCCGATCACCCCGTGACTGGAGGCGAGCTCAAACGATCGACTTACCGCTCCGGCCCGGTCAAGAAAGAGGCGAACCGCATCGAAGTCCTCGGTGACGGATTCGGACTCGGTTGGGTAGGGAAGCGGGGAGACATCGAAGATGACCTCACCGTCGATGCCGAGACGCTCACGGCTGGTGGCAAGCACGACCAAGGTTGGAGAGGCACGGAGCAGCCGCTCGGCCACGGCTGCGATTCGAGCGACCAGATGCTCGCAGTTATCGAGGATGAGGAGCAGGCGGTGCCGGGCCAAGTAATCGGCGAGCACCTCCTCGGCTGGTCGATCCGCCAGGCTCCCCACGCCGAGGGGCCGTCCGATCGCATCGATCACCAGGTCAGGAGAACGAACCGTGGCCAGGTCAACAAACCAAACCCCGTGCTCGGCGAATTTGCCGAGCACGGAGCGTCCAACCTCGATCGCGAGTCGGGTCTTTCCCGAGCCTGCGGAGCCGAGCAATGTGACCAGACGACGGGCTGACAGCAGGTCGATGACGGCCCCCAGCTCAGCGCCACGGCCGATAAAGGTCGTCACCGGCGCGGGGAGGTTGTGGCGAAGAGCGGCGGCCTGCGGAATGAGCTCGGGGTCGTGCAGCAGAATTCGCTCCTCGAGCCGGCTCAGCTCCGAGGAAGGATCGATCCCCAACTCCTCGCCCAGGGTGGTGCGGAGGCGTCGATAGGCATCGAGTGCGGCCGCCTGACGGCCGGAGCGATATAGAGCAATCATGAGCAATGCCCAAAGCCGTTCCCGAAAAGGGTGCTGGCTCACGAGCGCCTCGAGATGTGCCACCACGTCGCCAAAGTTGCCGACCTCCATTCGCCTCTCGGCAATCAGCTCCTCCGCCTCGAGCTTCAGGTCGACGAGGCGAGCGGACTCGATCGCTCCCCAGTCGGTAGAGGCGATTTCGGGATAGGGATCGCCTCGCCATGACGCCAGTTCCGTGTGCAGCCTCTCGTCCCAACCCGCGACCAACCGCCGCGCTTCTCGCACCGCCGATTCGAGCCGAGCGGCATCTAGCTCATCCTCGGCGACCACGAGCAGGTATCCCGGTTCGCGGGTGACGATTATTTCGCCGAGCTCCTTGCGAAGCGCCGACACGAACTTCTGAACACTTTTGTGAGCAGTGGGCGGAACCTGGTCTCCCCACAAAGTGTCGATGAGTCGCTCGGTCGAAACCACCCGGTTTCGATGGGCGAGCAGCGCGGCCAGCAGCACCCGCGGCTTATTGCCGCCGAGGCCGACCCTTCGATCCTCGAGGTCCACCTCGAGGGGACCCAGAACTCTGAACTGTCTCTCGGCCGTTAGGACCTTCCTCGTCTACTCGTTCGGAACCCGATCGGTACCGCCAATCGCGATAACCCGAAGCGATCGGGTGAAAGGTACACCCGATCGCCCAAGCATCTGCCCGACGGGCACGAGAAAGGAGCGCCAAATGGCACCGCCAACCAAGATGACGATCAAATCCCTCATCGACACCGAGACTCTGGCCGGAATGCTCGATGATCGGTCCGTCGCCCTCGTCGAAGTCGACGAGGACACCACCGCCTATGCCTCCGGCCATATTCCCGAAGCGGTCTCCCTCGATTGGAAGCGAGAGCTTCACGACCTTCCCAGGCGAGACTTCGTCTCCGCTGGCCAACTTGCCGAACTGCTCGGCTCGAAGGGAATCTCGAGCGATCAGCAGATCGTCTTTTACGGCGGCAACAACAACTGGTTCGCCGCTTATGCCTACTGGTTGTGCAAGCTGCGGGGCATCGACAACGTCAGACTGCTCGACGGGGGGCGAACGAAATGGGAGCTCGAAGAGCGACCCTTCACCACCGAGGTCCCGGCCACGACCGCGGTCCGGTTCAAACCAATCGGCGACGAGCGTCCCGAGCTCCGGGCGTATCGTGAGCAGGTGCTCGACTCTGCTCGCGCTGGCGGACAGATGGTGGACGTGCGCTCGCCAGCGGAGTTCGCGGGCGAAGTCATGGCCCCACCACATCTCCCCCAGGAGCAGCCCTATGTCGCCGGTCACGTTCCTGGTGCTGTGAACATCCCTTGGTCCCAGGCCGCCCGCGAGGACGGCACATTCAAGTCGGTCGATGAACTGCGCACTCTCTACGAGGGCAAAGGCATCACGAGTAACGACACCGTCATCGCCTACTGCCGGATCGGCGAGCGGTCGTCCCACACCTGGTTTGTCCTGAGCGAGTTGCTCGGCTTCGAGGACGTGAAGAACTACGACGGCTCGTGGACCGAGTACGGAAGCATGGTCGGTGTCCCGGTGGAGATCGGCGCCTGACATCCGCCCATTGGGATGGCTGCTGCACGGTGGCCATCCCATGGTCGTGTGAAAGCGGGGCTGATCGACATGGTGTTTTTGCTGCCGGTTCGCCACCCGGGGCTAGGGAACACGTCCTATCTCGTCGACCTAGGCGACGGGTCGGCGCTGGTAGTCGATCCCGAACGGAATCCGAATCCATATTTGAAGGCCGCCGAACAACACCGGCTCGTGATCCGCCACGTAGCCGAGACGCATCTTCACGCCGACTTTGTATCCGGCGCCCTGGAACTGGCAAAGCTGGGTGCGTCGGTCATCGCTCCCCGCTCGAGCCATCACACGTACTCGCACCTTCGGGTCGGAAATGGCGACCGAGTTGCAATGGGCGGTCTCGTGCTGAGGGTGGTTGCCACGCCCGGGCATACCCCCGAGCACGTTTCCTTCCTACTCGAAGAGGAGTCGCATCCTCGACTGCTCTTCTCCGGTGGGGCCCTGCTGGCTGGGGGGGTGGCGCGTCCCGACCTGGTTTCCCCAGAGCTGACCTGGCCACTCGCTCATCAGGCCTATCAGTCGGCGCGACGACTCCTCACCACTGTCCCCACCCATGTCGAGGTTTGGCCCACTCATGGGGCGGGATCCTTCTGCGCATCGGCCGGGGCCCAGCCATCCGAAGCGATGTCTATCGGGTCCGAGCGGGATCGTCATCCAGCAATGGCTGCTCCGGACGCAGACACTTTCGTTGCCGAGTTACTCGCCGGACTGGAGAGCTACCCCACCTACTTCCGACGGCTGCGAGAGGTCAATCGAATGGGTCCGAAGGTTCTAAGTCCCTCACCTCCGCGGCTTCCGCTTGTCGGGTCACAGGCCCTGGCAGGATGCACCGTCGTTGACGTCCGACCCATCGACCGGTTTGCCCGGGGACACATCCCGGGCTCGGTCTCGATCGCACTCCGCCAGCAATTCGGCACCTGGCTAGGGTGGCTGCTCCCGTCAGATACGCCGCTCGCCTTCGTACTTGACCCTGACCAAGACGAGGACGAGCTGATCTGGCAGGCGCTCAACGTCGGGCACGAGTGGTTCATCGGTCGCATCGATTTCGCTGACTGGGTGGCTTCAGGCGGCGAGCCGGCGGCCCTTGCTGTGGTCCCCGCCGACCGGATCGATCCCGAGGCTCGCGTCGTCGATGTCCGCCAGAAATCCGAATGGGCGGGAGGCCACTTGGCGGATGCCCTTCACATCGAGCTCGCCGATCTCGCCTCCGATCCCGCCCGAGTTGGTGGGTCCGTAGTGATTCATTGTGCTCACGGCCTCCGAGCGATGACCGCCGCCAGCCTCCTTGCCCGAGCAGGAATGGGTCCGGTGGCGGTCACGACCGCCGACTACTCCGCTATTAACGGCTGTCGTCGCTCGTAGCGGCGGGTTCGCTCATTTCCCGGGATTGATGCAAACCGCCGGCGATTAGTGTGCGGCGGCTCATGAATGCCATCACTGCTGAAGGCCTGGTGAAGATCTATCGCACCCGCGCTGGGGACGTGCGAGCTCTCGACGGACTCGACCTCGAGGTGGCCGACGGAAGCGTATTGGCCCTTCTCGGCCCCAACGGCGCCGGCAAAACCACCACCGTTCGCATCCTCGCCACCCTTCTTCGCCCTGACTCCGGAAAGGCGACGGTGGCCGGTTATGACGTCGTCACCCAAGCCCATGAGCTCCGCAAAGTCATCGGTCTCTCCGGTCAGTACGCCGCAATCGATGAGAACCTCACCGGCCGCGAGAACCTCTGGATGTTCGGGCGCCTCTATCAACTATCGAGCCTCGAAGCGTCGAGTCGGGCCGCGGCACTGCTCGAGCAGTTCGCGATCGCCGATGCCGCCGAGCGGACCGTGAAGACTTACTCCGGCGGCATGCGCCGGCGTCTCGATCTGGCCAGCGCCCTCATTGGACGGCCCCGGCTGCTCTTTCTCGACGAGCCCACCACCGGTCTCGATCCCCGCAGCCGGCTCGGGATGTGGGATGTGATTCGGACCTTGGTCAGAGAAGGGACGACCCTCTTATTGACCACTCAGTACCTCGAAGAAGCGGACGAGTTGGCAAACAAGATCGCCGTCGTCGATCACGGCAAGATCATCGCCAGCGGGACTGCCGATGAGCTGAAGTCCCAGGTCGGGGGCGAGCGCATCGAGGTAGTGGTCCACAAGCGCGATGACATTGAACGGGCGACGGTCCTCTTAGCCGAAGGGGGAGAGTCGAGTGTCGACCAGCACACCCGGCGGGTGACGGTGCCCGCCCAGGGAGGAGCCAAGCGCCTCGTCGAAGTGGTGCGTTCGCTTGACGAAGCGGGAATCAACATCGATGACATTGCCCTGCGAAGGCCAACACTCGACGATGTGTTTCTCCGCCTGACCGGACACGCCGCCGAGACCAACAGCGATAGTGAGGACCTGGCGGTGGGGATCGCCGGAGTTGCCAAATGAGCACCATGGCAACTACCGAAGCGCCCACTCGTCAGGACACCCGCGATGGTCTCATCATTATGTGGCGCAATCTCAAGCGCATCCCTCGCATCCCCGAGCTGGCCGTCTTCGCCATCGTGCAGTCGATCATGTTCGTGCTGCTGTTTGCCTTCGTCTTTGGGGGGGCGATTCCTCTCCCCGGCGGTGGCTCCTACCGTGAGTTCTTGATGCCGGGCATCTTCGCCCAGACCATCGTGTTCGCCGTGGCCACCACCACCATTGGAATTACCGATGACATCAGCAAAGGAATCATGGATCGCTTTCGCTCATTGCCCATGGCGCGATCCGCTGTTCTCAGCGGTCGAACTCTCTCGGACGTCATCTACAACGCCGGCATCCTCGTCGTGTTGATGCTTTCGGGGCTGGCGGTCGGCTGGCGGGTTCACTCCGGTATTGGCTCGTTCCTGGCCGGGGTGGGGTTGCTTCTGCTTTTTGCGTTCGCCATGTCCTGGGTGGGGGTGTACCTCGGCGCGCTCGTTCCGACGGTCGAGGTCGCCCAACAAGTGGTCTTCACGGTGCTCTTCCCTCTGACCTTCGTCTCCAACGTGTTCGTTCCCCCGCAAACCCTTCCCAACTGGCTCCGACCGGTGGCGGAGTGGAACCCGACCAGCACCCTCACCTCCGCCACGCGGGAGCTATGGGGCAACCCCAACCCCTTTGCCGGCTCCGGCTTTCAGAACGAGCAATCAATCTTGCTCACCGTCATCTGGGTGCTGGTCTTCATTGCGGTTTTTGCACCGCTAGCGGTAAATCGCTTCCGCAACCTCAGTCGTTAGCAACTATCAATTCCCGGCGCTTCTCGAAGTGGGCAATGATCATGTCCGCTTGCGGGCGCGGCAACGCATGCCAACCCAGGCCCTCCTCGATGATATGAATGAGTTCGTCGAAGTCGGAGTCGGTGACTGCGAGTTGAGCGTGGGCTCGGGCGAGTTGCTCGTCGGCATGAGTAGAGGTCGAGCCACCGATGGCGTTGATGAAGGCCGTCTGATGCTTGATCAGAGTTTCCATCGAAGAAGGTTGCCAGGTCGGGTGAAGCCAAGACCCGGGCATAGAAATCGGTGACGATGCGGACGAGGCTGACGTTGGCGGGCTGCATTTACGGCTCCGGGTCACCTCTAATGGCGCCGATGGTTCGCCGCATTTGCGCGAGATGAAATCGATCGTGGCCGGCGATCATCCGAAATGTCAGGTCATAGCTCTCCGGTCCCCGTTCCTCATGCATCCCCACTCGGTCCTTTTCCGCCGGAGTGCTCCGCTCCCAGAGTCTCAGGTTGGCTTCCCGCAGCGGCTGCCAGATGGAAAACATCTGATCGATCGACTCATCGGCCGAGTGAGTCTTCTCCACCCAACGGTCCTGGTCGTATCCGGGCAAGATCGGCTGGTCCAGGGAGAGGATCTGTCGGTAACGGCCGCTGACCATGATTTCGGCGTCGACCAGATGGGCGAGACAACCCCAGACCGACCACTCCCCCGCCGCCGGAGGAGTACGGATTTGGTCACCTGCCTCATCGATGGTGGCCTGCAGATGCCGGTGAGTTTCGGTTTGGACCGCAGCAGGATCGTCGGCCCCGAGCAACGAGAGCAAAAGCTCCTGATAGGCCCGTGCCTCGCGGACGGGGTCCCGTGAACGGTCGGTCATATGGGGAATCTAGTTGTCAGTGCTGCGGGACCAGAGAAGTGCTGTCCGCATCTCCTCGGGCCAGGGTCGCTTGGCACCGCTTTGCCGATCGATGAAGACGGCGATCATCTTTCCCTTCGCAACCTGCTGATCTGAGCGAAAAAGTTCGAGCTCGTATGTAATCGAGGTCTGGCCGAGGTTGGCGACGGTGAGCGTGAGGCTGACGACCTCGTCGAATCGGAGCGACAGGAAGTAGTCGAACTCGACATGGACTCGAGGGGTGGCGCCAAAGGTCTCCCCGATGATGCCGAGTTGGCGATGGAGCTCGGCCTCCGCTTCCTCCGCCCAGCGCAGGAGGGTCGAGTGATGCCAGATCCCGGCCGCGTCGGTGTCCATCCATTGCACTCGTCGCTCGATCGTGAGAGAAGACTGCGTCACGGAAGGTCCGCCAGGAAGTGTGCGACCGCACTCGTCACCAAAGCCGGTTGGTCGAGATGGGGCCAGTGCCCGGTTTCTTTCACCATCAGCCGCGTGGTGGGACATTTCACCTGTGATTCGATTGAGTCGAGTTGAGCCTCGGTGCCATATTCGTCCTCGTCACCCTGGATGAGAAGGATCGGACAAGTAACAGCCGGGAGGACATCCTCAATGTTCCAACCGCGAAAGGAGGGGCTGAGCCAAATATCGTTCCAGCCCCGGAACGTCGCCTCGGGGTCGCGGTGGTACTTGGCCATGCGTTCGGCGAGATCGGTGGTACCGAAGTCCTCCCGGACAGCGGCAATAGCGGCGATCGACCGGACTTCGACGAAAACATGGGGGGCGATCAACACGAGGCCATCGACATCATTTCCCATTCCCGCATAGATGAGTGAGATCGAAGCCCCATCGGAGTGGCCGATCAGGACTGAGGCTCGCCCAACTACTTCTGCGAGCAGCTCGGGGAAAACCACTTTCGCCTCCACATGCATGTAGTCCGGCTGGCGTGGCTCGGTTAACACCTCCGACCATCCGTTGCCGTAGCGCGAGAACAACAGGCCTGATCGGTCCGACTCCAGGCAGAGAGTTTCAGGGAATTCCCGCCAGAGCTCGATGCTGCCGAGGCCTTCGTGGAGAAAGATCAGGGGTGCTCGTGAGGACGGGAGACCGATCCACGTGTACTCGAGGGTGCGACCGGCAATGGTGGCTCGTCCCTCGGTGCGAGCAGGGCCCATGAGCCAGCCTAAACCCCATCGTTACAGTGGCCGCTGGCATGAAAAACGCCAGCACCATCGTTGATGCCAACCTCGAGGCAGGTCGAACCGACGCCCCCGCCATCATCACAAATGACAACGAACGACTGACGTTCGGCGATTTACACCGAGCTGTTTGCCGGGTGGCAGCCGAGCTGCAGGCTCTCGGGGTGCGACGCGAGGAACGGGTCTTGTTGATCCTGGACGACACTCCCGCCTTCCCCGCCGCCTTCCTGGGAGCAATGCGGATCGGAGCGGTGCCGATACCGGTCAACTTCCAAGCCCGCCCTGAGGACGTTGGATACTTTCTCGACGACTCCTACGCCGTGGCCGCGATTGTTGACGACGCCTTCGTAAACAAGGTCTCAGCCGAGCTCGAGGCCCGTCCGCATGTGCGTCGGATCAGTGCGGACATCTGGTTGGGTGTGTCATCGGAGGAGATAGATCCGGTGCGAGCTCATCCGGACGACGCCGCGTTCTGGCTTTACAGCTCCGGTTCGACCGGGGCACCGAAAGGGGTCATCCATCGCCATGCCGATTTGGAGAGGACTTGGTCACTTTATGCGAAGCCAGTCCTTGGCATCAAGGCCGGAGAGGTCGTCTTCTCGAGTACCAAGATGTATCACGCCTACGGCCTTGGCAACAATCTCACGTTTCCGCTTTCGGTCGGAGCCACCTCGGTATACCTGACGGGCCGGCCCACTCCCGACCGTCTCCTGGAGCGGGTCTCCGCCCATCGCCCCGATGTCTACTTCTCCGTCCCGGCACTTTTCAACGCCGTGCTGGCCCACCCGGAGATCGCCCAGACCGATTGGTCATCGGTGCGGTTGGCGGTGTCGGCGGCGGAGCCGCTGCCCCCCGAGATCTGGCACCGCTTCTTCGAAAGGACTGGGATCGAGATTCTCGACGGCCTCGGGTCGACCGAGATGCTCCATATCTATTGCTCGAATCGGGCCGGGAAGGTGGAGCCAGGATCGTCGGGCTCGCCGGTCAATGGCTACGACGTGATCCTTCGGGACGAGGCGGGAAAGCCCGTCGCCGACGGAGAGGCGGGAGAGATGTGGGTGCGGGGACCGACCGCCTTGGCCGGCTATTGGCATCAGGCGGAGCGAACCCGCCAGAAGCTGGTGGGAGGCTGGTTCGCTTCGGGGGATCGATATCGGAGCAACGAGCGCGGCAACTACGTGTACGAGGGGCGGGTAGACGACATGATGAAGATCGGCGGCCTCTGGGTGAGCCCGATCGAAATCGAGAACCGCTTGATCGAACACTCCGCGGTGCGGGAGGCGGCGGTGGCATCGGTGCAAGTGGAGGAAGTCTCGCGGATCAAGGCCTTCGTGATCCTGGTGGACGGGAGAAGCGACGACGATTCGCTCGCCGCCGAGCTACAGGAGTGGTGCAAGGCGGGGTTGCTTCGCTACCAGTACCCGCATGTCGTCGAGTTCGTTGAGGACTTTCCCCGCACGACCACGGGCAAGATTCAACGCTTCAAACTTCGCTCCTAACCCCCCTTCTGGCGTAAATCTCGCTACGTATACGTAGCGAGATTTACG
>JBOGEX010000016.1:0-43616 GCA_050741915.1 Acidimicrobiia bacterium
CCTCGGAGAACTGACCGGAACAGCCGGTACCCTCTCGCCTTCGTGAGCCAGAACATCCTTGTCGCGGTCGCCTGGCCCTACGCCTCGGGATCCCTGCATCTCGGGCATCTCGCCGGTGCCTATCTGCCAGCCGACATTTTCGCCCGCTATCACCGTCTCGCCGGCAACAAGGTCTTGATGGTGTCTGGTTCGGACGGCCACGGCACCCCGATCACGGTGCGGGCCGATCAGGAAGGGGTTTCGCCACAAGAGATCTTCGATCGCTATCACCCCGAGATCCTCGGCTACTGGGACTCAGTGGGAATCTCGTTCGACCTTTTCACCAGCACTCTCACCGACAACCATCGTCAGGTGACGTGGGACATCTTTCGCGCCCATCGGGAAAGAGGCACCATTGTCGAAAGCGAGAGCATCCAGTTCTACGACCCCGAAGCCGAGCGCTTCCTCCCCGACCGTTATGTCGAGGGCACCTGTCCTTATTGCGGCTACACCCAGGCGCGGGGCGACCAATGCGACAACTGCGGCCGCACCCTCGACCCCACCGATCTTCTCAACCCCCGCAGCCGCCTCTCGGGGGCCACACCCGTCTCGCGGGCGACCAGACACTGGTTCCTCCGGTTGGGTGCGTTCAGCGACGAGGTCAAAGCCTGGCTCGAGTCGAAGACCTACTGGCGACGCCACGTCAAGAACTGGGCGCTGGGAATGATCGAAGAGGGTCTGCCGGACCGGGCGATCACTCGCGACCTCACCTGGGGTATTCCGATTCCACCGGAGGCTGACACTCTGGGGGAGGACAAGCGGATCTACGTCTGGTTCGAGGCCGTGATTGGCTATCTCTCCGCGGCCAAGGAATGGGCCAGCATCCAGGGCACTCCAGAAGCTTGGCGCGACTGGTGGCAGAACCCGGACGCGAAGTCCTATTACTTCGTCGGCAAGGACAACATTCCCTTCCACGCTGTCATCTGGCCGGCGATGTTGCTGGGCTACGGAGAGCACAACCTCCCCACCGACGTCCCCGCCAACCAGTACGTGACCTTCAAGGGAAGCAAGGCCTCAAAATCGATGGGAGTGGGGCGATCGATCGGTTGGTACGCAGAGAGGCTCGAGCCCGACGCCCTCCGATTCGCCATCGCTTCCGTGCTCCCGGAGCAGAACGACACCGACCTCACCGACGACGAGATCATCCGCCGCATCAACGAAGAGCTCGTCGCCACTTGGGGCAACCTCGTCAATCGTGTGCTGACCATCACCAGTCGCAACTTCGACCATCGGATCCCCGACCCGGGACCCCTCGCCCCGATTGACGAGGAGGTCATCGCCGTCGTCGACTCTGCGCTCACTGAGGTAGGACGCCAAATCGAGGGAGTCGAGCTCCGGGCCGGATTGCGGGCGGCGATGGAGGCGGCCACCGCGGTCAACGTCTACCTGAACGCGACCGAACCATGGAAACTGGTCAAAACGGATCTAGAGCGAGCCGCCAACGTTCTTTATACGGCGCTCGTGGCGATCTCGGGCCTGCTCGTCGCCTTTACCCCCTACCTTCCGTTTACCTCACCACTTCTCGGCGAGATGCTGGGCACTGGCCCGGTCGAGTCCTGGACCCGACCGAAACTGACTGCGGGGGGCGCACTCGGCCAAATCGCCCCTCTATTCCAGAAGATTTCAGACGACATACTTACCGAGGACGCATAACGTCAAATGATGGAAACGCCAACTACGACGGCTGACGAAGAAATCGTGGAACGGGCCCGACGCCCGCTTTGGATTCGAGTCGTGGCCGTCGTAGCGGGGACAATCCTTGTTCTAGCTGGAATCATCGGATTGTTCTTGCCCGTTGTCCCGGGTTGGCTCATGATCATTCCCGGTCTCGCCATCCTCGCGACCGAGTTCGTGTGGGCGCGACGTCTGCTGGATACCGCCAAAGCCAGGGCTGGCGAGGTGAAAGCGAAACTGGTCAAACCCGGTACTAAGAAACCCGGCCAGGCCGCTTAATTTTTGCGAACCCAGGGTTGGTACGGTGGTACAACCGCCCTACCAACCCTTGGGTTCGTGTTAAGCGGGGGGGTAGACGCCGGAGGTTTTCGACTCTTCCGTGCGCCAGAAGATGTCGGCAATCTCGTCGATGGCGTCGATCAGCTTCTGGGCCACCTTGGCGTCGTTCGACTTCTTGGCGTCACCGGCTGCTTTGATCGCCATCCAAAACTTCTCGTGGAGATCGGGAAATGCCTCGACGTGATGGGGCTTGAAGAAGTCACTCCACAGCACCGAGAGATGATGCTTCACGAGATCGGCGCGTTGCTCCTTGATGATCATCGCCCGATCCTTGAAGACCGGGTCGTCGCTCGCCGCCAACTTTTCGCAAGCCTTGAGGACCGACATGGCCTCGATCTTGGCCTGGGCGGGATCGTAGACCCCACACATGAGGTCGCAGTGAGCATGCGCTTCTCTAACCCTGGGGAACAGCCTGATCGACATGAACGAACACATCCGGAATCCTCCTTCTCCTCGAAACCCGGGCTAGTTGTCCGGCCTCGATCGGTCGAACATACTCGATTCACTCGTGCCGAGATTCGTCATCGTCGATCGCTCGATGGAGCCAGCCCTTGTCGACGGCGATCGCCTCCAGTGCACTCGCCTCCGCGGCATCCCGCACCGAGGGGCGATGGCCGTCTTTGTCCATCCACTAATACCCGACTTCTGGCTCATCAAACGAGTCATCGGTTTGCCCTCGGAGCGGGTCGATCTCGACTTCGGCCAAGTGCTCATCGACGGTCGGCCGGGACTCGACAACTGGGCCCATGGCGACACGTTTCCCGAGGGCCAGTGGTTGGTCGGCCCAGGAGAGGTCTTCGTCCTTTCCGACAATCGAACTGCCACGATGGACGACAGCCGCCGATTCGGGCCGGTGCCGATCGAGGGAATGCTGGTCCCTATTCGCCGCAGCCAGCGCCGCCGCTGACGGCGTCAATCACCGAGTCGTCCTCTATCCCGGTCGCCGTACCCCACAGGTACGACGGGTCAGTTCCAACTACTTCCCAGTACGGACCGAAGGCGGGGTCGTCGCCGACGGTGACTGTCTCGCCGTAGGCCAATTTCAGCTCCCCAATGGTGCTGCCAATCCCGATCTCCTGGTCGGTCCGAAGGTCGAGGTATTCACCGCCGCCAGCAGCCAGCGACTGGCCGTAATGAAAGAAGTGAGGCTCCGATGCCCAGGCCGTCTCGCCGTTGGTCAGGAATATCTGCAGGCTGGACCAGCGCACGATCCGCGACTCCGTTCCCGGGCACGTCCCCAGGTCCGTCGTCCAATCGGTGTCGTCATCAGGGAGACCCAGGGTCGCCGATAGTTGGGTGATGGCGGATTCGGCGGCAGCGCCGAGCCCAATCTCGCCCAGTCCATCACCCGAAAGGAACAGGGCGTCGAGAGGATCAGCCAACGTTGAGGCGGTTTCTGAGCCGGTCGTCGTCGTCAGGCGGGGAGCCGTCGTGACCGATAGCGTGGAGGCGGGGGCAGCCGCGGTCGTCTCGGAGACGAGCGCCGCTGTCGTAGTTGGAGGGGTCTCGTCACCTCGCAGCGCCAGGATCGCGATCACCACAACAGCCAGACCGGCGATGATTACCAACACGGCGCCGAGACGCGGGGTCGGTTCCTGATGCCGGCCAGGCATCCACGAACCTTAGAGCCGGCCGGATTACCGCGGGCATCAGTTTCTGATCCGTACTAGGTTTTCAGCATGACCGAGTTTGTGGTCCGCATGGACAACAGGCCGGGGCGGCTCGCCAGCCTCGCCGAGGTGCTGGCTCAAGCCGGTGTCAATATCGAGGCCCTGACGGCGTTTGGGTTCGATGGCGAAGGACTCATCAGGATCATCGTCGACGATGCCGATGGCGCCCGTCGCGCCCTGAACAGCGCGGGAGTGATGGCCGACGAGTTTCAGGTGCTCAAAGCCGTAGTGCCCAATAGCCCAGGGGAGTTCGCCTCGATCGCCCGCAGCCTGGCCGATGCCAACATCAATATCGATGCCGTCTACACGCTCCACTCGACTCCGGCCGAAACTGAATTCGCCATCGTGGTCGACGAGCCTGAGGGAGCTCTCCCCTACCTGCCGGTACAAGGCAGCCTCAACCGCTGACCTTCGGATAATCGCCCCTCGGTTTTAGGATCGAGCGGCTCATGCGTCGCTCCCTCCTATTTTTCCTTCTGATTTGTGTTGCCTGCTCGGGGTCCCCGGGAGAGACAACGACGTTGCCCACCACCATTACCACAGCCCCAACCACAACCGAGGCACCCTCCACTACCGAATCGGTCACGACCACCACCGAGCCGCTCCCGACTTCACCGATCAATGGCCTCCCGGTTGAAGACTCCGACAACCTCGACCGCCGGGTCATCGCCGTGAAGATCGACAATCATCCCAGCGCCCGACCGCAGTCGGGTCTCGACCTCGCTGAGGCGGTCATCGAAGTCCCGGTCGAAGGGCTGACCCGCTTCATCGCACTGTTCCATTCGACCGATGCCGAGTTCCTGGGACCTGTTCGCTCGGGCCGGCCGAGTGACGGTCGACTTCTCAATCCCCTCAACGCCACCATGGCCATTTCCGGAGGTCAGGGTTGGGTCATTTCCAATCTGCGGACCGAGGTCGAGGGGATCATCGGCGAGCAACGACCGGCGATGTTTCGCATCAACGGCCGCCGCGCTCCCCACGACCTTTATACGAACACCGAGGCGTTGCGGGAGGTGGCCGACGAACGCGACTACTCCGACGATCCTCCAAGCGAGATGTACACGTTCGGAGAGATGCCCAGGTCGGCCGAGCGCGCCTCACAGGTTGTGATGAACTTCGGCAACAGCTTCCTCGTCACCTGGGACTACGACCCGGTGGCGCGCAACTATGCCCGGCTTCACGGGGGGAGTCCCTCCGTGGCGCTCGACCGAGAGGGTGAGATCTATGAGATCACGGCCGACTCGCTCGTGGTCATCATTGCCCGCCGCTTCACCGAGCAGGCGCCTGCCGGCCAGACGTCGGTCCCCGCCCTGGACACCGTGGGCACCGGGTCGGCCTACGTTTTCTCCCAAGGCGGGGTGGAGGAAGGAACCTGGGCTCGTGAATCGAGCGAGGATCACCTCATTCTCAGCGACGTCAACGGCGATCCGCTGGTCGTGCCATCCGGCTATCTCTGGATCTCGATCGTTCCCGAGCAGAACGGAATCAGCTTTGAATGAGAGCTGGTGGTCGCCAGCTGAAGCACTCGCCAGGCTCGAGGAGCATCAGCACCTCCTCAACGCCTGCACCCTGATCGACCACCGACCCCAGCGTGACAAGTCCGGCCCTCTCTCAGGCCTGGCAGTGGTCGTCAAGGACATCATCGATCAGGAGGGCCTTCCCACCACCTGCGGCTCCGGGTTCTTCCGTCGCGTTCCCGTCTCCGACGCCCCCGTCGTCGACCGGCTCCGCCAGGCCGGGGCCACCGTTGTCGGACGGAGCGGGCTCCACGAGTGGGCGTACGGATACTCTTCCGAGAACCCCTGGTTCGGACCGATCCGCAATCCGTGGGACCTGGCCACCTCCCCGGGAGGTTCTTCCGGAGGCTCGGCGGTGGCTGTCGCCGCCGGACTGGTGCCGGCCGCCATTGGCACCGACACGGGAGGATCCATACGGGTCCCGGCGGCCCTTTGTGGCATCTACGGTCTCAAGACCACCTGGGGACGACTCCCAACGGCAGGCAGCTTTCCCCTCGCCCCTTCCCTCGACACCATCGGTCCCATAGCCCGGGATGTGGCAACGCTTGCCGACGTCTACCGCGCCCTGTCGGGAACAACCGGCAAGTCCGAGGTGCCAAAGTTTTGGCGTCTCGGGGTCCCATCGGGCTGGGTCAGCCAGGCTCCCGGCGAGGAGGGCCTTTGGTACTGGTTTGGACGCGCCCGCGACGACCTAGTTTCTCTCGGCTTCGAGGTCGTCGAAATCGACGACCCCGCCCTCATTCCCTGGGGGAAAGCGCAAGAGTTGGCTGGGTTCGAAGCGGCTTCCGTGCACCGTCCCTTTCGGTTGGAGGGAAAGCCCTACGGGCCCGAGGTTGGCACCAGGCTCGACGCTGCCGAACTCGTTACTGGCGAGGATTACGCCGCCGCCCATCGTTGGCGGGCGGGATTGGTGGAAGCCTTCGTTTCGGCCTTCGAGAGATGCGATCTCGTTATCACGCCCGCGGTGGCGGCCCGTCGCAAGGTGATCGGAGATGATCGAATTGGCGACCACCATTACCGGCCCGTTCTGTCCTGGTTCTCCGCCTTCGTGAATCACGCCGGGATGCCGGCCATCGTCCTCCCCCTCACAATCAGCGCCGAGCCTTCGGTGCCACCTCCTTCCCTGCAGGTGATCGCTCCCTGGTGGCAGGAGGAGGTTCTTCTGGCCCTGGCCGGCCGCCTCGAGGCCGAAGGCATGACGGGATTGAGACTTCCGCCTCATCACATCGTCAGGTGACGCCTCCCTAATACCACGTAGCCCTAGGATGAGTGGTTGGGGATTGTGCGGCTCAGAGCTGAATCTTTCGTCTCGAGGAGCCGAAGAATCCCGAAGAAGAGAGCCGAACCGACCGATGAAACAAAACCGTCTACCAAGAGATCAAAGTGGAGACCATCGCCCCGCCCATCGAGGCCGCTAACAACCAGACCGACCACCCCACCGCCCGCCAGACCGTCGACAAAATCGTGATCCGTTTCGCCGGAGACTCCGGCGACGGCATGCAGGTGGCCGGAAGCCGATTCACCGATGCTTCTGCCTACTTCGGCAACGATCTTTCGACGCTGCCGTCGTTCCCCGCCGAGATCCGCGCCCCGGCCGGCACCCTTCCCGGGGTGTCGTCCTTCCAGGTGCAGATCGCCGACTACGACATTCTCACCGCCGGCGACGCCCCCGATTGCCTGGTGGCGATGAACCCGGCCGCGCTGCGGACCAATCTCAAGGATCTTCGCTCGGGAGGGACCTTGATCGTCAACACCGAGGCGTTCGACGAGCGCAACCTGGTCAAGGCAGGGTATAGGGAGAACCCCCTCGAGTCCGACCTCGCCCAGATCTATCGGGTGATCGAGGTCCCTATGGACACCCTCACCAAGGAGGCCGTCAAGGACAGCGGCGTCAGCGGCCGAGACGTGCTCCGGTCGAAGAACTTCTTCGCCCTTGGTCTTCTCGCCTGGCTCTTCGGTCGACCGCTCGAGCCAACCATCGACTGGGTCGAAGCCAAGTTCGGCAAGAAGCCATCGGTGGTGGCTGCCAATATCGCTTCCCTCAGGGCCGGGTGGAACTTCGGCTTCACCACCGAGGCGGCCAAGACCACCTTTGAGGTGCGACCGGCCGCCCTGAAACCGGGCACGTACACCAACGTCACGGGCAATACCGCCCTGGCGTGGGGCCTGATCGCCGCCGCCCAGTGCGCCAAGCTGCCTCTCTTCTACGGCACCTACCCAATTACTCCGGCATCCGACATCCTCCACGAGCTGTCGATGCACAAGAACTTCGGGGTGAGGACATTCCAGGCCGAGGACGAGATCGCCGCCATCGGCGCCGTGATCGGTGCCTCGTTCGCCGGGAACCTGGGAGTCACCGGGACGTCCGGGCCGGGCGTCGCTTTGAAGAGCGAAGCGATGTCGTTGGCCATCAACACCGAGCTTCCGCTCATCCTGATCGACGTGCAGCGAGCCGGCCCTTCGACCGGCATGCCTACCAAGGTCGAGCAGTCCGACCTCTTCATTGCCATGTTCGGCCGTCACGGGGAAGCACCTCTGCCGGTGATCGCCATCCCCACGCCGGCCGAAGCCTTCGAATTGGCGATCGAGGCGGTCCGGATCGCCATCAAGTACATGACCCCGGTGATATTGATGTCGGACAACCACGTCGCCAACTCGTCGGAACCGTGGCTCCTCCCCGACGTCGAGTCGCTTCCCGACATCTCGGTCCCGTTCGCCAGCTCGTCCAACGGCAACGGTCATTTTCTCCCCTACGAGCGGAACTACGAAACGTTCGCCCGACCGTGGGCGATCCCCGGGACAGCTGGTCTCGAGCACCGGATCGGAGGGTTGGAGAAGGAAGCCGTCACCGGAAACGTGTCATATGACCCCGACAACCACCAGCTGATGACCGACACCCGGGCTTGGAAGATCGCCAACATCTCGGCCGATATCCCCGACCTCGCAGTCAATGCCGACGCCGGCGCCGAGATTCTGGTTCTGGGCTGGGGATCAACCTATGGCGCTATCCGGGCCGCGGCTAACCGCCTTCGCAATCGGCAGAAGCCGATCGCCATCGCTCACCTCCGTCATCTCAATCCGTTCCCGTCCAACCTGGGCGATGTCTTGCGCTCTTACCGGACCGTTCTCATCCCCGAACTCAACACCGGTCAGCTGCGCCGGCTGATCAGGGCTGAGTACCTAATCGACGCCAAGGGTCTCAACAAGGTTGCTGGTGAGCCGTTCAAGGTGGCTGAGATCGAAGCTGCGATCCTCGGACTGATGGAGCAGGCGTCGTGACCGCTCCCACCTATTCCCGCGCCGACTTCCAGACCGACCAGGAGGTCCGCTGGTGTCCCGGCTGTGGCGACTACACGATCCTGGCTGCCGTGCAGGGCTTTATGGCCGGCATGGGAGTGCCACGGGAGAAGATCGTTTTCGTCTCCGGGATCGGATGTTCCTCGCGCTTTCCCTACTACATGAATACGTACGGGATGCATTCGATCCATGGCCGCGCTCCGGCCATCGCCTCGGGGATCGCCGCCACCCGTCAGGATCTCTCGGTCTGGGTAGTGACCGGCGACGGTGACGCACTCTCGATTGGTGGCAACCACCTGATCCACGCCCTCCGCCGTAACTTCAACTTGAAGATTCTCTTGTTCAACAACCAGATCTATGGCTTGACTAAGGGCCAATACTCTCCAACTTCGGAGGTAGGGAAACAAACCAAATCGACACCAATGGGGTCGGTCGATTACCCGTTCAACCCCATCAGTCTCGCCCTCGGGGCCGAGGCGTCATTTGTCGCCCGGACGATCGACATGGACCGCACTCACACGACTGAGATCTTGAAGGCTGCCCAGGACCATCAAGGTACCGCCTTCATCGAGATTTACCAGAACTGCAACGTCTTCAACGACAAGGCTTTCGTCGCTCTCACCGGAAAGGACGAGCGCGCCATCAACCGGATCGACCTCGTGCATGGAAAGCCGATCACTTTTGGCCCTTCAGGTGACAAGGGGGTGATCTTCGAGGATGGCCGGGCACAAATCGTCGACACCAGCTCAGTTGAATCGAGCCGCATCCTCGTCCACGACCACAACCGGCCGGATCCGACGATCGCCTTTGCGCTCTCCCGGCTCTCCCATGGTCCTTACGGGCCGACCCCAGTGGGGATTTTTCGCAGCGTCCGCCGCCCCATGTACGAAACCGGGATGAATCAGCAGCTCGTCGACGCCCAGGGCAAGAAAGGACCAGGCGACCTCGCCCAGCTCATCTCCTCGGCCGGCACCTGGGAAGTCAAATAACCTTTTGTGAAGGTCCTCGCGGCTCGGGCCCGCGCAGACCTTCACAGCTTGGGTCGCGGGCAGCTTTGTGAAGGTCCTCGCGGCTCGGGCCCGCGCAGACCTTCACAGCTAGCCGTCCGGCCCGACGTCGTTCCAGCGAATGATGGCGGGCGTATCCCTTTCGAATCCCAGGATCGAGAGCGATGCGGTCGACAGGACGAGATGGGCTCCGAGGCCGGGATCCTGCCCCAGCCAGCGTGCCGCCAGCACCCGAAGCGCGTGCCCGTGACCGAAAACAGCCACATCACCCCCCACAGGTTTGATGCGCTCGATTACCCGGTCGCATCGCTTCCCCACTTGTTGAAGGCTCTCGCCGCCAACAATTTCGTGGGTCCACACCGACCATCCGGGTATCTCCTGGCGGGTATCGACCGTTCGTTCACCTTCATAGATTCCGTAGTCCCATTCCCAAAGATCCGGATCGATGACGGCCGCTTGACCGAGGCCGGCGATGCTTGCGGTTTCGCGGGTTCGCGACGCCGGTGAAGTCAGTACCAGGTCGAAGTCAAACTCGGTCAGTCGTTGAGCAAGCTTCCTGGCTTCACCGCGCCCTTGTTCGGTCAGCGAAATGTCGGTGCGTCCCGTGTGTCGGTTTGTCATCGTCCATTCAGTTTGACCGTGCCTGATCAGCACCACCCTCACCGCCATTAGTCGGAGAGCTTTTCGCCCGCATGCCAATGACGGTTGTGCCCGACCAGGGAGGTGGCAGCAGGCGGTCCCCACGAGCCGACGTCATATGTCTCGGGGCGGCCCGGGTGGGCGATGGCCGCGTCGACGATCCGCCAGGCTTCCTCGACCGAGTCCTGCCGAGCGAAAAGTCGTTGGTCCCCCTCGAGGGCATCGCCTAGCAGCCGCTCGTATGCCTCCGGTCCCTCGATGCCGAGCTCCGTCTCAGTTTGAACGTCGAGGTCGACGTCGTGTGACACGATCCTTTCTCCCGGCCTTTTGGCCTGCAGACTCAGACCGATCAGGTAGTCGGGCTTCATTCGAAACTGCAGAGTGTTGGCATGTGGTATGCGACCGACATCCGCAAAGAGCATGTGAGGAGGCGACTTGAACTCGACCACCGCCTCGGTCAGGGTGGTCGCCAGTCCCTTCCCCGCCCGCACATAGAACGGCACGCCAGCCCATCGCCAGGAGTCGATCTCGATCTCGAGTGCGACGAAAGTTTCGGTGGTCGAGTCGGGCGCCACTCCCACCTCAGTGAGGTAACCGCGGTATTGGCCCCGGACGATCTGGTCGGGCTGGAACGTAGGGACGGCCTTTAGAACCTTGACGGTCTCGTCGCGGAGGGCGTCAGCTGCATCCGAGATCGGCGGCTCCATGGCCAAGAGACTCACGACTTGCAGCAGGTGGTTCTGCACAACGTCCTTCAAAGTTCCCACCCCGTCATAAAACGAGCCCCGACCGTCGACTCCAAACGACTCCGCCAACGTGATCTGCACGTTGTCGATGTAGTGACGGTTCCAGACCGGTTCGAGGAGAGCATTGGCGAAGCGAAAGACGAGCAGATTGAGGACTGGCTCCTTCCCCAAGAAATGGTCGATACGAAAGATGGAACGCTCGTCGTAATGCTCGTGGAGAAGGGCGTTGAGCGCCCGGGCCGAAGCGAGGTCACGACCGAAGGGTTTCTCGACCACGACCCGGCCGCGGTTTAGTCCGACCGAGGACAGTCCGGAGATAACGGTGGGAAACAACTGCGGTGGTATTGCCAGATAGGACACCGGCATTTCGCTCTTTCCGGCACACTCGGCCACCCGCCGATAGATGTCCGGGTCCTCGTACTTGCCGGCGACATAGTGGAGGCGGCCATACAAATCCTGAAGGACGTCTTCGTCGATCTTCTTCGCCGCGCTCTCAAGCGATTCTCGAGCTCGCTGGCGGAGGTCGGCATCGGTCCACTCGGAAGCGGCCACCCCGACGACGGGAATATCGAGCCGCCCGGCGGCGACGAGATCGTAAAGGGCCGGAAACAGCCTCTTTTTGGCCAGATCTCCGGAGATGCCAAAGAGAAGTAGAGAGTCTGCGGCCTCAGCCACCGGCCGGAACCTCGACGTGTCCTCCGAATTGCTTGCGCATCGCCGACAGAGCGCGGTCGGCAAAATCGCCTTCGTCCCGGGAGGCGAAGCGCTGGTGCAAGGCGGCGGCGATGACCGTGGCCGGGACTCCGAGATCAACGGCCGACTGCACCGTCCACCGCCCCTCCCCCGAGTCGGAGACATGACCCGTAAAATCGGAGAGGTCGGGATCGGCCGCCAACGCTTGAGCCGTGAGGTCCAAGAGCCACGAGGTGACCACACTCCCCCTCCTCCAGACCTCGGTGACGGCGGCGAGATCCATCTCGTACTGATACCTCCAGGCGTCGCGGAGGGGTGCCGTCTCGGCGTCTTGTCGACGGTGGGCTGAGCCCAGATCGGCCCTTTCCAAGATGGCCAATCCCTCGGCATAGGCGGCCATGATCCCGTATTCGACGCCGTTGTGAATCATCTTCACGAAATGCCCCGCGCCGGAAGGACCGCAGTGGAGATAGCCCATCTCCCCCGGACCTGGCTCGCCCGACTTGCCGGGGGTTCGAGTAGCGGCGTCGATCCCGGGAGCAAGTGTTCTCCAGATGGGATCGAGGCGGGCAACGGCGGCGGTGTCCCCACCGATCATCAGGCAGTAGCCGCGCTCCACTCCGTAAACCCCCCCGCTCGTTCCGATATCGAGGTATGTGATCTCTCGCTCGCCCAGCCGCGTGGCGCGGACGATGTCGTCTTCGAAGAAACTGTTGCCGCCATCGATAACGACGTCGCCTGGATCGAGTAACGGCACAATCTCATCGATAGTGGAGTCGACGAACGCGGCCGGGATCATGATCCATACAGAACGCGGCGCTTCGAGCTGGCCGACGAATTCTTCGAGGGATCTCGCACCGATAGCCCCCTCCCCCGCGAGTTGAGAAACCGATTGCTGATTGAGGTCGTAAACCACGCAATCGTGTCCGGCGGCCATCAGGCGACGAACCAAATTGGCCCCCATCCGGCCCAGGCCGATCATTCCGAGTTGCATCGGCGTCAAGGTAGCCGGAGCCCCTTTCGTTCTCGCGACGCAGAGGGGCCGGTTTCCGACCGGTCTACGTCATAAAAACGGGCTAGGCGATCGTGCCCGGCTCTGCGGGCGTCTCCGAGGCGGGCTGGTACCAACTGAACATATAGTCAGGATTGGCGATGGTCTTGGCGAAGGTGCCGAGCCGAAGCGGCCGGAAGGTGTCGCACATGACAGCCAGCTCGTGTGTGCTGGTGGCGCCCAGCGCCTTCTCGGCCAAACCTGGCTGGGGACCGTGGGGAATCCCGTATGGGTGGAGCGTGATCGATCCGACCTCGATCCCCTTGCGGCTCTCAAAGTTCCCCGAGACGTAATAAATCATCTCGTCCGACTGGAGGTTGGAGTGATTGTAAGGAATCGGCACCGCCTCCGAGTCCCACTCCAGGCGCCGTGGGCAAAAAGAGCAGATGACAAAGCCAGGTCCCTCGAAGGTCTGATGAGCCGGTGGCGGCTGATGAAGGCGTCCTGACTTGGGTTCGAAATCGGCGACGTTGAATGTCCACGGGTACACAAAACCATCCCAACCCACCACGTTGAAGGGGTGGTAGTCGAGCACGTACCTCTGGAGTCCGCCCCGAACTCGAACCGACACCACAAACTCGCCTTGCTCATCGTGTGTCTTCAGCTCGGTCGGACCATGCAGGTCGCGGTGGTAGTAGGGAGCATGCTCTCCCAAGTTGCCATAGGCGTTGCGGTAGCGCCGTGGAATCTCGATCTGGCCCGGGGAGACGAACACCAGGTATTTCTGATCACCATCAGGTACGAGCCGGTAGGTGATGCCGCGAGGAATGACGATGTAGTCGCCCTGGCGGTAGGGCAGATCACCGAAGATGGTTTCGGCCACTCCGCCACCCTCATGGACGAAGATCACCTCGTCGCCCTCGCCATTGCGGTAATAGCCCGCTTGGGCCTCGTCGGGATGGCAGAACCAGATCTCGACGTCGTTGTTCCACATCAATAGTTGCCGGCCACTGACGAGATCGCCCTTGGCCGCCAGCTCGGCCGTAGAGAAGAGCAGGTGCTGGTGCTCCTCGGGTACCCATTCCTCCTTCGGGATCGGCTCGAAGCCACCCAGGGCCATCACTCGGCACGGAGTTTGCAGGTGATACAGGATCGAGTAGTTGCCGGAGAAACCCTCCATCCCCATGACCTGCTCGGTCAGGAGACGGTCGTTGCGCCACATCTGGGTGTGGCGCTTGGGGGGTACGTCACCAAGCCGGAGATAGACAGACATCGGTCTTCACCTTATTCCAAGCTTTGACGCATCAAACGCGCCCGCCAGGCCGCGTTTGATGCACCAAAACCGGGAGGTTGGGGTTATTCGGGGAGCATCTGCCAGAAGGTGAGCCAGTTGCCGAGGTGGTCCTCGACCGTGAACTCCCGTTGGCCCCAGGGCCGGTCGGCCACCGGATCGATGATCCGAAGATTCTCCTCCTGATATTGCTGGTAGAGACGGTCGACGTCGTCGGTCTCGAGATAGAGGGCGTTGGGCGACTGCTGGCCGATGCGGTTCTTGATGGCGGTGTTGTAGGTCTCGCCATAGAAGTCGCGGGTTCCTTCCAGCATGATCTCTAGCCCCTCAAAGGAGATGGCGATGTTGCCTTGGTTGACGTCACCTCGCTCAACTTTGAACCCGAGGCGATCTCGATAGAAGCCAATCGCTTCGTCGAGATCGACGAACCTGATCGTGGGGGTTACCGGTGAGTGATCCATCTGCTCCTGCCCTAGGTTGCTCCACCGAGAATTTTACGACGCCGCCACGGTCCCGAGAGTTCCTTTTTCGGATTTTGCGGGTTGCTCAGAGATGCTTGGCCGCCTCCCGGTAGGTGAGGCCCGAAAGCTGCTGGCGATGGAGGCGGAGGAAAGTCTGCACGGCGTCGGGATTGACGCGTGCGTACTCGCGCAGTGCCCAGCCGATCGCCTTGCGGATGAAGAATTCCTTTTCGTGCGCCTTCCGGAGACAGAAGTCGGAGAGCTGGGGCCAATTGGTCGATTCCTTGTGACCGTTGTGACAGATGATGGCCGCACGCCGGAGCCACATCACGGGGCTTTCGATCCACTGCTCGAGCACCGGACCCATCTGCTGACGGTGGTTGAGAACGACCCGACTCACGATCGGGCTGGCAAGTTCGTCGACCAAGTCCCACCACGCCCCCTCCACTATCAATTGCTCAAAGAGCCCGATCTGCTCGAAGTCCACAAACCGCGAGAAGGTCCGGGCGTAGCCGATCGCCAGATACTTCTCTTCCCGGTGGGGCAAGCTCCACAATGCGAGAACGTTGCGGCGGTATTGGGCGGCGTCGCCAGGCGGGAACCGGCGTTTGAGCTCTCGAACGATCGGTACCCGCTCGGGTTTGGGCACGCCATAAAAGGGCATGTCCGTTTTCATGTAGGCCTGCATCGGCTTCGCTTTCTCGGGATCCTCCAGGGCCCCCAGCGCAGCCTGCACATAGGCAACGAGGGAACGGCTGCCTGTCATGGGGAGGAAGGTACCGGGCTTGGATCGGCCCTTCCCGGGTTTGGTGTTGGTGTCGCCCGGGTACTTCCGAGGCGGAGGTAAGGAGACCTAATGCCGCAGCAAGCGTGGAGCCAGAAGCGAGAACGTCAGTATTAGCACCATCAAGGCAGGCTTGCTCGATCGAGGCGAGTCTGAGGACTCCGCATAAGAAATGGCCGCTCGTACGGTGAACAAGACCCGGGCGCAAGAAGGCGAGGCCAAAGAGTTTTCGAAGTTGTCGCAGGAAGACATTTCGTCGAGCCGCCGGGGAGGGCTCCGGTCGCATACCGGACCCGGCGGACGCACGCGTGACCAGCTTACGAGGAGGCCAGGGACAGGCGTCAAAGGCCCCTCGAAGATGACCAAGGCCGAACCGAAGAAGGCCGTCGACTCTTAAGGAGAAACCATGGGACAGCAGATCTCAGAAGTGATGACCAAGAATCCATACGGCGTGGTGACCAGCGCCACGCTCAACGAGGCCGCCCGCATGATGCGTGACCAGGAGATCGGCGACGTCCTCGTCATGCGTGACGATGGAACCCTTTGCGGCTTGGTCACCGATCGAGACTTAGTCGTGAAGGGGTTGGCGGAAGGACTCGATCCCAGCTCGGCGACTGTAGAAGAAGTGTGTAACCACCATCCGGTCACGCTTTCCTCCGACCAACCCATCGACGAGGCGGTGTCGGTGATGCGTCAATACAACATCCGCCGGCTCCCGATCGTCGACGGCGAGAACCTCGTGGGAATCGTTTCCCTGGGTGACCTGGCGATGGAGAAGGACCCGTCCTCGGCGCTGGCCGACATCAGCAAGGCTCCCTCGAACAACTAGCGCGCTCCCGCTCCCAGCGACCTCCCCCCTCCCCGCCTTCGGCGGTACTCCCCTCTGCGGGGGGAGAAACTTGGGGGGCTAGGGGGAGAAACCGGGGGCTAGGCGAGGGCCACCAGGTCGAGCAGGGAGTCGTCGAAGTAATGGCTCTTTCCCTCCGGCATCAGGATGGCGCGTTCGGGCCCGAGCGAAGCGACAAAATCGGTGTCGTGGCTGACGAGGATGATCGTGCCCTCATAGCGCTCGAGGGCAGTAAGCAACGCCTCCTTCGCCTGCGGATCGAGGTTGTTGGTGGGCTCGTCAAGCAACAAGACATTGGGGCGGGCCAGAACCACCATCGCCAGAGCAAGCTTGGTCTTCTCTCCTCCCGACAGGGTCGATGCGTCCTGATCGATCTTGTCGGCCAACAAGAAGTGACCGAGGAGGGTCCGCAACACCAGATCGGTCTGATCCGAGACCGAACGCACGTGGTCGAGCACCGTGACCCCCGGCCGTAGCTGCTCGTGCTCCTGGGCGTAATAGCCAAGGCTCGCCTTATGCCCGAGCTTGACCTCGCCCAGATCCGAGGGCTCCACCCCGGCCAGAATGCGCAGCAACGTCGTCTTTCCGGCGCCGTTGAGGCCGATGATGATGAGCCGCTCCCCCCTCTCCACCGTCACGTCGACGTCCATAAACACCAGATTGTCTCCAAACGATTTCGCCAGGCCGGTGACAGAGAGCGGTATCACCCCCGATGGGTCGGGCTGGGGGAAACGTACCGCCACCTTCTTCCCGCTCTTCTGCACCTCCACCAGGTCCGCCTTCATACGTTCGACCCGCGTCTCCCATGCCCGCGCGGTCTTGGCCATCTTTTCGGTAGTGCCCTTGAAGCGTCGAATGTTGGCCTCGAGGCGCTCGATCGCCTCGTCCTGATGCCGGCGTTCTCGTTCTCGCTGTTGGCGCCGTTTCCTTCTTTCAACGATGAAACTCGAGTAATTGCCGCGGTAGGCCTCGAGGCGGGCGTGATCGAGGTCGAGCACCGAGGTGATGGCAGAGTCGAGCAGAGGGAGGTCGTGGCTCACCATGAGCATCCCGCCCCGATAACCGGACAGGTAATCGACCAGCCAGGCTTTGGCGTCGAGGTCGAGGTGGTTGGTGGGCTCGTCGAGGAGCAGCGTTTCCGTTTCGGCAAAGAGGATGCGGGCGAGCTCAACTCGGCGCCGCTGGCCCCCGGACATGGTCGCTACCGTCTGTTCCAATTCAGCCAGCCCGATGCCGAGGTTGGCGGCCACCTGTTTGGCCTCAGCCTCCGCTACATATCCACCCTTGGTGTCGAACTCGTCTTGGAGGCGGGCATGGCGGCGAATGGCTTCGTCGCGGGCAACCCCCTCGAGGCGTTCCATCTTCTTCCGGGTTTCTTCGATCCGGCGCAGCAGGGCCCCGATTTGACGAGCGGAGAGGATGCGCTCAAGAGCGCTCATGTCCGGCCGTTCCAGGTCTCCTAACACAGCCTCCTGCGAGAAGTAGCCGAGGTTGCCTGAGCGGAGGATCGACCCCGAGGTCGGAGAGTGGTACCCAGCCAGGGTCCGCATCAGCGTTGTCTTGCCGGCGCCGTTGCGGCCGACCAGACCGACTTTGTCTCCTGGTTGCAGGCTGAATGAGGCCCCGTCGACCAGGAGACGGGTGCCCACCTCGAGTCGAATATCACGGGCGACCAGCATGATGTCGAAAGGCTATTCCGGCGGGGCTCCACTCCCGAGTGAATTAAACCTCCACCAGACCGTGCACAACTCACGCTCGGTGGGCGCGACCTGCCAGTGGCCCGCCCTCCCCACCAACCTTGGAATCAGGTACTCCTTTAGCTCTGCCCATCTCGCCCGTGGCAAGACCAACCGGCGGGCTCCGAGCTCGACGGCCTCGTCGACTGTGTCGAAGACCATGTCGGTCTCCCGACTCCAGCGGTCGATCTGAGGCTCGACTCCTATCTCCTCCTTGATCACCGTCGTCAGGTCCTCGACCGTGGGACCATGGGGGCGTTCCAGACCGTGGAACTGGATGTAGAGCGGCGCCAGGTTCGCCCAGGGATGAGCTGGTGTCAGCTCGAGCACGACGCCCCTGCTCGCCGAGTCGTTGAGGGCGACCAGGAAGGGAGCGATATCGGCCACGTCGTAGACGACATGGGCACAGAGGCTGACGGTGTGGGGCCGTACGTCGCGAGCGGCCTCCGGCCAGCGACCGGCGATCAATTCGAACTCGAGGTCACCCTTTAACTCGGAGAGACCTTCGCGCATCCCCGAATTGGGCTCCACCATCGTCACCCGATAACCATCGCGGACGAGAGGTAGCGAGGCGCGGCCGGTGCCAGCTCCGACGTCCAGTACCGAGCCTCCGTCTGCCAGACTTTTGACCGCGGCGAGGGTGGGCGACGTCGTGTCGGCTTGTGAAGCGTGCTCGGCCCGCCGCTTCCACAACCTCTTCGGCCAGCCGTATGGGGAATCCGGAACAGCCGCCAGCAAGTCGTCGGGAATCCTCCACCCCTCGAGTTGTCGGCGCCAGTGGTCTGCAGCCGTCACCTCAGACCAGAGAACAGATCACTCTCCGGCAAAGGGCTGTCGACAGTGGAGAAGATCCTTTGGAAAAGCTCGGTTCCAAATACTTGCGAGCGCGCCTCCTCGGGAACCCGCAGCATCATCCAGTCGGAGGGGATTTGGGTGCGATGGGCCTTCAACGCGTCGATCTTGAGATTGGCGAACTCGCTCGTATCGACGATGGCCGACACTTCGCTGTCAGGGATGCCACGGTTCTCCCACCAGGCTCGCCCTTCGGGGTCGCCATCCTGGTCTTCGAAATACTCCTGGAAGCTCCTCATGCGCCCCCGACTCCAAGCGCTCCAATAGAGCTTGCGCGGTTCCCAGTACTCCTCGCCGTCCTCGAGCGGATACCAGCCCAAATCACGAGAGCCGAAGAAGGCGGCGATGCCGACCCGGTGAACCTGGATGTGGTCAGGGTGGCCGTATCCCCCGAAGGGGTCGTAGATGGTCATCACCTCCGGCTGGTAACGCCGAATCAGCCGCACCACTCTCCCGGCCGCCTCGAATAGGTCAGCTTTCCAGAAGGCGTTTTCATGGTGATTGGCCTCCGTCCCCATCATCCCTGAGTCTCGATACCCCAGGAACTCATGGTGCTTGACCCCCAGCAGATCCAGGGCATCCCGCACTTCCGCTGCCCGTACCTCGCTCAGGTGCTCTTTGATCGAATCCGGATCGTCGTAATTGTGGATCTCGCCTTCGGCACCATCGGTGGCGGTCACCACGAGGACTTGTTCACCCTGTCGGGAATAGCGGGCGAGGATTCCACCAGTGCCAATGACTTCGTCGTCGGGGTGGGCGTGGAAACAAAGCAGCCCCGGCATCAGATCGCTTCGAGCTGAGAGGCGTGCTCCTCGAGATGGCCGACAAGCATCCGCTCGATGATGTCGTGGGCCTTCACTTCACCCTGGGCGTGATGCTTGCCCACCGCCGAGGACCAGGTTTCCGGCAGAGCGGCGAGAAACCTCCGCAGCTTGCTCAGGTCGGATTGGACCTCCTGCCACAGGGTGGCGATCGGCACCTCGAGGCCGCTTTCGATCCCCGCGCTACGGGCCGGATCATCGCGCTTCCGTCCGTAGGCCACTGGCTCTCCCTGATACTCGTCGATGACGTCGCCAGCCTGCTCGGTCCAGAAGGCGATGAACTCGGCCAGGTGACCCCAGACCTGGCCCCGCTCCCACGTCTCGCCGGTCCTGGCGTCGGCGCCAGTCGTCCCCCCCGACCGGTCGGCTTGTGCACCGAGGCGGGCCTCGACCGCGTCGATTCGTTGCAACCACGCATCGATGTCTGTCATGGATCCTGACCCTACCGCTTCAAGCAAAGGGTGACACCGTCGCCTATGGCGAGGATCACAACATCGGATCGATCATCCCGCGCTACCTGGTCGTTGAACCGTCTGATCGCTTCGGTTTCGCTATCTGTGACCTGTGGATCGGCGACGCGGCCACTCCACAGGGTGTTGTCGGCGATGAGAAGACCGCCGGGCCGAAGCCTCGGCATCAGAGCTTCGTAGTAGTCGACGTACCCACTCTTGTCGGCGTCAATGAACACCAGATCCACCGCTTGATCGGCTGGCAGGGCGGAGATCGTCTCGAGGGCGGGGGCGATGCGAAGCTCGATGCGATCGGAAATGCCCGCCTGCTCCCAGTGGTTGCGGGCGATCGACGTCCACTCCTCACTGATGTCACAGCAAAGAAGCTTTCCCCCCGCCGCGAGGCCTTTGGCGATGGCCGCGGCCGATGTTCCCGTGAAGGTTCCTACCTCGACCGCAAAACGAGCGTCCACCAGACGGGTGAGGAGCGTCAGGAGTGCGAACTGGTCGGCGCCGATCTGCATTCCGGCTCTCGGTGCGGCGTACTTGAGAGTGTCCTCCCGGATCCGGTCGTAAATAGGGTCGCTGCTGCTGTGTGAAACGATGTAGTCGAAGAGCTCGGTCGTCATCACGATCGAACGCAGGTCAGGCAATGTCGACCTCGACCCGGCCCCCGCTCCGCCAGTAGCTGCCATCGGCGCGAGACAGAAACCCTTCGTCGACCATGAAGCGACGGAGAGCGGCGTAATCCGGATGGAAGGTTTGCAGCAGCGAATTCACTTCCTTCTCCGAGTAACGCAGACCCACCTCGAACTCTTGAGCGAGCCGTTCCAAGATGACCCTCCTCCGACCATGCGGCGCCGGAATCTCGGTGAGACGGGTCCCGACAAAGAACCTGCCCAGGATGTCCTTCTCCTCCGGTGACCAGGGGCCTTCGAGCACCAATGGAGAAACGACTTCGTCGGCAGGAAGCGTCTCAGCCAGGTCTCGCAGCGCCTGGCGGTTCAGTGCCAGGTTGGAATCGAGCAGTCCAGCTTCGACCAGACGGCTTACTGCCCTGCGCACTTGACCCACCGTGATCGACAACCGGTAGGCGGCGTCGTCGATGTCGACTGGGCCCGAGGCGGCCAGGCCGAGCACCGCCAATCGATGAGGATCGAGTGCAACTCGAAGAAAGTCGGTCGCGGTGAGGGCCACTCCCGCAGGCTAATGAACTCTTTCCTCGGCGTTTTTTGCTTGTTTCTTGTATCCACCAAGTCGGCTTACTCGTGACGAACGGTGGCGACGCCCGGCAGGTGCCGAATGCGCTCTGGCCAGCAGTGACAACGGTACGACCGGAGGCCCGGGCGCCGAAGGCCGCGCTCGTACTCAGCCGACGGCAGACGCCAGAACATGCACTAACAAGCGCCGATCCGCGACCACAAGCTGCGAGAGCCAGGTCGCTCGAAGAACTGGACCAAATCGTCCCGCCGATCCGGTGTCACCGGACAGTTCTCGAGATCGGTCACAAGATCGGATCGAACAAACGCTAGACATGCTTCTGATGCTGAACGAATTCCTTCCCCACTATGACGTGCACGAGGTGCACCAAGTCTCCAGCTCGGCCCCTCCGAGCGCGCTGTTGAACGCAGTTCGCGATCTCACGCCGGGCGAGGTTCCCCTGCTCGTGGGGCTGATGGCGATCCGCAGCCTGCCCGCGAGGTTGCGCGGCCGAAGCCTTTGGACACCGGAAACGATCATCGGCGGCTTTCACCGGATCGGCTTCGTGTTGCTCCACGACTCCCCAGACGAGATCGTGTTTGGTGCCGTTGGCCGCTTTTGGCAGACGGCAGGCGGCTTCAAGCGCATCGACGCATCCGAGTTTCGTGAGTTCACTGAGTCCGGCTGGGCGAAGACCGCATTCAACTTCCGTGTGGAGCGCCGAGACGGCGACACGTTACTAACCACCGAGACCCGGGTGTTGGGCACCGACGCCCAAGCCAGGCGCAGGTTCCGGCGCTACTGGCGACTGATCCGCCCCGGCAGCGCCGCCATCAGAGTGGCCTGGCTGCGCGCTATCAAGCGTCGGGCAGAGAGCTGAGATAGGCTCGCTTCCACTCCTCGTCGAGGTCGCCAAAACGTTGCGGGGCTCCCGGTACCACCCACACATGCATCATCGAGTTGGTGGTGGGCAGCGCCAGCGATCCCACCGGGCAGAGCCCGTGGGGATCGACCAGGCCGGCCAAACCCGGAGGAAACAGCGAGAAGCAGACCTGTTCGTGCTTGTGCCAGATGAGACCATCGCCACCGGGGGCTGCGCTGCGAAGGCCCTCGGTCTCGTACATAACCCACCGCGAACGCCACAGCGGTCGGCTCCACCGATACCGGCACAGGGTCTCGAGCCGATCCGATCACGACCCCAAGCCCCTTCTGCCAACCACGACCGCCTCGATCGGCTCCGTCAGTCCCTCCCACGACGAGTTGGGGACGAGGGTCGTCTTCGACGACGTTGCAGACGGAGAGAAGCTGGTCGAAGGGTTTGAATCGGCGGATAAGGTTGAAGTTTCGGTTGGGGAGAGAGAGGCGTCACCGCCACAGCTCGCCACCAGGATCACGAGTGCGCGGACGGAGAGCCACCGAGGTACAGGATGCCTCTCTCCTGACCCGGCGTGCGAACAAAGGACCATCAGGCTTTGATGCTATAGATTAAAGGTCACTTGGTGTCAGCGTTAGGAGGTCTTTGGCGGTATCGGCGAGGAGCGCCGGCATTCTCGAGCTCCAGCCCCTCGCCAAAAGAGAGGACTTCCACTAACCTCTGGTCCTTGACCGCCGCGCGGACGATCCTCTCCATTGGGATGTGGTCCTCCCCGTTCACGTACCAGGACCTTGCTTCCATTTGGACCGGTTCGTACCCCAATGACCGGTGCCAGGCGGATAGTTCTTGTTGAGTTCTTGGGTGACAGCGCTCCATTTCTCTAACGGGAAATACACCCAAGGACCATAAGGACCAAGCGGTACCGGAGCAGCCGGAGGCTGAAGACGGGGGGTGGGAACACCGCGGTCCCTGAGCCGCGCAACCACCTCATCGGGATCGATGTCGAAGGAGGTCAGCATCGACTCGCCGCCTGGGTCGCCATAGACGAGGGCCAACAGGACATGCTGATCGTTGAAACCCGATGCCCCCATTCCAATAGCGATCCCCTGGGCCCATCCGAGGACAAGCTGGTATGTCGGCGTCGAAGAGGTGTTGGATCCCTTCCGTCGGGGGCGGTCCCATTTCGCGACCCGCTCCCGAACCTGCTCGTAGCTCAGACCCAACTCGTTCAGAATCTCAGAGGAGGCGGTAGGCGCCGATGGTTTGAGACATGCCAGTAGGAAGTGGCTGTCGGTGCAGAAACCGTGGCGAAGTCCCTGCGCCTCGGCGAAGGCTCGTCTGCTGATGTCGAAGGAAACCGACGAATCCCAACGTGGCGCTCCCTCCACTGCGGTCAACAGCACCTTCCACGAATCGAATCCGAGTTCGCGGGCGATCATCACCTGGGCGTCGCGCAGGGTAAAAGTCCAGCCCTCCATTCTTGCGGCCCCACGGCCAGCGAACTTCGGATGAGAAGCGAGGACCCGATCGAGAGCCTCCTGTTCGCCAGCCTTGATGGCGCGCTTCAGTTCCTTAGCCTGGATACGCAGTTGGTGTAGATCGGGGCGATCTGGCAATGAAGTCATGACAGCTCCTTCCCAAAGCCCGTGTCGTCTGGCGCGGGCGGGTCGGAGATCCGATCCGCTCGATGCAAACTTGCAGGTGGACTCGGACCTTGCCGCCGACGGGAGGCGTCCCTGCGACGCACTAGCAAAAAAGTGTACCGATGCCATCAACGGTGCTGCGTCTGTATTTGGTCACCCCCAGCCTCTCGAGGGCGGAGCAGCCGCCAACGAAACACTGGAGCAGGCCTTAAGGGTCAGGGTCTTGAGCGACACCGGGATGAACCCGTAGCTAACTAGGGCTATCGCACCAGTGAGGTAAACCGCTGAGATCCAAGTCCAACCGTTGTCGTAATTTCGGACCGCGACCATTTGAGGACCGCCGAAAGGGTCGAAAGCGTCCCGACCGCTAGAACCGTTCCGTAGCGCTGCTTAGCCGACTCCAAGTTCGTCATGACCGACTCGCCACCGGCGCACAACAAACATGACCGCGACCAGAAAGCCGACGAGCCCAGGGAGCCAGACGACAAGAACCCCGCCGGTGAGCAGCCTCCGCTCGGCGAGATCGAGACCTGCCCAGATCAAGGAGCCGCGAGGATTAGCAGAGCAATTGCCTCACGGCGCCCAGCCCAGCAAACATGACGCCTGGCGTCGCCGCCCGAGATGGATCGGCCAAGGAAATATGTGGTGGCCACCGGCGAACCGTTATTGATGGGGGCCGGTCCGGCTGGGAGAACGAGCAGGCGCTCCCGCCCACCCGAAATTCGGTCACTCAGGCCCGCTCTCAGCGTTATTCGGTAGCTGGCGAACGAGGACCCGGGGGTGGGTTACCGAATTTGGGAGAAACCGTTCGCCAGTGACCAAATTTGGTGGCGGGGAGGGTGGACGCCGGCCCCGAGGAGCAAAACAATCTCAACTTTGCTCTTCGTTGCCAAAAGATCTAGGAGCGAGCCGGCGTAACGGGTAGAGCGCCCTGACTGTCGGTCCTACACCCGATTTACGTCCCAGGTTCGCCGATGCGGTGTCGAAGCCACGCCAGATTCCCTTTCAGAGCCGTCGCTGGCCGCCTGATCCTACGTCGATATCAGCTGGATTGCGTTCTAATGGAACTGTGCGACGATCGCGGTGCCGGCTTGATGAGTCCGTTCAGATCGACGACCGAATTGGCGACACTGGCTAAGTGCTCACGGGATCAACCCGTGAGACAGTCTGAGCTCCGGGCAAATCTCAAAGCAAAGAGCCCGTCGACCAATGATCTGGATCAAGAACCGGCGTAGCATTGCTAGGTGGCGAGCACGCATCGGGACTACTTTGAGATCCTGAGGGCAACCTTCCTGTTCGGCAACAAGTTCATCGAGCGGACCCTCGCCGCGGAGGCCAATCCACTCGCGTCATGGGAATTGCCGACTGAGCAGTTAATCAAGAACTACAGTGCCCCAGTCTCGCAACAGAGATGGTCGATTCGCTCCAGTCGAACCCGCTAGCTCTTGCGCCTTCACCAGCGGAAACAACCTTTCTCGTTCCCCATCAGCATGGGCCGTTGCTCCGTGACCGAAACGTGGCTGCGCGCGATCAAGCGTCGGGCAGAGAGCTGAGATAGCCCCGCTTCCACTCCTCGTCGAGGTCGCCAAAACGTTGCGGGGCTCCCGGTACCACCCACACGTGCATCATCGAGTTGGTGGTGGGCAGCGCCAGCGATCCCACCGGGCAGAGCCCGAGGGGATCGACCAGGCCGGCCAAACCCGGAGGAAACAGCGAGAAGCAGACCTGTTCGTGCTTGTGCCAGATGAGACCATCGCCACCGGGCGCTGCGCTGCGAAGGCCCTCGGTCTCGTACATGACCCCCATCAGCACTGGGCCATTGGGGCCGTCTGAGTAGACCAGGTTCTCGGGATGAGCGGGATCGAGCATTAAGCCGTCGTTGGCATATTCGGCGTTGCGGGCGTGGAAGTCGGCGCCCGCCAGACCCGCGACGTTGAATCCCTCGGCGGCGGCGACGTAGGGATCTCCGAACCGAGCGACCGCGGCGACCGTCGCCTCATAGAGACGATCTACGGCCAACAAAGCGGCGGCGTCGGGAGTACTCGGGCCGGCGATCATCACCATTCCTGGCGTTGCCATCCCGTGCGACTGGTGGTCAACCATGGCAATCCCCTCCGGGCTCCGGAACGAAGCCACCCAGGAGGCGGATGCGTTGGCCAGGGCCAGCATCGCCAGCGCGCAAGTAGCCAGCGCCCGCCGCATTCTGCGAGTTGGCGCCACCGATTCCCAAATCAGGTAGAGGGCGGCGAGCTCGATCAGCTTGATGGCGAGACCGACTTGTTCGGGAGCATGACCGTTGAGCGATTCAATCCAGTAGCCCACGAGCGAAGCAAGCACCAGCAAACTGGCGAGAAGGCGGTAGCGACGCCCAGTCAGCAGCCGGCGAATCACCCAGGCGGTGGCAGCGGCAGAGGCGAGAAACAGAACTCGCCATCCAGGCTGGGAAGCCGCAACGGCGAGGCCGGCGTGGGCGGCGCCCGATACTGCGAGGAGGCAGGTGAACACCTTGGTGCGAGGATCGAGCCTTCGGTACGTCGATGAGGATCCGAATCGCAGCCACGGCCAGCCAGCGATAGCGAGCAAGCCCACTGCCCAGAGCACAGCCCAATGCGCGCCCAGCACGTCGTACATCATCGAACCCATCTCGCCGCTGAATCCCGCCGGAGTCTCTCCACCGTGGAGAATCAGGCCTTGGCGAGTCATTTGTTGTCCTTTCTTTGTTTGGGGACTGTGAAGAAGATCGCCCCGGGGAGGATCACCCTGGTGAGGACGGCAACCAGCAAGAGCCCGGTCCCGGCCAAGAAGACCGCCAGCGCCAGGTCAACAGCGGCCCACACCAAGAAAAGCCAATGGAGGCCGCGGACAAAGCGAAATCGTCCGGTCCGAATCCGGGCGCGAAGGATCAGGAGAACCACGGTAAGGAGAAACGAGGTCAAAGCCCCTCCGGCGCGGATGTTCCCGGAAAATCCCGCCATGGCCATCGCCTCGACGGCGGTGACAAGATAGAGCGCAGCCTCCAATCCGAGCAACGAGGCCGCCAGGTCGCGCCGGTCCCGGTGGGGTTCGGTGGCCACCCGCAAAGGGCTAGGAGACAGTGTTGCTGTTGTCATCCCCAGAGACTCGGCCCCGATCATTGGCGCCGGGTTGGAAAATGATTAGAAGCGGATGAGAAGGAACTTCAGGCCCGGGGAAGTCGAAGGGTGAACTCAACCCCGCCATCACCGCGATTGGCGGCTCGGAGGCTTCCACTGTTACGAACCGCCAGCTCGCGAGCAATGGCGAGACCAAGGCCGGTTCCGCCGTTGGCGCTTCGCGCCGGGTCGGCCCGGTAGAAGCGATCGAAGATCCGCTCGATCTCGCTCTCGGGGATTCCCTGACCGCGATCAGAGACAACAACGTTGACCTCCGCACCGTCGGCGCTTGCCCGGACTTCGATTGGCGGTTGGCCGTGAATGACGGCGTTTTCGATCAGGTTGGTCAGAAGCCGGGTGAGGTCTTCAGGGTTGGCCTTCACCCCTGGATCGGTGTCGATCTGCAAGACAACTTCGGCACCCGTTCGCGTTATGGCCTCTTCGAGGACCTGCGCGATCGAAACCGCAGTTCGCGGGTGCTCCTGCCCGGAATCGAGCCGGGCCAGGCGCAGCAAGTCGTCGATGAGATTGCCCATCCGCACTGCCGCCTTGCCGGCGTCGGCCAGCGCCCCGTCTCGATCAAGGACATCGGCCTCCGAATGTCGTTCCAGGAAGGAGATGTTGGAGCGAATGATCGAAAGCGGATTTCGCAGCTCATGAGAGGCGTCACCGGCGAATTGTCTTTGCCGGCGGAGGCTGTCGGCCAACCGGTCAAGCATGCGATTGAAGCTGATCGTGAGGGCACCAACTTCGTCGGCGGAGGAAACCGGAGGCAGCCGGCGCATCACATCACCGGTCGAGGCGATCTCGTCGGTCGTGACTGCGAGTTGGCGTAAGGGCTCAAGGGCTCTCTTAGCTACCAGCCTCGCCACGAGCCAGGCGGCCAGCACAGTGATGACCCCCGAGATCAAGAGGACTGCCTGCAAACCCTCGATGTTTTCGTTCACGAGGTCCAGCGACTGACCGGCCAGGACCACGCCCTCGATTTCAAGGTCGGGTCTGGAGAAGGGGCGGATCGCCAGCCGAATCGCGGTTCCGGGAATCGGCGTCACGGTGTCAACGGCCTCTCCTTCCCGGAGGGCCTGATCGATCAACTCGGTAGGAACCGAGGGCGGCGCGCCCGCCACTTGTCCGGTGGAGAAGATCGGGGAGCCGTCGACGGTCAGAAGGGCGATGAACTGTTCCGTACCGGCGGCTATGTCGACCGGAATCGGCGGCAGGATCGGTCCGGTGAATGCTTCTCCGGGCGCGGTCGCCAAAGCGGAGACGGTGCGTGCGGCGAGATCGACCAAGCTGCGGTCTTGGGTGACGGGACCGGTTCGCCGCACCAATCCGGTAAGCAAGACGCCAAATATGATCACGGTCAGGGCGGCGACGCCAGTGCCGAACCACGTGAGCCGGGTGCGGATCTTCACACGCTTCTGAGCACGTATCCCACCCCCCGCACCGTGTGCAGGAGCGAGGGCGGGTCGGAGTCGTCGAGCTTGCGCCGGAGATAGCGCACATAGACGTCGACCACGTTCGACGAGGTGTCGGCGTCGAGACTCCAAACCGCCTCGAGGATCTGGGACCGGCTCAGAACCTGGCCGCGATGGCGCAGGAGATACTCGAGTAGCCGGAACTCGAGAGCGGTGAGATCGACAATGGTGCTTCCTCGCCGAACTAGGTGTCCACTCAGATCCATCTCCAGATCTCCACAACTCAGAAGCGTTGGGGTGCTCGGCTCGTGTCGGCGAAGGAGAGTCCGGACTCTCGCCATGAGCTCTTCGTGGGCGAAGGGCTTGACCAGGTAGTCGTCGGCTCCACTGTCGAGCCCGTGCACCCGGTCGGCGATGGCATCGCGGGCGGTGAGCATCAAGACCGGGGTGTCGCCTGCCGACCGGATCCGACGGCAGACATCGATGCCATCCATTCCCGGCAGCATCAGGTCGAGCAAGACCAGGTCGGGAGCCCTGGCCCGGGCTCGATCGAGGGCGTTGATCCCATCGCTCACCGTCTCCACTTCGTAGCCTTCGTAGCCAAGGGCGCGACGCAGCGAGGTCGCCAGCAGTGGGTCGTCTTCGACCACCAGGATGCGGACCATGGCCGAAATGCTGGCACAGTTGGGTTAGAGGACGATGAGAATCGGCCGGGGTTGCCGGTTTATCGTGCCGCCATGCCCACTGAGAGCTTTTCGCACCGAGGCCTGGCCCGGGCCTCCGCGGAGCACATCTGGGTTGAGTTGCAGAAGCCCGATACCTGGCGACGGATAGGCGGGGTCAGCAGAATCAGTGGGGAACGTTTCGACGACCGCGGCGATCTCCTTGGTTACGAGTTTGCGATCGAGACCGCGGGTCAGGAATACCACGGCTCGGCCCGGAGGCTGGCCGGAGAGCGACTCCGGCGAATGGTGATCCGTATTGACTCCTCCTTGCTCGAAGGTCAGATCGCGGTCGACCTCAAGCCTCAGGAAAAAGACACCTGGGTGGAACTGACCATGTCGATGGCATCCAAAGGCTTTGTGTCTTCGATGCTCTTTCCCGTGATCAGCAAGGCAGTGACAGGTGGCTTCGATAAGGCGGTCAAGGCCTTCTTCGACTCGCTTGCGGCTCAACACCGGCCGCCGACAGCCGATATTCCCATTCAGGATGAGCACCGAGGAGGCCAGTCGACAGGCGTATAGCAACGGCGAGCGCTGGCGCTCGCATCGCTTCGCCTCGTTTGCGATTAGGACCGTCGCTTTCTTGGCACCGCTGGCCGTTGGGTTCCTCGCCGCCCGAACGGTCGCCTCGATGCTCGAGGGGCCGGTTGGGGTTTCGGGGGTGATCGGCTGGTGGGGAGCGGTGATCGGATCAGCCACATTGGCCTCCCACCTCACCGATCGTCTCAGCCGCCGTCTGCTGCCGCTCTCGGTATTGCTCAACCTGAGCCTGGCCTTTCCCGACCGCACACCTTCGCGCTTCGGGCTGGCGTTACGGAGCGGCAATGTCACCGAGCTCAAGGCCCGGCTCGAGCAGGCGACTCAGGCTGGCAAGACGGATCTCGCCGAGGCGACCGAGGTCATCCTTGCCCTGGTGGCCGCTATCTCCCAGCACGACCGACGAACCAGAGGCCACGCCGAACGCACCCGCGCCTATACCGACCTCCTCGCCGCCGAACTGGCGCTCCCCTCCGACGATCGGGACAAGCTGCGCTGGGCAGCCCTCTTGCACGACATCGGCAAGCTTTCGGTACCGGCGGAGATCCTCAACAAGCCCAGCCGCTTGTCGGAGGACGAATTCGCCACCATCAAGCAACACCCCCTCGAGGGCATGCGTCTCATCGCCCCGATTCGCGATTGGCTGGGTCCATGGGCGCTGACGATCGAGCATCACCACGAACGATGGGATGGATCCGGCTACCCAGCCGGACTCTCGGGAACGGACATATCTCTCGGAGCCCGAATCGTCTCGGTCGCCGATGCCTACGACGTGATGGTCAGCGGCCGTTCATACCAACAGAAATTCTCTCACTCAGAGGCCCGGGCGGAAGTGGCAAGGCATTCCGGCTCTCAATTCGACCCCCGGGTTGTGCGGGCCTTGATGGAGATATCTCTCGGCCGGCTTCGCTGGATCACGGGTCCCCTGGCGGGTTTGGCAGACCTCCCGCTGATTAGACCCCTGCAAGCCCTGGGCAGAGATGTAGCGACGGTGGTTACGGCTGGCGCCGTCACCATCGCGGCCGGGTCAGGCCTGATTCCGATCTCGGGCCTCCACCTGGCGCCGAGCGTCCCGCCCGTCAGCCGTACCGTTGCGGTGGTTCCACCGGGAGCGAGTGCGGCGGCCGGCACCGAAGAGCCGACGACGGCCGGGAGTCTGCCACCAAGTCCCGAGGTCACCACGACTGCCGGGGCCGAGACCACGACATCTTCGAGCTCTGCTGTCGCCTCCACTACGACCACCACTTCGATCATGGTCACTACCCCCACCATCGCAACGACGCTCCAGCCTCCGACACCTACGACATCAACCACTGCCAGCCCCACCACCACCGCCCCAGGTGAGTTGACAGCCAACAACGATCAAGCACTCACCCGACCAAACGACAAGGTCAACATCGGAGTACTCGACAACGACACCGGACCGTACGATCGATCGAGCCTGCAGGTCGTGCAGGCGCCATCGTCGGGTGCCGCCGAGGTATGGGCCGGCGGGAGGATCCGCTATACGGCCGCCGCGAGCTTCTCGGGCACCGTCACCTTCGTCTACCAGGTTTGCACGACCGGTGGCGGCAGCTGCGATACCGCCACCGTCACCGTCACCGTTTCCTGATCGAATAACGAGACGCGTTTTAGAGTCTTCTCGGGGTATATGATCCCAAAGGGAGGCTCGATTGGGTTACGTAATGGCCTCGGCGATGATGCTCATCGCCGGATATCTAGCTGCGAGAAAGACGACGGACGATCTGGAGGCCTTTCGGCCCGGACCTCCCCGGTTGGCCGACCTCCTGGTCTTCGTCGTCTCCTTCTTGGTGGTGGTCGTGATCGATCTCGCCCTGGCGCCCTATTTCCCGGCCGATCCGATGACGTTCCGGTGCCGGCCCCCGTCCTGCATCATCATCCCGATGGTCTAAAGCCGGAGCGGACCTTAAGAAACCAGAAACCGTGCCCGCGTTTCGGTGGAGCAATGGTTGGGTACGAAACCAGCCCACACGCTGGGTCTACGGCATCGGGGATGTGCCTACGTTTGGGCGGATCCTGGGGACTGCCGAGTTCCTGGCCGGGATCAGCCTTGCGCTTCGTCCACTCCTTCCACGGCTTGCCGCGGCAGGGCGGTCTTTGCGACCGTGCTTTTCATACGGTGAGCTTTCTCTTCAGCGCCCCTTGGGGTCTTGCAACCGGATGGTTTCCCGCGGCTTTCGACGATGCCGGGACAGTTCCTCGCCAAGGACATGATGTTCCTGGCAGCGTCGATCTTCGTCCTCCGGGACTCATTGTTGGCCAGACGGCGGGCCCGACGGCCGGTGCGAGTTGAGGCAGAAGCCCCGCGTGAGTTTTGCTCTTCGTGGCCAAAAAGATCTAGAAAGGTGATGGCCAAGCGGGCGAGCCGGGCGTAACGGGTAGATCGCCCCTGAATGTCGGTCCTACACCCGATTTACGCCCCAGGGTTATGAACATTGTCCAGCAGCGTCTACGGCCTACAGAATCACGGCGCCACTGATTTGCTTTGCTCCCCGGGCCGGCGTCCACCCTCTCCGCCACCAAATTCGGTCACTGGCGAACGCTTCCCGGCAAATCCGGTCGCTGGCGCCCGGTGCTCGTTCGCCAGCTACCGGATTAGCAAGAAGGCGGGCGTGAGCGACCGAATTTCGGGTGGGCGGGAGCGCCTGTTCGTTCTCCCGGCCGGACCCAGCCCCCATCCATCACGGTTCCGTCGGCACCACATATTTCCTTGGCCGATCCATCTCGGGCGTCGCCGCCAGGGGCGTAATGCTTGTTGGGTTCGCTTTAGGTTTTACCCGGGTTAGGTAGCTTCCTCCGCCAGTTCCGTCGCCACCCGCACCGCTTCCGCGCGGGTCCCTTGGGTGATCTGAGCCCGGTCCGTGAGCAGTGTCACCTGGTTAGCGAGCACCTGGAGAAAGCCGCCGTGAACCCCGATGATGGTCCTGGTGCCATCGATGCCCTCGACCTCCACTGCCGAGGTGACGAGCGACGCCAGCAAGGGTTCGTGGTCGGCCAGGATCCCGATCTCACCATCGGGAGTCCGAGCGACGACAAAGTTTGCTTCCCCCGACCAAACGGTGGCCTCGGGCGAAACGACGTCGACACGGAAGGGCTTGGCCATCAGGCGGTTTTCTCGAGCTCCCGGGCCTTGGCGGCAACATCGTCGGCATCCCCGACCATGTAGAAGGCCTGCTCGGGGTATTTGTCCATGTCGCCGGCCAGGATTGCCTTGAACGAAGCGATCGTCTGCTCCCTTGGGGTGTAAACCCCCGCCTGACCGGTGAACTGCTCGGCTACGAACATCGGCTGGGCAAAAAAACGCTGAATCCGCCGGGCCCGGTTGACCGTGAGCTTGTCCTCTTCCGACAACTCGTCCATCCCCAGGATGGCGATGATGTCGGTGAGGTCCTTATACCGCTGCAGGACCCGCTGCACCTCGACGGCAGTGTCATAGTGCTCGTCGCCCACGATCTGGGGGTCGAGGGCGCGGCTGGTCGAGTCAAGGGGATCAACGGCCGGATAGATCCCGAGGGCGGTAAGCGGTCGCGAAAGCACCGTGGTGGCGTCGAGGTGGGCGAAGGCCGTGTGCGGTGCCGGGTCGGTGATGTCGTCCGCCGGGACATAGATCGCTTGGAGCGAAGTGATCGATCGACCCTTCAGTGAGGTGATCCGCTCCTGCAGAGCCCCCATCTCGCCCGCCAGGGTCGGTTGATAACCCACCGCCGAGGGCATCCGGCCGAGGAGTGTCGACACCTCCGAACCGGCTTGCGTGAAACGGAAGATGTTGTCGATGAACAGCAAAACATCCTGGCGCTGCTCGTCCCTGAAGTACTCGGCCATGGTCAACGCAGACAGCGCCACCCGCAGCCGCACGCCGGGCGGCTCGTCCATTTGACCAAAGACGAGGACCGCCTTGTCGATCACGCCCGACTCGATCATCTCCAGGTAGAGATCGTTGCCCTCGCGAGTGCGCTCGCCGACCCCGGCGAACACCGACACCCCGCCATGCTGTTGGGCCACCCGGCGAATCATCTCCTGAATGAGAACAGTCTTGCCGACCCCCGCCCCCCCGAAGAGACCGATCTTCCCCCCTTGGAGGTACGGGCAGATGAGGTCGAGCACCTTGATCCCGGTCTCGAAGATCTCCTTTTGCGGGGCCATGTCCTCAAAGAGCGGAGGCTGGCGGTGGATCGGCCAACGAGGTTCGTCGAAGGTTCGCTCGGGAACATCGATGGCGTCTCCCCAAACATTGAAGAGGTGACCCAGGACCTGATCCCCCACCGGAACGGTGATCGGCTCGCCGAGGTTGCGAACCTCCGCACCTCTGATCAATCCGTCGGTAGGAGCAAGCGCAATCGCCCGGATCTTGTTGCCCCCGAGATGCTGGGCCGTCTCGGCTTTGACGGTCTTTTTCTCGCCGGCGACAGTGAGGTCGACCTCGAGAGCGTGGAGCAACTCGGGCAAGTGATCGGGGGGAAACTCCACGTCCACCACCGGTCCTGCCACCTTGACAATCCGTCCGGTTGATAACACTTCAGCCATTCCTTAACTCCTAACCCAAGGCTCGGGCACGGGCGGCTGCCTGTGCCTCTGCCCCTCCCACGATCTCGGAAATCTCGGTAGTGATCTCGGCCTGCCGGGCTCGGTTGGCCGAAACAGTCAGGATCCGGATCAACTCGTCGGCATTGTCGGTCGCCGCCTTCATCGCCCGCCTCCGGGCTGAGTGCTCCGAGGCGGAGGCTTCGAGCAGCATGTTGAAGACGATGGCTTCAACGTAACGCGGTAGCAACCGATCGAGGATCTCTTCGGGACCGGGCTCGTATTCGTACGAAGCACTGGTCAACGGTGCCCCCTGGGGGGGCTCGATCGGGAGCAAGTCGTAGTGCCTGGGAACCTGGGTCATCGCCGACTGGAACCTCGTGAAGAGCGCCTCGACTGAATCGATGTCCCCGGAGGCGAACGAGCCCATCACCGAGTCGGCAATGGCGCGGGCGTCGCCGTAGCCCGGAGTGTCGGTTACGCCGAGAAACGAACGTTCTAAGCGATATCCCCGGTATCGAAAATAGCCCTGGGCTTTCTTGCCGACGGCAAAGATGCGGATGTCTTTGCCTTCCCGGCGCAGGTCGATGACCCGCTGCTCGGCCATGCGGATGATCGTCGAGGCATAAGCCCCGGCCAGACCGCGATCAGAGGTGACCACCAACACCCCGACCCGTTTCACCTCGCGGGTGGCGAGCAAAAGATGGCTGCTCCCGGTCCCGGCGACTCCAAGGTTCTGGATGACTTCGATCAACTTGGCGGTGTAGGGCTTGGAAGCGACAACCCGGGCGCTGGCCTTGGGGATGCGGGAGGCGGCGATGAGCTCCATGGCGCGGGTGATCTTCTGCGTCGCCTGGACGCTTCTGATCCTCCGCCTGGTGTCACGAAGTTCGGCGCTGGCCAACTTCTAACCCTTGTCGCCAGCGTCGAAGCCAGTGGCAAATTCCGAGATCGCTTGCTTGAGGCGCTCTTCGTCGGGCAGGTCTCCGGTGGTGGCGATGTGGTCGAGGAGGTCGCCATAACGGTCTGCCACGAATCGGCGCAAGCCGGATTCGAAGTCCTGTACCCGGTTCAGCGGCACCTTGTCCATATGGCCATTGGTGACGGCGTAGATCGACAGAATCTGCTCGGCCACCGGCACCGGTGCGTACTGGCCCTGTTTGAGCACCTCCACCACCCGCCGGCCCCTTTCGAGCTGGGCGAGCGACGAGGCGTCGAGCTCGGAACCGAACTCGGCAAAGGCAGCCAGCTCCCGGAACTGGGCGAGGTTGAGGCGGAGCGGTCCGGCGATTTTCTTCATCGCTTTGACCTGAGCGTTACCACCGACTCTCGATACCGAGATGCCGGCGTTCATCGCCGGCCTTATGCCCTGGTAGAAGAGGTCCGATTCGAGAAAGCACTGACCGTCGGTGATCGAAATCACATTCGTTGGGATATAGGCGGAGACGTCATTGGCCTTAGTTTCGATCACTGGCAGCCCAGTGAGAGATCCGGCCCCGAGTTCGTTCGAGAGCTTGGCGCAACGCTCCAGCAGGCGGCTGTGGAGATAGAAGACATCGCCCGGATATGCCTCCCGTCCGGGGGGACGACGAAGCAGGAGCGAAATCTCTCGGTAGGCCACCGCTTGCTTGGAGAGATCATCGAACATGATCAAGGCGTGCTCGCCCTTGTACATCCAGTACTGGCCCATCGCCGAGCCGGCGTAGGGGGCATACATCTGCAAAGCCGCCGGATCTGAGGCCGCCGAATTCACTACGACGGTGAATTCCATGGCCCCGGCCCGCTCCAGGGTGTCTACCACCTCGGCCACTGTTGAAGCCTTTTGGCCGATGGCGACGTATATGCACTTGACCGCCTGGTCGGTGCCCCAGTTCTGCCTCTGGTTGATGATCGTGTCGACGAGGATGGCGGTCTTGCCGGTTTGGCGGTCACCGATGATGAGCTGGCGCTGGCCGCGGCCGATCGGGGTCATCGAGTCAATCGCCTTGATCCCGGTTTGGAGGGGCTCGCTCACCGGTTGGCGCTTGACCACCGACGGCGCTTGCACCTCGAGCAAACGGCGTTCGTCGGTGGCGATCGGACCTTTCCCGTCGATGGGATTGCCAAGAGGATCTACCACCCGGCCGAGGAGCGCATCGCCCACGGGCACCGAGAGCACGTTGCCGGTCTGCTTGACGATTGCTCCCTCCTCGATATGGGAGGACTCGCCCATGAGCACCACTCCCAGGTCGTCCTCGTCGATATTGAGTGCGACCCCGATGAGTCCGCCGGGAAACTCGAGCAACTCCGATGCCATGACATTGGGCAATCCCTTGACCCGGGCGACGCCGTCGGCGACCGAAGTCACGTAACCCACTGTCTCCTGTTCGAGGCTCGGGCTCCAATCGGCCAGACGCTGGCGCAACGAAGCGGTGATGTCGTCAGGAGTGATCCTCAGCTCGGCCATCTGTTGCGTCTCCTCGTTTTTCTCTGGCTCAGTTGTTTCGTAGGACCTGGCGGAGGCCGGCCAGCCGATGAGCTACCGACCCGTCGATCACGACGTCACCGATTGTGGCCACCACGCCTCCAATTAGGTCCGGATCGACGATCGTCTTCACTGCGAGCTCCTTCCCGGTCGCTCGGGAAAGTGCCTGCACCAGGCGATCCAACATTGCCGGCTCTAGCGGGATGGCGGAACGAATCTCGGCCACTGCCTGGGACCGGGAGGTGGCGGTAATTTCGACAAACCTATCGACGATGTCGCCCAGGTCGCTGGCCCGCCCCTGGCCGACAATAAAACCAACCAACCCGCGCACGAGGTCGGAGGCTGCTCCCGGCCCGACCAGGTCGTCGACGATGGCCTGCTTACGATCGACCGGTAGCTGGGGATTGGTGAGAGCGTCGCGCAACTCGCTCGAATCGGCCATCGCCCTGGCCACAGTGAACAGATCCCGCTCGGTTGCCTCCAGCTTCCCCTCGGCCTTGGCAAGGTCGAAAATGGCGGTCGCGTAGCCGCCGATTCGATCGCGCTCGGACCTTGCTGTCACTTGTTGCTTTCCAGCTCGGCAATGTATTGATCGACCAAACCGAGTTGGGTCTCGCGGTCGAGATTCTTCCCCACGACCTTCTCCGCCAGGTCGATGGAAAGGTTGGCGACCTCCCGGCGGGCTTCGCTCAGAGCCTGCGACTTCTCCTCGCCGGCCTCTTCTCGGGCCTTGGAGACGATCCCATCCGCTTCCGCCTGGGCCCGGGCGATGAGGTCAGTCTTCATCTGCTCGGCGGACTTGCGAGCCTCCTCGATGAGCGCATTGCCCTTGGTACGGGCCTCGGCCATCTGCTGCTCGTAGTCCTTGCGCAAGCTCTCGGCTTCGTTCTTCGCCCGTTCGGCGTCCTCCAGCTTGCCGGTTATCGCCTTTTGCCGCGCCTCCAGCGTTCGGTTGATGGAGGGCAGGGCCCATTTCCAGACGAAGAAGAAGACGATAAGAAACGCGATAATTCCGGCGATCAACTCGTTGGTCTCCGGGAGCACTAAGGAAACGTTCGAACCGCCCTCCGCTTCTGCTTCTCCCGAAGCCAGGATCGCCATCCAAGAACTCTTGCGCACGGACAACCTCCTAGGCGATGAAGAAGAGAACGAAGCCCAAGAGGGCCAGCGCCTCGGTGAAAGCGATACCCAGGAACATGGTGGTACGGACCGTTCCCGCCATCTCAGGCTGCCGGGCCATGGCGGTGATGGCGTTACCCACCACGATGCCGATCCCGATACCGGGACCGACGGCGGCCAGTCCATAACCGATGAGAGCGATGGCTCCCCGGAGTGCCTCGATATTGCCTTCCATTTGCGCCTCCTTAGTGCTCTGGGTGTAGGGAAGACTGGATGTAGACCGCCGACAGCAGAGTGAAGATGTAGGCCTGGAGGCTGGCGACGACCAGCTCGAACATGAAGATGAACAGCCCGAAGGCGAACCAGACGATGCCGACCCCCGCCTTGGGACCGATCTCACCGATGGCTAGCACAAAGGCAATACCCGAGCCGAGCAACAGGGAAAGCATCAGGTGACCGGCGACCATGTTGGCGAACAACCGCACCGCCAGCGTCAGCGGTCGCAATGCGAAAGTGGAGAAGAACTCGATGAGCCCTACCAGCGGCCGCAGCGCCACTGGCACCGACTTGGGCCAGGCGATGTCGGTGATGTATCGGATCCCGTTCTTTTTGAACCCGACGATCACGAAGGTGAAATAGGTCAAGATCGATAGGAACGCCGGGAGTGCCATCCGCGAGGTGATAGGGAAGTTGATAAATGGGGTCACTTCGAAGAAGTTGCCGACGAGGATCAGCATGAAGATCGAGAGCAGGTACGGCGTGTACTTGACCCCTTCGGGTCCGATGATGTCGCGGGCGATCCCGTCCCGTACGAATTCGACCAGGCTCTGGATGGCTGCCTCAAACTTGCTCGGTACCAATCGGTTGCGGCGCAGTCCGAAGTAGAGCAAGGCGATGACAATCGCCGCCGCCAGAAAGAAGAGCAACACGGTGCGGGTGAAGTGGAGAGGGCCGAGGCTGAAGAGCGGCGTGTTGAACTCGAAGAGGGTCTTGACGTCCTCGGGCGGGCAGATGACCTCGTTGGCCACGTCACATTCGTGATCGACCGCCGCCAAGGGTGGTATCAGCCTGCCCAATCCAGGTTCCTTTCTCGCCCCCGCATCACCGCGATCGCTTCCAGCGTGACCAGCACCAGGTAGCAGACCACAGCCGAGATCCCGAACGCCACCTTGTCGATCTCGACAAAGCGCACCACCAACAACATCGTCCCGGCGATGAGGGCCATACGAAGGACGAAGCCGATCAGGGCGGCGGCATGATACATAGTGAGGGAGTGGCGAAACGCCAGGCTGAGGGCCTTTCCGGCCAAATAGAAGTTGACAACGACGACGGCAAGCCCGATAGCGGCGGCGATCGCCCCCGCGCGGCCGCGCAGAAGCCAGGCGATCCCGAGGATGGGAACGATTAAGTAGACGGCGCGGGCAACCATGTGTCGAGCGACAATTGCCTCCACCGGCACCTTCGCCGAGGGCGGGGCCTCATGGGTCACGGACGCCTCCGCTCGATGTGCTCCATCTCCTTCGACTTCTTGTACATGGTCACAAACCCGGCGTATGAACCCGCCAGGATCCCGATTACCACCAGCCACGGTCGGGTGTCGAGCCACAGGTCGGCGAGATAGCCGAGCAGGGTGCCGGAGAGGATCGAACCCAAGAAAGAGCCCGACGCCGCCCATCCACTGACCGAGTCGCTTGCTCCTCGGTCCGAATCTGTTGGTGGGCGGCTGTTGTGGTCGCTCATCTTGTGAATTGTTTCACAAAGTCTAGTCCCGGGCCCTTCCCGGGGCAAATTTGGTGCACGAAGACCAGCTCTGACCAAATTCGGTGTAGGAAAACCAAGGGTTGGTCGTGGCGCAACAGATTTGTCTGGAATTCGTCGTGGAGCACCAAATTTCGTTGCCGGGCGCCTCAGACATGCCCGCTGAAATCGCCTGGGTAGGGAGGGAAGCTCTGGGCGAGGTCTCGCACCCGTTTTTCCACGACCCCCAACTCCGTCTCGTCATCTCCGGCCTGGAGAGCCTGGGCGATCAGGATGGCTACCTCTTGGGCCTCCCCCTCCTTCATCCCCATCGTTGTCATCGCCGGCGTTCCGATTCGGAGCCCGGAGGCTCGGTACGGTGGGCGGGGATCGTTGGGAATGGTGTTGAAGTTGAGGGTGATGCCGATCCGATCGAGTCGGCCCGCGGCTTCCTTCCCGGTCAGCTCTTCATCGATCGAGCGGAGGTCGATGAGAAAGAGGTGGTTGTCGGTGCCTCCGGAGACCACCCGGACTCCCTCCTCCTGAATCTGGGTAGCCATCGCCTGAGCGTTGCGAACGATCTGATGCGCATAGTCAGAGAAGGCCGGGGTGGATGCTTCTTGAAAGCAGACGGCCTTCGCGGCCACCTGGCTCATGATCGGACCTCCCTGGGCATTGGGGAAGACCGCCTTGTCGATGTCCGTGGCAAACTTCGACTTGGCGAGGATCATCCCGCCCCGAGGGCCGCGCAGAGCCTTGTGGGTAGTAGCGGTGACCACGTCGGCATGAGGCACCGGGTTGGGGTAGGCCTTGCCTGCCACCAGACCGATGAAGTGAGCGGCATCGACCATGAAGATGGCGTCGACGTCATCAGCGATCTGACGAAAGCGTTCGTAGTCGAGCTGTCGGGAATAGGCCGAGTAACCGGCGAGGAGGATCTTCGGGCGGTGCTCTTTGGCGAGCCGTTCGACCTCGGCCATGTCGATGATCTCGGTATCGGGGTCGACTCCGTAAGCGGCGAAGTTGTAATAGAGGCCGGAGAAGTTGACCGGCGAACCGTGGGTGAGGTGTCCGCCCTGGTCGAGCCTCATGCCCAAGACGGTGTCGCCGGGGTTGATGAGTGAGAAGTACACGCCCATGTTGGCCTGCGCACCGGAATGAGCCTGGACATTGGCGTGCTCCGCACCGAACAGGGCTTTGGCCCGATCGATGGCCAGGCTCTCCATCTCGTCCACCACCCCGCAGCCCTCGTAGTAACGACGGTGGGGATAACCCTCGGCGTATTTGTTGGTGAAGACGGAGCCGGAGGCTGCCATCACCGCCGGGGAGGCGAAGTTCTCCGAGGCGACGAGGTGGACATGGGTGTTCTGACGCTCGACATCCTTACGTATCAGGCGGGCGATCTCGGGGTCGACCTGCTCGATGGGCCGGGTGTCAATCATGCAACTCAACCATCGATGCCGACATTACCCCCGAACGCCTCATGGCCTGCCGCCTCCTCGTCTGCCAGATTCAGCAACAGTGAAAGCTTGCTCCTTGTTGCTGGTCTTGCTGATGTCTTGCGGCACTCCCCCGCTCGACGAGGTCAGTCCAACGTCGACGTCGCGGGCGGCGCCCGTGACTTCGACGACCAGCGCCACAATGGCGCCGTCCACATCGACGATCTCGCCGTCGACCATCGGCGGGGCCACTCCCAAACCGGCCGACTTTCCGACTCTGGAGGAACTGAAGGGCCTGGTTTCTCCCTTCGTCGAGCCCGCCTTGCTCGGGGTCATGCGGTACCGATATCGCTCGATCACCAAGGTTGGAGACCCGGCCGACTGGTGGATGGTCGAGGGAGCGGTGAACACTGAGACTCAGACGACCTTGCTTCGCTTCGAGGTTCCGAACCATGTCACCGAAGGACGAATCTGCGTGCTCTCGTCGAGCCGGGGGACGTGGGTTGCCGGGGCGGACCAGGTCTTGTACCAGGTGACGCCGCCATAGAAGGGCCCTCAATCCTGATCCCCGACTATTTCGTCGCAGCCGACTACGCCGCCAACATCGTGGCTTCCGAGCCCGAGATCGTTGGCGTCAATGTCATCAACGATGTCCTTGCGCTCCATTTGCAAATTCTGGCCGATCGAGAGGAGCAAAAAGAAGGGGATGACCAAGATCTCTGGGTCGGCCGCCAGGGTTTCATCATGAAGCTCGAGTTGACAGCGCCAGGAGACGCCCCGACGGGTATGTACTTCGAGTTATTCGACGTCAATGGGGAAGTCACTATCAAGGTCCCACCTCTAACTGCGGGATAACGGTTGTCCGAAGCCGCGACCGCGGCTCAGATGCCCAGGTCGAGGGGACCGGAGCGGAGTAAGACCGGGGAGTCATGACGGACGTCTACAGAGGTAGAGGCGACGCCGCCTGAGGCAGTTCCTAAAAGGTAAGTCGCCACCTGGTCGCCCAAGACCGAGACAGCCTCAGTATCGGTCAGGGTCTCGGGACCCGACGAAAGGTTGGCGCTGGTGACGGCCAAGGGCCCGACGGCTCTTAGTAACTCGAGCGCGACCGGGTGATCGGGGACTCGCACTCCGAGCGATTGAGAATCTCCCACTCCTGGCGGCCAGGTGGTTCTGGGTCGGGCAATCAGGTTCAACGGCCCGGGCCAATGGAGGCTGGCCCAGAGTCGGGCGTAGTCCGGGAGATCAACCATTGCCAGGCCATGCTCTAGATCCGGAACAAGGAGCCCAATCGGCTGGTCGGTATTCCGTCCCTTGATGGCGAAGAGGCGAGCCACTGCATCGGGGTTGTGGGGATCTGCTCCGATCCCGTAAACGGTGTCGGTCGGAATGCCGATCACGTGTCCGGCCCTGAGATGAACCACAGCTTCGTCAATCAACTCTCACCACCGCAAAACGGTCGTTGTCGTACTGGTCCTTGTGGAGGGCGACTCCGTGGCGCTCCTGTAGGTATGCACCCTGCGTCTCACCGATTTCGACCCACGCCTCCCCCCCTGGCGCCAACCAATCGTCGACGCTTTCGAGGATGCGGTCGATTGTCTCCGTTCCCAACGGTCCGGCGACGAGAGCGGATCGGGGCTCGTGCCTGACGTCGATCGGGAGGTCGTCCCACTCGCCAACGGCGACATAGGGCGGATTGGCGACCACTAGGCCGATCGCACCCCGGATATCGGCTGGCAGCGCCGCGAACAGATCGCCGTCGTACCACTCGATCTCGAGTCCGAGCCGCTCGCCATTCTGTCTTGCCATTGCCAAGGCAGCTGCGGAGATGTCGGTGGCAATCACCCGAGACGCCGGCCAGGCTGATTTCAGAAAGAGCGCTACCGCCCCAGAGCCGGTGCAGAGATCGACAACTACCCGCGGTCCGGGACTTCGTTTGCTCAACTGATCGGCGAGGTATTCGGTCTCGGGTCGAGGAATCAAGACCGTTTCGTTGACTGCCAACGTTAAGGGTCCGAACGCGGCCGTACGCTCGAGGTATTGGAGGGGATAGCCGTTCAATCGCAACCCCACCAATTCGTTCAACGGCCGCCCTTCCGTCGCCACCGCAGATAACCGGCGTAATTCGTGGGCCGGAATCACCGCGTGCCCAGACCTTCGTCGTTAACGTTCTGCCCGGCCATCGGAACCACATGGAGGGAAAATGACCGATCCGGTAATGCCGCCCGATCCAATGCCACCTGTTGAACCCGCGCCCGCGCCACCACCGGCGCCAGCCGCTAGCGGGGCCGGTCGACCGGCTGATTTAGGACCTCGTTTTCTGGCTCGGCTCATTGACCACATTCTGTTGGCGATCGTGACCAGCGTCATCATCGTCCCCCTCCTCATCGCTAGCGCCTTCAGCGGTGTTGGAGCCGGCGGCTCCTTTGGGTTTGGCTTCGATTTTGGAGTGGGAACTCTGATTGCTTCGATCGTCACCGCCGCCATCACTATCGCCTACTTCGCCTTGATGGAGGCGAATATGGGCCAGACGGTAGGGAAGATGGCGTTGAGCCTTCGCACTGAAGGCCCAGGTGGCGCCAAGCCGACCATGGCCGAAGCCGTCAAGCGCAACGCTTGGTATGCGCTGGCGATCATCCCCTTCATCGGCGGCCTCGCCCAGCTGGCGATTGCCATCTATATCGCTGTCACCATCAGCCAGTCGGTCGCCAAAGTCGGCTGGCACGACACCTTCGCCGGCGGCACCAGGGTGGTTACGACCAAATAGTCGCGCGTTCTCAGGGCTGTAGACGTTGTACAACAGCGTCTACAACCCTGGGACGTAAATAGCCTTCGCCGCAGCGGCGCGGACCATGACTCGGGACTCGACAAAACGCCTCTGACCAGGGAAGATAGCGCTTGCTGGGTTGCCCTTTGGTCGCAGGAGTCAGAGCCCGC
>JBOGEX010000017.1:0-74574 GCA_050741915.1 Acidimicrobiia bacterium
TTCGGCGGGTCCTCGGACCCGCCCTCCATTGCGGCCGATGTGCAAAAAAAGGGGCTGATCGCGGCCGGCCAGGCTTCGGCGGGTCCTCGGACCCGCCCTCCATTATTGAGCTTGGGGTGTCATCGCACCAGAAAGCCGGTCGCTCACAGCCCTCGTACCGGCAATGCCGATCGCGAGCGAGCACCGTGCCGAGCGAGGGGCCGGCGGAACCGCCCGAATAGCCAATCCCACATCAAGCGGCTCGGACTCTGGGCCGAAATGCGCGCCGGTACGGGGGTGATAAACGTCGGCGTGGTGATCGATGAACGTCACCTGGACTCCGTGGGCATGCTCATCGATCTCGTAAAACGACGCGGTAGGCACCGACCCGCGTCGCATGGAGCCCGGTCAGCTCGGCCCGAAGCGGTTTGCCGACTCGATGAGGGTTGTCGAGGAGCGAGCAGTCGTTCGATCACTCGCCGTGCGGGTCCAGCAACGGCTAGATCCCAGCTCTCCTCGCTCACCCAACCCGAGAGCGGAGCCAATCTCGCACTTTCTCGATTTCGACTTCGTCCACGTAATCGCCCGCCGCCAGGGCAGCCTGCCCTTCCCTCAGCTCTTTCATAACTCGAGGGTCGGACAGAATCGCCATCGTCTCCTCGATAGCGTCGAGATCGTCGACACTGACCAGAACTGCCACCGGACGACCATTGCCGGTCACCGTCACCCGTTCTTGGGTGTTGAACACTTTGTCGACGATCTCAGAAAGCTTGGCTTTGACCTCGGAAAGCGGCAAGACCTTTGGCATGTCATAGTTTGTATCGCCAGGGTGGACCCAAGGCGGTTCAGGTGCCGAGTTGTTCGACTCTCTTGCGCAGACCCCGGAGGGCGGTGCCGACCAGTTGCTTCTCAGCCTGCCGACGGAGGAAGCCGGGGATCGTGAAAGAAGGCTCGACTCGCAGTCCGTAAACAACCTCGGTCCGGCCGTCGCTGATCTCGTTGAAGACGTACGAGCCCTCGAGCTCCTTCAGGTCGGGCCCCGGTTCGGCCACCCAGGTCATTGAATGGGGCTCGTCGTAGCTGTACTTGAGGACGTAGGTGATCTCCTTGATCATCCCGTCGACGACGAAGCGGGCTCGGGCGGGCCGACCCTTCTTGTCCTTTTCGAGGACTTCGATCTCCTTCACTCCGGTGGCCCACTCGGTGTAGGAGTCGAGGTCGGAAGCGACGGAGAACACCCTCGACGGATCGGCCCGTATCTCGATCGATTCAACCGTGCCTTCAACCATTTCTTCCCAGCACGTTAGTTAGGAGGGCCGTCAGCGACCGCTCTCGGAGAAGTGCATCCAGTCTTTGGCGCTTTGCCAGTCGCCGCCCCACTCCCATCCGATGTCGGCAAAGGCCTCGATGACGGGGCTCGAGGCATCGATCATCCCCGGTCGCACGGCGAGCCGATCGGTGTAAGCACCGGCCAGCTCGGGAACCACCACCTCCCCGCGCAGGTAGGGATTGTGAAACGGGTTGATGTCAATCGCCAGACCAAAGGCATGCATCGACCAGCCGCTCTCGCGTCCGACCGCAGGGCGACAGACGAAACTAGTGGTGGAGTTCCAATCACCGGTAGGGGGCGCATCGATCTCAGCGGCGGTAATCACCCGCATCTCTTCGATCGGAAACTTCGTCTCGTAGAGCACCCGCATGACGTCGACGATTCCCGCGCCATAGGCCGCGTTGACCAAGATCTCGCCGGTGTGGTTTCGGCCGTCGAATCCGACGAAGCTCACCGTGAGATAGGAAAGTTCTTCGAGCGTGACCGGACAGCCCACCTTCCAGGACGACCTCGCCGCCACATCGGCTGGAGCTGGACCGAGCGTGAACGCGAACTCATCGCCCGTCGGCGGGGGCAGCAGCTCGATCGATGGAAACCGGCGGTTGACCATCTCGGGTGGCGTCGGCTGCGCTTCGCCCAAGCCATCGGGACGTTCCGCCAGCACGCGGCTCCCCAGCCACTCGGGACGAACGGTTCCGGGTTCAGGGACGGCGGTAGGCGTCACCACGGCACTCGTCGTCGGCGCTGCGGTCGTGGAGACGTCGCTCGTGGTCGACGCGGACGTAGGAGGGGCCAGGGTCGGCGCGGTTGACTCCGTCGACTTGCTTGCGGGCGCGGAGCAGGCGATCACGACCACCGCTAGGACCGCCCAGAGCCTTCTCATTGTTCGAACGTCACCGGGCGGCCGGTGGCGCGAAAATAACCCACGTTGCGACATTGGGTCTTGCCCACCCGCCAGGTAATGGCCGACGGCTGATGGACATCCCCAAAGAAATGGTGCCGGGGTTGAAAACGCCGCACGTATTCGAGGATCGGTTCTGAGCTTCGCTCTCGTCGCCCGGTTATGACGTCGGTGCAGAGAGGGTCGATTTGGGGTGGCAGGTGCGAGCACAGCACGTCCACCGGACCGAGCGCCTCGAGCTTTCGGCTCATCTCGTCGTCGGTTACCTCCCCCGCCGCCCCGAGGGGAGTGGAGATGCCTCCCCCGACGAAGCCGACGCTTACGCCTTCGATCTCATGCACCTCACCGTCGACGAACCGCATCCTCTCCGGCAGTACCGCCGCCAGCATCTCGGGGTTGTCGACGTTGCCATAGGTACAGAAGCCAACCGCCCCAACCAATGCTTTCTGACAACGTGCGTACTGCGCCTCGACTCCCTGGCGAATCGCCGCCCGCACCTCATCCCGACGATCCCCGGCTACCTCGCCCCACGCATCGCGCATCGCCTGGTAGTCGCCACTGGCTCGGTGGCCGGCGACTCTGGCACCGAATTGTTCGCCCAGCACATCGGCGATGATCCCTTCGCGCGTCCGGTAGTCGAGGAGGTTGATGAGATCTCCCAGGATCAAGAGCGTCTGACCCCGGGCGACGACGGCTTCCAGGGCTTCGAAGGCCCCGTGAACGTCTGACACCAAAAGCATCGTTACAAAGGTTCAGACCGGGGACGATCGATCCAGGTCGAGTACCAGGCTGCGGCGGCGGCGCCGAGCACGGCCAGCACCAAGGAGATCGGCCAGCTCAGATCGCGAGGCGAGAACTCGGCCGACATCCCCGCCATCCCGAACCCGACCAGGCCAGCGACAACTTGCCGCCCCCGCTTGCCAAACCGTACCTCGGGACTGATCCGGCCCCAGGCCTCGACATTCCCGGCGAGATAGGCCGAGAAGATCCAGGCGATCAGCGCGACGACGCCGAACGAAAGGGCGACAGCGTAGACCCTCACCATGCTGGCTTCATTCTGGCCTAGAAACTTCCGTGACTAGAGGCGCCCATCTCTCCGAGGAGGATCAGGACCCAAAGCGGCCGCGACGGTCGAGTGGAATCAGCGGCCTGTCGGCCGCCGGCGACCCTGCCGAAAGCCGGGACTGCTGGCTAAGTGCCGCCGGTGACGGCGCCGGTCTCGGCCGAGCCGACCAGACGGGCGTATTTGGCCAGGACCCCGGTCGGATAGCGGGGCGGGTGCGGTTTCCACCCCGCCCGCCGTTCGTCGATTGTTGCTTCGTCAACCAGGAGATCGAGACGTCGAGTGCCGAGGTCGACCCGGATTCGATCCCCTTCCGCCACCAGCGCCAACGGGCCGCCCACCTCTGACTCAGGCGCGACATGGCCGATGCACAACCCGGTCGTACCACCGGAGAAGCGCCCATCGGTCACCAACAAAACGTCTTGACCGAGCCCTGCGCCTTTGATCGCGCCAGTGATCTGAAGCATCTCCCGCATTCCCGGTCCGCCCCGCGGTCCCTCCGTGCGAATCACCACGACGTCTCCTTTTCGTAGTCGATGGTCGAACAATGCTTCGAGAGCGAGCTGCTCACCGTCGAAAACCCTGGCTGGTCCCTCGAAAACATCCAGAGCAATCCCCGCCGTTTTCACCACGGCCCCTTCCGGGGCAAGGTTCCCCCGCAGGATGGCGATGCCACCTTCATTGGCGATCGGCGAGGCCAAGGGCCGGATCACATCCTGATTCTCTGGAAAAGTGAGGCCGGCAAGGTTCTCCGCCATAGTCTTCCCGGTGACGGTAATGACGTCACCATTAATCAACCCCTCGTCGAGCAAGGCTCTCAGCACCACCGGCACCCCTCCGATGCGGTCGAGGTCGACCATGTGAAAGAGTCCGAAAGGCTTGAGATCGCCAAGGTGGGGCGTCATACGCGAGATCCGGTCGAAGTCCTCGAGGCTGAGTTCGACGCCGGCTTCATGGGCGATGGCGAGGAGGTGAAGCACGGCGTTGGTGCTGCCGCCCAAGGCCATCACGACCGCGATCGCATTTTCGAAAGCAGGTCGGGTCATGATCTGGCGCGGGCGGATGTTGGCTTCGAGTAAGGACATCACGGCTTCCCCCGACCGCCGCGCATATTCGTCGAGGCGACTGTCGTCGGCGGGGACCGAGGCCGAGCCGGGGAGCGACATTCCAATCGCCTCTCCCACCGACGCCATGGTGTTGGCTGTGAACATGCCCGCGCACGAGCCGATCCCGGGACAGGCGTGGCGCTCGATCTCGCCCAGTTCGTCGAGATCGATCTCGCCCACGGAATAGGCGCCGATGGCCTGGAAGACGTCGACGAGAGAGATGTCACGATCGCGGTGGCGGCCGGGGCGCGAGGAACCTCCGTAGAGGAAGACCGATGGAAGGTTGGTGCGAGCTGCCGCCATCAGCATCCCGGGGAGTGACTTGTCACAACCGGCAATGGAGACCATGCCGTCAAAGCGCTCGCCATGCATGACCAGCTCGACGGAGTCGGCGATGATCTCTCGACTGACCAAGGAGGCGCGCATTCCCTCGTGTCCCATTGAGATCCCATCCGATACCGCGATGGTCGTGAAGATCAGCCCGACTCCACCGCCCTCCCTAACTCCGACTTTCGCCGCCTCGCACAGTCTCGGCCCGGAGAGGTTGCAGGGTGTCACTTCGTTCCCGGCCGATACAAGACCGATCTGAGGCTTGTCGAAGTCTTCGTCGGTGAGCCCAACCGCCCGCAGCATGGCCCGGGCGCCGGCTTTGGCCGGCCCCTCGGTTACGTCCTGAGAATGAATTTTGGGGCTCATCGGGCGATGGTACGCCCTCGCGACGAAAGGCATCGGTCCGGCGCGGAGGTAACAGGTATCTTTTCTGCCGTGAATATCCCCACCCTCCCCCAGATCGAGTTCGCCATTCCTCCGGCCTATGCCCGGACTGTGGAGCTGGCCTACAACCTCTGGTGGTCGTGGAACTACACCGGGACCAGCCTCTGGTCCAATCTCGACCCGGTGGCCTGGGACCACACCCATAACCCGATCGATCTGCTCGAATCGATCGAGCCTCGGCACTGGCAGGTGGTGAACCAGGCCGAAGCGGTGCAAGAGCGTTACCACGCTGCCATTTCCGATTTCGATCAATACATGGCCGCCGAGGAAAGCTGGTACCTGAGGCAGGAGAAAAAGCTCACTGGCCCGATCGCCTACCTCTGCACCGAGTTCGGGGTTCACGCTTCGGTGCCGTTTTATTCGGGTGGGCTCGGCATTCTGGCCGGGGACCATCTGAAGTCGGCCTCCGATCTGGGCCTGCCGCTCGTTGCCGTGGGCCTCCTGTTTCGTCGCGGCTATTTCCGACAGGAGATCGAGGCCGAAGGCGAGCAACAACATATCTACCCGTCTCTCGATGTCCGCCGTCTGCCTGTGAGACCGGTCGCCTCCCCCACTGGCGGGCAGCTCAAGGTCGAAGTCGAGTTCCCCCACGGTCCGGTGAAGGTCGCGGTTTGGAAGCTCGAGGTCGGTCGGGTGCCCCTTCTCCTCCTCGACACCGACATCGACGAGAACGACGTCAGCGATCGCCCCATCACCCACACGCTCTACGTACGGGGTCGCCCAATGCGCTTCTGCCAGGAGATGGTCCTCGGCATCGGGGGGGTACGGGCCCTCGAAGCCCTTGGCATCACGCCGGCCGTGTGGCACATCAACGAGGGCCACGCAGCCCTCGCCCTGCTCGAGTTGGTACGAGAGCGGATCGCCGGTGGGGCCGATCTCGCCACGGCGATGAAGTCGATCAAGCAACAGACGGTCTTCACCCTCCATACACCGGTGCCCGCTGGCAACGAAGTGTTCGACCGCGACATCGCCGACCACTATCTGCGCCACATCCTCGCGGAGATGGAGAACGGAACCACCGATCTTTCCCAACTGGGCGTGGCGGGTGAGAACACCGACCAATTCGATCTCGGTGCCTTCGCCATTCAGATGTCTTCTATCACCAACGGCGTCAGCAAACGTCACGCCGAAGTGGCCACCCGCGATTGGGAGTACCTGATCGGCGGCCCGGCGGCGGCCGTCACCAATGGTGTTCATACCCCCACCTGGATCGGGCGTGACGCCGGCCGCACCCTGAGTGAGAACTTCGGTCCCAATTGGCCCTCAGACCTGCTCGACGACGCCGAAGCACCTCGCCACCTCGCCGACCTGACTCTCCCCGACATCTGGGCTAACCATCGGAAGCGCAAAGAGATTTTTACGACCTTTGCCCGCGGCCGGCTCCGCCGTCAGTTCGCTCGCCACGGCGCCTCGCCCGAGGAGCTTCGCCAAGTCGAGGGCATGCTGCCCAACGATCGGCTCACTCTCGGCTTCGCTCGACGCTTTGCCACCTACAAACGAGCCACGCTCATGTTCGAAGACCTGGCCCGCTTCGAGGCGTTCGTCACGCGGCCCGAGCGGCCGGTCCAGGTCGTCTTTGCCGGCAAGGCTCACCCAGCCGATCGTCACGGTCAGGACTTCATCAAGAGAATCGTCGAGCTCTCGAAGTTGCCGGCTCTGAAGGGACACGTCTTCGTGCTCGAGGACTACGACGCCCGGATGGCGCGATTCATGGTGCAGGGAGTCGACGTGTGGGTCAATAATCCGCGTCCCCCAATGGAGGCCTCGGGCACGTCCGGAATGAAGGCCGCCATCAACGGCACGCTCAATCTCTCGGTACTCGACGGATGGTGGGTCGAGGGCTTCAATGGCCGCAATGGTTGGGCGTTCGGATCGCCGAGCGGTCGCGACGACCACAGCAGCGAAGATCGCGACGACTCCGAGGCTCTGTACAAGCTGCTCGAGGAAGAGGTCACCCCTCTCTTCTACGAACGGGACGAGGACGGGATGCCCGTGGGGTGGGTGGAGATGATGCGAGAGGCAATCACCTCCACCTTGGTGGCCTTCTCCAGCCACCGCATGGTGGCCGAATACTCCCACCTCGCCTATTTTCCGATGGGGAGCGGGCGGTAGGGCTCTCTACTCGGACATCTGTGAAGGTCCTCGCGGGCCGGGCCCGCGCAAACCTTCACGGTTGATCGCCCCGGCGGGTTCCGCGAAGGTCCTCAAGGGCTGGGCCAATGACATCTTGCTCAGGCGGTCAGTAGCGCCTCGATGGCGGCTCTGGTCTCCTCTTCGGTTCTCGCCCCGGCCCAGCGATCAAAGATCGTCTTGTCGGCTCCGATCAGCACCGTGGCCGGCTGGTAAGGAATTCCATAGAGAGCGAAGATCTCTTCCTCGGTATCGAGGCCCCAAACAACCGCTCCGGAAGGAATCAACTCCGTGGCGCGCTCCGCGGTCGCTTCCGGCGTTCCTTTCCACGCCACGGCCACGAAGGCGATCCGGTCGCCGTATTCCTGGGCCAGGTTGTCGATGACGGGTGACTCCAGTCGGCATCGTGGTCACCACTCGGCCCAGAAAAGGAGATAGGTCGGGCGGTTCTCGTTGGACAGCGTGAAATTGCCGCCATTGCCCAGGTCCAGGCTGAAGTCGGGCGCACTCTCTACAGCCGCGGTCGTGTGGGAGGCGACGGCCGAGCCCTGGTCGCCGGTACAAGCGGTCAGGAGGAGGACGGCGATCACAAAGCGGCGCATCGGCACCAACGTACTCCAGAGGCTGACTTACATCTCGACCCGCACCCGGGGTTCGGTCTCAACCAGCTCGCGATCAGCGATGACGGCTGTTGCCAATGGGCCGGGAAGGCGAGACAGGGCCCACAGGGCGTGGATCCGCAGCAGCCAATCGGGATGGCCGGCGTAGGGAGCGATCACCGCAACCATCGACTCGAGCCCGGAGTTGCCAGCGGCGATCAAGGCATTGCGTCGGATGATCCGGGGATCGCGGTTGGGGATGAACCAGTGTCCGAATAGGTCGAGCAAGGATTGGTCGGATGTGGTCAGGATCTGGTCCAAGGGAAAACGGATGCCAGCGAGCGAGGAGCCAATCCGCTGTCCCGGCGGGCAGGCCTCGATGCAGTCGTCGCAGCCATAGATGCGATCTCCCATCGCCTCCCGGAACTCCACCGGGATGACTCCCGGAGCCTGGGCCCAAGCCGCCAGGCAGCGACGGGCATCGAGCACGCCGGGAGCCACGAGCGCTCCGGTGGGACATGCGGGGATGCAGGCCGAACAGCTCCCGCAGTCACGGTTCATCGGATGGTCGGCCTTGATGTGAGCGTCGGTGACGACCGATCCGAGGAGGAACCAGGGCCCCAGTCCGGGCGCCAGGATCATGGTGTTCTTTCCCCACCACCCGAGGCCCGCCCGAACCGCCACCGCTCGGTCCACGAGCCGGTTGTCATCGACGAGAACCTCGGCCCGATAGCGCTCGGTCACCAAGGCGTCCGCCACCTGCGTCAGGGCGGCGCGGATTGGCGCATACCCGGGAGAACGGGCGGCCGCCGAGACTCTGGCCATCCCCGGAATCTGGGCGGTGGCCCGGCCGGGAGAATACGGAAAGGCGCCGACGACGATTGAGGAGGCCCAAGGAAACGACAGCCTCGGGGTAGTAGCAGTATCGGGATCGTTGAAGGTAAAACCCAGTCGGCCGGCATGGCCGCTCGCTCGCCGGCTCCGCAGGGCGGCGCCGACCTCGGGAAAGGAGTCGGCCGTCGTGAACCCGATTCGCGCCAGACCGGCGTTGCTCCCGACTTCAACCAGTCGCTCCCGCAGGTCCATCACGGACCATTGTTGCTATCCGGTCTCCGAAAGCGGATCGGGGGCCAGTCGCAGACGCAGGCGGGGAACGAGTCCCCCTTCGGCCAATAACTCAAGCGCCGCCATCTCTTCGTCCTCCAAATCGAAGGGCCGAGGGGTGTTGAGGAGGAACGTGACCACGCAGTCATCGCAGGCTTCGGTGTCTTTCGCTACGCAGATGTCGCAATCAATGTGCATTGCCCGAACATACGGGGCGAGTGTGACAAGAGCGGTCGCTTTCCCTCGACCCGGCGCGTCTCACATGTGATACACTACGAAAAGACTGTGGGCAACCCAGAAGTGAGTATTCGCGAGCTACGCAATCACGGTGGCGAGGTCATCGACCGGGTCATGGCCGGTGAGCATCTCATCATTACCCGTTCCGGCCAACCGGTTGCCGAGCTTCGTCCGTTGCCCGGAACCCGTCTCAAGGCAGCGGTCGTGCTCGAGCACTGGTCTCGGCTTCCATGGGTCGACCCCGAGCGCCTCCGTCACGACGTCGACTCCATCCTCGACTCTTCTCTGTGACCGCAAACATGTCTCCACGAAATGGCCTACTAGATACCAGCACGCTGTTACTTCTCGGCCAGATCAAGGATCCGAACGTGCTCCCCGAAGAACCGCTGATTTCTGTGGTCACCTTGGCCGAGCTGTCAGTAGGGCCTTTGGTGGCAGCTACTGAGACCGAGCGGGAAGCCCGTCAGGCGCATCTTCAGCAGGCAGAAGCCGACTTCGATCCGATTCCCTTCGATGTTGATGCGGCGCGAGCATTCGGGCGGGTGGCAGCCTCATTGCATAGAGCCGGTCGGAAAGCCAGGGCGCGCGCCTTCGACGCCCAGATCGCAGCAACAGCTGTCGCACACGGCCTTTCCCTGTACACGACGAACCCGGACGACTTCGCTGGCATCGAGGCTCTGGAGGTCGTTGTCGTACCGCATCCTTAACGGGTGCGAAGCCGGAGCCCCAGCGGTGGCCGGGGCCAAGGTACTAGCGACGCCGATTGCAGATCAGATGCCACTTCGCCCACATCGAAGCTGTTGCGGAGCCGATCGTTGAAGTCTCCTACCGCCCGTTCAGCCAGGTAGCGGTTGCGGTTGAACCAAGCGTCAGCCACTCCCGGGCTCCGCGTTCTGGATGCAATCTTCTGCGGAAACCGCATCGCCATGCATTAGGTTTGTTTAAAGGGGGCCGAGGTCGGAGCTGGGGAGCCAGGCGATGTCGGGCGGAAAGAACACGTCGAGGGTCCAGTCAAGCGCGACCCTCGCCTTGCGAAGATTCGTGGGTAGTTGCAACAGGTAATAGCTGCGCCACAGGAACCAGCCGATCAGCCCCGAGACCGGTACCCCGAGAACTCTCCCGACGGCGTTGCGGTGACCGAGGGAAACAAGCTCGCCCTTGGTCGAATAGGAGAACGGCGCCACGTTACGGCCGGTGTGGATCACGTCCAGATTCCTCCCCAGGTAGCGACCCTGGCGGAGCGCGAACTGGGCGGTCGGGGGTGAGAACCCACCGTCACCGCGGGGCGAGAGGGCGGCGTCGCCCACTGCGTAAACCCCGTCGATAGCTGTCCGGAAGTGCCCGTCGACGGGGATCTTGCCGCTCTCGGTTTCAACTCCGGTTCGCGCCAACAATGGATGGGGCTTGATCCCAGCCGCCCAGATCACCGTCTCCGCCTCGACAAACGCGTCGTTCTCGAGCCGAATACCGCCTTCTGTGACCTCGGTCACCGGCGAACCCAAGACCAACCGCACGTCGCGTTTGGCGAGAGCCCTCGCCGCCGACTCTGAAAGCGCAGAAGTCAGCGCCGGAGTGATGCGATCGACCGCATCGACCAGGGTGACCGTGGGAGCGGGACCGGTGGCGTAAAAGCGGCGATGGACCTCCCCGAGGAAGTCCGCGAGAGCAGCAGTGAGTTCTGCCCCGGAGAAACCGGCTCCGACCACCGCCACCGAGACGGTCCCTTCCGCCTCCATCCGGGCCAGGATCCGATTCCGGATGCGTAAGGCATCGACAATGGTCTTGAAGGGAAGTGCTCGTTCGTCGGCGCCGGCCACACCATAGGTGTTCGTAACCGAGCCCAGGGCCAACACTAGGGCGTCACCGGCGATTGACTCCGTGGTTTCTCCGAAAAGCCGGTTTACCACAACGCGGCGAGTCAGGGCATCGACAGATTCGATAACACCTTGAACCAGTTTGGCTTGAGGGGCCAGCTGTCGAATCGGGGCAATGATGTGGCGCGGGTCGACGTCGCCTACCGCTGCCTCCGCCAGCATCGGCGTGAAGAGAAGGAAGTTGTCAGCATTGACCACGACCACTTCGACCCCTGCCTTCCGGCTCAGGCCGCGGGCCACCATCGACCCCGAGAAGCCGCTACCCGCCACGACGACTCTCATCGCAGCCAATCGACTAGGGCTTCGCCCCAAAGGCCGATCGCACCGAACCGCTCGGCCTCTTCCCGGACCCGCCGATCGGACGTGATTACGACCAAAGACGGCTCCGCCCTGGCGAGCTCGATCAAGAACTCATCCGCAGAGGCTGGAAACCGCACCTCTACATTGGGGTGGGTTCCCGGGTGCGCCCCCGCCAGATCGAATCGGGAGTCGAAGAGGACCAGCAGCCTCCGCTTGCCCGCCGCCTTGTGGGAGAGCCGGCCCACCGCCGCCTCCACCCGCCCGCGCTCTTTCTTGCCGGGTGGGTTCTTGAACTGGAACGCCAGATTCCATCCGTCGACTGCCACCGTCAACGGATGAGGGTACGAGAGGAGCCAGTCGATCGCCGCCGCGCTGTCGGGTCGGATTCCGGTGGGAATTGAAAATGGCTCGGGGCGATCCATCCCGGTCTGAATAGGAGGTGTCGTCGTACCGATTGGAGATACCGACAACGCCTGCAGGCGAGCGTCAAGATCTCGCGCCAGTTCCACTGGTTCCCGGCGCAGACCACCGGGGAGAGGAGTCGGAGGAGCGGACCTGGCCGCTCGCCGTCGGAGAAGATCCTCGAGTCGCTGTTGCAGGAGAGCGACTTCCGAGAGAAGTTTCTCGCGAGCCGTCTCAGAGGCAGCCAAGGCCTTCTCAGTCGAACTCAGGGTCGCCTTGAGCTTCTCGCGGTGCCGCTCTCCTTCGGTGGGTCGCGGCTTTTTTGGAGCGTTGGGAGCTGGTGGTCGGTCGGCCTGCCGCAACTGGCGGCGGAGGGACTGAATCTCCTCTCTTGCCGCCCGCAGCTCGACCTCGAGTCTGCGCGATGAGTTCTCCTCCAACGTCCGCTGCGCTTCCTCGGTGATAAGGGCCAACCGCTCCTCCCATCCCGGCTTCCGACGAAGGAACTCCTCCGAGGCCGACCCCTCACCGGTCCCCGATGGCTCACCGCCGGTCCACTCGCCGAGGGCGAGCTCTCGCAGCCACGGGTTCCGATCGAGTTCGTCGATGAGACTCAGCGCCAGCGGGGCAGGTAACTTCCCCGATCTCTTGGCGACCACCCTGACTCGGGCCGGTATCTCAACTTCATCCAGTTGGCGCAGGGCTCTCCTGGCCGCATCGAGCGCTGGAACCAGCAGTCTCGAGTTGAAAGAGTTGGCGGCGCTCACAGCCTCGATATAATGGTTGCAAGCGATGACAAACCAGATCCTCGTACTTCCCTAGCGCACACGCCCCAACCCTGGCGTGTGCGCCTTTGCGACCCTCCCGAACGGGAGGGTTTTTGTTTCCCTCGCCAGCCCGAACCAAAGAGGACGACAATGACCAAAAACCCCCAGAGAACTTCGGAAAAGATGACCGGCGCCAAAGCGCTGATCACCTCGCTCGAGCACGAGGGGGTCGAGGTCGTCTTTGGTGTTCCGGGCGGAGCCATTCTTCCTGCCTACGACCCACTGCTCGACTCCTCGATCCGACACGTCCTCGCCCGCCATGAGCAAGGCGCGGGTCACATGGCAGAGGGTTATGCCTGGGCGACGGGGAAGGTCGGCGTCTGCATCGCCACCTCGGGTCCCGGCGCCACAAATCTCGTGACCCCTCTCGCAGATGCCCTGATGGACTCGGTCCCGCTGGTGGCGATCACCGGACAGGTTCCGACCACCTCCGTCGGTAACGATGCTTTCCAGGAGGCGTACACGACCGGCATCACCATGCCGGCGACGAAGCACAACTACTTCGTCACCGATCCCGGCGAGATTTCGAGCGTCATCCACGAGGCGTTTCACATCGCCTCCACTGGTCGCCCGGGTCCGGTGCTGGTCGACATTCCCAAGGACATCCTCAATCAGAGCACTTCCTGGCAGTTACCGGGAGACTTGGTCCTTCCGGGCTACAAGCCCACCGTCGATGGCCACCCTCGCCGTATCAAAGAGGCAATCGAGATGATCGGCCACGCCAAAAGGCCGGTGCTCTACGTAGGTGGCGGGGTTATCAAGGCCAACGCCTCGAACGAACTCCGCCGGTTGGCCGAAGCCGCCGGAATTCCGGTCACCACCACTCTGATGGGCCGGGGAGCCTTCCCCGACACCCACACCCTCGCTCTCGGGATGCCGGGCATGCACGGCACCTATACCGCCATTACTGCCATCCAGAAGGCCGACCTTCTGATCGCCATCGGCGTCCGCTTCGACGATCGGGTGACCGGCAATCCGAAGTCATTTGCTCCACACGCCCAAGTTATCCATGTCGATGTCGACCCCGCCGAGATCGGCAAGGTACGAGCCGCCGAGGTCCCAATCGTCGGTGACTGCCGGCGGGTCCTCAGCCAACTGCTCTCAGCCTGGGGCGAGCGGGAGACGCCGGATCGCACGGCATGGCTCGACGTCATCGCCCGTTGGCAAAAGGAACATCCCCTTCGGTATCAGCAAAGCCCCGACGGCCCCATCAAGCCTCAGTTCGTGGTTGAGGAGCTCTACCGGTTGACCGGCGGCGATGCGACAGTCGTGGCCGGGGTCGGCCAACACCAGATGTGGGCGAGCCAGTTTTGGAAGTTCGACCGCCCCCGCCGCTGGATCAATTCGGGCGGCCTCGGAACCATGGGGTTTGCCGTTCCGGCGGCGATCGGAGCCAAGGCCGGGACTCCCGACGAGCTGGTCTTTGCCGTGGATGGCGATGGCTGCTTTCAGATGACCTGCAACGAGCTGATCACTGCCTCCACCGAGAACATCCCCATCAAAGTCGCCGTCTTCAACAATGGGGTGCACGGCATGGTTACTCAATGGCAGCGGCTGTTTTATAACGGTCGCTTTTCCCAGACTTTCCTCGGAGACGGGGTCGACTACGCCAAGCTGGCGGAAGCGATGGGATGTGTCGGTCTTCGGGCCGAGAACCCCGACGAACTCTCCCCGATCCTGGAAAAGGCTCTCTCGATCGACGACCAACCGGTTGTGATCGACGTCGTCATCGATCGTGAGGAGATGGTGTTCCCGATGGTGCCGGCCGGTGGCTCGAACGACGAAGTCATCCTCGGACCGACCCAGAAGATCATCTCGCCGGCGAGCGACCTGCCGTGAGAAGACCCCCCTCCCCGGGGTACTCCCCCCAACGCGCGCTTCGCTCGCTGGGGGGAGAAACACAATGAACCACACGCTTTCGGTCGTCGTCGAGGACAAGCCCGGCGTCCTGGCGCGGGTCTCCTCCTTGCTGGCCCGGCGTGGTTTCAACATCCACTCCCTGGCCGTCGGCCCTTCCCACGAAGAAGGGATGTCGCGGATGACGGTCGTCGTCGAGGCGGCAGATATCGAGCAGGTGAAGAAGCAACTCCACAAGCTGATCAACGTCGTCAAGATCTCCGAGTTCGATCCCGAAACCTCGATCGAGCGGGAGATCATGCTGGTGCGAGTCACCGGGGGCGCCGGCAAGAGAGGCGAGATCCTCGAAATTGCCGCCGTCTTCTCCGCCATCGCCGTCGACGTCGGACACAACTCCATCACCTTCCAGATCGCGGGCGAACCCCGCAAAGTCAACGACTTCCTCGAGCTGGTCCGTCCTTACGGCTTGGTCGAGTTGGTCAAGTCCGGCCGGGTAGCCCTCTCGCGAGAGCCAAAAGGAAAACCCGCCCCCCGACTGCGGGCCGTCAACTGAGGGAGGACCCATGGGCAAGATCTACTACGAAGACGACGCCGATCCGACGCTGATCAAGAGCCGCAAGGTGGCCGTGATCGGCTATGGCAGCCAGGGCCATGCCCATTCGCTCAATCTTTCCGAGTCGGGCGCGGAAGTGGTGGTCGGGCTACGCCCCGCATCGACCTCGGCCGACAAGGCCACCGAGCTCGGGCTCAAAGTGATGGCTCCCGCCGAGGCGGCCGCCTGGGCCGACACTGTGATGCTGCTGGTCCCCGACCAGCACATGGGGGACCTCTATCGCCAGGAGATCGGGCCCCAGCTAGAGAAGGGGGACGCCCTCATGTTCGCTCACGGTTTCAACATCCACTACGGGGCCATAGTTGCCCCCGAAGACGTCGACGTCTTGATGGTGGCACCCAAGGGACCGGGGCATCTGGTACGGCGGACCTTCACCGCGGGCTCGGGCGTCCCCTGCCTCCTGGCCGTTCGTCAAGACGCCAGCGGTGGAGCCCACGAACTCGGTCTCTCCTACGCCTGGGGCATCGGAGGCGCCCGGGCCGGGGTTCTCGAAACCACGTTCAAGGAGGAGACCGAGACCGATCTCTTCGGTGAACAGGTGATCCTCTGCGGCGGGGTCTCGGCGCTAATCAAGAGTGCCTACGAAACTTTGGTCGAGGCCGGCTATCAACCCGAGTCGGCCTATTTCGAAACCCTCCATGAGCTCAAACTGATCGTCGACCTCCTCTACGAAGGCGGTCTTTCGTGGATGCGCTACTCAATTTCGGACACTGCCGAGTACGGCGATTACACCCGGGGCGGACGCATCGTCACCGACGAAACCAAGGCCGAGATGCGAAAGGTGCTCGACGAGATCCAATCGGGAGCCTTTGCCAACGAGTGGCTGGCCCAGGCTCGGGAAGGCGCACCCTTCCTGCTCGAACAACGGGCCGCCAACCGCAACCACCCCATCGAGAAGGTGGGACGGGAGCTGCGAGGCCTCATGCCGTTTCTGACTCCCAAGGAGGCACCATGACCCTCTCCGATCGTTTGATCATCTTCGACACCACCCTCCGCGACGGCGAGCAGGCGCCGGGGATCGCCCTCACTCCCGAGGAAAAGGTCACCATCGCCCACCAGCTGGCGAAGCTGCGAGTTGACGTGCTAGAAGCGGGGTTCGCCGCTTCCTCCCCCGGTGACTTCGAGGCCGTCAACCGCATTGCCAACGAGGTGCGCGGTCCGGTCATCGCTTCGTTGGCCCGTGCCCATCCCGACGACATCGATAAGGCCTACGAGGCCCTGAAGGGGGCGGAGAACTTTCGGATCCACGTATTCATGTCGACCTCACCGATCCACATGGAGAAGATGCTGCGGCTGACTCCTGACGAAGTGTTGCGGGCCTCGGTGGAAGGAGTCCGGCGAGCACGCCAATACACCGACGATATCGAGTTCTCCCCGCAGGATGCCACTCGCTCCGATCCCGACTTCATGATCTCGGTATGCCGAGCGGCAGTCGAAGCGGGAGCGACGACGATCAACATTCCCGACACTGTTGGCTTTGCCACCCCTCGAGACTTTGTCGAGTTGCTGCAACGAGTCTTCAAAGAGGTGAGGGGCGATCGCGAGGATGTGACGATGTCAGTTCATTGTCACAACGACCTCGGTTTGGCGGTGGCCAACTCCCTCTCCTCGATCGCCGCTGGCGCCCGCCAGATTGAGGGCGCCATCAACGGCATCGGCGAACGGGCCGGCAACACCTCGATCGAGGAAGTGGTGATGGCCGTAAAGACCCGCCAGGACGCATTTGGAGTCGATCTGGGAGTCGATACCACCCAACTCTTTGACACCTCTCGGCTGGTGTCCCGACTCACGGGTTATCCGGTGCAATACAACAAGGCGGTGGTCGGGCGCAATGCCTTCGCCCACGAGTCCGGCATCCACCAACACGGCGTGCTGCGAGATAAGGAGACGTACGAGATCATGGATGCCGCCGCAGTCGGGCAGCAAGCGGCGCAGATTGTCCTCGGCAAGCATTCGGGTCGAGCCGGCTTCACCGATGCGCTGGAAAAGATGGGGATCGTCTTAGAAGATGAGGCATATGCCCGCGCCTTCGTTCGGTTCAAGCAACTGGCGGACCGCAAGATCCAGATCACAGAGGACGAGATCAGGGCGATCGTCGAGGACCAGATCGGTGCCTCAAAGGAGAAGATTCGGCTGGTGGGAATTCAGGTCGCCGGAGGAAGCGATCTCACTCCGATCGCCACGGTGAGGGTGGAGAAAGACGGGGCCGAACAAGTTTTTTCGGGCCAGGGCGATGGGATGATCCACGCCACTTTTGCGGCCCTCCGCCTGGCCTTTGGGACCGAGGCCAAGTTGATCGATTATCGGGTGGTGCCGGTCACTTCCGGAGCCGATGCCATGGCCGAGGTGAATGTCGTCGTCCAGATCGACGATCGCACCTACTCCGGCCACTCGGTAAATACCGACGTCGTCGAGGGGTCTGCGGAGGCGTTTGCCAACGCCCTCAACAAAGCCTCCTGAAGTAGTCGGGTGTCGATGACGGACCGCCGCCAAACCGCCCGGCAAATTTGTTGCACCACGACCACTTCTACGCAAATCTGTCGCACCACGACCAATCCCTGGGTTGCCCTGCAACAAATTGCCGAGGGATGGTCGTCCTGCACCGAATTTGGGACGCGACATGCGCTCAGCTCGAGTTGAACGATCTCGACCGAGGCTGAGCCCCGCCAGAACCCCAGACGAGGACGATCCCCCAGCCAGCGCTCTCGCCGCCCGAGCTTCCTAGTCTTTAGCCATCGAAGCCCGGATCAAATGAGGAGACTCGACATGCGGGTTCATCGACGTGCGTTGTTGGCGCTCGTCGCCCTCCTGATGATGTCCTGTCAGGGCGGGACCACTACCGAGACGACCGCTGCGCCCGTCGAGACCACTGACGCCACAGAGGAGACCTCGGATTCAGGATCGGTGGGAAGTGTTGAAGACATGCCGGCCGAGTGTGTGGATGCGCTCCGTGACTATCTGAGGGCCATTGAACCGATCGTCGAAGGCGTGGATTTCCAGTCGACCACAATGTCCGATTTCGAGGCACTGGGCGAGGAGCTGGCCGATGCCACCGAGGGATTCGAGGAGCGAACCGAGTCATGCCCCGACCTCGACGTATCTACCGCAGAGAGTTTCGATCTGATTCGGGAGTTTGCGGAAAGCGAAGCGCCGGGCACAGTGGCTTACTTCAACTTCATCGAAGAGTTCGTGGGCTCCTTCGAGGAGACCGGTGCGGCCTCAGGTGACTGCGAGACCGACATCGCCGCCTTCCAGGAGTATGTCGACCGGACCGACTCGATGAGCGAGCTCACTGCCAGCGAGGTCGCCGCCGCGAGCAACTTGATGAGCACGATCGCCGTTGTGTGCTCAGACGAGCGATTTCTGGAATGGCAAGAGGAAATCTCCGACTGGACCAGCGGCTGACACCACTGCGGGAGATGCTCCATTAGTACGGGCTTGGGCCTGGGCCTGGTCGCGGTCCTGGTCCTTCTCACGGCGTTCTTCGTGGCAGGCGAATTTGCCTTGGTCGCGGTCGATCGCAGCCGAGTCAAGCGGCTAGCGGCGGAAGGTGATCGCGCGGCCAGCCAGATCAACGGGTCGCTTTCCCGACTCTCGTTCGAATTGTCCGGAGCTCAACTTGGAATTACCATCACCTCGCTCCTGACCGGTGCCATCGCCGAACCGGCCCTGGCCGGCCTCTTCGAGCCCCTCCTGCAAAGAATCGGTTGGGAAGGCGTCACGGATCGACCTGAATTCGCCATCGGCCTCGCCCTCTTCGTCGCCAACATCGCCTCGATGCTCATCGGCGAGCTGGTGCCGAAAAACTTCGCTCTCGCCAAACCCTTCGGTACCGCCAAGGCGGTCGCCATCCCGATGTCGTGGGTCAATCGACTCCTCCGGCCGGTGATTCTTCTTCTCAACCGGGCTGCCAACTGGACGGTGAGCAAGCTCGGAATCGAACCGCGCGAGGAGCTGGCTGGGGTCAGGTCACTAGAAGAGCTGGAGCTCATCATCCGCTCCTCGGGCGAAGGCGGAGAGCTCGACGACGCCGAGCTTTCTCTCCTCACCAGGGCGATCTCCTTCACCGAGAAGGTAGCAGCGGACGTGATGGTTCCGCGCGTCGACGTCGAAGGCTTGTCAAGATTCGATTCGGTCGCCGATTTGCGCCGTTTGGCCCGTGACTCAGGACACTCCCGGTTCCCGATCTTCGGCGAGGACCGCGACGAGATTGTCGGCGTCGTCCATGTCAAGGACACCTTCCGGGTGCAATCCGAACGACGCTCGATTACTCCGGTGGCTCACATAGCCAAGCCGGCCCTGATAGTTCCCGACTCCCGTCATCTCGACGATCTCTTGGTTGACATGCAGCGCCAGAGTCGGGCGCTGGCGTTGGTGGTCGACGAGTACGGGGCCTTGGCGGGAATTGTCACGATTGAAGATTTGCTCGAGGAGATCCTGGGTGAGATCAGCGACGAGCACGACGTCGGGGTCGTCGGGCTCGAGGACTCGGATCAGGAGGTCTCAGAACAGATCGAGATCCGGGGCTTGGCCAACCGCCACGACGTGGAGGACGAACTCGGTCTCGATCTACCGGAGGGCCACTTCGAGACTCTCGGTGGGTTCCTGATCGCCCAACTCGGCCGCTTCCCCGAGCCCGGCGAGAAGATCACCTACGGATCGCTCATCTTCGAAGTTCTCTCGATGGACGGCCATCGGATCGATCGGGTGGGCGTCACCCGTCTCGGCGCTCGCACATGAACATCGGCGCCCTCGGCTGGATGATCGTGCTCCTACTTGCGAATGGCTTCTTCGTCGCCGCTGAGTTCGCATTTACCGCCGCCCGTCGTGAGGTGGTCGAAGGCCTTCCCGGACGGGGGGCCCGCGCGGCCGCCATGACAATGAGGAATCTCTCCGACGCTCTGGCCGGGGCCCAGGTTGGAATCACCCTTGCCACCCTGCTCCTCGGCTTCGTCGCCGAGCCGGCGGTGGCCGGAATCTTCGAAACTGCCCTGGGGTGGTTCCCGATTCCGTCCGGGCTGAGCCACACGATCGCCTTCATCATCGCCCTGCTGATCGTCGTGTTTCTCCACATGGTGATCGGCGAGATGGCGCCAAAGAACATCGCTATCGCCACCCCCGAGCGATTGGCCGTTTGGCTCGGGGTTCCGTTTCGATGGTTCATGACCTTGTTCCGCCCTCTGATCGCCTCCCTTAACTGGGTGGCTAACGGTTTCCTGCGTATCTTCGGCGTCGAGCCACGCGACAAGCTGGAAACGACCCACACCGCCGAGGATCTGGCATCGGTCATTGCCGCCGGTCGCCAGGAAGGAGTCATCGAGGAGTTCGCCAGCAAGCTCTTGTCGGGGGCGATCCGTTTTTCGGAAAGGGATGCCTCAGAAGTGATGGTCCCGCGCCCCGACATCATCGCTCGTTCCCGCCAGGCCACCCCGGTCGAACTCGAGCAAGTGATCATCGACGAGGGCTTCTCTCGTATCCCGATCTATGGGGCCAATATCGACGATCTCATCGGGTTTGTTCATGCCAAGGACCTCCTGGCGATTCCTGACGAGCTCCAAGACCGGCCTATCGACCCGAATCTGATTCGACCGGTCTTGGCGGTACCGGAATCCGCCTCGATTCGCCCGCTGCTGGGCGAGATGCAGCGCAGTGGAAGGCATCTGGCGCTGATCGTGGACGAGCACGGTGGCACCGCCGGCTTGTTGACATTGGAAGACATCGCCGAGGAACTGGTAGGCGACATCCGCGACGAGTACGACGAAAGTGACCTCGAGAGCAGGCGCATCGGCGAGAGCGACTGGTTCTACGTACCGGGAGCGATCCGCCCCGACGAGCTGCGATCGCTCTCGGGAATCGTCGTTCCTCCAGGCGAGTACGAAACGCTGGGCGGATTTTTGATGGACCGCCTCGGTCGGATCCCGCGCCGCGGGGATCGGGTGGAGGAAGCGGGTTGGGTGATGAGAGTCCGCAGAATGGACGGCCGCCGGGTCATCGAAGTCGAGCTGCTGAAACGCTGACATTCTTGCGTAGGATCGCCCCCTTATCCCGGGCGTTGCTACGCAAGAATGCCCAAAGCCGCGCGTACCTGTTGCAGCACATATCCAGGCCGGTCCACGAGGTCCCAATAGGTGAACCGCAGGTAGCGCCAGTCGATCAGGCTGAGGTTGTTCCCCTGTTTTCGATCGGCTTGAAATCGATCCGAGTGGTATGCGAAGCCGTCGATGAAGATAGCTAGGCGCACGGCCGGATATCCGAAGTCGCATCGACAAATGAACCAGCCGTCGGCGGTCCTGATCTCGAGTTGCTGGACGGGCTCGGGAAGCATGCCGTCGCGCGAAATCCGTAGGTAGATGTCCTCGGCCCAGCTTTCCGTCACGTCAGACGGCGGAAGGTTGCGGAGTAGAGCCTTGGCGGGCCCGACTCCGGCGCGGCCTCGCTTGGCAACTCTGGTGACGACACTCCCGACGCTTTCGGCAGCAAGCAGCCCCAGTCTCCTACCGCGGTGGAAAACTTCAGGAACGGCCGACCGATACTGGGCCCCGACGTCGACCACGGTACGAGCTGGCGTCGTGATTGCGATTCCCCTATTCAGGTCTTTGTCCTCAGGAACAAGATCTAGCGATTCGTGAACGATGAAATCTCGGTGTGTGCGGTCCCAGCGGCGAACCACGACGTCCACCCGGCCACCCGAGGTATTGAGCATTCCCCACAAGGCCGCCGCCGTCATATGGGAGGCAGCTGCTCCGGGTCCACAGGAGAGGACCGCCACCGCAACGTCCTGCTCCCAAGTTATGAGGTGCAGCTCCGATGACAAGGGCCCGCGGGGCCGGTTGGTGGATTGATCCCTGGGCAATCCTTCGCTCAATTTGCCGAGCGGATAGTCCGGCACGGAGAGCTTCGTCCCAACTCGCGACTCCGAATCTTCGTTTTGCGATCTCCACCAGACGCCCGTCGGCCCCGTCGATCATCGAACTGTGATATCGCGCCACGATGCCGACGTCTATCCCTTCGTTCTTGCGTACGATCGCGCCCCTAAACCCGGGGGCAAATACGCAAGAACGAAAGGGCGGCGGGCAACGGTAACTTGCTCTTGTGGCATACCGGTTAGCGGTTATCGGGGGTGACGGCGTCGGTCCGGAAGTGACCGAGCAGTCTCTACAAGTTCTTGGTGCTGCCTCGCGGCGCTTCGACTTCCGCTTCGAGACCACGGATTACCAACTGGGCGGACGGCACTATCTGTCTACCGGTGAGGTGCTCCCCCAGTCGGTGGAGGACGAGCTTGCCTCTCACGACGCCATCCTGCTCGGAGCGGTGGGATGGCCCGAGGTCCCGCCGGGAGTGCTCGAACGGGGCTTGCTGCTCAAACTGCGCTTCGACTTCGATCTCTACGTCAACTTGCGACCCGTTCGCCTCTACCCGGGAGTGCCGAGCCCGATCGGCGGACTGGGACCCGAGCATTGCGACCTAGTGGTCGTGCGCGAGAACACCGAAGGTCTCTACTCCGGTGCGGGCGGCGTACTCCGCCGGGGCGGTCCCGACGAAGTGGCGATTGAGGAGTCGGTCAATACCCGCCTCGGAGTCGAGAGAGTGATCCGCTTCGCCCTCCATCTCGCCAGCAACCGGTCGGGGCATCTCACTCTTTGTCACAAGACGAACGTCCTTACCTACTCCGGTGACCTCTGGCAGCGAACTTGCACGGAAATCGCCCAGGAGTTCCCGGCGGTGAATGTCGACTACGTCCATGTCGACGCCGCCTGCCTCTACCTGGTATCAGATCCGGGGAGGTTTGACGTGATCGTCACCGACAATCTCTTCGGCGACATCATCACCGACCTGGGGGCAGCCATCCAGGGTGGCATGGGCCTGGCAGCCTCGGCCAACCTTAATCCGACCCGCAAGTTTCCGTCTATGTTCGAGCCGGTGCACGGGTCGGCGCCTGACATCGCCGGGAGAGGCTGGGCGAATCCGGTGGGATCGATCCTTTCCCTTGCCCTTTGCCTGGACTATCTCGGCGAGTCGGAAGCCGCCAAAGCTGTCGAGGAAGCCGCGGTCACGGTGCTCGGAGATCTCAAGGCAATGGCCGGGCCGGAGATGGGAATGACGACATCTGAGATCGGCGCCGCCATCGCTTCTCGGATTGGCGACTAGGAGAGCTGGGGGAAGTCGGGTGGTCGGGTGAGAGGCCGATCACCGAACTCGGGAGCGCCGGGCGCAGACTCGATCAACTTGAGCAGCTCTCGCAAGCCGACCTCGAGCTGGCGATCGAAGCCGGCGGCATAGTCCTGGGGGCTGTTGACTACTTCCAGATCGGGAGTCGCCCCGAAGTTCTCCACGGCAAAACCGACATCGGTGAACCAGGTGTGGAACTCGGGCTGGGTGGTGACGGTTCCATCGACCAGTGATTGCTGGGGCCAGATCCCGACCACGCCGCCCCAGGTTCGAGTACCGATCAAAGGCCCTAAACCCTTCATCTTGAAGACATGGGAGAAGATGTCGCCGTCGGAGCCGGCGTTCTCGTTGGTAAGACAGACCATCGGTCCCGCCGGAGCATCAGCGGGCATAGCCGAGGGATCACGCCAACGGGTGATCTGGTAGCCGACCCTCTCCCGAAGGAGACGCTCAAGGAGAAGTTGGCTGACGTTACCTCCGCGATTGAAACGCACATCGATCACCAGGCCCTGCCGATCCACCTCCGACTTCCAAGATCGGTGGAACTCCGAAAACCCGGCCGGTCCCATATCAGGGATGTGGATGTACCCGATCCTCCCCTCCGACCGGTCCGCCAGGTATTCCCGGTTCTTCCGCACCCAGTCCCGGTACCAAAGCCTCGTCTCATCGTTAAGGGGGTTAACTACTATGCGCCGCGGCTTGGCCCGCCCTCGCCGCACTGACAGGGTTACCGTCCGGCCACCTCTTTCCACCAAGCGGGCGGCCGGGGAAACCCGGTCGTCGACTGGGCGGTCGTCGATCGCCACGATGCGATCGCCTTCCTTCACATCGACGCCTGGAGCCGCTAACGGGGAAAAAGCTTGTTGATCCCACGAATCACCTTCGGGGATGTGGGTGACCCTCCACCCACTGCGCTCGAATTCCACTCGGGCGCCCAGGTGGCCCTGGGTCCACACCGGTGCGGGCCGATAGTCACCGCCCAGCTCGTAGGCATGCGAAGTCCCCAACTCGCCTTGCATCTCCCAGAGGAGATCGGAGAACTCAGCCCGGCTTCCCACCCGGTCAACGAGATCTCGATAGCGATCGTGGATGGCCGGCCAATCCACGCCCCCCATCGTTTCCCACCAGTAATGATCTCGTTGCAGACGCCACGCCTCGGAGAACATCTGCTTCCACTCCGCCCCCGGAACCACCTCGACCCGTAACCGATCGAGGTCCACAAAACCGGTCTCCCGCCCGACTCGTTCGTTCCCCGATTTGTCGTCCTTCCAGCCAATCGGGACCACGCGCAAGGTCTTTTTGTTCCGATAGGCCAGAACCCTTCCGTCCCGTGACACCGCGAAACCGCTCACTCCTTCGGCGACTGTTTCTGTCTTGTCGCTGCCGAAGTCCCAGACATCGAGCCGGGCTCCTGGCGGTCCATCCTCTTCGCCAAAGTTGGCCGCCCGCTCGAGGGGATGGACCAGAAAGAAGGCCCGGCCCCGTGCCATGGCGATGCGGCTGTAGACCGCCGGTGGAGTCGGGAAGGCGACGATCCTTTCCTCGAGCCCGTCGAAGTCGATCTTGGTGGCGGCGGGTTTAGGGGAAGGTGGCGGGGGTGGCTCAGTGGCGGCGGGATCGGCCGGCGCCTCGGGGGGTTTAGGAGGTCCCCCTTCGAGCGGCGCTCCGGGTGCCCGGGGGCTGCGCTGGCTCAGCGAGAACGGAGAAGGATTCTCCGAGGAGAGCGGTACCAGCATCAGCATGACGCCGCGAGGAAACCCGTAGTCGTGGAAATGAGAATCGGGGATGGGCTCGAACGCCCGAACGGATAGGAACGCCAGATACTTTCCCTCCGGGTCGAAGCTGGGGCTCCAATCCTCGAACTGAGCATCGCCCAGAACCTGGGTTTGACGGCTGCCAACCTCGTAGATACAGATATTGGAAGTCGTCCGACTGGTGGCCGCTCCGAACGCGAGAAAGGCACCGTCGGGCGACCAGCTCACCCCTGCGATCCATCCGTGCGGGCTGCGATGAACCGCTCGACCGCGGCCACTTTGCGGGTTGACCAAGAGGAGCTCGTGCCGGTGATTGGTGACGGCCACCTCATCGCGGTTGGTCGGTGAAGGGTGCACTGACCGCACCCTGCCGAGATCGACTCGCCGTGACCGGCGACGCCCGCCATCGGCGGGGTCAGACACCACCAGGAGCTCATCCTCGCCCGACTCATCGGAAACCATCGCCAGCGACTTTCCGTCGGCCAGCCACTCGGGGAGGCGCTGGCGAGCCTCTGAGACGAGCCCGTATCGAATGGGTGAGCCTTCCCACAACGGCATCGAGTAGACGCCGCCTCTCACCACGGCGGCGACACTGTGGCCCTCGGGGTGGAGAGTGAACGATTCCAGGTTGCGAGGAGTGACCGGAACGAAGCGACGGTTGCGCTGCGGGCGAGCCGACGGCAAGTTGACGTCGATTCGTGTGCTCTCGTCTCGCCGAGGATCGAATATCCAAAGGTCGGCCCCGCAGTGGTAAACGATGCGGCGCCCGTCACTCGACGGGAAACGGACGTAGAAGTCGTCGTGATGGGTGTGGCGCCGAAGACCGGCGCCCGTGGGAGACACGGAGTAGATGTTTCCCACTCCCTCATGGTCAGACAGGAAGTAGATCCGTCTTCCGATCCACATCGGATCGGCCAAGTTGCCGCCAGGATCGATCAGCGTTGCGAAATCGCCCCCACCCCTACGATCGACCCAAACGCTCCCGGCCCGTCCTCCCCGATAACGCTTCCACCGGGCCGGATCGAAGCTATTGCGAGCGATGACCACGCCGGGTCCACCTCTCTCAAAAGAGATCCCACGGGTCGGTCCCCAACCGACTGCCTCGGGACCAGAGCCTTCGAGGGGAATTCGCCAGAGGTGGCCCCATCCTTCGAAGGGCTGTTGGTAATCGGTCGAGACCAGGACCGCTTCGCCGTCCGGGGTCCAGGAGAGCACCTGGGTGTTGGCACCCAGGTATGAGATGCGTCGGGAGCTTCCCCCGGAGGCGGGCATGACATAGACATCGAGACGACCCTCATCCCGGCCGACGAAGGCAATCTGGCTTCCGTCGGGCGAGAACCGCGGATTGGTCTCGGTGCCAGGGTTGGCCGTCAATCGAAGGGCGTCGCCACCATCGGCAGACACCATCCAGAGATCGTCCTCAGCTACAAAGACGATGTGCTCCTGAAAAATTGTCGGATGCCGGTAGTAACCGATCATGCTCGGCGACCAGTCAAGTTGCCAGCATGTCGGAGAGAAAGTCGGTCACGGCTCGTTCGTACGGCTGAGGCCCCACGTTCCACCCACGGACATGGCCAGCGCCTGGAACGATGAAGAGTCTGACCAGGTCAGGGCGGGCGGCCGCCAAGTCCTCTGAGACTCGAAAGGGAACGGTCTGGTCGTCGGTGCCATGGATGACGAGCATCGGCACCGAAAGCAGGCTCGCCTCCGGCAGGTAGTCGGTCGCCGCCCAGTCGATTCCGAAGCGCACCGAGGCCATTCGCTTGGCCGTCCACACCAAGCTCCCGGGCAACGGAAGGGGAATCACAGGGAGCCGACGTTGGCTGGCACCGAGGTCGACCGTCTGCTCGAAATCGACGTTGGGACTGTCGAGGACCAGCGCGACCACTGGACTGTCGGCAGTCTTCTGGAGATAAGAGAGGATGTGAGCCGCCCCAGTCGAGTAACCGGCGAGCACTACCCCGGTGGCGTTTTGCGTCGCCGCGAAGTCGACCGCGGCCGCGATGTCCTCCCATTCCGTCGCCCCGAATCGGTAGTACCCGGAAGGGTCGGCGGGCTCACCATCGTCATTGCGATAGTCGATCACCAGTTGCGGAAATCCGGCAGTTGCCAGAGGCTTGATGAGCCGCAAGGCCTCCCTCTTGCTGGCGCCGAGGCCGTGCACATGGATGACCCAGGTATCGCCAGGTGCCAGGATCCGCCACGCTTTCATCGGACCGAGCGAAGTCGGGTAATCGATCTCGGTGAAGTCGATTCCAAATGCCTGGGAGGGATCGCCAAAAAACGCATTTCCATCGATGATTGCAACGTCTCCCGGCCTGGGGGCGACGCCGCCCTGGCGTTGCAGGTTCCTCACCACCGATCCATCCTCAGCGGGGGTGTGGCCCGGGCCGAGTTGACCGTAGCCGGTGCCCCAATCGAGGCCCACCACGCCATTGGCCGTCAATTCGGGCTCGAAGCCCGGAATTGCTGCGAGACGCACTGTCCCTTCCCCGACCTCGACAATGGTGACGTCATTCGTAGGTGGTTCGTGATCCGGCTGGAGGGCATCTTTGCGGAGCTGATCGGCGAAGTACCAACCACCGCCGAGATGAAAGATGGCAAGGGCGCCGATGACCGCAAATACTGTCTTCTTCATCACTGCCAGGTGCTACTGCCTGTACGTTCCGATCAGCTTTCCATCGGCATCGATAACCGGCCATGGACCCACAAATGTCGATTGGTGGCCCTGGTCGAGGCCCGAGCTTGAGACCGAGCTGGCCGCCTCTACCAAGGACATTGTCGCGGTGACCGAGATCGGCTCCTCCATGATGTTGGCAATCGGAGCGTCTGCCGCGGCCGACAGGAGGCGGGAGCGATCGACCACTCCGACCAGCCTCCCGCCTTCGACGACGGCGACGCGCTCGTCCTGGTAGAGCCGCAGTCCGTCACCGGCGAGATGAAGCGGAGCGACGAACACCGGGTCGTCCATCACCTGAAAAACCCGCGGTGGCGCGGCCCGCACGACGAGTGCCCCAGCCTGGGCCCTGGCACGGAGCCGGGCACCGGGACCAAAGACCAGGCGAGAGAGAATCGAGCCACCGGCCTCGCCGAGCACGAGCAACGCCCCCGAGGGGAGAGCCTTGACAAACTCCGTGAGATCCGTGGCCTGCACCGAGAGCTGCTTGGCATGAGGAACCAGTTCGCCGAGGCGAGCAACCAATGACTCTGCTTCTTCCTCGGCTTCCTTCTCGCTATAAGCGGTGGCGATGTGCACGTCCACATTCATCCGCCGGGCCAGGTGGTCCGACAACTGGACGTTGAATTGCGAATGTGGTCCCCCGGCGATGGCGGCCACGATCGCCGTCACCTCGCCCGCCTCGAAGTCAAGGGGAGAGACGACATTCACTAGCGAGAATCCGCCGGGAGGCTTGCGAGTGACGAGGACATCTGCCCGAGCGTCGATGCAGGCATCGTCGAGGTCGCCTGTCACTCGCGTGGCTTGCGGGGTCAAGAGCTCTGCCAATTCGCTGCATCCCTTGCCACGGGTGTAGACCACTCGAGGGTCGCGGCCCGCAATCGCCGGGACCGAGGCTTGGGGGTCAATCGGCCAGATCAGGGCATCCCGTCATGGACGGTCAGTGTGCCATAAGGGACCGACATAAACAGGGAGGCGCCATGGCGCCACCGAAATTCGGTGCACCACGACCACCTCTATCGAAATTTGGCACACCACGACCAACAGTTGGTCGCCCTGCAACGAATTACGTTCTTCCGTCTTCAGTCTTGTCTTTAGGCTTCTGGGCGTGAAGATCGGTGTTCTGCGCGAGACCCAGGCCGGGGAGCGGCGGGTTTCCCTCACGCCTCCTATGGTGCGGAGGCTGACCAAGGCAGGGCATCTCGTCTTGGTCGAAACGGGCGCCGGACAAAGTGCAGGGCTCGCGGACGAGAGCTATGTCGCCGAAGGCGCAGAGATCGTCTCCCGTTCCGGGGTGTTGGCAGCCGATCTGGTCACTGTGGTGAACGCGCCGCTCGACAAGTCGCTGCAGGACACAACCGTTCTCGGCCTGCTACGACCACTCGATGAGCCGGCATTGATGGCCTCGTACGCAGATCGCCAGATCACCGCCCTCGCCTTTGAGCTGGTACCCCGTACGACGAGGGCGCAGGCAATGGATGCCCTCTCCTCGCAGGCCACGGTTTCGGGGTACCAGGCGGCCCTCGAGGGGGCGATGGCGTGCGATCGATTTTTTCCCATGCTGACTACTGCGGCGGGAACCATCCCGCCCGCCCGGGCCTTGATCCTTGGAGCAGGAGTCGCTGGTCTGCAGGCAATCGCGACGTGTCGGCGGCTGGGGGCTGTCGTGTCCGCCTTCGATGTGCGTGCTGCAGCCGCCGAGCAAGTGCGAAGTTTGGGGGCGACGTTTGTCGCGGTCGAGATGGATCCCCAGGACGCCGCCAGCAACGGTGGCTACGCCCGTCAGCTCGAGACCGACGCCGAAGAGCGGGTCTTGGCCGGTCTGGCCACCCCGGTGGCGGGAGCCGATGTCGTTATTGCCACGGCCGCCATCCCTGGCAGGCCCGCTCCCCGCCTTATCACGGCGGCCATGGTCGAGGCGATGAGACCCGGATCCGTCATCGTCGACGTTGCTGCTGCAACCGGTGGGAACTGCGGACTCACCCAACCGGGCGCAGCAATCGATCACAATGGGGTTCACATTCTCGGTTTCACGGATCTCTCTTCGCGCAAGCCCTTCGATGCCAGCCAGATGTACGCCCGTAACGTCGTCGCCCTCATCGAAATTCTTGGCGAGGACGGAAGCCTCGACCTCTCCGACGGCATTCTCGACCAAGTCACAGTCACCTATCGGGGCGACGTTCGGCTCGTGCGCATCCGCGACCTCGTTGCCGGGGGTTGAGGGCGTTGGACTTTGTCGACCTTGTTCGCAAGAGACGGATGGTCCGCAATTACCGACCGGACCCGGTGCCGGCCGAATCCATCAGTCGAATAGTCAATGCGGCCCGCAAGGCCCCCTCGGCTGGCTTCAGCCAGGGAGTCAGTTTCATCGTTGTCACCGAGGAATCGACTCGTAGCCAGATCGCCGATCTCGCCGGGGAGTCGAGCTATGTCGCCGGAGGGTTCGACCCTTGGGTCTCGAGAGCCCCAGCTCACATAGTGGTGGCGGTCTCGGAGCACACCTATCACAAGCGATATCGGGAAGCCGACAAGGTGCGAACTGACGGTTCCGAGATCGATTGGCCGATCCCTTTTTGGTGGGTCGACGCCGGGGCGGCGTTGATGCTCGTCCTCCTCGCTGCTGTCAACGAGGGGCTGGCGGCCGGCTTTCTCGGCGTCCATTCCATTCCCGGCCTCCGCCAGCTGCTCGGCATTCCCGCCGAGGTGACACCGCTCGGCATCATCACCGTCGGCTATCCCCTCCCGGATCGGCGCTCAGGGTCCCTCGACCGGGGATGGAAGCCAGAAGAGCAGGTAGTTCATTTCGAAAAGTGGCAGCCGGAAACTGACCTGCGAATCGGTCACCCGGCCTACCCCGACGCTGTAACGAAATTGGGAGCCGGGCTACCTGCGAGTCGTGGTGATGTCTAAAAACAGCCCCTACGAGGATCTCCGTTCCCTGGGGGAATTCCTCCGCGACCGGGTCCCTGCAGCCATTTCCACCGACGTGGCAGCCAGGGCCGTCAGCAGGCGGCGTCCTCGGGGATCGCGGACCTGGATCGCTGTGGTTGTCACCGGCGCGCTCTTGGCTCTTTCCAATGTGGCTTTGGCGCGGGCATCGGACCCCGCCATTCCTGGGGAGTTCCTCTATCCCCTCGACCGTGCGTACGAGTGGATTGGCGCTCGATTCGGGTCCCAGGATCTCGGTCCGGAAAGAATCAGCGAAGCGATGGAGCTCGTCGAAGCTGGCGACACCGATCGGGCATTGTCGCTAGTGAACGAGATCCTGGCAGGAGGGGCCGGAGATACCAGCCTCTCCGAGAGTGTCGATGCCCTCAGGGGCAGCGGCAACTCCCAGGATGTCCGCGATCAGGTGCGAGACCTGGTAGCCGCCGCCGCCCAGGTTCATGTAGCCGCCCAATCCGGGAACCACGACGCCCTCGGAGCCGCCATCGCCAAGGTCAAAGAAGCAGCAGCAGACATTGCCGAGACGGCTGGGAATGGTCAGCCGGCCGGAAGCAGTACAGAAAGTCCTTCGGTGACCGCTCCGGGCCAGGTGGACGATCCACCGGCAGACAGTCCGTCCGACACCGCCCCGGGCCAGGTCGACGATCCGCCGGCAGACAGTCCGTCCGACACCGCCCCAGGACAGAGCAAGAAGGCCGACAAAAACGAAGGCTCTGGAGATGGCGGGAACAACAGCGGTCAGGGCGGCGGGCAGGGAAGCTCCAACCCATAGCGCCGGAGATCACAGGTCGCAGGCAATAGTCTGTGGCGATGGCTAGGGATCTGGGGGCAGTGCATCGGCCCCTTGTTGTTTAGGTGTGGCCTCCGCACTCCGACACGGTCCGGCGAGCAATCGGCGGCGATTCGGGGGCTTTGACTGAGCTCCTTACTCTTGGTCATCCGCGGGTAGTCGCCTTCTTTCTCGGGCTCGGCCTCGATCGACACAACGCCGACGAACTCGCCGCCGAGACCGCCGAGGCGATCGTGAAGGGGATTCCCCAGCTCAGGGAACCGCAGGCCTTTGAAGCATGGTTTTGGTCGATTGCCCGCAACCGTCTCCGCAACTTCTACCGACGTCGTCGCAGCGCCCGCCCGACAGACGCCATGATTTCTCCGGCGACGCCGGAAGAGCTTTCGATCGAGAAGGAGGAGCACCGCCGGATTCTGGCCGCCCTCGCCCAGCTCTCACCTCGCGACCGCGAACTGCTCTGGCTGCGCGAGGTCGAAGGCCTTGACTACGGAGAAATCGGAGGACGGCTCGGTAGCGCGATTGGGACCATCCGAGTGGCGATCCATCGAGCAAGACGAAGACTCGAGGAGATCTACCAGCAGGGCGAGGCCGAGCGGCCGCATCTCAAGACCTAGCCAAAGGATCCTTGTCTCGAACGGTTGTTCGATTTAGGGTGCGAGCGTGCGTCAGCTCACCCTGGACGACCTCGGTACGCCGCTTCATGACGTCACCTTCTGCGTCCTCGACCTCGAAACCACGGGAGGATCGCCTCTTAGTTGCGTAATTACTGAGATCGGAGCGGTCAAATATCGCGGCGGGGAGTTGGTGGGGTCTTTCGCCACCCTCGTCAACCCCGGGACCGGCATCCCTCCCTTCATCACGATCCTCACCGGCATCACCCAACAGATGGTTCTGGCCGCTCCCCCGATCGAATCCGCCCTCCCCCCTTTTCTCGAGTTCTGCCGGGGGACGGTGATCGTCGGGCATAACGTCCGTTTCGATCTTTCGTTCCTCGACTCGGCCTGCCGCCGTCTCGACTATCCACTGGTGGGCTCGGAGCCGGCCGGGCGTCGGCACGTCGACACCGTCGGCCTGGCGCGCCGACTGATCCGTCCCGAGGTCCGTGACCTCACCCTTGCCACCCTCGCCCGCTACTTTCGCTCGCCCGCTCCGCCGATTCATCGAGCATTGGAGGATGCTCAAGCCACCGCCTGGGTCTTTCACTCCTTGCTCGAACGGGCCGGAACACTGGGCGTTACCGGTCTCGATGAGCTCCTGATCCTCCCCACCGCCCGGGGATCGAGCTACTACTCGAAGCTCCACCTCACCGACGCTCTCCCCCGCCGGCCCGGGGTCTACATGTTCCGTGACCGCGATGGTGAGATCATCTACGTGGGCAAGGCCGACAACCTCCGGACCCGAGTCCGCAGTTACTTCTACGGTGACGAACGACGTCGCATCGCCGACCTTCTCCGTCAGCTCCATCGGATCGAATATCGGATCTGCGCCCACAGCCTCGAATCCGAGATAACGGAACTGCGATTGATCCATGCTCATCGACCCCGGTTCAACCAGCGTTCGCGGCCACCGCGTCGGACCCTCTTTGTCCGCCTGACGGAAGAACAGTTCCCCCGCCTCTCCGTTGCCCACAAGCTGGCAAGCAAAGGGCGCATGTGGCTGGGGCCTTTTCGCTCCAAACGTTCGGCCGACCTCGTGGTGGAAGCCCTGTGGGCATCTACTCAACTGCGGCGCTGTGCCGGCCCCGCCGGCAGCCGAGAGGGTCCGTGCGCTCCCGGGCAAATGGGGGTGGCACTCTGCCCGTGCGCAGGAGGCTTGAGCCCCGAGTCTTACGGCCAGGTCATCAACACGATCGTTGCCGCCCTCGATCACGACCCGGGCCTGGTTTTGGACCCGATCGCTACGAAGATGCGACGCCTCGCCGCGGAGCGCAGGTTCGAGGAAGCGGCGCAGATGCGCGACCGTCATCGGGCATTGGCGCGAGCCCTCGAAAGAGCCCGGGCCTGGCATGCGCTGTCGAGTGCGGGCACAGTCGAATTGGAGAGCAACGCTGGCGAGCGCGTAGTGATTGACCACGGCCGGCTGGTGGCAGCTTGGAAGTCCACCGACCCGCCTCCGTTGCTGGCGTCGCCAATCGCCGGGGCAGAAGACGACTCGGCACCAGCCTTTCCGGTGCCACCGACCATGGATGCAGCGGAAGAGGCACATCTGATCTGGCAATGGATGACCGATGGTCGGGTCCGGGTGCTCGAGTCAAGCGGACCGCTCGCCCTTCCGGCAGCTCCGATTCCTCACCTGACCGCCGCTTGACCCGTTCCTAGCATCGATCCGAATGAGATTCATCGTCCGCCCCGGCGACGATCCTGTGGCTCGGGCCGATACCACTCTGCTCAAAGCGCTCGGCCTGCCCTACGGAGGGGTGCTGAAGGTCGGCAGGACCCACGTCCTCGTGCAGGGAGGTGAGACCACCGACAGCACCGCCCTCCATCTCGGACCGACCGCCATCGCCAACGCCGGAGCGTTGGTGGGTCAGTCGGTCGATGCCGTTCGGGCCGTGCTCGGCAACGCGGCGGTGGTGAGGATGAATGGGGCGACGCTGCAGGCCGATCCCAAGGTCATAGTTCGAGCCTGGCAGGGAAGGCCGATCTCCAACGGCGACAAGATGACCATTCCTGCCTCTTACCTCGAGGGCGGTGAGCCGTTGGTTCTCCACGTTGCCCAGGTCGAGCCGGGCGGGGCCGGCCTCGTTGGCGCCGGGACTCGTTTCGTGGCAGGCAACGAGATCGTGCCGCCGGCGCCGGAAACCGGAGCAAGTACCCCGTCGCCCAGAGGCGATGAAGGGGCTCCAACCTCATCGGGACCGACAAGGAGCGAAGCGCTCCTGGCGGGTCTCGATGATCAGAAAGATCTTCTCGCCGGCTGGCTCTCGCTCCTGACCTCGAGTGATGACTTGCCCTCGGCGTGGGGCCTTCCCCGAGTGGCCGGCATCCTCCTCGAGGGACCGCAGGGGTGCGGCAAGTCCGAGCTGGTGGCCGCGGCCGCCGCCGAGGCTTCGGCCAGCGTCTACGAGGTTTCCCTCGATCAGGTTTTCAAGCCGGAGAAACTTCTCGACGTCCTCGAAGCCGCCATCCGCACCACCGCCGCCCCGGCCGTGATTTTCGTCGACCGGCTCGAAGCCGTTTCCGGGGACGAAGGCATGGCCCCATTTCGGACTCAGATGGCTGCAGTCCTGCGATGGTTCCTCGATTCGCTGGCCCGAAAGCCGGGCCGCGCCTGTGTCATCGGATGTTCGTCCCGAGCCGCCATGGATCCGGCGGTCGCCTCCAGTCCCTTGCTCCCCCGGGCCTTGACGATTCCTCCCCCCGACCTCAATCGCCGTCGGCTCCTGTTCGAGGCCGCCCTCTCGCGGGTCCCCACCGCAGAGATTGACTACGCCCTGCTGGCCGGTCGCTCGGCGGGTTTCAGCGGGACCGACGTCGTCGCCGCGGTAATCCAGGCTTCGACCCGTCTCGCCCGCACTCCCGGTGCCCGACTGACCAATGACGACCTCGTCGAAGCCATCCGGGACACCACGCCCTCGCTCGGATCTCTTTCGTTGGGAGAGATGCCCAACTACGGATTCGACCAGGTGGCCAACCTGGAAGAGGTCAAACAGCGCCTGATCGAAGCCGTGGTCTGGCCAATCACCGATCCCGAGCGGTTCCAGAGCATGGGCATCGATCCCCCGCGGGGCATCCTGCTCTACGGCCCCCCCGGCACCGGCAAGACCTTCGTCGTCCGGGCCCTGGCCCACGAAGCTGGGAGTGCCTTCTTTCCGGTCAAAGGGGCCGAACTCCTGGACAAGTACGTCGGCGAATCGGAAAGGGCGGTCCGCGAGCTCTTCAGCCGGGCCCGAGCGGCGGCGCCCGCGATCATCTTCTTCGATGAGATCGACGCCCTGGCACCAGTCCGGGGTCGTTCCACCACCACTGTCACCGACTCCGTCGTGGCTGCCCTCCTCACCGAGATGGATGGGATCGGGGAGCGAGGAAATGTGGCCGTGATCGGGGCCACCAACCGAGCAGATCTCATCGACTCTGCATTGCTACGGGCAGGTCGCTTCGAAACCCAGATCGAGATCGGGCTTCCAGATGTCGACGCCCGCCGGGCTTTGATCGATCTGTCAGATGTTCCCTTTGCGGAGGACATCGATAAGAGCAAGCTGGCCGAGGTGACCGAAGGGATGTCCATGGCCGACTTGGCCGGGGTACTTCGGGAAGCGGCCCTCGCCGCCCTGAGGGCAGATCCCAAGGCCCGGCAGGTCGAATGGCCCCACCTCATCTCGGCGATCAAGCGCTGGCAGTCGTCGCAGGCAGCCGCCGGTTAGAGACAACTCTTCCTAACTACGAGGATCACCGATACTTTCCCCGAATGCAGCCCCAGGGACTGACGCCGCGGCAGAAGAATTGGCCGACCAGCGCCATCGTCGTCACGTTGGTCCTTGCTTTGCTCTTGGGCCTCTTTGGTGTCCTCGGGGTGGTCGGAATGGTCACCATCGGCCGTCTCAACAACGAGGTCGAAGATCTTTCCAACCAACTCGTGGCCGCCGAGGGTCGCATCGCCGATCTGGAGGATGATCTCGCCTCGGCCCAGAGGAAGGGGACAGTTTCCGGGCTCGAAGACCTGCTCGGTGGCCTCCTGGGCGGCGAAGGTGCGACCGGGTTGGAAGATCTTCTGGGTGATCTGCTCGGAGGAGGCGGTGGCGAGCTCGGGGACCTTTTCGGAGGTGAGGATCCCCTCGGTGGGCTGCTCGGTGGCTTGGGCAGCACCGATCTCACCGCCTGCCTGACCTCGGCTCCGGGAGCAATCGAGATCTCCGAGGACGACCTCGAAACCCAGATCGACGATATTGCCGCGGCCGTCTCCGATCTCCGGGAGTTGGATTTCCCCAGCGAGGTGGAACCGATCTTTGTCAGTACCGAGGAGATGGGCGACCGGGTGCGCGATCTTGCCGGCGAAGCGATGCCGGCGGATGTGATCGAATTCGATACCCGGCTGTGGGTTGCCCTGCGGATGATTGACCCTTCCTTCGACCTGGTCGCCACACAACTCGATCTGCTCGACTCTGCCGTTGCGGGCTATTACGACCCCGAAACCGGCGATCTGGTCGTCGCCACTAATGCGGTGGATTCGCCATTGGGGCCAACCGATCAGGTCACCCTCGCCCACGAGCTGATCCACGCCCTCACCGATGCCCGATTGAACTTTCCCGACCTCATCGACGATCCCCGCGCCGACCCCGAACCGGCCCGAGCGATTCAGGCCTTGATCGAAGGCGACGCCACCCTCGGCATGCAGCAGTTCTCTCTCGGAGCACTCGACCTGATGGATCAGTTCGGGGTGATCCTCGATCCGCGTCTCGCCGCCTCGCAAGCAGACCTGGAAGATGTGCCCTATCTCTTGTCGAACGGTCTGCAACTTCCCTACCTCGAGGGGATGAGCTTTGCCTGCTCGCTCTACTCCGAGGGTGGATGGGACGCGGTCGACTCCGCGTACGACGCTCCTCCGATGACGACCGCCGAAATTCTGTTCCCAGAGCTCTACGTCCACGGCTTCGAACCGCAGACCCCTGCCGGCGCTAGGACGCCAGGCGAGGGATGGGAGGAGCTGCGAACGGTCGGCTTCGGCGCCGTCGACCTTTTGAACCTCTTCGCGGCTCCCGCCGACCACCCTGAAGCCGCCCTCTCCGAGGTCCGGGAACGGGTCCGTTCCTGGGCCGGAGGGACCGCCACTGTTTGGGATCGGGGCACCGACACTGCGGTCTTACTCAACCTCGTCGACAGTGGCGACGGTTCCCCTTTGCTCTGCGACTCCATGACCGAGTGGAAGGAAGTCGCGTTCACCGGCTCCGACCTCGCCAACGTCGTGATCGATTGTGAAAGCGACGCCGTCCGAGTCGGCATCGCTCCCGGGCCCGAAATTGCATCCTCTCTTGTTGGCTAGATCGACAACTGCGATCTTCCTGCTTGCCCTCCTAGTGGGAGGGTGTAGCGGCGAAACGGCGTCGTCGGAGGAGAACCTGCCGGAGATGGACTTGGCCGCCTTTCGTAACCAGCTCGAGTCGTCTGATCGACCGGCGGTGGTCAATGTCTGGGCATCGTGGTGTCTGCCCTGTCGCGAAGAGGCACCGCTTTTTACCTCGGCCCACGCCGAATACGGAGACCGGGTCGACTTTTACGGGATCGCCTACAACGACAACCAGCCAGGAGCCCGGCAGTTCCTGGCCGAGTTCGACCTGCCGTTCGTTCACTACTTCGATTTCGACGGGGACGCTCTGGTCGAGTTCGGAGGGATCGGCGTTCCCCGGACCTACTTCTTCGCCCCGGGAGGAGAGTTGGTGGACACGCACAACGGGGTCATCACCGGCGATGTGCTGACCGAGGAGATCGAGAACCTTCTGCGAACCTAATGCTCTGTGCTGCGGTTTCCGCAGAAGATTGCATTCAGTTTGCTCGGCGCCATAAGAGGCGCGCACAGATAGCCTCTGCCGGTGTCCGATCAGGTGACCGTCTACGACTTGCAGGGTCGGGAAGACGCCCGCATCGAGCTCCGACAGCTCCCCCGCCTCATCCGCCACGGCCTGGCCGTCATCGTGGCTGCCGGACGAAGCGAATTTGTCCTCTCGACGAGCCTTCAGATCTTCTCGGGAGTCTCAGTCGCCCTCTCTCTCCTGATCGGGCAGAGGGCGCTACAAACCCTGCTTGAAGTCGATCGAGCAGGAACAGGGTTCGAACCGGTCATCCCCTGGGCCATCGCCCTCGCGGTCGTGACCGCTGCCAGCCTCTTTGCCAGCTCGGTCCAGCGCGAGCAGCAGCAGATCCTCGGCGAGTTGGTGGCCCGGCACATGCAACAGGCCACTCTCGAGGTCGCCACCAGGGTCGACCTCCAGGCCTTCGAGCATCCCGACTTCCACAATCGCCTGCAGAGAGTGCAATCGGCGATGGGCCAGCCCCTGAACATGGTCTATGGCTTGAGTGGTATCGCTTCGGCGCTGATCGGCGTCTTCGGGGTGGCGGTGGCCCTCTTCGCCATCGAGCCCCTCCTGATTCCCATGGTACTGATCGTCCTGCTTCCGGCCTGGCTGGCAGCCTCGAGAAGGGGCTCGGAGTTCTGGCGTTTCTTCTGGCGGATGACCCCCCGGGATCGCGAGCGCAACTATCTCGGTCATCTCCTGGGAGGCCGGGACGAAGCCAAAGAGGTCCGGGCCTTCGGTTTGGGAAGCTTTCTTCTCGGCCGCTGGAACCGTCTCTACGACGATCGGCTCACGGACCTTCGCCAGGTGGCCCGACGCCAGCTCCGCTACTCCCTTCTCGCCACTGCAGTTATCGGGCTGGTACTGGGCACCACCGTGCTGCTCGTTGCCTGGCTCGCTGCCAGCGGACAGGTGTCGTTGTCAGAGGCAGGGATTGCCGTCGCCGGGATCGCCGTCATCGGAGCCCGTCTGACCGGCGCTGGTTACTCGGCCGCCAGCCTTTCGGAGGCAGGCTTTTATCTCGACGACTTCAACACCTTCCTCGCCCTCGCGACTCCCCCACCACCTCCGACCAATCAAGCTCCCTCCGGCTTCAAGACAATCGTCGCCCAGGACGTCACCTTCACTTATCCCAGCAGCCAAGAGCCGGCGTTGATCGATGTCTCTCTCCACATCGACGCCGGCGAGATCGTCGCCCTGGTCGGCGAGAACGGCTCCGGCAAGTCGACGTTGGCGAAACTCCTCGCCGGCCTCTACGTCCCTGCCGCGGGCGAGATCACCTGGGACGGAATCGACCTCGCCACCATTGACCAGACCGAGTTGAGCATGAAGGTGGCGGTGATCTTTCAGGACTTCATCCGCTACCACCTCGACGTGTCCGCCAACATCGGCTTCGGCAACATCGGATACTCGGCCAATGGTTCCGGCGGTCCGACGCTCGAAGACGCCGCTCGCCAGGCCGGGGCGGACGATTTCATCGATCGGCTGCCGGCGGCGTATGACACTTTGCTCGGCCCCGAATTCCTCGGCGGCGTCGATCTCTCAGTTGGGCAGTGGCAACGGATTGCATTGGCGCGAGCCTTCTTTCGCGATGCCCCGCTGATCATCCTCGATGAACCCACTGCTTCCCTCGACGCCAAAGCCGAACACGAATTGTTCGCTCGCATCCGCACGCTGCTCGCCGGCCGGACGGTGCTCTTGATCTCGCACCGGTTCTCCTCGGTGCGAGCGGCCGACCGGGTTTACGTGCTTCACGAGGGACGGGTCGTCGAACGCGGTACTCATGCCGAATTGATTGCCGCCGAGGGTCGTTACGCGGAGATGTACACGATGCAGGCGGAGGCATACCGCTAGTCCCCTTCTTGCGTAAGAAGGGATCAAGCGAGTCTTTGCCGCAAGGTCTCGTTGACCATTTTCGGATCGGCTTTGCCTCCGGTCGACTTCATCACCAGACCGACCAAGAACCCGAGCACTTTCTCCTCCCCCGATCGATAGCGCTCGACGGCCGCGCCCTCTGTCGCCAGGACCTCCGCCACCGCCGCTTCAATGGCAGAGGTGTCCGAGATCTGCAACAAGTCAAGGCGGGCGGCGACCACCTCGGCCGGCTCTCCACTCATCAGCATCTCCACCAGCACCTCTTTGGCAGCCGACGACGAGAGTCGCCCATCTTCAGTCATCGCAATCAGCCCGAAGAGGTTGGGGCCATCGATGGCAGCAACCGTGTCGAGGCGGCGAATCGCGGCCGTGAGCTCGCCCGCCACCCAGTTGGCGGCTGTTGTCGGTTTGGCACCCAAGGAAACCGCGTCCTCGAAGGTCCGCCGCAACTCCGGCTCGGCGACAGCCAGAGCGCGGGCGGTATGCGGAGCGATCCCGAGGCTCTCGAGGCGCAAGCGACGATCGGCGGGAAGTTCGGGAAGCTCGGCCCCGAGACGGTCGACCACATCAGACGAAAAGACCATGGGCAGAAGATCAGGTTCCGCGAAGTAGCGATAATCCGAGCTCTCCTCCTTGCTCCGCATGCTGCGAGTAGCTCCCGACTCCTCGTCCCAATGCCGTGTCTCCTGCTTCACCGCTTGTCCGTTCTCGAGCACGGCGACCTGGCGATCGATCTCCGAGGCTACTGCTCGTTCCAAAGATCGGAACGAGTTCATGTTCTTGATCTCAACCTTCGTCCCCAGCTCGATATTGCCCACAGGACGCACAGAAATGTTGGCGTCGAATCGGATCGAGCCCGCTTCCATGCGGGCGTCAGACACGCCGAGTTCGAAGACGAGATTTCGTAAGTCTTGGGCGTAGGCTCGCGTCTCGGCTGCTGAGCGCAGGTCGGGGCGGGAAACGATCTCCACCAGCGGTACTCCGGAGCGGTTGAAGTCGAGCAACGTCGAGGTGGCGGTGTGGATTCGCCCTCCGTTTCCTTGGTGGAGGCTTTTGCCAGTGTCCTCCTCCATATGAGCACGCTCGATCCCGATTCGACGTGTCTCCTCGCCCACGGTCACATCGAGCCAGCCATCACGACAAACCGGAAGGTCGAACTGACTGACCTGATAGTTCTTGGGGAGATCGGCATAGAAGTAGTTCTTGCGATGAAAGACCGACTTTTCCGTGATCTCGCAGTGCAAAGCGAGACCGATGCGAATGATCCAGTCGAGAGCGACGCTGTTGACGACCGGCAACGCTCCGGGGAGCCCCAGGCAGGTCGGGCAAACCCTGGTGTTGGCCTCGTCACCGAAGGAGACCTCGCAACCGCAGAACATCTTCGACTTGGTTTTGAGCTCGACATGGACTTCTATGCCGATGACCGGCTCCCACGTTGGCGTCATGGTTGAGCCGCCATCGCCGGGCGAGCCGTGAACCCTGCCAGAGCTTCGACTGCCGCCGCCGTTTGGAACATCACCCTCTCGCCCAGGGCCGGTGCCATGACCTGGAACCCGATCGGGAGGCCGGCGGAGTCGAGCCCGATGGGAACGGAGATCGCCGGGGTCCCGGCCAGGTTGGCAGGAATCGTGCAAACGTCGGAGAGGTACATGGCGAGCGGGTCCCGGGTTTTCGCCCCGAGCTCGAAGGCAGTGGTCGGGCTGGTGGGCGAAACCAGCACATCGACGTGTTCGAAGCCGCTTTGCAGCTCGGCGATCAGAAGGCTGCGCACCTTCTGCGCCTTCCCGTAGAAGGCGTCGTAGTAGCCAGCGGAAAGCGCATAGGTGCCGAGCAGAATCCGCCGAGTGACTTCTGGTCCGAATCCTTCGGCTCGAGTTCGAGCCATCATCTCCTCCACCGTTGCCCCCGGCACCCGGAGCCCGTACCGGACCCCATCGAAGCGGGCAAGGTTGGCCGAGGCTTCGGCTGGGTTGATGAGGTAGTAGGCCGAGAGAGCAACCTCGAACGACGGCAGTGAAACCTCCATCACCTTGGCTCCTTCATCGGCCAGCTTGTCCACCATGGCGGTGGTGGCGGCGGCGACCTCGGAGTCGTACCCCTCGCCGGAAAGCTCACGCACGATCCCGATCCGCAGGCCGCTCACTCCTTCGCCCAAACGGTCACCGATCTCGGGTAGTGGCCCCTCGTAGGAGGTCGCATCGAGGGGGTCATGACCGCCTACGGCTTGAAACAACGTCAGCGCGTCGGCGACGGTGCGAGCGAAAGGACCGATCTGGTCGAGACTGGAAGCGAACGCCACCAATCCATACCGGCTGATCAGGCCATAGGTCGGCTTGAACCCGACGACCCCGCATAAGGCCGCCGGCTGTCGAATCGACCCCCCGGTGTCGGAGCCGAAGGCACCGAGGACCGAGCCCACTGCCACCGCAGCGGCCGATCCCCCGGAGCTCCCGCCTGGCACACGCTCGGGATTCCAAGGGTTGCGGGTGGGCCCATAAGCAGAGTTCTCGGTCGACGACCCCATGGCGAACTCGTCGCAGTTCGTCTTTCCGATCAGGATCGCGCCTGCGTCTCGCAGCCGGCTGACGGCGGTGGCGTCGTACGGCGGTCGATAACCGGCGAGGATCTGGCTGGCACACGTCGTTTCAAGATTGCGAGTGCAGAAGTTGTCCTTCACCGCCACCGGGATTCCCTCCAAAGGACCGCGGTCAGTTCCCCGGCGGATGCGTTTGTCGGAGTCGGCGGCCGCGACTGCCGCCCCTTCGTGGTCGATGGTGAGAAAACAATGAAGGTCGGCCTCGGTCAACGAGGCCCGCTCCAATACCGACCCGAGGAGTTCGATGGCAGACAACTCCTTCTTCGTCAGGGCTACCCGCGCAGCAGCAATCGTGAAGTCCGACATCAGCTCTCGAGCGCGGGCGGGACAACGAAGTAGACGCCGTCGGTGACGGGCGCGGCCGCCAGGACCTCGTCGCGATCGAGGGATGGTCGAACCTCGTCGGGGCGGAACTGGTTGACGATGCCGAGGGGGTGAGCGGTCGGTTCGAAGCCCTCGGTGTCAACGTCTTGGACCCGGGCGGCGTGTTCGAGGATCAAGCCAAGCTGATCGCGATAGAACGTGAGTTCTTCGGGCGACAAAGCCAGACGGGCCAGACGGGCGACGTAGGAGATGTCGATGTCAACCGGCATAAGGCTTTCCGCCGAGATGGGGAGCAGGGCAGTTTAGGTAAAGCCGCTTTCGGAATTTCCCGTTTGCAGGCTTCATGGGCCCATGCTTAGCTGCCTCGGGTTCGCTGGCTCCGGGAGGGGATTACGTGCTCAAGGCAGGCTTCGCTATTGCCGAGAGAGTCTTGATGGAGTGGTGGAGTCGGCGCGGTTTCCCCGCCAGGGCTGGCGCGATCAGGCGCCGGCATTCGGCGCTGATCATGGTCCTGGCCTTGGCCATCGGAGCCATGCCGGCAGTGGCCCAAACCGCCTTCGTCCCCGCCCAACCCTTCGACCCGAGCCAAATCGTTTTCCCCATCGTCGGCGGTCCGACGTACTACATCGACGACTTCTATCAGCCACGCTCCGGAGGGCGTACCCACGGAGCAACCGACATCATGACCGACGGGGTCAAGGGCTGGCCGGTGGTGGCAGCGGCCGATGGCATGGTCACCTGGATCGGCTCGACTTGTTGTTACTTGGCCCTCGATCATGGTGGCGGTTACGAGACCTGGTACATCCACCTCAACAACGACACCGAAGGCACCGACGACGGTCAGGGTTCGGGCATCGCCGTTACCGAAGGAACCGTCGTTGCCCAAGGCCAACTGATCGGGTGGGTGGGTGACAGTGGCAATGCCGAGAGCGTCGGACCCCACCTTCATTTCGAGATTCGCCTCAACGACACCCCGATCAATCCCTATCCCTATCTGATCAATGCTCCTCACCTCTCGAGCCCAGGCGAGGGATATCTGCCACCGGAGCCGAGCGCCAACACCTTCACCGATGATGACGGGAACCCGCACGAGGCCAATATTGAGAAGCTCTACGAGAACGGGATCACAATCGGCTGCGCCCCCGGACTTTATTGCCCGCTGCAAACTCTGAGTCGGGGTCAGATCGCCCTCTTCATCCAGCGACTGCTCGACCTCCCCGCTGCCACGAGCGACTACTACGACGATGACAACGGCTCACCCTACGAAGCAGCGGCCAACGCCATCACCGCCAGCGGCATCGGGTTCGGATGTGGCGACCGAATCTTTTGCGAAGACGACCCCCTCCCCCGCGAGGAGATGGCGGAGTTGTTGGTCCGCACCTTCGGACTGTCGGCGGCGGGGACCGACTACTTCGATGACGACAATGGGTCGGGATTCGAGGCATCCATCAATGCCCTGCGACAAGCGGGAATCACGATTGGTTGCGATCCCGACGACCCCGCCAAGTACTGTCCAGATCGGTCTCTAACCAGAGACGAGATGGCAACCTTCTTCGTTCGAGCGATGGGGCTGTAGACGGTCTGAGAACCAAAAAAAGCAGCCGGGCGTCTAAGCAACGTGATCGCCCACGCAGCGACCAACAAATGATTGCCGTCGACACCGGTGAGATTCCGGTCGTGCGGATGCAGGAACAATCCTTCGAGGCGTTCTACCGCACCAATCGCCAACACATCTTTCGGGCTCTGGCTTTGACCCTGGGCAGCCGTGATCTGGCGGCGGAGGCGGTCGACGAGGCGATGACCCGGACCTATCAGCACTGGCGCACAGTGGCGGCATTCGACAACCAGGCCGGTTGGACCTATCGGGTCGGGCTCAACTGGGCGCGGTCGCGGCTGCGCAAGCGCCGTCGGGAGGTCCTCGCCGATCAGATGCCAGAGCGCTTGACAGAAGTCACGTTTAGCGACCCCGACCTCGACCGAGCAGTCAAGGCCTTGCCTTTGGATTCGCGAGCAGTAGTGGTGCTCCGCCATTATCTCGATTGGAGCACCGACGATGTCGCTTCGGCCCTCCACATCAGGCCCGGAACCGTGAAGAGCCGTCTCCATCGGGCGATGGCGGAATTGCGCCAGCAACTGGGGATGAACCATGAGGCTTGAAGATCGAATTCGGACTGAATTGCATGACACTGCCGAGCGGCTGGCTCTCGACCCCGGCGAGTACCGGCGGGCAGTCGCGACGGGCTTGCGGCGGCGCCGGCAACAGATCATCGGGACCCTTTCGGGAATGGTCGCTGTCGCCGGGCTGGTGCTAGTCGCCCTCTTTCTCCGACCCGGCGGCGAAATGGTAGTGACCCCCTCGTCGACCACCGCTCCCGCCACCACGGCTCCCAGCCCGGCGACAACCGCCCTTCCTGTCGCCGTGGCGGGAGTGGCGGTGGTGGTTGCCGGTCCCAATGGAATCGCCTGGACGGAACTCGACTCCGACGGCGGCGGTGGCGTTTTAGAAAGTGATCCCTACTACGAGACCATCTCCTGGGTAGCGGGCGACCGCCAGGGCGGCCTGGTCTTCACCCATGAGGTCACACCGCTTTCCTGGGAACAGGGCACCTTGCTCTGGTTGCCCGCCGGCGCACCCGCTCCGCGACCGGTTGCGGCACCCCCGGCCGGAGGGTTGATCACTCCCATCGGCGTCGACAGCGGTCGCCTCTATTTCCGGGTCGATTCACAGGGGATGAGTGAAGTCGTAGGCGTTGATCTCGACGGCCAGAACCAGCAGGTGGTCGTCTCGGCGACCCCGATGATGATCGGAGCCTCTCTGGCCGAGGGGAGGATCGTCGTCGCCCTAGGAGGCGATTGCGGAGGACTCGAATTCTACGCGGTTGATGGCACCGCCCTAGCTGACCCGGCCTGGGTACAGGACTGTCTGCCCACCTCGATCAGCGACATTTCCTTGACCAGCGACTTCCTCTTCACCCTCGAAGAAGGAAGCGACGGACGGGCGCTTCGTCGGACTGATATCGAGACCGGTGAAAGTGTGGTTAGTGACGTGGTCGACGGCTGGCAGATCGATGCCCTGGACAATGGCACCGTTGCTGTCGGCGGAGCGAGAGTCACCGTCGGCGACTTCAGCGGTGCCATCTTCGAGCCCACTTCGGAATTCGACGGCGCGTATACCTTCGCTTTGGTGCCTCAGCTCAACATCCGAACCGACGCCTCCCTGGGGTCGGGTCTCGGAGAACTGCCTTGCACCCCAATGGATCTCCCGCCATTGGCATCGCAGGGTCTGCCGGAGCCGGTCGAGGCGAAGCGTCAGCTCATTTTCGAACTTGCCTCCGGTTGCGAGCTTGCTCGCTTGGCCGAGGTCGTCCTCGCCGACGGTGCCGCCTTTACTTTTGGGGGCGAAGCGGACCCGGTGCAGACTTGGGTCGCCAGCGCCCGCCACGGGTTTGACGTTCTCTCGATGACGGTCCGGATGCTCAACGCCGACCCTGCCCTCGAACGCTCCGGCGCCTATGCGTGGCCAGCGGTCCATGCGACGGGAAGCGATGAGGACTGGGAGGCGCTCTCCGGAATTCTCGCCGCCGCCGAGTTCGGGCAATACGACCAGTATCGAGAGAGCGGGTATCTCGGGTTACGGGTGGGCATCGGCCCCGACGGACGGCTCGCCTACCTCGTCGCCGGCGACTAAGGCACGGCCTGCTGCTCAACTTCTTGCGTAAATCTCGTCACGTAAACGTGACGAGATTTACGCAAGAATGGGGCCGGTGTCCAAACATCTCTCAATGGAGGCCGAGGAAACCGTTCGGAGGGTGCCATACCGGCTCGTATACGTCGGCCTCGGCTTGGTGGCCTTGGCCGCGGTCCTGTTGGCCGTTGCCTTTGGTGGGGGTGGTGAACCCACGCCCCTCCCGGAGCCGATCGAGTCCCTAACTCCCCATCCGAACGACTCGGCCCTCGCCCAGGCGATCCTCGAAGTCGACCTCGAGTCCGGATACCGGGCGCAGATCTACGTCAACGGATTCCTCATCCCCGAGAACGAGGTTGCTTTCGTGGAACCGACGGGTGTTCACCGGTGGCAGCCGAGCCCGCAAAGTCTGGTCATGCAAGCCTGGACCCCGGGTACGCACGAGGTCCGGATCGTCTGGGATTCGTTATCCGGTCTCCCCAGCCCCGGCGAGTTCGAATGGACTTTCCGCGTCCAGTAGCACCTCGCGCAGAGTTTCGAAAACACGGCTGACGTCTTCGAGCCGAACACTTTCGTCGACCTTGTGGGCCAGGGCCGTTTCCCCTGGTCCGTAGTTGACAGCAGCGATGCCGTGAGCACCGAGACGAGCGACATCGGTCCAACCCTGTTTGGCCGCTCGCGGCGCCCTCGAGAACTCGCTGAGACGGTCGAGGAAGGGGTGGGAGGTGTCGACGGGTCCGGCCGGGGCGGAGTCGGTGATGTCAAACTGATCGGCTGCCGCACAAATCGATGCCAGGACATTGATCGCTTCGTCGATCTGGCGATGAGGAGCAAACCGGTAGTTGACATTGAGCTCGAAGCTCGACGGGATGATGTTGTTGGCGATTCCACCCGATGCCCTGGTGACCGAGATCACCTCGCGGAATATGAGCCCGTCGATCTCGACCGGCTCCGGCTCTCTCTTGTCCATTTCCGCCAGCCACTCCCCGGCCCGGGTGATGGCGTTCACCCCCAGCCAGGGACGTGCGGAGTGAGCAGCCAATCCCTCGAAGACGACCCGAGCATTGACCACTCCGTTGCAACCGATCTGCACCTCACCGTCGGTTGGCTCCAAGACGACGGCAAACGAGGCCGCCTTCAGCCAGGGCGCTCGTGCCAGCACGGTCTCCAACTCGTTTCCCTCGGAGGGACCCTCCTCCCCGGCGTAGAAGACTCCGATCAGGTCGCGCCCGGTTAGTCGGACATCACGATCCTCGAGCAGATGCAGCATCACCGCCACCCCCGCCTTCATGTCGGAGGCCCCCAATCCGGACATGCGACCTTCGGAGATTCGAGCTGGCTCCTGACCCTGGGACGGGACCGTGTCGATGTGACCGACCAGGAGGATCGGAGCCTCGGCATCGCGGGGACCAACCACCAACGATTTGCCCACCCGGTCCACGGTCTCTTGACCAAAGCTGCGGTAGAGCCGCGCTGCCACCTCAGTGCAAAGGCGTCCCTCGTTGCCGGTCTCCGACGGTGTGTCGATCAACCACTGCAGTGTCTCGAAAAGTTCGTTCACACACTGACTCCAACTTCGCGCAGGTATTCGTTGAGGCTGGTCTTCTCGGCGGTGGCGGCGCTGCGATAGCCGATGATGAGAGCACACGAGAGCTGGTAGGTCCCGGCCGGAAGCTCCTTGGCCCGAGTTCCGGGAACTGCGATTGCCCCCGCCGGCACTCGCCCCCGGTACTCAACCGGCTCGCTGCCCGTCACATCGATCACCGGAGTGCTGGCCGCAATGACGGTGTTCGCTCCCAGCACTGCTCCCTGCTCGATCAGGGCCCCTTCGACCACGATCGAGCGCGAGCCGATGAAGGCGTCGTCTTCGACGATCACCGGGCGGGCGCCGGGAGGCTCCAGGACACCGCCGATGCCGACCCCTCCGCTGAGGTGCACGTTACGGCCGATCTGAGCGCACGAGCCGACCGTGGCCCAGGTATCGACCATGGTCCCCGAGCCGACGCGAGCGCCAATGTTGACGTAGCCAGGCATCACGATCACCCCCGGCTCGCAGAACGCGCCATAGCGAACCATTCCGGGGGGAACCACCCTCACCTCCTGGCCAGCCAGGTTGCGTTTGAGAGGGATCTTGTCGTAATACTCGAACGGTCCGAGGTCGATGGTCTCCGATTTCCGCAACCGAAAGTAGAGAAGGATGGCTTGCATCAGCCAGCCGTTGACCTTCCACTCACCATCGATCTTCTCCGCCACTCGCTGGGTTCCCTGGTCGAGCTCGGCGATCGCTACTTCGACCTCGTGAGCTGCCTCGGCCAGATCGACCTGGCCGGCGAAGGCGGCTCCGATTAGCTCGCGAGACATTTGCTCAGAACCTCGGCCGCCTCGTCGCATTCATCCAGGGCCGGAACCAGGGCGAGACGAATGTATCCCTCACCGCCCGAGCCGAAGACTCGGCCGGGGGTGACGAGGATTCCTTCAGAGAGGAGACGGTCGCTGGTGGCGAGATCGTCACCCACGCTGACCCACAGATAGATACCTCCTTCCGAGGCCACCACCGGCGTTCCGGCGGCCTCGCAGGCGGCCCCGAGGATTCCCCGCTTGCGGCGGAAGATACGGCGCCGCTCCTCGACATGATCGTCATCGGACCAGGCGGCGATCGCCGCCCGTTGCACGAACTCGGGCGAGGCGGTTCCCGTCGAAGTGCGGAGGAGCTTGATGAGACGGATCGCCTCTGGGTCGCCGACGATCACCCCCGAGCGGTACCCGGTCATTCCCGATCGCTTGGAGAGCGAGAAATAGCCCAGGCACCCTTCTGCTCCCGGGCCGGCCACCTCGAGAACCGATGCCGGCGGGTCTCCGTCGTAGATGTCGCAATAGCACTCATCCGAGCAAAGCAGGGCGCCGCCCTGGCGAGCGGCAGCGACGAGCGCCGCCAGGTCGTCGCGACTGGTGATCGAGCCCGCGGGGTTTTGGGGCGAACAGATCCAGACCAGCGCCGCCTGTTGCCACCCTTCCGGCGCCAGATCGCCCGCCCGGAAGATGAAATCGCTTCCGAGCCGTACTGGCTGCGCCTTCGCTCCGGCGAAGCGAGCCCCTCGCTCGTAGATCGGATAACCCGGGGTCGGCCAGACCACCGAGTCCGCGCGGGCACGATCGACAAAGGCGAGGGCCGTCGAAAAGATCGCCTCCTTCGAACCGGAGGTCGGGATCACCTGGGTGTCGGGGTCGACAACAGCACCGAATCGACGCTTGACATACCCGGCGATGGCTTCTCTCAACTGAGGCAGACCAGCCGTCGTTGGGTACTGAGAGATCGTGGGCACGGCAGCCTTCAGGGCTTGCGGAATGAAGGGCGGCGTCGGCTCGCGGGGATCGCCAATCGAGAAGTCGAGCACCCTCCTTCCTTCCGCCCGGAGCTGGCGGGCCTGTTCGGCCAAGGCCCCGATGGCGTAGGGACCTATGCCCTCGACCATGGGGTTCGTCTTCATCGCAAAAACCCTAGCTGCGGCCCCTCAGCTGGCTTCGTCGACCGTGAGGTCGCAAGGGATGCCCGATTCCGGACCGCGCTGGGCGAACTCGCCCCAGAAGCTGCGGGCGGCTTCGAGATCGACGCGCTCGAGTTGGGCCAGATGGCCCCAGGCCACCATCGCTATCGGAACTTCGAGAGCGGCATAGGGCATGACGATGACATGGGTCGACAGCTCACGCCCGGCTTCTTCGAGCTGGGCGCGCTCTTCCCCAGAGACCCGTTCGGGTTGGTAATAGAAGATCACCGCTCCATGCTCCAGGGTGTGGACATTGAAGATCTCGGGAACCTCGGTTCGGTACACGCCGCAAGGAGTCGGGGCTCCGGCATGTGGTCCCGATGTGGCCGGCACCGAGCTGTATTCAGGCGACTCCTCCGTTCCGGCGACGATGGCTTCTGTGGCCTCGGGAGAGAGATGATCGACCCCCAAATCCGCCGGCTCCAAGACCTCGTACGCTCCCGTTGTGGGGGTGCACCCAGCCAAAGTGACGAAAAACGCCACGGCGAGTAACCCCCTAGGAAAGCGCATCGAGGCCCTCGGCCAGGAGACGGAGAAACTGCTTCTCGTCGATGACCCGTACCCCCAGGTCGACGGCCTTAGCCACCTTGCTCTGGCCGGGGCTGTCCCCCGCCACCAGCGCCACCGTCTTCTTCGACACGGTGCTGCCAGCCTTGCCCCCTCGGCTTTGGATCTCGCTCTCGGCTTTCTCGCGGCTCATCCCCTCGAGTGTGCCGGTGACGACCAGTGTCGCCCCCGCCAGCAGGTCGGAGGTGGCGTCGGGCTCCGTGTCCTGGTCGGCCATGCTCACCCCCGCTTGCTCTAACTTCTTCACCAGGGTGATGTTGTCGGGGTCGGTCGACCAGGAACTGACCGAAGTGGCGATGACCTGACCCAACCCCTCGACACCAGCCAGATCCTCCGGCGTTGCCTCCATCAGGCGAGGGAGGCTTTGGAATCGACGAGCGAGGAGCCGGGCCACCGTGCCGCCTACGTGGCGAATTCCCAGAGCAACCAGGAGGCGCGAGAGTGGTCGATGGCGGGCGGTCTCAATTCCGTTCATCAGATTGCCCACTGAGATCTCCCCCCAACCCTCAAAGCCCAGGAGTTGGGACGGTTGGAGGAGAAAGATGTCGGCGGGGTCGTCGATCAACCCCGCGCGCAACAGCAAGTCGATCGTCTTGTAGCCCATCCCTTCGATGTCCATTCCACCGCGGGAGGCGAAGTGGAAAAGCCACTCCCGAACCCGGGAGGGACATTCGAAGCCTCCTGTGCATCGCGCTACCTTCTCTCCCGGCGGACGTTCGATTGGGTGGTCGCAGAAGGGACATCGAGCTGGCATCGACCAGGGTTTCTCCGCCCCCGTGCGCACCGACACCACCGGTCCCACCACTTCAGGAATGACGTCACCGGCGCGGCGGACGATCACCTTGTCCCCGATTCGCACATCCTTTCGGCGCAGCTCGTCCTCGTTGTGGAGGGTGGCATAGGTGACTGTCGCTCCTCCCACCTGCACGGGCTCCAGCACCGCAAACGGTGTCGCCGCGCCGGTGCGACCAATATTGATCTGAATATCGCGCAGGGTGGTCACCTGCTCCTCGGGGGGGAACTTGTAGGCGACCGCCCACCGCGGGGCATGAGACGTGTAGCCCAACTCGACCTGGTCGGAAAGCAGATCGACTTTGATCACGACTCCGTCGGTTTGATAGCCGCGATCGTGACGCTTCTTCTCCGCCTCGACCAGGAACTTCTTCACTGCTTTGAGGTCGGCCACGGCCTTGGCGCTGGGATTGACCCGCAACCCCAGTTCGGAGAGATAGGCCATCTGCTCGGAGTGACTGGCGAGAGGAGGTCCTCCGTCCAGCAGCCCCACCTGATAGACCCAGATCCCGAGATCGCGGCCGGCGGTGATCGAAGGATCCTTCTGGCGGACCGAGCCGGCGGCGGCATTGCGGGGGTTGGCGAAGATACGCAGCTCGGCTTCGGTCTGCCGGCGGTTGAGCTCCTCGAAGGCCCGCAGCGGCATGTAGACCTCGCCCCGCACTTCGAGCAGCCGCGGCGATTTGCCCAACAAACGCAGCGGGATCGATTTGAGGGTGCGGAGGTTTTGGGTGATGTCCTCACCGGTGGCGCCATCGCCCCGGGTCGCCGCCCGGGCGAGCTTGCCGTCCTCATACGTCAGCACGACCGCTAGACCGTCGATTTTCAGCTCGCAGGAGAATCCGTGGGCAGGTCGTCCCAACCCTCGTTCGAGCCGTCCACCCCAGGCGTCCAGCTCCGTGCTCGCCTCGATGTTGTCGAGGGAGAAGAGGGGACGGAGGTGGCGGATGGGGGCAAAGAGGTCGCCGATCGGCCCCCCGACCCGCTGGGTGGGTGAGTCGGGGGTGATCAGGCGGGGATGCGCCTCTTCCAGCCCGACCAGCTCGCGAAGGAGCTGGTCGTAGTCGTAATCGGAGATCTCGGGCTCGTCGAGGACGTGATACCGATAGCCGTGATACCGGAGCTGCTGACGCAGCTCCTCGATCCGCTCGCTTGCCTCCTGCTCGTCCATTTATGCTTTTTTATGAGCCAGACCGGCATTTCCACTGCCGGTCTGCGCGCGGAGAAGTTGTTTTGACGCGATCACGCCTCGATCGGCCGGCCCACCGTTAGCCGGTCGGAGAGGACGGGCCCAAGCAGCTCCCGGTACTCGCGGTCGGGGACAGTCCCAGTGGCGTCGAGGGCCTTGGCGAAGAACGAACGAGCGGCGGCCGCCAGGACCACATCGAAGATCTCATCGTCGGAAAGCCCCAGCTTCCGCAGCTGCTCAATATCGGTGTCCGTGATCCGAGCAGCATCGGCCACTACCTTCCTCGCCAGCTCCATGACCGCTTGGTCGACTGCCTCCAACGCCTCGCCCTGAACGACCTGCTCGAGCTCTGGGTCCGAGAGGAACTTCTTCCGCAGGACCAGGCCATGTGCTAGCGAGCAGTAGCTCGAGGAAAGGGCCTTGGCCGCAGCCAGCGTCGCCAGCTCGAAGCGACGGCGGTCCATATTGGCCATAATCGAGCCGATCAGTCCCACCCAGGCCTCATAGACCTGGGGGCGCAGCGCGAACAGGGACAGATAATTGGGAACATACCCACGCCGTCCTTTCTCCTCGGTAAAGAGTTCGGCCACGCGTCCGCTGGCTTCGCCTTCCTCCACTGGTTTGATAAAGGTCACAGAGCCTCCTTGTCTACGACGTGCGGGCGATGACCCCGCTCCCCAGGACCCGATCGCCACGGTAGATGGCGGCCGTCTGCCCGGGGGCGATGGCGAACTCGGGCTCGACAAACGACACCCGCCCTTCTTCCCAACGGGCGGGGACGGCGCCGCCATGCGCACGGTATTGCACTTCGACCATCGATTCCGAAGGCAGCGGCTCGTCGGTCCAAGTCACGTGCTCGAGCCACAATTCGTTCACTGCCAACTCCTCACGGTGTCCCAGAACCACCGTCGAAGTCTCGGGTCGGACCTCGATCACGTACCGCCGCTCCCCGAGCGCGACTCCCAATCCCCGGCGCTGTCCGACGGTGAAGCCGGCGACGCCCTCGTGTCTGCCTACCGGCAAGGCACCGTCGATGATCGGGCCGGGGGCGGCCACGCTCGGATCGTGTCTCTTGAGAAACTGGCGGTATCCACCCCGGCCGACGAAACAGATGTCTTGGCTCTCAGCCTTGCGGGCGGTGCGCAACTTCAACTCGGCGGCTAGGGCCCGGGTCTCGTCCTTACGCAACTCACCCACCGGGAAACGAACTCGCCCCAATGTCTCCTGGGAAAGCATCGCCAGCACATAGGACTGGTCCTTGCGGTGATCCAATCCGCGATGAAGGGTGAAGCGATCCCCTTCACGCTTCACCCTGGCGTAATGACCGGTGACGAGGAGGTCGCATCCGAACGTCTTTGCTTGATGGAGAAGCTTTTGAAACTTGACCGTGCGATTGCATTCAACGCAAGGGTTAGGCGTGCGGCCCCGGCGGTAGTCGGCGACGAAGCTTTCCACCACCCCGTGCCGAAAATGCGAGCTGTAATCAAGGACGTAGTACGGAATGTCAAGTTGGGCGGCAACCCGGCGGGCATCTTCGGAGTCAGAAAGCGTGCAACAACCAGCGGTGGGCGCTTCCCCATTCGGGCCCTGCCAGAGCTTGAGAGTGGCACCAATGACGTCGTGGCCTTCGGACTTCATCAAAGCGGCTGCTACCGATGAATCGACTCCCCCCGACATCGCTACCAGCACTCTCATTGGCTCGCCTCGATCGCAGTGAGAACAATCTCCGCCGCCTGCTCGCCTTGCTCGGGCGAGGTAGTCCAGCCGAAGCTGAACCGGAGCGAACGCCGGACCTGGTCCTCTGAGATTCCCATCGCCGTCAGCACATGAGACACTGAGGCAGCTCCCGATTGGCAAGCTGAGCCCGCCGACGCGGCCAGTCCGAGACGATCAAGATGAACCAGCATCGCCTCATTGGGAACGTCGAAGGCGAGGTGGCAGTGGTGGGGTGTCGTCAGCAGGGCGGGAACGGTCCGCACCGCTCGATCCCCCAGGGCAGCTTCGAAGCGCTCGCGGGCATCCTCGGTTGCGCGGCGAAAACGATCGCGGTCGGCGGCGGCGGCTTCCATGGCGGCAACCATCCCGACAATCCCGGCGATGTTGTGGGTGCCGCTCCGCCGCCCCATCTCCTGGCCACCACCGGAAACGAGGGGCGACAGCCTCAGACCCTTCCGGACAAACAGGAGCCCCACTCCCTGCGGCCCCCCGAACTTGTGGCCTGCCAAAGAAAGCAGGTCGACGGAGCCAACATCGACCTCGATCGACGAGTAAGCCTGAATCGCATCGGTATGCAGAACCGTTCCCCGGTCACCGAGCAACGCGCGTATCTTCTCGATCGGCTGAATGGTTCCCGTCTCGTTATTGACCGTCATGATGGAAACCACCGCCGCCCCGCCCTCGTCAACCGCGGCGATCACCTTTTCGGGATCGACTCGACCGCGGCCGTCAACGCCGACCACCGTCACCGGGCAATCGAGGCGCTCGAGCCAGCGAGCGGTTTCGAGCACCGCTTCGTGCTCGCTCGCGACCGTGACGATCCGTCCCCGTGATTCCAAGGCGGTTCCCACCAAGGCGAGGTTGTCGGCTTCGGTCCCTCCCCCCGTAAAGACGATCTCCTCAGGCTGGGCCCCGATCAAAGTCGCCGCCTTTTCGCGGGCCTCTTCGAGCGCATTTTTGGCCCTCCGGCTGATGAAATGACTTCCCGAACTGTTGCCAAAAACGCCCGCCGTATAAGGCGCCATAGCCTCAATTGCCTCCGGCCGAGGAGGGGTGGTGGCGGCGTGATCCAGATAGAGCAAGCGAGAATTGTCCCATGATTTGGCGAACTGGCACCAACCGGGAGGGGGAGACGTGATTCCGATCGCAGTATCGGTCGATATCGCCGCCCCGCTGGCTCTGGTGTGGGAGGAGGTGAGCAACCTCAAGGGTCAAGAGCGCTGGATGGGAGACGTCGAATCGATCGCGTTCGAGGGCAATGTGACCTCCGGTCCGGGAACCGTGCTGATGGTGGCCACCAGGGTGGGGCCGTTTCGCCTCACAGATCGGATGACGGTGACGGTTTGGCAGCCGCCGCACCGCATCGTGGTCGAGCACATGGGTCTGGTATCAGGGGGCGGGGAGTTCCTGGTCACCGCCGTGGCCGGCGCCACCCGCTTCACCTGGAGCGAAGAGTTGCGCTTCCCGCTCTATCTTGGCGGGCCCCTCGCCGCCGCCCTCAGCCGCCCCATCTTGGTCTGGACCTGGCGCCACAATCTGCGCCGACTCAAGACTTTGATTGAGGCTGTGGCGAACCCTGGGTTCTAGAGGTTGTCCAACAACGTCTACAGCCCAGAGAACGACCGAACTAGCGACCGCCGAACCTCGGCGCTCGCTTCTCGATAAACGCCGCCACCCCTTCGCGGGCGTCCTCGGTCCAAAAGCTTTCGTCGAATCCGGCTCGTTCCAGTTCCATCCCCTCCGCGAGAGGCCGGCCATGACCACCGGCCAACGCCTGTTTGGCCGCGTTGAGCGCCCGGGTGGGACCAGTGGCGAGCTCGCGGGCTGTGGCTAGCGCTTGGGGAAGCACCTCCTCCGATGGGAATACCTGATCGGCCAGACCGATGGCGAGCGCCTCTTCCGCTCCCACCTGGCGCCCGCTGTAGACGATGTCCTTCGCCTTCTGGAAGCCGACCAGGCGCTGGAGTCGTTGGGTGCCGCCCGCACCGGGGATGAGTCCGAGTTTGATCTCGGGTTGACCGACCTTGGCGTCCTCCGCCAGGTATCGAAAGTCGGCGCCCATCGCCAGCTCCAGCCCTCCGCCGAGGGCATAACCATGCACTGCGGCGATCGTCGGTTTTTCCAATCGATCGAGTGCCCAGATTGCCTCCACCAGTGTCGAGGCCACCTTCTGCTCTCCGCCCTGCTCGTAGACACTCTGGAAGCCTTTGATGTCGGCCCCGGCGGCGAAATGCGGTTGCCCGGTGACGACCACCGCTCTGACAGAATTATCGGCGGCCTGAGTGAAGGCCTCGAGCAGATCGGCCGACAGCTCGGCGGAAAGGGCGTTGACTGGGGGCCGATTGAGCCGCACCATGGCGACCACACCGTCCACTGAGTATTCGACAAGGTCCATTGGTAGTCAGGGGCGCAGTGCCCGCAAAGCGGGTCTGATTCCCCATTCTCCTTTCAGTTGAGTGGCGGGAGGGATCCTCCCCCTCCCGCTCTCGTAGAACCGTACGTGACAGTCGCCCGTCATACGGCTCCCACATTCCGACCTGGGGTGAGCCGAGCAAGCTTCCAGTGGGCGAAAAGGTTGGGTTGTCGCTGGCGCAGTTGCGCCAGCCATTCCCAATCCCGCCAGGGCTTGGGCCGTAGCCGCCTGAACTTTTGCATGGCCCACCGAACGAGGTGTTCGTCGATGCGCCGCGCTAGGAAGGCCAACTCGGAGCGGTAGAAGCGCCCGTAATAGTTGATCCAGCCTCGCACTTGAGGATTGATATCCTCCGCGAGCCCAGACAGGTCCGTGCCGCTGCGACGGTTGAGATGCCATGCCCTGATCTGTAGGCCCTTCGCTCTCCTCGCCTTGGCACTCATCGCCGGGCTGAAGCTGACAAAGTAGCCATGCCGGCCACGGGCCGGGCGACCCCGAAAGGTGTAGCCGAGATAGTCGAAGCTGGTGTGCTCGGCGTCGTCTCGGCGGTTCGTGTCTTTGCAGTACACGATCTTCGTCTTGTCGGGATGCAACTCAAGCCCCAGGGGCCTGAGTCGGTCGGCGACAGCAGCCCAAAGACGTCGGGCCTGTTCCTCGTTGTCGCAGTGAGCGACGATGTCGTCTGCATAGCGTTCGAACAGACAGCCGGGAAACTCCCCGACTATCCATATGTCGAAGGCGTAATGCATGAACAGGTTGGCTAGCAAGGGCGAGATCGGAGACCCCTGGGGGGTTCCCTTCTCCCGTGCGGCAAGGGTTCCGTCCGGCATCTGCATGGGGCTTTGAGCCACCGTTCGATGTAGAGCAGAACCCACCGCTTGTCGGTGTGGTGAGCCACCGCCTTCAGCAAGAGGTCATGGGGAACGCTGTCGAAGAAGGACCGGATATCAAGGTCGATCACCCAGTCCTGCTCCCAACACCGCCGACGGGTCACGGCCAGAGCGTCATGGGCGGAACGCCCCGGACGATAGCCATAACTGTCGGGATGGAAGATCGGCTCCAGCTTCTCTTCCAGCAGCATCGCTGCTGCGGTTTGGGCCACCCGGTCGGCCGTATTTGGCACCCCGAGCGTCCTCACTCCCGCTCCATGATCCTTCGGGATCTCCACCGCCCGTACCGGCCCCGGCATATACGAGCCCGAGGACATCCGGTTCCACAACTTGTAGAGGTTGTTCCTCTCGTCGTCGCCGAACTCGGCGATGTTGACGGCGTCCACGCCCGGAGCACCCTTGTTGGCCCGGACCTTCTCCCCGGCCTCAAAAACGAGACGCTTGGATATCTCAAACGACTTCACCTTCGGTCTTGATCTCTCCGTCGGCTCCTCCCCCAACGGGGTTGGCCGCTGGTCGATCTGGTCTGTCCGGCCCCTTGGCTCGGGCCCCATTACAGAGCCTTCATCGCTACTACGAGCCGGTCCGCCCCTGTGCCTCGCATCGGTACTCTGCCGCTCGCAGTTTCTGCTGCTTGCGGTCCTCCCTCTCGCGACCAGGGGGCGAACCACACCCATTTCGACTGGTCGTCAGTATCGAGGAGTTCTCCTGTTCCATGCCGGCGCCTGCAACGGACTCACGCCACCTTTACACCGGACACCGCCAGGACAGCACACAGGCCGCCTCCTGGCCGAGGACACGCCATCATCGGCAGGTCCCTCTCCCGGGGCCACGGATCGTCCCCGGTTGTGATGCCATCATTCCGCATTTCGGTGCGTCAGCAGTGGTTCACACATGTTCGTCTTCCTATCGCATACCTGACCCGCTGACAGCGGGCCTTTCCCGCAACGCTCACCACCCCGGCTCTTGACCGACGCAGCTTGCGGTGGTTTGGTCTCCCCGCCTGTTCGGCGAGACCGGAGGGCCAACCTCCATCACCGGCACAGCCCGGATCGTGATTGCATCATCTACATCGCCTTCACTCACCTTTCAGGACACACATCCGTGCGTGCGATTGTCGGGACAGAAGTTGAGCGCGCACACCGTAGGGTCCGGTGGCATCTCCGTCGCTTTCGCTTTGGGCCTCAATCCGGCTCCCATGGTCACGTTTCTCAAAGCCTCCCTACGATCCCGGACGGTCGGGTTTCCCGAGTCCGGTTCTGACCTCGGCTCTGCACGACATTTATCAGAGGACAGGCCTGCCCACCGAGTCGAGATCGAGTCTCCCATTCGAAAGAGCCTCAAAGACTCCAGAGGCCCGCTCGAGCAGCAAGGCGAACTGGAAGACGATCTCAGCCGAGCGGTTGCTGAGATGGAGGGCGGCTCCGAGCTCGGTCCGCACCGCCCAGGCGGAGTCCTCAAGCGAAGATTCGGGATCTTCCTTCCGTTCCTTGGGAGAAGAGGGAGGCGATCTCCCGGTAGAAGCAGGCCTGGTAGTGAGAAATCATCCTCTGGTAGGCGCCGATCAGCTGCACCCGTTCGTAGCGGGAGAGGGATGGAGAGTCAATCGCCGCCAGCACATTCCCCAACCCCGAACCGGGCGCCGTCTCCGCCAAGTCGGGAGGAAGTAAGGAGTCGGTCCCCGGCGGATCGAAAAGCGAATCGTACTCGTACATCTGTATGGGGTATCCGGTTAAGTCCAGTCACCACTGTCAGCGTCTTTTGCGACTAGCTGGTGCAGCGGATGAGGATCGGTGTTGACCGCTTGTTGGAGCAGTCGATAGAAGAGCAGCCCCCGACGGCGGCTGGTAGCCGAGGTCTCAGGGAACCTCTATTTCGGGCCCACTAAGAGCTACCGCCAGCGGATGGTGGTGATGCCAGGTGCGATCCGCGATCTGCTGGCTCATCACCTTGAGGGGATCGGACAAGAACCCGAAGCGCTCGTGTTCGTCTCACCGACGGGCAGACCTCTCAGGTACTCCAATTTCCGAAACCGGGTGTGGAGGCCAGCAACGGAGGTGGCAGGCTTTCCTGACCTCGACGTTCATAAACTCCGCCACACGGCGGCATCGCTCATGATCAGTCGGGGTGGAGATCCGAAGCTCATCCAGACTCAACTCGGCCACTCTTCCATCTCGGTCACGTACGACATTTACGGCCACCTCTTGCCCGATCGCCTTGACGAGCTTGCCTCAGGACTCGATGACTTGTTCCGCTCGGCGCGGGCTTCTCGTGAATCCACCGCCGATCCTGGGTCGTTAGCAACGGTCACAGCGCTCAAGCCTCAGGTGTAAGCCGGTCGGTCAGTCTCGTCGGGAGAGGACTTGTTTCACAGCTGGGGGAACATATTCGATCGCCAACTAGAGCGCACAAAAGAAACAAATGTTCCATTTATGAGCGATAGCCTTCTAGAATGTGGCCATGGATTTTGTCCGGCCCATCGAGGCCCTCATCCCGGGTGTGCAGGGTCGAATTCTCGCGGTGCTGGCCGAGACCACTGCAGATCTCAACCTTCGCACCATTGCTCGCCTCTCCGGCACCAGCGTGGCTCACGCGTCCCGGGTGCTGCCCGATCTGGTCTCGCTCGGAATTGTCGAACGCCGCGAGGCGCCTCCTTCGGCGCTGTTCCGCCTTGTTCGTGATCATGTGATTATCGATGCACTGGTGTTCGTCTCCAGGGCGCGAGACCGGATGAGGGGGAGAATGAAGACAATCGCGGCCGAGCTCCCCGTGGCGCCTCTGAGCGTGATCGTCTTCGGTTCCTTCGCACGTGGCGAAGCCGACGAGAAGAGCGACATCGACACCGTCCTCGTCCGACCGGAGGGCATCGACGAATCCGACGACGACTGGTCTGGATCGGTTGAGCAGTGGAGGGACACCGTGGCCCGAGTGAGTGGGAACAGGGTCGAGGTGCTCGAGGTAGCAGCGGCGGACATCGCCAGCCGGCTCCGTAGTAGACGGCACGTGTGGAAGGACATAAGAGCAGACGGGCTCGTCGTCTACGGACTAAGCCTCGAAGACCTCGCAGGATCGGGCGATGGCTAAAGAGGAAAGGACCAGACCGGTGAGCGCAGTCCAGGTGCGCCAATACCTGGCCAAGGCCGAGGAGTACGCCGTGGCCGCGACTAACGAACTCGAAGCGGAACGAGGCATCGCCGCGACCAGCCTGGCCATTCACGCCGGGATCAACGCCGCTGACGCCGTGTGCGGGGCCCGGCTGGGGAGACGTGCCGCAGGCCAACAACACGACAAGGTCCTCAATCTGCTCCGACAAGCCGGCGAGGACGGCGGCGAACTCGAAACGCACTTGCGGCGGCTCCTACCGATGAAGACGAAGGCCGAATACGAGTCCGACGACATCCCACGTGCGACCGCCTCCAAGGCAGTCGAGCGCGCTCAGAAGTGCGTCGCCATCGCCCGACGGGTCGTCGCCTCCCGCCCTTGAACGACAACTCGCTCAACCCGGTGCGGACTCCTGCGGACTCCATGCGGACTCCTGGCGCGAAAGGCCAGGTCAGGGCACCCAAACCTGCGGTCTGAAAAACCGGAGGTCGACGGATCGATGCCGTCCCTGACCACCACGAGACTCGTGATTAGCTGTGCCGGGGCCCTTCCCACCAGAGTCGACTCGGTAACCCTCTCAGCAACCTGAAGCATTGCTGCAGTCTCCACACCTGATCGGAACCCAAAGTCGTTTTGACTGCACTTGCCCGCTTCCCCGAGGAGTTACCATGCCCGGCCAGATGGCGCTGGTCTCGTTGGTTGAACGAGAGCAACAGTTGGCGGCTCTCGACGAGACATTCGCCGAGCCGTCGACGGGCGCTGTCGTGCTGATATCCGGCGAGGCGGGGTTCGGCAAGACCTCGTTGCTGGATGTCTTCACCAAGCGTCTCGATCATCGGTACCGGGTTCTCAAAGCCGCCTGCGAACCGGTGGGGATCCCTACGGGATTCGCTCCACTCTTCGAGCTGCTGGACGCCCTCCCACAGGAGCTGGCACTCGACATCCGGTCTGGTTCGGGTCGTGCGGTGGTTTATGCCGGGCTGCTCGACCTGTTGAAGAACGAAAAGATGGTCTTGATCATCGAGGACGTCCACTGGGCCGACGAGGCAACTCTGGGCATGGTGCGCTTCCTGGGCAAACGCATCGGATCGACCGGCAGCCGCCTCATCGTGACCTACCGACCCGAAGAACTCGACTTCAGCCCTCCGCTCCGCCTGGTGGTGGCCGATCTCGGTCCAGCGGCGGTACGGATCGAACTGACACCCCTCACTGTTACTGCTGTGGAACAGCTGGTCGCCGGATTGGACATGGATGCTGCGGCGGTCCACGCCGCCACGTCGGGCAATCCGTTCTTCGTGGAAGAAGTGGTTGCCAACCCTGATTCTGAACTACCGCCCAACGTCCAGAACGCAGTCCTGGCGAATGCGGAGAGACTCCCGGAGGACACACTCGAGCTGTTGAGAACTGTGGCCCTGAGCCCCGATGGGGTGGCGATAGAGCACATCGCCGAGCTCGGTGACGAGGACGGAAAACATATCGACCTCGGTTTCCAGCGACGGCTGCTGACTGCCAGCCGCGGCCGCATAGCATGCCGTCACGAATTGATCCGACAGAGCCTGGTGTTTTCCATGCCGCCGTCGATGAGCCGACGACTGCATCTCCGGCTGCTTCAGGCGCTCGAAACCCGGGCTAGCGGATCTGCCGATACTGCCCGTCTCGCCCATCACGCCATCGGAGCCGAGACCGCCATCAAGGCCAGAGAGTATTCATTGCAGGCGGCACGCGACGCCAAAGGGACAGGTGCTCATCGCGAGGCAGCCTTCCACTATGCCAACGCCCTCGAATACGCCGACGGGATGGACCAGGACATCCTGAAGGACACGCTCCTGCAGGCGGCCATGGAGCACAACGCGATCAACGACTTCGACACCGCCACGGCTTTCAGCAGACGACGAATCGATCTGGCGACCTCGAGGGAGGAAACCGCGCGCGCTCGTGGCTGGGTTTCCTTCTTCGAGGCGCGGCAAAACGACCTGGTCGCCACCCGCACCGAAGCAGAGGCGGCCATTGCGATCCTGGAATCCCTCCCCGGCTCTGAGGAGCTTGCGGTTGCCCTGTCGGTCCTTGCCTGGGTGGAAATTGTCGAGGGGAATGTTGGGGCCGCCATCGAGGCCGGTGAGACTGCCGTGTCTGCGGCCCAAGCGACCGGGTCGATCGGGGTTGAGGTGTATGCCGGTGCCACGGTCGGGACCGCCCGCTGGATGCGAGGGGAGCGGGAGGGGTTTTACCAGGTCGAGGAGGCTGCGAAGCTCGGTGTCAGCGCAGGGGCAGGTGAGTTCGCCGCCGAAGCGTTGAAAAATCTGGGTGTCATGTCGCTGATCGCGGGACGTCTCGATGAGGCGCGGAGATGGTTCCAGGAAGTGCGGCAGTACTCGACGACACATGAGCTTGATGCCTGGTACATCGCCTCCACTACGACGCTGGCCCATATCGACGTGATCACGGGGCGATGGGATGATGCGGATAGGGAGCTCGAGATCGTCGCCGATCAGAAGACCTGCCGGCAGACCGAGATCGAAGCCCTTCAGACGTCGGCGACCCTGCGGATGCGGCGCGGTGACCCGGGTGCGGCGGAAAAGGCCGAGTCGGTCTTGATGAGGCTGGAGGGTTTTGATGATCTCATGGCGCAGGTCGATGGCTGTGCCATGGCGATGGAAGCCGCTTGGATCGGCCTCCTCCCACTTGCAGGCGTGATCGGACGCTACGAGGCCCTGCGAACCGCTCCCGGGATGCGAGATGATCGGTCCGGTCGCGCCCGATTGGCCTTTTGGGCGCGACGGCTAGGGCTTGCGCTGCCGGAAGGCGAGATCACCGGTGCTGCAGGATTGGAGCTGGAAGGTTGTGTCGAGGAGGCGTCGGCCAGATGGGGGAAGAGGGGATTCGTCGTCGAAGCCGCCATCACTCGGGCCATCGCTCCTGGGGCCGACCTCGGGGAGGTGTTCGCCGAACTGGCGGCGATGGGCGCAGAAGGCGTGGCCCGCGGGCTGCGTCATGAGCTGCAGAGACGTGGAGTGGCTCGGATACCACGGGGCGAGAGATCCTCGACGAGACAGCACCCGGGCGGTCTGACACCAAGGGAGTCCGAGGTACTCGCTCTGTTGGCTGCGGGTCTGTCAAACGCTGGCATCGCCGAGAGGCTCTTCATCTCCGAAAAGACGGCCAGCCATCACGTGTCCTCCCTCCTATCGAAGCTCAACGTGACCAGTCGCACCCGGGCCGCCGCCGTGGCGATCGCCAACGGGTGGACCCAACTGACCTCGGCCCCAACATAGGCACAACGCCCGATGTGGGCGCTTTCCCGTGTTCATACCTTTGGCGGGAACAAGGAGTTGCCCTGCCCCGGTATCTGGTGGAACGCAGTTTTCCCGAAGGTCTCGAAATTCCAGCCGGACCTGTGGGACGGAAGTTGCTCCTGTCGATCATCGCGTGCAATAGCGATCGAAATGTCACCTGGGTCCACTCGTATGTGTCCATCGAGAGGGGCAAGACGTTTTGTGTCTACGACGCTCCCAATCCCGAAGCGGTGCGTCTGACTGCTCGCAGCAACGGTTTGCCGGTCGACCGGATCACGGAGATCTCAGTGCTCGACCCCTACGCCTATCACGTGAGCTGATAACCCGAAATAGGTACTTCACCCGATGTGCCCCGAGGTGGAGCGCCATACCTTCGCTGACAGACCCGTGGACGGGTGACGACAGAGCGAAAGGAGGGAGACGTGCCGTTGTTCATGGACATACACACGATCGATGGCGGGGTCGCGGCCGACGATGTGGCCGCCGCCCACATGAAGGATCTCGAGACTCAAGCGAGGTATGGGGTGTCTTACCTGCGCTATTGGGTCGACGAGAAGGCCGGAAAGATCTTCTGCCTGGTCGAGGCCGACCGGTCCGAGGATGCAGTCAAGGTCCACCGCGAGGCCCACGGCCTAGTGGCCGATGAGATCTATCCGGTGGGCGAGTACAGCTAGAGGAGAGATATGAGAACAAGAACTGTGATAACGGTGCTGACCGCGCTCGTCATGTTGCTGGGAGCCAGCCCTGCCATGGCAGTGCCCGGCGGAGACGTCAGCGTCGAGCCTGTGATCGAGATGCGGACCCTGGAGGGAACCCCTGCGAACAACGTATTGGGCACCTCAACACTAGTCAGAGGTAACGATCGCCTCTGGGCCAAGGTCACTGTCGATGGGCTGCGTCCGGGAGGTGTGTACACCTTCTGGTGGGTGATCATCCCCGCCGGCGGTTCATTCCCCGACGATGCTTTCGTCGCCGGCGAGGGGGGACGGATCATCAGCCCCGGCGGACAGGCCACGGCGGTCCTGAAGGCGAAAGCCGGAGACCCCAGCATCTCCGGTTTCCACGTCCCGTTCAACCCACTGGACTTTGATCTGGGCACCGCCGAGATCCATGTCGAGGTGGCGTACCACGGCCAGGTCGAGGATGCCGAGTCCAACCTGTCCACCTGGCGGACGGACTTCTGGACGGGCACTGCATGTCCGAGCTCGTTCGGCTTGAACCCCGACTATGTGGGTTTCGGTGACGACGTGAATGCTGGGGGCCAGCCGCACTGCCCGGTGTACATCGCAGCCATCCACAAACCCTGAGCAAGCCGGTGGGTGGCCTCGCATGAGCCGAGGTCACCCACCGGATCTTCGACCCCACCCAACGAAGGGAGCGATCGAGTGAGCCAAAACCCTGCTGCCGGTATCTCTGGCCGCGCATTCCTAAGAGGAGCCCGCCGCCGGCGTGACTTGGTCTGTGCTGACCCCCATATCGGCACCGCAGGCGAATGGAAGGGTCGCAGGGCTCGTCTGGCAATACGACTCAGCGGTTCCTGACGCCCACGCCCGGCTCATGCTTCGTCTGATCAAATCAACACCTGGTTTCACCCCTCCCGTGGCGTCACGAGCCATCTCCTACTTCGGTGTTGCCTTGTACGAGGCACTAGTGCCCGGGATGGAGGGCTATCGGTCGCTGCAGGGCCTGCTGTCCCGGTTCCCGAGCACGCCGGGCACTCCTCGGCCGGGTCTGCACTGGCCTACGGCGATCACCCCGGCCTGAGGTGTCCCGGTGACTGACTCAGAAATCACCTCATCGACCAGCACTCCCGCACTCAACCATTGGCGCAGCAGCTTGAGCACCCTCCGATCCGAGATGCGACTCTCCACCATGGCCATCAGCCGGTCATGGTCGATGCTCCCGAAGAAGTCCCGGATATCGGCCTCAAAGACAAACTGATGTCCCCGAGGGAACGCCCCCCGGATCACCTCCAAGGCATCGGTGGCCGACCGTTTCGGACGGAACCCGAAACTGACCGGCAGGAAATCGCCTCGAAGATCGGCTCGAGCACCAACTTGGCTGCCTGCTGGCAGACCCGGTCGGGATACCCAGCGGCCGCATGGCGCCATCAGGTTTTCCGATCTCCACCCGGCGCATCGGCACCGGGCGGTAGATACCTGCACCGAGGTCAGCGGCCAGCTCATCGAGCATGCGCTGGACGCCATATTCCTCCACCGCCGCCAAGGTCACACCATCGACTCCGGCGGCGCCACGATTGGCTCGGACCCGTCTCCACCCCTCCCACAGGACGTCACCCCTGTGAACACGGTCATACAGGGCGTGGAAACGCCGACCCCTCGACTGCTTGGCCGCAGCCCATAGCCGTCTCTGAAGTCGCACTTTGACCGCGGGCTGACGCCCACGGGGGTGATTGGACCAGACGATGCCGGCCATGCCCTCACGCTTACCCTCATCACCGGCCTGACCGAAGCCGGGGCCCTTCCCTCCGGCGATGTCTCTCATCGCCATCCCAGGTACTACGACCCCGTCGGACTCCCGCTGCGCTCCGCTCGACTTCACCATTGGCTTATACGATCGGTCTTTGCCCGACACAGGCCGCGCAGACGGGTCTCTCCTGTTCCGAACCATCCCTTGCGTACGTGCCGCTCCCCATACCCCGGGAGGACCCGACGAGGGGCGTGTCCGGAACGCCAGTCCGTTGGGCATGGGCCTTCGCCGGAAATGAGCGGCGCGGCTCCTCCGTTGTGATTCTGACGAGGCTGCAGGACTCGCACCTGATGGCACTACGGCCCGCACGCTTGCGCCCACCTAAGTGGCTTTTGACACCCCGCTCAGTCCGCCGCCTCTCGGCAAAGGACCGGGGCCTGCTACCGGGCTCTCCGGCGATTACCGGGCGGGACTTACACCCGCTGGGCTGGTCCAGCTATCAGGACGCAACACCGACCGAATCTTACGGCTAGCGCCTAGCCGTTAGGCAGGCGACTCCTCACCAGGGGAGCCGGGCCCTTTGGTCGTAGGGAAATATGTCGATCAGTTCGCCCGCCGCAACTCGCTCCTGCACGGCCAGCCACCAAGGGGCGGTGAGTAGGTCCCGGTGTCGGGACATGAAGGAGGCCTTGAGATCACCCTCGACCCCAAGGTAGTGCTCGAACTCCTCGGGAAAGACGTCGTCGGGACCTACTCCAAACGATGGTTCGTCCCCAGAATCGGCGTCGTCGGGGAGAGGGCGAAATACACACTTTTGGATCGTCGTCAGCTCGTCATAGTCGTAGAACACAACGCGGCCATGGCGGGTGACCCCGAAGTTCTTCAATAGAAGGTCGCCAGGAAATATGCCGGTGGCGGCGAGCTCTTTGATGGCGTTGCCATAGTCGACGATCGCCAACGAGGCCAACTCCCGATCGGCATCCCGAAGATAGATATCGAGCGGGATCACCCGCCGTTCGATGTAGGCATGGCGGATGACCACCTTCTGCTCGAACATCTCGAAGTTGCGACCGCATTCGTTGCTCAACAGTTCGAGGAGCTCAGGATCGAAGCGCGAGCTATCGAACTGGAGATGCTCGAACTCCTGAGCGTCGACAAGTCGACCGGCCCGATCCGTGTGGAATACCAACCGATATCGTTCTCGCACTTCCCGCCGGGTGGTTCGCTTGGGGGCAGGGAAACGATCCTTAATGACTTTAACGACCACATCGAATCCCGACAGGGTGAAGACGACCATGACCAGACCTTTGGTCCCGCGGGCGATCGAGAATCGTTCCCCAGTTCCGGCCAGGTGGAAAAGCAATTCCCGATAGAGCGAGGTTTTGCCGTGTTTGTGCTGACCGATGGCGATGTAGAGCTCGGACATACGCTTGCGCGGCATGAGTGAGCGAAGGAAGCTCACCAAGTCATAAGGCCGAGAAACGTCGACGTGGAAATAGGAGCGGGTAAACGAGAACAGCACCGAGACCTGATTCTCAGTCAGAAGGACTGCGTCCAGCTTTCCGCCTTCGGCGGAATGGAGCACCGCCAATACCAACGGAAACACCTGGCTGCCGCTGTAGAGACGTCCGACCAGGTACGCAGCCTTTCCGCGATAGAAGATGGAGTCGACAAGGTCGGCTCGCTCGATGATCCGGAGGGCCCCGATACGCCGTAAGTGCTCGGTGATCCTTGCTGCCGCATTAGCACAGTCATCGGCGAGGTTGGTGTAAGTAATCCCGAGATCAGCGTCGGTCACAATCTGTTCGACCAACGCCGCGACATCGGTGGGATCGACATAGGAGCGATAGACGGGGTGGACCGCCTGATGAGGAGGAGTGTCGAAATCGGTGTCGACGAACTCGATGTTGGCGTCCACCCCCACCGTCACGAAGATCTTGCGGGTCACCGAGTTAAAGAACGTCTCGGCGAGCTCCCAGTCGTCGCGTTCGGCGATCAGGCCCGAATACACCGCCTTCATGAGCGTCCATAGGTGGCGATCCTCGAGTCGGGCTTCCATGAGACCGCCGACCGTTTCGATGACGTTGGCTACCGCCTGGGTATACGCCTCGAACCGTTGGGAGCTGTCGGCCCGCATCCCCTTCCAATCGCGGTTGATGAAGCGGATCCTCCCTCGACGGGTGACGATCCGAAAGCGGTCGTCAAAAGCGACATAACCGTCGGCGATCGCCTTGGCGGCCAGGTTGGCCAAGCGAGAATCAGAAAGGGTGGGGATTACGACCATGTCTTCTTTCCGAACGCAGGGTTGTAAACGTTGCTCTACAACGTCTACAACCCACAGAACGACGTGCCCGGGGTGGGAGTCGAACCCACACGCCTTTCGGCAAGGTGTTTAAGACCTCTCTGTATACCCATTCCAGCACCCGGGCCTCTGAAAGAAAGGCTACCGGTTGGGAGATTTGCCGATGTTGCGCCCTCCTTAGGTATCCGTGGCCGCGGGGCAATTCGGGCAGATGAGTCTCAAATTGCTGAGCCGGCTGTCGAGTCGATCCCCGTTTATGTGATCAAGCTCGAGTGGGATGGAACCGCCCTGCCAATCGGTCCTTAGGCAGGCCTCGCACCGAGCCTCCTTGATCCCTGCAATGAGCCGCCGCCGAATCTTGGATGTCTGGATCAAGCGGCCTGTGACGAGGAACTCATCGAGGGGACGGGCCTTGACGTGTTTGGCGTTCCCAGGCGCCATCCGGAACCCCGAAAGTGACCCTAATCAAGGCCAAGGACAGATATTCGATTTCGAAGATCACGATTTGACGAGCTACTCAGCAAGATGCCAAACGCACGGAGAACGTCAGCCAAAGTGCGACCTGTGGTCACCGCTTGCTCGAGTAGCTCATCCGAAATGGAAGAGAGTCGTCGCGGTATCAGTTGCTGCGCCTCCATGCCCCAGCGTCGAATCGAGCTCGGCACCGTCTCATAGTTCGAACCGCCGGGTTCAAGACCGACGCCTCGAAGAACATCCGCCATGCTGGTTGACCCTTGAATTGCTTTCGACAGCTGTACCCGCGTGTATTTTCGGCGAGCGCCCATTGGCTGGATTTACCTGCCAGGTAGGACAGAAATGCTCCCAGGCTTGGCGCCGCCTAATTGATCAAACTCCCGACGACGCCGTCGAGCAGGTCGCGGCGAGAGACTGTCACGCTCTCGGCGCCGGCAGCGTTCATCGCTCCTTCCGCCACGATGGTGCCGCCGAGCATGACCGGTGCCCGGGCCGGATCGAGACCCGGGATCCCAGAAGTCTCTTCCAAGGTCATCGCTGCTAGGCGCTCAACCCATGCTGTCACCCCCGCCACGCCCAGGGTGTCAGATTCCTCCATCGCTCCAAGGCTGGTCCAAGTACCTGCCACGCCAAGGACGCGGCCCGTGAACGGCGTCACCTCCGCCAACGACTCCGACACCATCGCCCGGGCCGCCGCGATTCCGGTGGCATCGACCGGCCGCTCCTTCAGCAGACGGTCGGTCAGACGCACGGAGCCGATCTCGTAGGAGGTGGCGTCTTCGGCGGTGACAAACTCAGTCGATCCGCCGCCGACGTCGATTACGAGCAACGGACCCGAGTGCCCCCAGCTCGCCCCACCGAAGGCGAGGCGCGCTTCTTCCTCTCCGGTTATCAACTCCGGCCGGACGCCGAGTGCCAGCTCCGCGCGATCGAAAAACTGCCCGCTGTTCGAAGCATCTCGAGACGCCGAGGTCGCCACCGCCCGCCGCCGGTCCATCCCGGCCTCGTTCATTCGTCCCCCAAACTCGGCCAGGGCCAGAAGCGTTCGATTCATCGCCTCCTCCGACAGTTCCCCTGTCGAGTCGACCCCACGGCCCAGGCCGGTCACTCGTTCGAATCGGCCGAGCTCGACCATCCCGGAGCCCACCTGCTGCACCAAAAGCAGGCGCATCGAGTTGGTGCCGATGTCGACCGCGGCCGCCTTGATCGTCGCTGTCTCGCTCCTCGATGGGGCTATCGCGGCTCCTGCCAGTTCGGATTGAGAACGCCGTCGGCGACACACGGAACCGTGCAATCGAGGGGCTCTATCTGCGGAGCCACCATCGCTCCCACCGGGTTGTCGTTGCCTGAGGCATGATCGGCGTAGTGGGCGTGCAGGCATTTGATTCCGGCCACCGCCCCCGCCACCCCGCCGCGAGGCCGGGGGCTGGCGTCGGGAGGGAGCAATATGTCCCGCTCCGACTCATACCGTCGATGAGCCTCGTCGAGATCGGCGGCGAAAGTGCGATCGTTCTGTCTCCGGGTCTCGAGACGGCCAATCTCGCCCCGGGACTCGATGCGAGATATCCGTTTTACCGCTAATGGACAAGTCAGCCAGTAGCGGGTGGGAAAGGGAGTGCCGTCATTGAGGAGCGGCGGGACTTCGATGACGACCGGCAGATCCAAATGACAGCGAGCCACGACTCGTGACTCTGCCCGCAGCGGCCTGCCGAGTTGCGCCGCGATAGCCCCCGTCTCTCCCCCGGCAGCCTCCCTTGGCCCTTCGGGCCACTCCCCCCAACGGTCGCTGCGCTCGCTGGGGGAAAAAACGGGGAGTACCGGCGCAGCCGGGGAGGGGGGAATCCTCGCGGCGGCCGAAACAGGCTCAGTTGACGTCAGCACCGGTGAGGAAGTTCCAGAGCGAGCGCCACCATGGTTGGGGTTGTCCCGTTGCATCTTCGACCGGATTCTCGATCGGAATCGTGACCCCCACATCCGGCTCCAATACCACAAACGCCGTTTCACCCGGCATCACATACCCGAGCTTCTCCCTTGCCATTCGTTCGATCTCAGCGGGCGTCTCCAGAGCGGCGATCTCATCGGCCAAGAACAAGTTCTCGTTCTCCAGACGGGCCAGCTCGGTGGCCGCCGCCTCGACTCGTTCTTGCTGCTCGATGATCTGGGAGAAGGGGAACGTGGCGGCCAGGAAGGCAAGAAGCACGAGCCCGAGAGCGAGACGACCGATCCGCATGGCGACCCGCGAGGTTCGAGTCATCTCGTGAACTTCCGAAAAGTATCCCAGCCGGCAAAGCGGGCATCGGTACCGAGGGACTCCTCGATCCGCAGGAGCTGGTTGTACTTGGCGGTGCGCTCCCCCCGCGCCGGCGCCCCCGATTTGATCTGCCCGGAGTTGGTGGCCACGGCCAGGTGGGAGATGAACGAGTCCTCGGTTTCTCCCGACCGGTGACTGACCATGCGCCCATAACCCGCCCGGAGAGCGGTCTCCATCGTGTGCATGGTTTCGGAGAGGGTCCCGATCTGGTTCACCTTGATCAGGATGGCATTGGCGGCGCCCTCGCCGATGCCCCTGCGCAGGATCTCGTCGTTGGTCACAAAGAGGTCGTCACCGACCAGTTGGAGCCGGCCCCCGAGAAGCGAGGTGAGAGCCTTCCAACCGTCCCAATCGTTCTCGTCCATGCCGTCCTCGATCGAGACCAGGGGGTAACGAGCAGCGAGATCGGCCAGATAGTCGACCATCTCCTCCGACTTCAGCTCCCGACCCTCGAGGTGGTAGAGCCCTTCTCGGTGCAGCTCGGTGGCGGCCACGTCGAGGGCAAGACCGATCTGATCACCGAGCTGGTAGCCGGCGACCTCGATGGCTTCGACCAAGAGCTGAAGGGCGGCTTCGTTGGTGGGGAGATCGGGAGCGAAGCCTCCCTCGTCTCCCACGTTGGTCCCCAGGCCGCGGCCTCCCATCACCTTCTTCAACGAGTGGTAGACCTCGACCCCCGCTCGCAATGCCTCGGAGTACGAGGGAAGGCCGGCGGGGACGATCATGAACTCCTGGATGTCCACTGAGTTGGCGGCGTGTGCCCCCCCGTTGAGGACGTTGAGGCAGGGAACGGGGAGGACCTGTGCCGAAGGGCCGCCCAGGTAGCGGTACAGCGGAAGGCCGACCGAGGCGGCGGCAGCCCTGGCCACGGCGAGGGAGACGGCGAGGATGGCGTTGGCGCCGAGCTTTCCCTTGGTCGGTGTCCCGTCGAGATCGAGCATCACCTGATCGATGTGCTCCTGACGGGTGACGTCGGTCCCTGAGAGCGCCGGCGCGATCTGGTCACGGACGTTCGAGACCGCCCGGCTCACACCTTTGCCGTTCCACGGGTCGCCGCCATCTCTCAGCTCGACGGCCTCGAGAGCCCCGGTCGAGGCGCCGGAGGGGACGATGGCGCGGCCAAACCCGCCACCCGAGGCGAAGACTTCTGCTTCTACGGTTGGGTTACCCCGAGAGTCGAGAACCTGGCGGGCGGCGATGCGCTCGATCTTGGCGTGGGTCATTGGTGGTGCGATCCCCGGTTCGGCTGGGAAGCCAAGCTACCAGCAGGCGGGTTTCAACTTCGTAATTGGGACCCAAGAGGTCCGCATGTGACCGGCCGGGCTTCCCGATCACGGGTGGTGTTTCGCCCGCTCCCAGCGCTGGTCGAGCTCATCGAGGGAGAGACCGTCGAGCGAGCCGGTCGACTCCATGGCGCGGAATCTGGTCTCGAAGCGGTCGATCGCCTGGCGTAGGGCTATCTCCCCGTCGAGCCCGAGGTGACGGGCGAGGTTCACGACCGAGAACAACACGTCGCCCAGCTCCGACCCGGCTCGACGGCGATCGTCGATGACCTCCTCCAACTCGTCCAGCTCCTCCCGGACCTTCGGGATCACCCCGGCGGCGCTCTGCCAATCGAACCCGACCTTGGCCGCTCGATTCTGCACCTTCGAGGCACGATGCATCGCAGGCATCCCGCTGGGGATGCCGTCCATGCTCGACGAACGGGCGGCACCCCTCTCGACATCCTTGATCTGGTCCCAATTCCGCTTGACCTCCGCCGCCGACCCGGCCTCCACCGCTCCGAACACATGCGGGTGGCGCCGAACCAGCTTCTGCCGCAGTACCTCGGCGGCATCGTCGATGTCGAACGCCCCGTTCTCGCTGGCGATGGCGGCGTGGAACAGGACCGAGAGCAGCACATCGCCCAGCTCGTCCTCGATCTCGGCGTAGCCGATCCAGTCGGGCTCCTCGGGCTCGAGCCGGCTCACGGCGTCGATCAGCTCGTATGACTCCTCGATCAGGTATTTCACCAGGCTCTGATGGGTCTGCTCACGATCCCACGGGCACTCCTCCCGCAGGGTCTGCATGGTCCGCACCGCACCGATCAAACCCCCCGGTGGGGAGTCGACGAAGATCGAGGTCCGGTACCCGGCGAGACTCGAGTCGACCTCGTCGGCCGATGTCCGGGCCGTGACCGCACCTGCCGAGCCCAGACCGGCGAACACGGTGACCGTCGCCTCCTCGGGAAGCACCCGGGCCATCTCGGCGGCGACCTCGGCCATGATCTCGGGCCGGTCGAGATGTCCGACGATGGTCGGCTTGTCCAGGATCAGGGGGTGGGGCAGCTCGTGCCCGTTGAGGATCTGCAGCCCCCGGTCGAATGGGTCGTAGCCGACCTCGGTGAGGATGGCGTCGATGAACGACTCGGCGGGGATCAATTCGATCTCGACACCGGATGACAGCAGCTGCCTCACCGCGAACTCGCCGACGAGCGGGCTCCCGGGCACGGCGTAGACCACCGGGCCCTCCGCTGCCGCCGCCAGGACCCTCTGCGCGATCGCGGCATACACATCTTCGAACGTGTCCGAGCTCTGGTAGATGTCGTCGCAGCTGACCACCTCACGCTTGGCGGCCAACTGCTCGGCGGCGGGATGGTCGATCGTCCTGACCACAACAGTCACCCGGTCATCGAGGAGAATGGATCGGACCGCCTCCGGAATCCGGTCGAGATCGCCGGGGCCGAGACCGGTGACCGCTATCACTCGGTGGGAGGGACTACCTGTGGTGTCGGGCTGGCCTGCCAGGTGCCGTAACGCTCGTCGACGGTGACTTCGGCCGCCTCGACCTGCTCCAGGAACCACTCGTTGGTGGCCGTCCCGACGGCAACGGTGGTGAGCTGCTCGATTATCTCGTCCTCGGTCGGGATCTGGTCATCACCGAGGAGAATGATGTGGAAGCCGAACTCGGTCTCGATCGGCTGGCTGGGGACCCCGACCTCGGCCGCGGTCAGAGCGTCCGCGAACTCGGTCACATACTGATCGGAAGGCGCGCATCCGAGATCCCCGCCCTGAGCCCCGCTTGCGGTATCGGTCGAGAGCTCGGCGGCGAGATCGGCGAACTCCTCTCCGGCCTCGAGCCGATCGACGAC
>JBOGEX010000018.1:0-5955 GCA_050741915.1 Acidimicrobiia bacterium
GTGGGAGGACACCTCCGAGGAACCGAGACCGGCAACTCCCTCGGCTATCTGGAGATGGGAGTCAGGGTCTATCTGCCCTCGCTGGGACGGTTCCTGCAGGAGGACCCGGTCGAAGGCGGCTCGGCCAGCGGTTATGAGTATTGCTTTGGAGACCCCGTCAACTGCTGGGATCTAGATGGAGACATCGGATGGAGAGATCTCATAGAGGAACTTCGGGAAAACGGCCCAGTTTGCGCGGTGGCCCTGTTGACCTGTCTGGGGGTTGCGACCGGTTCAGTCACTGTGGTTGGCTGTGCTCTTGTTTGCTCCTATGCCGGCATCAGTACGGTTGGCCGTGGCACCACTGTCCTGGGCGGCGGCGCGCTCGTTTCACCTCCTGGAGTGTCGATTCTCTGGACGGCCGGCAAGGCGACCAGAAATTTCAGTGCCGGCGTTTCGGTAGGAGCCTGCGTTTGGATCTGCATAGGCAGAACCAAACAGAACTACCCAGCCAAAACTAGAACGATTTGGACAATCGGGTTTGGAACACCCGGATGGTGGGCCGGGACCTGGGGAGGATGGGCCAAGCGATGGTAATGAGTGCCAAGAATCGTGCTGACTCGTTTCCCCCCGGAATCCATACGATCTGCGTCTTCATCGTCTCCGCTTGGGGGCCACTTGATCTAGCACTGTCGGCGATCGGCTCCGCCCAGAACGACGAGACTTTTTACAAACCTTCGCCTTCGCCGGATTTGTGCCGGTGTTTCTTGCAGGTCTGATACTTACGCTGGCTTGCCGAGCAGCCGTGATCGGCGGCGGTTCGCCCAAAGGCGTGAAGATCGAGCTTGAGATCGCAGCGCTTCAGTTGGAGCTATTGAGGAGCAGGGCACTCCAATACAGCTTCAGAAAATTGGGTATAGACGCTCGACCATTTCTTGCTTTTCGGAGGTTGGCTATAGCGGTGTCTGTTGCAGTGATTGTCTTGTCGGCAATCGTCGAGATTGCATAACGTACCCATCGTGGTGAGCTGGATGATCCCCGACTCACACAAGCCATGGGCGAGTTCCTCGGACCAGCGGTGGGATACCGGAGCTGCTTGGTGGTGGGTGGCTCTCAGTGTGACCGTAGTAGCCACGACCTATCGGAGCTGGGACTCTCGTGCGGCTTGATTCGCCTCGGTTCGAAACCACAAGAGACGAACGCAGATGGTCACCCGAACCTCAGGGCCTCGCAGATTCTCGCTTCAATCCGATCCTGTCGCCCAGGGTTCTTCAGCATCTGAATCCGTTGATCTCATTAGGCGCGCACCGAGGCGATCTGCGGCTCGGCGATCGCCTTCAGTCGTTGCCTGTGCGTAAATGGCCAGAGTAAGTCGGGGGTCGGAGTGTCCGAGTCTGGCCTGGGCAGTCTTTACGTCGACTCCTTCGGCGACCATGGCGGTTGCGTTGGCTCTGCGCAGGTCATGGAACCCAAGGCCAGACAATCCGGCGGCCTTCACCGCCGGTTCCCAGACTCGGCGGCGCCAGTTGGAGTAGTCGAGGGGTCCACCTTCAGCGTTGGGAAACAGCAGCGCCTCCGTCTCGGCACCGGTCACTCCCAAGGAACCCGTGTGGACAATCAACTCATCAACGAGCTCCTTGGGCATGCTGACAGTTCGTCGAGATGCCCTCGATTTGGGTGGACCGATTGCCGAGGCGCCGTGAGCCCCGCGAGTGACCTGTTCGGCGACTGTGACGGTTCGGCGAAATACATCTACGTGACCGACGCGCAGGCCGGCTACTTCACCCCAGCGAAGACCGACTACGGCGCCGAGCCACACCATCGCGGAATAACTCGGATCGATCGTGTCAGCGAGCTCGATGAGTTGCATGGGAGCGGGCACGGTGACCCTCGCTGGCTCGACCGTCGGAAGATGGATGCCGCGACAGGGCGACCGAGCGAGGCGATCGACCTCAACGGCGTAATTCAGAGCTGCTCGGAGCGCGCCGTAGGTTCGACGAACTGAACGAGGCGACATACCCGCTGACCACTCGAAAACGAGACTACGAATGTCGTTAGGGGTGAGGCTGCCAATCGTCCGAGCGCCAAACTCCGGGTAGACGTGGACCCGGAGCGCGCTCTCGTCACGCGCCCAGGTCGAGTCTCTCTTGGCCGGATTGCTGCGCAGCCATTCCTCGCCGAGTTCTTTCACGGTGATCTTCGAACCACGAGGATCAACCCACGTTCCACTTGCTCGAGCTGTGCGCTGGCGGGCCTCGAACTGGAGGGCCTCCCTCTTAGTGAGGAAAGTCCGAGAGATTTCGCGACCGTCAGGTCCGCGGTAGCGAACGTCGTAGACGCGCCCCCTCGAGGTATCTCGCGGCTGGATGCTCACTTCATCCGCTTCATTGGATGAAGCCGACGCTCCACAGCGGACTCAGCCCAGGAGGTCTGCAGACTCTCGACGAAATCGACGAGGGCGCTTATGGGGACCCGGCGACAGGCGTCGATACGCACGGATGCCAGACGACCGTCACTCATCAATTCATACACCTTTGAGCGACCGATTGATAGGAGGTCGGCGGCTTCCTCGGGTGTGAGGAGCAGCTTCCCCAACCCACCTCGAGACCGGTGTTGGTCGCCTCGTAGCACTATAAAGACCAGTGTAGTAGACTAATCATTACTATACTAACGTTAATATGTATGCGAATTGAAACCTGGGCATCCGTCCAAAGCTTCCAGTTCCGCTCTGTCGCTGACCAGGGCGCCTAATGACACGGGTTCACCTCCATCCACGGCGAGAGCGACTTGACCGCACGCACTTGCAACACGCTGTGTTGACCTCAGGTAGTTGCTAGATGCTCTCGATCGGGAAGCTGTCGGCGGCGTCAGTCGACTACTACTGCAAACAGCTCTCCCACTCGGTGGGTGAGGACCAGCCCGTGCTTCGAGGCTCGAATCTTGATCGTCGGGTGGACTACTACGCCGGATACCACGCACCGGCGCGGTGGCTGGGAGCTGGATTGACAGGTGCCGGGGTCGATGCTGCCGCTGGGGTGACCAAACACGATTTCGCTCGGCTGATGGGCCACGAAACGCTGGCGGGCGAATCGATGACCCGGGCCCACGCCGCTCACGGTTCGATTGCGGCCTTCGACCACACCCTTTCTGCTCCGAAGTCTGTCTCCCTCCTCTACGGCTTTGGTGACAGCGAGACCCGTCGAGAGGTCACGGAGGCTCACCGGGTGGCGGTCGACGAGTCAGTCGCATATCTGGAGGCTCGCTGCGCTCAGGCTCGTGTGGGTACTCGTTGGCGAGACGGAGCAGGCCGGTGGCACGTGGCCACGAAGAACGTAGACGGCGACGGCTGGGTGGCCGCCGCGTTCGACCATTACACATCTCGGGCAAACGACCCACAGCTCCATACCCATGTCGTGGTTATCAACCGAGTCCGCACCGAAGACGGATGGCGAGCCCTTGACGCCCGCCGGAACTACCTCCATGCCAAAGCCGCAGGCACTCTCTACGAGGCGGCGCTATGTCAATGGCCAACTTGATGTCCTCGCTGGTGGCCAACGGCGGTCCCCGCTGGTGGCCACCAAAAGTCCTCGCGTTTAGGTCCGGGTGTCACCTCCTTTGGTTCGGTGGGTGAGCCGCCAGCTGTCCCCCGATGTGGTGATGATGTGGGCGTGGTGGCAGAGCCGGTCGAGGATGGCGACGGCGGTGGGCTGGTCGGGGAGGAACCGTCCCCAGTCCTCAAACGGAGTGTGGGAGGCGATGGCCACCGAGCGTTTCTCGTAGGCGGCGGAGATGAGCCGGAACAGCAGCTGGCTGAGAACGGGTTCTAGGGGGGCGAAGCCGATCTCATCAATGATGATCAGGTCGTGTCGGCAGATCGCTTCGATGGTCTTGCCGACACTGTTGTCGGCTTGGCCCCGCCAGAGCTGCTCGACCAGTTCGATGGCGGAGTAGTAGCGGACCAGGTGTCCGGCTTTGACCGCGGCTCGTCCGAGGGCGATGAGATAGTGGGTCTTCCCGGTGCCGGCCGGTCCCACCAGACAGAGATTGTCGGCTCGTCCGATCCAGTCGAGGGTGACCAGATAGTTGTGGGTGGCTAGGGGTATGGACGACTCGTCGAGATAGAACTGGTCGAGGGTCTTCTCGACCGGGAACCGGGCCGCTTTCAGTCGGCTGTGGGTGTTGGACTGATCCCGGGCGACCACTTCCATTTCGATCAGCACCCGGAGGGTTTCTTCGGGTGTCCACCGCTGGGTTTTGGCGGTCAACAGGACTTCGGAGGCGTTACGGCGGATGGCGGCGAGTTTGAGACGTCTCAACCCGGCCTCCAGATCAGCGGGCAATGATGGTTGACGGTTCATGCCAGATCATCGAGCCGGTAGGCGGTGAGGCTGCGCACCTCCGCCGATGGCAGGTCCACTACCACCCGCTCGCCGGGTTCGACAGCCTCTGGAATAGGGCCGATGGCCAGGATCGAAGCCAGGTCGTCGGCTCGGAACCTTCCGAAGCGGACAGCCCGCTCCAGGGCTTTGGTCACAGCCTCGTCACCGTGGGCGGGGATCAGCTCGGTGACGATCCGAATGATCTCTTTGGGCAGCAGGGTCATCCCCGCCGCGGCACCGGCGGTGATGAACGCCTCCGCCGTCTCACCGAGAGACAGGAAGGTCTTCTCGATGTCGGTGCGGGGCCTGGGGCCTCGGGACGGAGCCTTCCGTGGCGTCGGATAATGCTCATCGAGGATCGACGCCTCCCCGGCAGCCAACTGGTGATGTTGAGCGACGAGCTCACCGTCCAGGGCATAGATCCGCACCCCGCCGTCGTAGGTGACCGCCTCCACTCTGGTGCCGACGAGTCGTGACGGCACCGAGTAACGCACTGATGCGACTCGGATGGTGGACAGCTTGTCGACCTTGCGGAGCTCGACCTGACCGATCCGAGGCCTCGCCGAGGGCAGCGGGCGCAACAGCTCCCGTTCCGTCTCCAAACGGATGTCGGGGATGGCGCAGATCTCCGAATGCTCGGTGCCGTTGATCTCGCCACACCAGACGGCAGCCGCCCGATTCCATTCGGTCAGGTCGTCGCTGTCGTCGGGGAAGGGCAGGTCTCGTTTGGCGTAGCCGACCAGATGCTCCACGATCCCCTTCGACTCCGGATCCCCCGCATGACAGAAGTCAGGGGAGAACCTGTAGTGGGTGGCGAAGCGGACATAATCCGGAGTGGGGATCACCATCCCGGCGACCGTGCCCCCTTTGAGACAGCCCATCCGGTCAGCCAACACCTTCCCCGACACCCCACCCAACATCTCGAAACACTCTGCCAGGAGAGCAAACGTGGTGGCTGCGGTCTCATCCCGGGCGAAGCGGACAAACCGGATCCGGGACCAGGCCAACACCGCACAGAACACCTTGATACCCGTGCCCGGAATGGTCCCCCAGTCGATCACCAGCGTCTCTCCCGGCACCCACACTCCCGGACGACGCTGATAGGCGTTCTTGGCTCGCCACGCCCTCTTCTCGGCGGCCACCAGCCGTCGGAAGTTCCGATCCGACCCCAAATAGCCGGCAGCCCTGGCCTCAGGCAGCAGCCTCTTCGCTGTGACCTTCGTCTTCGTATCCGCCACCCGCTTAGCGACCACATCCCGGACCACATCAATGTTTCTCGCCACCGGCCCACGACCAGCCCTCTGATCGTCCAGCTCGCCGGCCTCGTGTGCCAACACGATCCGTTTCACCGTCTTCGGGTCCACACCACAGATCTCTGCGGCACCCCGATACGAACCCACGTCATAGAACGCAGCAACAACATCCATCCACTTCCTCGCTGACAACATGGGCGGCAACCTCCTCGAGGTGAGCTCGTGTCCTGACTTGCATCAGTCACGATCACCCCTCGAGGAGGCCCCGCTGGGGATTACCTACAAGTCACCACCGCGAGGACTTTTCTTGGCCACCAGCGAGGACTTTGACATGGCCATGGACA
>JBOGEX010000019.1:0-8909 GCA_050741915.1 Acidimicrobiia bacterium
ACTGGAGGCGACGTCCGGAATTGAACCGGAGTGACGGGTTTTGCAGACCCGCGCCTAACCACTCGGCCACGTCGCCGTCTCTCCTGGCCGACCCGGCCCCCTTTGGTGGGCTGCCGGAAACGGGAGCGGAAGACGGGGCTCGAACCCGCGACCTCAACCTTGGCAAGGTTGCGCTCTACCAACTGAGCTACTTCCGCAAGAGCCCGGCAATTGTAAACCCGCCCGGCTGATCGGTCACCCCATTCGCCGTCCAAAACCACCGGTGCTGCCAAAGCCGGATACGCCTCGCTCCGACTCAGAGAGTTCGTCCACCTCTTGCCAGCTCACCTCGGGGACGGCGACGATCACGAGCTGGGCAATGCGATCGCCGACTTCGATATGCACGGGCTCGGTGCCGTGGTTGATCAAGATCACTGCCATTTCCCCCCGGTATCCCGAGTCGTAGAGACCGGGACCGTTGACAACCGAGATGCCATGGCGAATAGCCAACCCGCTGCGGGGAACGACCAAGCCGGCGTAGCCGTCGGGGATGGCAATGGCGAGGCCGGTGGAAACCTGCGCTCGCTCGCCAGGCAACATGTCGACCGCTTCACTGGCGGCGATGTCGAAGCCGGCGTCACCGGGGTGAGCGGCCTTTGGAACAGATGCCGACTGATTGAGACGGCGGAAGGTAACGTGCATCGCGCTGGACCAATCTTTGCTGTGGGGCTGCGGGCGGAGTACTACCCACGGAGACCGAGTTGGCCCTCACCTACTGTACCTATTGCCGGATTGACCACGCCCCTGGCGAGCATCAGCAATCAGTCAAAGCCCCGACCCGCGGCCGCCACCTGGCCCCCAAGCCCAATCGGAAGTCCGAGCGCTTGACGCTCCCGACGAGAAGATCGAAGCCGCGGGGGACTCATCGCCAGCACGAGTCGGTCCCGGTTCCTGCCGATATCCCCAAACCCACGTTCCCCACCGCCGAGGAACTGGGCTCTTCGACCGCGGCCGTGTTGCGTGGTGTCGGGACGAAAACCGGGCAAGGCATTTCTAGTTTCATCTCCACCCTTCGTAGGTGGGGATCCGAGGCGACGACAGGACTTCGAGAGGCAATCGACGTCGGTGGACTCTCAACCGACGAGGGATCTAAATCGCGACCCAAGAACCCACCATCCGGCGACACCAGCACGTGGATGGAACGAACGCCGCGTGGGAGCGGGGTCGGTCTCCTCGAGCGGGGAGGGCCCGGTCTTGAGTTGTCGATGCTCGAATCCCTTGGCTTCTACAGCGACGATTCCGCCCAAGTCGTCACGGTTGCTGAGCCTCGAGCTCCGGGCATCGCTCCCTCACTCCCCGTCCCGGATTCCCGCTCCCAGGTTCCGGACCTCGATATCGGCGGCTGGCGCCCGCACGTCATTGCCCGCTCGAAGCTGGGCGGAGGCCGTCTGTCGAGCGCAGCAATCATCGGGTTCTCCGTCACCTTGATCGTTCTCACGGCGATGATCGCCTCACTCTTGCGGGCTCCTATCGAGACCGCCAGCCGCCAGGACAGCCAACTTTCCGACGCCGCCACCGAGTTGGCAGGCTCGTTGAGCAGGCTGGATGCGGTGATGGCCTTGCCCACCGGCGAGGTGGCCGAATCGACTTCGCTACTGCTCGACGTCGACCGGTCGGCTCGTGATCTTTTCGATCTCGCCGCCTCGCTTCCCGACGACAACGCTTCCCGACAGGCGGCCATCGGGGCCGCCCAATCGGCACTGGCGATGGAGACAGCGCTGGGCGATGCCCTCAGCTACCGCGTGATTTTGCGGCCGCTGTGGGATTCGCCCACTCTCGCCGGCGCCACGGATTCAACGGAGGCAGCCTCGATGATCGCAACTTGGCAGGTGGAGCTGGCCTCCATGGTCGAGAGCTTTCCGAATAGCCCGGCCCTCGATAAACATATCGGTCAGGTCACGAACTTCGTGGCCGGCTTTGATCGATGGCGGGTCAGGTATCTCGATGCGCTGACGGCCGGAGATTCAGCCGGAGCGGGAGCAGCCGAGGCCGATCTCGAAGGTCAGCTGGCGTTGTTGGCTCAGGCCGGAGAGGAAACCCTAGGGGCGATCTTCGCCGCGGCCGACACCGAGCGGGGCCGCCTCATCCGGGCTCTCGACACCCTGGCGACCTGACCCGGAAGCGGTCTCCAGGGCCGCCACCTCGCGACCAAAGTCTTCGGCGTCCTGAAAGGCCTTGTACACCGAAGCGAATCGGAGGTAAGCCACCTCGTCGAGGACTCGGAGCCGGTCCAGCACCAACCTTCCGATCTGCTCGGAAGGAATGGGGCCGACGTGATTTGCGGCCGCCGACTCCAGATCCTCGAGCAACTCAGATAAAGCATTGACCGGAACCGGTCGGTCGGCGAGAGCGGCTTCAACTCCCTTTTGCAGCTTTTCGGGAGCAAACGGCTCCAAACGGCCACTTCGCTTCCTGACGAGCAAAACCGGGGCGTTTCGCTCGTAGGTCGTGAACCTGTGGTCGCAGACGCCGCAACTGCGCCGGCGTCTAATCGACGAGCCCTGCTCGGCCGGCCGGCTATCGATCACCCGCGTTTCATCGCCACCACATATGGGACACCGCACAGACACAGGGTACCGACGGTCAGCGGATGAGGTCTTGCCCGTCATGCACGGGCTAGTCGCCTGGAGGCGGCAGCACCAAGACCTGGCCCGGGCGAAGGTCAGATGTGTCGAGATCATTCAGATGCTGAATCTCGGAAATCACCGCGCGTAGATCCCTTCCGGTCTCGAGGTCGGAAGCGATCTCCCAAAGCCTTTCGCCAGACACGACACGGTGGGAACTTGAAGTCGGGGCCGGAGTCTGAGCTGCGACCCGAGTCGAGATCAGGAGGAAGACCGCGGCCGTGACCGTGAGGAGGATCAGCAGCCTGAGGGAAAGCAACTGATGGCCTCGGTTCACGATCTTCCTCCTTGCTCGAAGTTCGGACTTGGTCACCGTATCGGGAGGGTGTGACAAACCGAACTGACGTTCGGAACAATATCGAACGACTGTTCGGTTGTCAACTCACGAACAAATGTTTGGTTTTGACACCCGGGAGGTCTACGCTCATGAACACGAGTTCGAGAGGAGCTGGCATGAAGGAAGTAACAACCCCTGAGCTGACGGAGAGGCAGTCTCAGATTCTGGCCTATATCCAGGATGCCGTTGCGGCCCGGGGCTATCCGCCTTCGGTGCGCGAGATCGGGGAGGCTCTCAGTCTTTCCTCACCCTCCACCGTCCACTTTCACCTCTCGGCCTTAGTGAAGGCCGGCTACTTGCGTCGTGATCCCACCAAGCCCAGGGCAATCGAGGTGATTGGCGGCGGGCACGAACGGGAGCCCACGGTTCGTCAGGTCCCGATTCTGGGTCGGATCGCAGCCGGCACTCCGATCCTGGCCAGCGAGGACATCGAGGACGTGCTCACGCTTCCCACCTCCCTCGTCGGGCGAGGCCAGGTCTTCATGCTGCGCATCAAGGGTGACTCCATGATCGAGGCCGGGATCCTCGACGGCGACCTCGTCGTCATCGAGCAGGGAAAGGACGCCCGCGACGGCCAGATCGTGGCTGCACTGATTGACAAGGAGGAGGCGACAGTCAAGACACTGCGCCGTCGGGGAGGAAAGGTCATCCTCGAACCTGCCAACCCCGCACTCTCTCCGGTGACCTACGACCGCGGGGTCGAGGTGATCGGTCGAGTCGTGAGCGTGATCAGAGCGATGTAGGGATCTCGATCTCGCCGCTGAAAACCGTGCGGGCGGGACCGGTCAGCCAACTTGTATCACCATCGAGATCGACGGTTGCCATGCCGCCGGCGACCTCGACATCGACCCGATCGGAAATCAAACCAAGTTGGCGAGTGACGGCCGCCGCCGCGACCATGCCACTCCCACAGGCCAGGGTCTCTCCCACTCCCCGCTCCCACACCCGTAGTCGAATTGCCTCCGGCTCAACGGCCACAAAGCCGACGTTGACCCCCCCGGGTGTCGCCTGTTCGAGATCGTGCCCGATCCGCGCCACCTCGGCCTTCTCGGGATCTTCGACAACTGTGACCGCGTGGGGGTTGCCAACCGTCGCGGCATAGAAGGTCGCCCCTTCCCAGACAAAGCTCTCGCCCACTGCCACCGGTCCCAGTTCGACCCGCGGCTCGGCGAGGGCTTCGACTCGCCGCTCGCCAACGGCCGTGCGAACCGAGAACTCCCTGGTCGGCACCATTTCGTGTTCGTATGCGAAGCGAGCGACGCAGCGCAGTCCACTCCCGCACATCTCCGCCTCGCTCCCATCAGCGTTCCAGTAATCCATCACCACCTGGTGGTGGTCAAGGCCGACCCGAAGCACTCCGTCGGCGCCGATTCCGAAATGGCGATCGCAAAGAAAGCGGACGAGCTCGCTTGTGACTTCGACCCTGCCCGTGAGGACGACGAAGTCATTGCCGAGGCCTTCCATCTTGGAGAACTGCATCAGAGTCCCAGAGCCTTGCTGGCCGCTTCCACCCGTCGCACGAGACTTGCTTCCCACGGCAACCATTGGATGCGCGGATCGCGCCGGAAGTACGTGCGCTGGCGGCGCGCCAGGCCCAATGTGGCGCGTTTGGTCAGCTCCCAGCCGTCTTCTGGCGTGATTTCGCCGTCTATTGCTTTCAGCAACTGCCGGTAACCGACAGCGCCTCTCGCGGTCCGGCCGAGGCGGGGTCGAAGTCTCCTCACTTCCTCCCAGAGGCCGGCCTCCATCATCGCCTCTACCCGAGCCTCGATTCGATCTCCAATTTCGGGACCCGGATCCAAGCCGATCGCACAGAAGGGATAGCGCGGTTGGTATCGCCCGACCTCGGAGCGGTGCGGTTGTCGAGAGCGAGTCGTCGGGGACTGACCGGTGAGGTGGAGAATCTCGAGCGCTCTGATCACTCGTCGCGGGTTGTGAATGTCGACGACCTGACTCGCTTTCGGGTCAGCGCCCACCAGCGCCGCCACCGGATCAGCGATCTCCTCCAGCCTCTGGCGGAGCTCGGCATCACTTGGTGGAAACTCGAGCGGATCTACGACCGAGCGAAAATGGAGGCCAGAACCGCCAACGATGAAGAGTTCGTCGTGTCGATCAATGAGTTGGCGGGCGGTGGTCTGAAATTGGGCAACGCTGTAGTCGGCCTCCGGTTCGACCAGATCGATCATGAAATGAGGGACCCTGGCCTGCTCCTCGGCCGCGGGTTTGGCGGTGCCGATGTCCAATCCTCGATAGACCTGCATGCTGTCAACGGTGAGGATCGGAGCGTGGCGGCGGGCGGCGAGCTCGAGAGCCACCTCGCTCTTGCCCGAAGCAGTCGGCCCGAGGATGGCGAAGAGACGAGTCAGGCGACTCTCCCCAACAAGTGATGCGGCGCCGCGCTCAGGATCGTTGCGTCGAATAGCTGACCAGGTTCGAAGCAGCCGGGAATATGAACCAGCTTGCCGCCTCGCGTCCGTGTCGCCGCTACTTCGATGTCTTTTTTCGAGGGTCCTTCGGTCAAGACCTCGTAGCGCCCGCCGATCATTGCCTGGTTGGTTTTGAGGGACGACTCATTCTGAATCGCTACCAGCCGGCTAAACCGCTCCGCGATCACCTCGGCCGGTACAAACTGATCGGTCATCATCGCCGCTCGGGTTCCGGGCCGGGGAGAGAAGATGAACATGAACGCCTGGTCGAAGCAAGCCGCCTCGACAAGGTCGAGCGTGTCCTGGAAATCTTCTTCGGTTTCCCCGGGAAAGCCCACGATGATGTCGGTGGAGACGCTCAAGTCCGGGATCAGGTCTCGAGCCATGGTGAGCTTGTCCCAATAGCGTTTGGTGTTGTAGCCGCGGTGCATGGCGGCCAGCACCCGATCAGAGCCTGACTGGAGCGGAAGGTGGAGTTGCTCGCAGACCGCTTTCGTTTCCGCCATGGCTTCTGCCACGTCTTGTCGAAAGTCGGCCGGGTGGGGACTGGTAAACCTGATCCGTGATATGCCCTCGATCGACCCCACTTGGCGAAGTAGCTCCGCAAAAAGCGGATGCCGGCGACCGTCGAGCGCGAGGTCGCGACCGTAGGTGTCGACGTTCTGGCCCAGCAGTGTGACTTCGATGACTCCTTGGGCAGCCAGCCCCCTGATCTCGGAAAGAACATCACCTGGACGACGACTGACCTCCTTGCCCCGTACCGAAGGAACGATGCAGAAGGTGCAGGTGTTGTTGCAACCCACCTGGATCGACACCCAGGCCGAATGCGACAGCTCACGACGGGCTGGAAGTGACGACGGCATCGCCTCGAGTTCGTCGGCGACCTCGGTAATACCTCCCCACGCCTCGGCGTAGTCGATGAGGTCGAGGATCCGATCGAGGTTGTTGGTACCCATCACGACATCGACCCAGGGTGCCCGCTCCCGGACGAGGTCGCGATCCTTCTGGGCCGCACAACCGCCTACCACCAACAGCGAGTCGGGCCTCCGGTCCTTCCACTCCTTGAGCTGGCCGAGGTTGCCGTAGAGCCGGTTGTCAGCGGCCTCGCGGATCGTGCAGGTATTGATGAAGAGAACGTCGGCCGCATCGAGGTCAGTGGTCGCGGTCATGCCATCGAGGTCGAGCAAACCGGCGATTCGTTCGCTGTCATGTTCGTTCATCTGGCACCCGAACGTGCGGATGTGATATTGCTTGCCGGTACGAGTCGGAACCCGCGTCGTTAGAGGACGACGAGATGGCGGAGCAAGAGCAACAGTGGTCATTGCTCAGCGAGCGTGATCGGTGGCGCGGAACTCGCGAATCACAGTCACCTGGATCTGTCCAGGGTACTGAAGGTCCTCTTCGAGCTTGCGAGCGATACGGCGGGCGAGATCAGCTGCGGCGAGATCATCAACATGGCCCGGGTCCACCACCACTCGCACCTCACGCCCAGCCTGCATCGCAAAGACCTGCTTGACCCCGGTGAAGTCGGAGGCAAGCGATTCGAGTTTCTCCAGCCGGCGGACGTAGGACTCCAACGCCTCCCTGCGAGCGCCCGGCCGGGCGGCCGAAACCGCATCGGCGGCCTGGACCAGGATGGCGAGGAGACTCCGGGGCTCGACCTCGTTGTGATGGGCTTCGATACCGTGCACGACGGCTGGATCCTCTCCGAAGCGCCGGGCGATCTCGGCCCCGATCAGCGCATGAGAACCCTCGACCTCGTGGGTCACGGCCTTGCCGATGTCGTGCAGCAGGGCTGAGCGCTTGACGGCACTCGGTTCGATCCCCAGCTCGCTAGCCAGCATCGACGCCACATGAGCCGACTCGATCAGGTGATTGAGGACGTTCTGCCCGTAACTCGAACGGTACTTGAGTCGACCCAGGAGGACGACCAGCTCGGGATGCATCTTGGAGAGACCCACCTCGACCAGGGCCCACTCCCCCGCATCGCGGACCGACTGCTCGACTTCGGCCTCGGCCTTCTCGTATGCCTCCTCGATCGAGGCCGGATGAATGCGACCGTCGGCTACCAGTTTCTCGAGAGTGAGGCGGGCCTTCTCCCTCCGGACCGGGTCAAACGAAGCCACCGAAACCGATTCGGGGGTGTCGTCGACGATCAGGTTCACCCCGGTGACGGCTTCTAGGGTGCGGATATTGCGGCCCTCTCGACCGATGATGCGGCCCTTCATGTCGTCGGAGGGAAGGGAGACGACAGAAACAGTTGACTCGGTGACAACCTCACTCGCCAGCCGCTGGATGGCAGTGGCGAGGATGCGGCGACCGCGGCGGTCGGCTTCTTCTCGGGCCTTGGCTTCGAGGTCGCGGACCAGGATCATCGCCTCGCGGCGGGCCTCGTGCTCGACCTGGGCCAGGAGCTCGTCCTTGGCGGCCCGGGCATCAATTCCGGCGACGCGTTCGAGTTCGGAGCGAGCGTCCTCCTTGAGACGGTCTAGGTCTTGCTGACGGCCTGCGACCTCAGTCTCCCGGCCAATGAGAATTTGCTCCCGCTGAGCGAGGTTTCCGGCTCGCTGTTCGAGCGTCTGCTCGCGATGACCGAGCCGAGTTTCGACGCCATCGAGTTCGACCTTGCGATGTTCGAGGGTGGCTTCCTCCCGCTGGCGATAGGCCTCCGCTCGCGCTCGGCCTTCCTCGTCGGCCCGGGAGAGGATTTTCTGAGCCTCCGCCCGGGCGCTGCCGACGGAGTCGTCATCAGACAGGATCCGCTGGCGGCCTTCGCTCCGATTCTTCGCGAGCAGGAAGCCGACGGCTCCAGCCAGCACGACCGCCAGTGCGGCGATCGCTGAAATCCAAATGGTTTCCATGGTGCTGCCTTCCCGGTGAGCACCTACAAAGCCGTCCGACGATCTACGAAAAAGTCCTAAGCGGTGTTAGGGAGATTCCTTGGATTGGGGACGGGCAGACGCTTCACGGTTCCTTCAAAGGTTGGGGTTGTTTACTGATCCAATCCTAACCGAAGAGCCCGGGGCCGAGAGCGCGAAACCCAGGGATCAGGATTCCTCGGCGAGCACTGCCCCTTCTGTCTCTTCGGCACCTTCGAGTGCAACCATTCCAACCACTTCAAAGACCTTGGCCTGAAGTTGCACGGCCACATCCGGGTTCTCTCGCAAGAACTTCTTGGCGTTCTCCCGGCCCTGTCCGAGTTGGTCCCCGTCGTAGGTGAACCAGGCTCCGCTCTTCTTGACTACCCCGTTGTCGACGGCGACGTCGAGCAAGCTTCCCTCCCGAGAGATGCCCTCGCCGAAAACGATATCGAACTCGCACTGCCTGAATGGGCTCGCCACTTTGTTCTTCGTTACCTTGACCCGCACCCGGTTGCCGACGCTTTCGGCCCCGTCCTTGATCGTTTCGATCCGCCGGACCTCCAGGCGGACGCTTGAATAGAGCTTGAGGGCGCGGCCTCCGGGGGTGGTTTCAGGTGAGTTG
>JBOGEX010000020.1:0-7129 GCA_050741915.1 Acidimicrobiia bacterium
TCGAGCGCCACGAGGCGCTTTGGAACCGTGCGGTGGTGAAAGGACACCGCCTTCGGCTCGTCGTAGCGGGCCGTTGAAACTGGGGGCAGCCTGAACCGGGGGACGCCGGGGAGGGTGGACAGCAGCCCTGACAAAGCCGGGACGTGCCAGCACTGTCAGATGGTGCGGGTCCGGCGAGTGAGACCGGAAGGTGTAACGGGAGTGAACCAGCGTCTGAACGCTCCTCAAGTGCATACCACCAGCTCGAATCTGGCAGATGTGGGCTGGGTTGCGGCGCGCACCCATCGGGCGGCCGAGGCCGTCGGATGGGGAACTCTCAGACTGGTTGATGTCGCCGGTCGGGAGGCCATGGTGAAAGGCTGCGGCGTAGCCGTGGCGAGGCCGCAGGGGCATAGTTGGGCACCTCCCCGGTCGAACGGTTCTGGAGTGAACGTGGGAACCATCCCGATGGTCCCTCCCCGCCGCCCAGCCAGGGTGGTGGGTGGGAAGACCCGTCGCCGGTCGATGCCGTCGGAATGGGGCGGAGGGGTCGTAGTAGTCGGAGCCGGGGAAAGCCCGGCACAGGGCGAAGGACCCCAGCGTGTTCGTAGCAGACAGACTGAACGAGGAGGACGCTGGTGAATACCGGCGCACCGTGGCCCGACCTTTCTGAGGCGCAGCCGCGGGTACTCGGGATGCAAGAGAAGCTGCACCAATGGGCGGCCAGTGATCCTGACCGTCGTTTCGATGACCTGTTCAACCTCGTCTACGACCCGGCGTTCCTGGTCGTGGCCTGGGATCGGGTCTTACACAACAGAGGTGCACGAACTGCCGGCGCCGATCGGGTCGCCCCCAATCGGGTCGACGACGTCGACGAGTTCTTGACCGGTCTGCGAGATGCGGTCAAGGGTCGTCGGTTCGTTCCTACCCGGGTCCGGGAAAAGACCATCCCCAAGACGGGGGGCAAGGTCCGCCGTCTGGGGATACCCGTCGTCGCCGATCGGGTCGTGCAGGCCTCGTTGAAGCTGGTGCTAGAGCCGATCTTTGAGACGGACTTCAAACCATCTTCGTATGGTTTCCGTCCCAAGCGTCGAGCCCAAGACGCCCTCGCCGAGATTCATTACCTCGCATCGCCCTCTCGTAACTACGAGTGGGTGTTCGAAGCCGACATCGAGGCGTGTTTCGACAACATCGACCACACCGCCCTCATGGGCAGGATGCGCCGACGAGTCAGAGACAAACGGGTCTTGGACTTGGTGAAGGCGTTTCTACGGGCAGGCATCCTCACCGAGGAGGGCCTCGACCGCAGAACGATCACCGGCACCCCCCAAGGCGGCATCCTCTCACCGTTACTGGCCAACATCGCCCTGTCCGTCCTCGACGAGTGGTTCACCCAGAAATGGGAGGCGCTCGGACCGGAATGGACACGAGCCAAGAAACGTCGGGCAGGCGAACCGGTCATGCGACTGGTCCGTTACGCCGACGATTTCATTGTTCTGGTCGCCGGGCAGCGTTCCGACGCCGAACAGCTCTGGGGCGAGGTCAGCTCGGTGTTGGCCCCGATCGGCCTGGCCCTGTCGGAAGCCAAGACGAGGGTATGCCACATCGACGAGGGGTTCGACTTCCTGGGATGGCGTGTCCAACGCCGCTCCTGGCGAGGCCGAACCGGCAAGAAGGCCGTCTACACCTACCCATCCAAACAGAGCTTGCTCTCAGTGATGGACAAGATAAGGAGGCTCACCCGCCGCCGGAGACATCGAAGGCTCGCCGACCTGTTGCGCTCGGTCAACCGGGTGCTGCGGGGATGGTGTAACTATTACCGCCACGGAGTGTCCTCGCGGACGTTCAACTACCTCGACCATTTCGTCTTCTGGCGGATTGTCGGGTGGCTCCGCAAACGACACCTGGGGCTGAACTGGGGAACCATTCGCCGTCGCTACCTCCCCGGATGGGAGATCCGAGACGGACGAACCGAACTGTTCCGGCCACGAGCGGTCGCCATCGAGCGATACCGCTACCGGGGCACTCGTATCCCCACACCGTGGACGAGCCAGACAACCGGATCACTACAACCAGCGGTCTGAACACGTGGAGAGCCGGATGCGCGGAAACGTGCACGTCCGGTTCGGAGGGCGGGCCGGGGAAACCCATGACCGCGATCACGTAGGACTCCCCAGACCTGATCATTGATTTTCCCCACCCTCCCCGAGATACCGGTTGAGGGCTGGGGTCCTCTCCAAGCTGGCTTCTGCAAGGAACGCCGGCTATGGAGAGGAGCCCGACCTCATGTTGACAGGAGATGAGGACATGGAGATCAGTGCGTTGGCTAAGCGGGAGTGGACGGTGTCGGCCATCGCCCGGCATCTGGGCCGTGACCGGGAAGACGGTCCGAGCCTATCTGGCGGGAATTAGGGAGCCGGGGGTGCGGGCTCGAGGGGCGGTGGATCCCTTCGACCGGTTCGAGCCTTATCTCCGGCAGCGGCTCTCAGATGACCCCCATGTGTGGGCGACGGTGCTCTTCACCGAGGTGGAGGGGTTGGGGTTCTCGCAGTCCTATCCGACCTTTGTCCGCAAGCTCCGAGACCGCAGGCTGCGGCCCCACTGCGAGCCCTGTGCCGGGGTCAACGGCAGAGCCACCGTCGTCATCGAGCATCCTCCGGGGGCCGAGACCCAGTGGGACTGGCTCGAGCTGGCCGATACCCCCTGGGGGAAGAAGACCTATGTGTTGGTGGGGGCCCTGTCACATTCGAGCAAGTTCAGAGCCTGGGTCTCGGAAGCAGACGATCAGGCCCATCTGATCGTCGGTCTGGAAGAGGTCGGCCGCCGTCTGGGCGGGGTTAGCAAGGAGTGGCGGTTCGATCGGATGGCCACCGTCATCAACCCCGCCACCGGCATGGTCCAAGCCTCCTTTGTCCCGGTGGCCAAACACTATGGGATCAAGGTGGTGGCCTGTCCGCCCCGACGGGGGAACCGGAAGGGAGTGGTGGAGAAGTCGATCCACTATCTCACCCAGAGGTGGTGGCGCACCGCCTCGGTCTCATCTCTGTCGGAGGCACAGTCCTCCCTCGACCGGTTCTGTGATGGTCGCCGATCAAAGACCCCGCCAGACAGAAGCAGCCCTCCCGGCTGTGGCCGTCAGCGGCCAAGTTGGGAGTGGGCCCGAACCGGAAGGCGGCCGGATGGAGGCCGGCCGCCGGCTCACCGTCGCCCAGGCCGCCCTCGCCGAGGGGCTCCTCCCGCTCCCCTCGATGCCCTTCCCGGTCGAGGTGGAGCTTTCTCGTCGGGTCGCTCCCAACGGGTTGGTATCGGTGTGGGGCAACCTCTATTCGGTTCCCCCGGCCCTGATCGGCACCGAGGTGAGAGCGCGGTGGCGGCACGGCACCGAGACCATCGACCTGGTTTCGGCGGCGGGCAGCTTCGCCGCCTCCCACCGGCTGGCACCCAGAGGAGCCAACCGGACGGTGCGGCTCCCCGAGCACACCGCCGCCTTGGAGAACGTGGTGTTGGCGTCGTTCACCACCGATCGGCCCTGCAAGGCCAAGGTCAACCGGCCCCCCTCCGCGGCCGCCTTGGCGCTGACGGCCGAGCTGGTGGGTGACGCCGCCCGTGACCCGGTGATCGACCTCGCCCGCTACCAGCAGTTCATCGATGGAAAGGAAGGAGCCTGATCATGTCCCAGACCGACTCGGTCTACCAACAACTCCGCTCCCACCTCGCCTACTTGAAGTTGGGAGCTGCCGCCGAAGCGCTCCCCGCCCACCTCGAGAAGGCCCGCACCGATAAGAAAGGACACACCGAGTTCTTGGAAGCATTGCTCCGAGTCGAGGTGGATTCCACCGCCAGACGACGGTGGGCGTCGATGCTCCGCTTCGCCTCCTTCCCCTCCCCGTGGCGGATCGAGGACTTCGACTTCGGGGCCCAACCCTCCGTCGACCAGGCCCTGATCCGAGACTTGGCTAGCTGCCGCTACGTCGAGGACGCCACCAACCTGCTCTTCATCGGACCCCCCGGGGTGGGCAAGACCATGCTCGCCGTCGCCCTCGGACACGCCGCCGTCGACTCGGGCCACCGGGTCTACTACACCGCCGCCGCCGAGCTCGCCGCCCGCTGTCGCCGCGCCGCCTTGGAAGGACGGTGGGCCACCACCATGCGCTTCTACTCCGGACCCGGCGTTCTCATCATCGACGAGCTTGGGTGTGCGCCACGAGGCGCTGATGGATCGTGCGGGTTGAGAGGCCCGCCGCTGGTCGTCGCAGCGACCGGTTGAAGCTGAGGGCAGGCCGAACCCCGGGTTTGGGGGTGAGGCTGAGAGCAGCCCTGACAACGTAGGGAGGTGTCGGAACCACTGGACGGCATCTGCCCGCTAGCGAGACAGAAAGGCGTAACGCCTGTGAACCAGTGCTTGAAGCCCCGTGAGTCGTCAACGGTCCGCCAACTCCAGTGGATGGGCCGTGCCGCGGCGCAGGAGGGAGCCATATCCGATGGCCCTTCCTCTCGGATTGCCTGTATCCCATGGGTGATTCGAGGCCCGATCCGATCCTGCGATCTGAGGGTCGGGCGATGCCGTCGGGGTAAAGCTGGACGCCGACCCTGTCAAATGATCCACAGTGAACGTGGGAAGCGACTCGACGTTGCCCATCCCGGCCAGCGGCCTGCTGGTCGGCGGGCAGGCGCAACGCCCGCTGTTGCGTCGAGTCGTGGCGGAGCCGCCGTAGTACTCGGAGGCCGGGAAAGCCGGCCACATGGGGAAGGGCGGCAGCATGATCGGCAGCACGGATGGTGGCAGGGAGGTCGTCGTTGAACAACGGCGCGTCGTGGCCCAGCCTCGCAGAGGCTGAGACCCGGGTACTTGATCATCAACGGAAGCTGCATCGTTGGAGCAGGACCGAACCGGTTCGCCGGTTCGGTGACGTGTTCAATCTGGTCTGCGACCGTGCCACCTTGGTGGTGGCGTGGGAGCGGGTGGCCCGCAACCGGGGCGCCAGAACCGCCGGTGTCGACGCGGTGACGCGTCACGCCATTGAACGCCGAGGCGTCGAGCCGTTCTTAGAGGACCTGCGGTCCTCGCTCAAGGACGGTTCGTTTCGTCCGCTGCCCGTCAAAAAGGCCGAGATTCCCAAACGGGGCGGCAACGTCCGTTACCTGGGTATCCCGACCCTGCGTGACCGGGTGGCGCAGATGGCGCTCAAGCTGGTGCTGGAACCGATCTTCGAGGCCGATTTCTACCCGTCTTCGTACGGGTATCGGCCCGGTAGGCGCGCTCAGGATGCGATAGCTGAGATCCACCATTTCACAAGCAGGCCGTCGTCTTACGAGTGGGTCATCGAAGGCGACATCAAGGCCTGTTTCGACACTATCGACCATCAACGTCTGATGACGCTGATCGAAGGACGAGTCGCCGACCGCAAGGTGCTGCGACTCATCCGGGCGTTTCTACGGGCTGGGGTGATCGAAGCGCATGGCGGATACGCGGCGAGCCTGACCGGCACGCCGCAAGGAGGGGTCATCTCCCCTCTGTTGGCCAACATCTACCTGACGACACTCGACCGGCCCTTCCAAGAATTCTGGGAGGCCAACCGAGTGCCAGGGCGACGGCAGCAACGCCGACGCAAGGGACTACCGAACTATCGGCTGATCCGATACGCCGACGACTTCGTCGTCCTCGTCAACGGCAGCCGCGCCGACGCCGAAGCGTTGCGCGACCAGATCGGTGCTCTGTTGGCCACGGAGCTACAGATGACCCTCTCCCCAGAAAAGACCCTGGTCACCCATATCGACGACGGTTTCGACTTCCTCGGATTCCACATCCAGCGGAAATACCGAGAAGACGGAAACCCCGTGGTGCTCACCTACCCGTCCAAGGCCGCCTTGGCGGCGGTGATGGCAAAGATCAGGAGAGCGACCGGGCGTGGTACCACCTCGCTGCGGCTGGTGGACGTGTTACGGACAGTCAACCCGATCCTTCGGGGTTGGGCTGCCTACTTCCGATACGGCGTCTCCAAACGGACCTTCTCCTACCTCGCCCAATGGGCCTGGTGGAGACTCATCCTCTGGATACGCCGCAAACACCCCCGACTCACCTGGAAACAGATGCGTCGCCGCTACTACGGAGCGGACCGAATCAGCCAAGACGGTGTCACCCTCTACAACCCGGCCCGGATGCAGGTCCAACGCTACCGCTACCGCGGAGCCCAAATCTGCACCCCCTACAACATCGACGAGATCGACGCGGCGGGAGCACGCTTCCGCCAAACCAACCACGACGACGTTGCCTTCGTCGGGAAAGTCACAGAGCTCGTGACACCAGCCCCACCGTGACCATGCGGAGAGCCGGATGCGCGGGAACGTGCACGTCCGGTTCGGCGGGCGGGGACGGGAAAACCTACCGGCGAAAGCCGACCAGGCGTCCCGTCCCCGACCCAACATCTGGCCATGCCATCCGAGGACGCCGCTCACCTCTTCCAAGTCATCTCCCGCCGCTACCTGAAGGGATCGATCATCCTCACCACCAACCGCGGGGTCTCGGCCTGGGGCCAGATCTTCGACGACACCGCCGTCGCCGCGGCCATGCTGGACCGATTACTGCATCGCTCCGTCGTCATCGGGATCGATGGCGACAGCTACCGGATGCGAACCCACCAAGCCCGAGCCGACAAGCTCAGAAAGCAGGTGCAGGCCTAACCTAAACAACGACCAGGGTGAGGAATTTCGATGATCAACCCTGGGGAATTTCGGTGATCGCCGTCACCCACCAGCCGAAAGGCAGGCAGGGCGCTCCGGTCCGACCCCTACACCAAGCTGCGGGGACCCGACCGCCACCTCTTCTACCAGCTGTACGTGATCATCGACATCTTCAGCCGCTACGTGGTCGGGTGGCTGCTGGCCCGGGCGGAGCGGGCCTACCTCGCCGAACGGCTCCTGGCCGAGACCATCGCCAAGCAGAACATCACCCGACCTGTTGACCATCCACGCCGACCGGGGGGCGTCGATGGCGTCCCGGCCGGTGGCCTTCCTCCTGGCCGACCTGGGCGTGACCAAGAGCCACAGCCGACCCCACTGCTCGAACGACAACCCTTACAGCGAAAGCAACTTCAAGACCCTCAAGTACCGGCCCGACTTCCCCGACCGGTTCGGTTCCTTCGAAGACGCC
>JBOGEX010000021.1:0-7668 GCA_050741915.1 Acidimicrobiia bacterium
CTGGCCTCCTCGCTCGATGAAACGAAGAGAGCCAAACCGGAACGATGTCCTGCGACCTAATCACCTCCACAGGCGGAACGAAGTCCTGCTGTTCACGACGGAACGATGTCCTGCTAGCCGTCACCTAACTTGGCCTGAGTGGCAATCTGGCGCCGCCGGGAACGGTCGCGCAGAGAGCGTCCCCACACGGAGTCGTCGCGATGGTTTCGAGCGAGGCGCCGAAAAGCAGGACGGGGGTTGTGTACGGAGGAATACCGGTCACGACGGCTTGGCTGGCATCGATCAAGACACTTGGGTAACCGCTATAGAGGGTAACTCCGTTGACCTCGCGGTACGCGAGGGCGGCGAGCGTCGGCGCCATACCCGCACCGTATACCTGCTGGCCGATTGCACCCCAGGTCCCCCAACTGTCGCGCATATCTTCCAAGGGGATGTAGAGATCCACGCGGTTTTCTGCCACGGTCGAATAGGCAGCTGGGCTCTCGGTTGCCATGCCGTCCGGAGCGACAGGTGGCAACGTATAAGCGAGGGTCGCGAGGCTGTACTTGAGAAACTCGGCAACAAGTTTCTCCACGGAGGGGTCAACCGCTCCGTGCGTAAGCCGGAGGTACTCGTCGAGATAAATCCACGCCTCATACTGCTCCTTCGGCGTGATAACCCCTGACCGCTGAGTTGGGTTGAGTCCCCAGAACGTCGTGGCCGCTGCCGCAGGCCCATAGTCCACTTCCCAGACCCACGCGAGCCGCACCAGGTTGGCGATAGGGCCGTACGAGAGAGTCAGATAGTGGGGGTCCCCCGTCATCTGCCACAGGCGAGCGCATGCGGCGGCCGCCTGCGCAGTGATGTGTGTCTCGTATGCGAGGAGGAAACCGCTGCCGGCCAGCGCTTCCACGGCAGATTTGGCTTCTTCAACGTAGCGCTCCTCGCCTGTCAGGTCATACAGCAGGAGCATGTAGTAGGCGTAACCGCCTGACGCATCCGGCTCGCGCTCGCTTCCCTGCCACGCGGCATCCGGGTTATCAGGGTCTGGAAAGTTGTAGAAACGGTGAAAGCGATAATCAGCCGTATGGGCGTACTCGATCCAGGCATCCGCGCTGCGAAGCGCTAGGTCTGCGGCAACCTCGCTGCCAAGCAAGCCCCACTCAGCCAGCTTGAGCACGTGGCCCAACTCATACCACGTGTCGCCACGCCCCTGGTTGCCGGTAACGGCCAAAGGACCGCTGTTCTGGACTAGGCCAAATCGTGGGTTGTAAAAGTCCTCCAGAGTTGCTTCGGCAGCCAGTGCAATCCTGGTCGCCTGTTCATCTCCATAGCGCGCCGCGTAACGGGCCGCGCCAAGCCCAACGTCGAGCTGTGTGATCGCCTCGGCGCTCTGGCGCGTATCGGAAACATAAGCGCGCCAGTAACGCTTCCCATTCAACTCGACCCAGGTCGCCGGATCGTCAAGGTCTGCGAGTGTCTCGGTTGCTAGAGCTTGCCAGTCGGGTAGTGAGATCTCGGGCTTGGCGATCAGGTCGTAGATATCACTTACCTGTTGGAGATAGTTGTTAAACATCGCACCTTCGTCTGGTGCACGACCTGGCGTCAGGTATAGGTAGGCGTCGAAGAGAATTAGCGACTCGCCAATCGGGAGCTTCCTCAGGTCGCTGCTTGAGAGAGTGTGACCAAAGGAGCGACCACGGGGGCCTGCCGTTCCCGCCGGGCCATAGCGGGTGACCTCAATGAAGGGGTTGATTCTCGTCAGATCGAACCAGTAGAGCAATGTCGCGTCCAGAGTCTCGGAGTAGCCATAGAACATCGGGGCGGCAAACGAAGCGCGCTCGGCGAAAACCTCCATATTCGCGGGTGCTTCCTCACCCGTGGTCGAGTTCACGAATTGCCATTCGAGCTCAACTGAGCCGGATGAGAACTGGGCGTGCGGCTCTATCACAACCTGGTAGTGGAGCAACCCGGCGTTGTAGGGGTAGGTCTCAAGTAGCAGGTCGTAACTGACCCATTCGTTCCGACCGCTCAACCTGACGCCGCCCTCACCTCCGCCCGTTGTCGGGCTCACATCGTCGACCGTTCGCAGCAGGTTCAGCTCCCTTCCCAAGGGGCGCAGGGCAATGGCTGTCTCTGACCCGGCGTGGCGCACCACGAGGGCATCTGAAAATATCCCATCCCCATAGACGGCTTGGAAGTCACCCATGTGAATTGTCGACTGCCCGTCCTCGAACACTTCAATTGGGGGAATGGGTTCTGCTGCCCGAGGCAGAACGGGTGAATCGAATGCGAGATATGGCTGCGGAGATGGGACAACTTCGTTTGTGGCGCGACTAGCTTCCGTGGGCGCTGTCGACGCGGGTTCCGATGCGGAAGGTACGGTCGTTCGCTCGATCGAAGACAGCGGCGGCTCTTCCTGCTGCGTGCAAGCCGCCAGGCATGTGAGAAGCCCGGCCAGCAGGACGAGGGCGAGGTGACTGGGCCATGATGTCCTGATGGTCAGCATGGTCCCTCATTCCGCCCATCCGGGAGACTCCTCATGAGGGCCAGCAAAACTGGTGTTTGATTCCCCAGGCCAAGTGCCCGGAGAACCTCACATCGCCAGGAGGGGACTGCCTGCATAGGACACCAGTATGAGCGATGGCAAGCCGTACCCCTGGCCGACAGTTGACAAATCCTTGATACAACCGTATGGTTGTATCAATGCAGACCATCACCTGGGACTTCGATCGGATGTTCGGGGCGTTAGCCGACGCCACGAGGCGGGACATCGTCCGCCGGGCAATCGATGCCGAAGAGGGTGTCGCCGAACTCGCCAGTCACTACCAAATGAGCTTCGCGGCGGTGCAAAAGCACATCGCCATTCTGGAGCGAGCCGGGCTGGTGACCAAGGAGCGAGTGGGACGACGCAAGGTGGTCCGCACCGACCTCGAGAGGTTGCGCTTGGCGCGCCGCCTGCTCGACCAGTACGAGGAGCTCTGGCGTGGTCGGGTCGCTCGCATGACCGAGCTCGTCGAAGACAAGAAGGAGGAAGAACGATGACTGTTACCGCGGTCCGGAAGGACCCCGATGCTCTGACGATGACCCTCGAAGCGGAATTCGCGGCCTCGCCCGATCGGGTCTGGCAGCTCTGGGCCGATCCTCGCCAGCTCGAACGTTGGTGGGGTCCCCCGACCTACCCCGCCACTTTCACCCGCCACGACCTCTCTCCGGGGAGCCGGGTCGAATACCACATGACCGGCCCGGAGGGTGATCAGCCCCGAGGCTATTGGGATGTCCTCAAGGTCGAGGCTCCCCATCGCCTCGTCTTTCGCGATGGCTTCGCCAATGAGGACGGCAGCCCCAACGACGACTTGCCGAGGAACGAGGGGCGGGTGACGATCTCCGATCTCGGAGGAGGACGCACCCAGATGTCGATCGAGAGCCAATTCCCTAGTGCCGAGGCAATGGAACAGGTCCTTGCCATGGGCATGGAGGAAGGGCTCACCCAGGCGGTGGGTCAGATCGATGCGATTTTGGCCGAGGATCCCGAGCGATAGGAGATGACGATGAAAACCACGGCTACTACCAGCCATACCCTTAAGGTTCCTGGCGCCACCCTCACCTACGACGTCCGTCCAAACGAGGAAAGTGCGGAACCGGTTCTCCTCATGATTGGCCACCCGATGGGTGCTGCCGGCTTCAATACCTTGGCCGGTCATTTCCCAGACCCGACCATCGTGACCTATGACCCTCGTGGCGTCGAGCGAAGCGAGAAGGACGATCCCACCACGCCCACGTCGCCAGACGTTCACGCAGATGATCTCCTCCGGCTAATTGGGGCGATCGGCGGGGGTCCGGTCGATCTTTTCGCCTCGAGCGGCGGAGCCATCAATGCCCTCGCCCTCGTCGCTCGTCACCCAGAACAGGTGCGCACCGCCATTGCCCACGAGCCACCATTGGTCTCTCTCCTCCCCGATCGCGAACGAGCCGAGGCCCTGGTGCGAGCTATCCACGACACCTATCAGAGCCGCGGCTGGGGGGCCGGCATGGCGCACTTCATCGTCGCCGTTAGCCATCGCGGCCCCGTCACCGAAGAGGTCGTGGCCCAGCCTGCTCCCGATCCGGCCATGTTCCAGCTGCCCACCGAAGACGATGGCAGTCGAACCGATGCCATGCTCAGCCAGACCCTGATCAACATGACCCACTACCAACCCGATTTCGACGCGCTCGGGGCCGCGTCCACCCGCATCGTCATCGCAGCCGGCGAGGGTTCCGATGGGGAGATGGCTCACCGCGGGGCGATCGCGACGGCGGAGCGGCTCGGACAGGAGGTGACGACCTTCCCGAGCGATCACGGTGGCTTCCTCGGGGGCGAGTACGGCCAAACCGGCGACCCCGATGCCTTCGCCGCCACACTGCGCCGGATCTTGGAGCGTTAGATCGAGCTGGCGGAAAGGCACTGTGGTCTTGCTCTCGGGGGAAGCTGGCCACGGCAAGCCGTCGGTCATCGACACCTTGCTGGCCCAACTCGATCACAAGTATCGGGTGATGGTGGATTCCTGTGAACCGATGGGAATCCCATCGGGGTTTGCCCGTTGTTCGCGCTTTTTGAGAATTTGCCCGACGATCTTCGGCGCGACATTCGATCGGGGTCTGGGCGGCCCGCGGTTATGCGAGCATGCTCGACCTGATCAAGAAGGAACGAGTGGTCATGGTCTTCGAAGACATCCACTGGACGGACGAAGCCTCCAGCGCGGCGAAGAACGGGTCGAGTGGATGCAGCCTTCCTTATGGCAGGTCGTTGTCCGGGTCGCCGTCGCTGTCGCCGAAGTGGAATAGTCGTTTGCCTATCTGTCGAGCGAGTTCGGCCTGATCGCGTCATTCTCAGGCTCATCTCGAAAAGAGCGTGATCAAAGGTCTCCAGGTACCCGGTGCTTTGACGGCAAATGATGACCGGATGTACTTTGTAGGTCTTTCGCCCGGCAACGGCTCGGGAATCACGACCGCATTGACGCTTCAATCGTATGTACAATGTACGTACATCAACCGGTGGAGCAAGCTATGACAACAAAGCAGCGAGACCGCAGATGGGCATTCCGCGTCAAGACGCGAAGTGACACGCTCGTCCGTGAAGCCGCAACGCTGACAGGTGTCTCGATGACCACGTTTGTCGAAGAGAGCGCCGTCGCCCGAGCCGAATCGGTCCTCGCCGAACACCAGCCGGTTACTCTCAGCCCTGACCAGCTTTCCCGCTTCGTCGATGCCCTGGACGAGGCTCCGGTAGCCGTCCCTGAACTCGTCGATCTCTTCTCGCACCCGAGTCGCATTCCAAAGGCTTGAGTGATCTTCGGCCGGTTCGGAGGGTCGAAGCCAACGACCAACTTGACGACTTCGACTGTGGTGTCGCAGCCCTCAACGAGTGGCTGAGACAGTTTGCCCTGTCAGACCAGCGTGCCGGAGCCTCTGTGACGTACGTCCTCGGGCGGGGGTCGCGGGTTGTTGGCTTCTACACGCTGGCCCCGCACGCCATCGAGCCGAGCCAGGCGGCTCCCAGGCTCGGAGCAGGGCTTCCTCGCCAGAGGCCGATTCCCGTCATCCTCGTGGCCCGCATGGGACTCGACCGATCAGAACAAGGCAGCGGCCTCGGCGCCGATCTGCTGAGGGACGCACTCGCAAGGTGCGCGGCCGCGGCCGATGAGATCGGTGGGCGAGCCGTGTTAGTTCATGCCAAGGACGACGCTGCGGTGAGCTTCTATCAGCAGAATGGGTTCCAGCCCTTGCAGGAAAATCTTCAGCACCTCTACCTGCTGATGAAGGACCTTCGAGCCTCCATTCGACGCAGTCTCGAATAGCTCCCCTGCGTCGTGCCAAGGGTGGCGGCCAGCTTCGGCCAGAGGGCGTTCGCAAGGTGGTCGTGAGCCGTTCCACGAGAAGCCCGCGGCAAAGAGGTCGACTTCGTGGCCGACGACATCCACCAGGCCCTTCTCTGTAGCTTGGTCGATTCCCGACAGGTCGAGTTCCGCTCTCGACCATGTGTCGCCGTCGGTGGAAGTCCAGATTGCTGGGATCGCCTCTCCCTCGCCGTACCACTCCATACCTGCGGCGACCAGGCCCAGTCCGGTGTCCGTGACCGATTCGATCTCGACACCTCCGGCGGGGTTGCTAAAGGGCATCAAAGCTGCCCGTGTCCATGAGATGCCAGCTGGCGAAGTCCAAATGGCACCGTCCGAGACTTGATGACCAACCGCCACGAAAACATCGCCGGCGTCAAACCACGCCACGTCTTCCATCTCAGCTTCAACGACAACCTCATCGTTGCGGGACCATGACCGGCCGTCCGATGAAACCCAGGAGATTGCTCTCGGCTCGCCGACTGAAACTCGGGAACCAACCGCCACGAAGGAAGATGGGCCCGCCGCTACAGCCGTCACGAGCTGATCACCAACTCCACCGAACACCGCTTCGTCGTGAGGGATCCGGCGCCAGCCGCTCTCTTCCCCCACCGATGAGCTGCGGGTGAGTGTCAATGTATCGACTACCCAAACGACGAAGCGCTCGGCTCCGGAGACCGTCACTTCGAGATTGTTGTCGGGTTCGCACCAGGACGCGTATCTGGACTTCCTGATCATCTCCCCACGATCCGGGTGCTCGATCGATATGTGTATCGGGGAACGCAGCCAAGGTCCCATCCTTCTCAACCGGGAAACAACTTCCCGGTTGGATCGGCACGCCGCCACCCGCATCGTCAAACGACTCGCCCGACAAGCCGGTATCGGCAAGAAGATCAGCCCCCATTCCCTTCGCCACTCCTTCATCACCGCCGCCCTCGATGCCGGGGTTGCGCTTCGAGATGTCCAGGAAGCAGCCTCCCACGCCGACCCTAGGACCACCATGCGCTACGACCGGGCCCGAGGATCCCTCGACCGACACGCCACCTACATCGTCGCCACCTACCTCGCCGCAGTCAGCAGATAACCAAACGTTACGGGCGCCACCCAATCCGACGGTGGCGCCCGTACGAAACCCCACCCAGATCTGCCGGTTAAGGGCGGGTGCGGCCAAGCAATTCGGTCATTCTTGAGCGTTGTTATGAGCAGGTGGCGCGCTGGGCGAGCCTGGCGAACGCCTTGGCGGGTGCTGCTGCATCGGGCCTGTGCGCCGCCTGGGGCTTCTTCCCTGCCGTCTTGTCGTCTGCGGGACTACGGTTGAACCCGGGGAAAGCCGTCGGGAGAAGCAATGATCGAAGCTTACGTTCTCATCCAGACCGAGATCGGGAAACCGCCGCAGGTAGCCGCGGAGCTAGGCCGTATCCACGGCCTTCGCACCGCCGACGTCATTACCGGCCCTTATGACGTGATTGTGCGAGTGGAGGCCGCAGACGTTGATGCTCTCGGGAAGCTTGTCCTTACCAAAATCCAGGCCGTCACGGGAATCACCCGCACCCTGACGTGCCCGGTGGTCCATCTCTAAGGAGGGTTGGATCCCCACCCGGTTGGCCGCTCCCTGTGCCACCTGACCGGACACGCCGGGACGGGCCTGTGGAAGGGAGTTTCGTTCCGGTCCGCAGTCGAGAGGGGCTTAGTGCTCTGGGTCATAAGTTCGGTCACGTATAGGGGTTAGGCGGCGAGGGCTTCTCGCTGGGATAGTCGGTGGAGGAGGTTGTTGAGGTCGCGGCGGGTGAACTTCCATTCGAAGGGGGTGGCG
>JBOGEX010000022.1:0-17402 GCA_050741915.1 Acidimicrobiia bacterium
GCTGCGTTGGAGGGCAACAGCGCCGCTGCCAAGCGGTATGTCCGTTTATGGCGGAACCTGGCTGAGATCTATTTGCATAGCCTGCGAGCCGAGCGACCGGACTTAGTAGTCGAAAGTCAAGGACAGATCTGGCTGATCGACGTGAAGGGGATGGGTTCGCCCGGATCAAGCCTCATATGGGAAGCCGCGGCCCTTGAAGCGCCGTTCTCAAGTTGGGTCGCTCGTACCCCCGACGTCGGGACCGCTGTCTGTTCGCTGCTACTTCAGCGTGTCAGGGAGTCGCTTCCCGACTTTGAACCGGTGGAACTTGGCGAGCACGGGTTGCCTCACTGGGATCTCTCCGGGGAGGAGGTTCGCCTGTTCACCCGAAACGTGCTGGCCTCGTTGGCTTCCGCGGAGTTGCCACTCGAGCGTATCCGAGCCGTGTTCGAGCTGAACGTGACCGAGCTCGGCGAGCTTTTCGGAGTCACACGTCAGGCCGCGCGACAGTGGCTCGACGACGACGTGCCCGCCAACCGAAAAGCCAAAGTTGCCACGGTTGTCCAGATCGCCGAGCTACTCCAGCACAAACTCCGCTCGGGGGTTGTGGCCGGAGTCGCACGCAAACCGGCTGACGCCTATGAAGGCTTGTCGGCCCTCGAGATGATCAAGCGCGATCGTCACGAAGAGCTCTTGGAATCAATTCGCCGGGCTTTCGACTGGGCTGTGCCAGCCTGAACTTCCGCCATGTGACAAGAGGCGGCCGCCACTACCGGGTTGCTGAGCGGGAATGGAAGAAGCCTCTAGACGGACGTCCCGGGGTTGCGAGCGGTGGTCGATGGAACTCGCCTGGCTCGTTTCCGGTCGTTTACTTCAATTCGACCAAGGCATTGGCCAGGAGGTTCGTGGCACACAAACTCCGCGGTCAGCCCTTTGGTCCGGAGCTGCTCGATCCCCGGATCGGACCCGTGCTGGTGCACGCAAACCTACCTCGTGAGCCTTACGTCGACATAGTGACCGAGAGCGGCTGCAAAGCAGCGGGACTTCCCCGTTCATACCCCCGCGATAGTGCGGGGTCTGTGGTGGCACACGAGGCCTGTTGGCCGGTGGGCCAGGCAGCTTGGGACGCCGGCGAACGAGGAATCGCTGGTCGAAGTGCAACCGACGGAGCGACCTTGTCGGATGAGGAGTTGGCTTGGTTTCAAAGGAACGGAGCCCTCAGAGCGGCCGAGATCGAACCCTTCGACAAATGGTTCTTCTAGCCATCCGGGAGGCAACCAACACGACCAGGTCGTCGGAGGGTCCGCCGTGCCGTCCCGACCCTTTGACATAAGCTGGAAGGAGTCGCGACCATATGCCGGTCAAAATGAAGGCTGAGAAGGCTGGTCGAGCTCCATCCAGTCCACGTCCTGGCAGGTCATGAAGTGGACGACGGCCCTGGTGACCATGGCGCTTCTTGACGTGAATGGTTTCTCCGCTACTCGCCTGTCGAACTCGACAAGTACATCAGCCGGGAAGGCGAGGGAGACCCTTCGAAGACCTCGCTTCAGGTAATAGTCAACGCGCACTGGGATCAAACCTACCCAGAATCCTGTCGCCCGTGTTGGTTGGGTTTCGCGCCTTCAGGTCCATAGAACGCCGTTACTGACCCCAATGGAATCCGACTCTCGCGCTTTTGCCGCTTAAGCCTCCGCCTTTCTTGGACAAGGTCGGTGATCGTGATATGTCGGACAACATCGTGGGCCTTCATCCCGTCACACCCGTGCTGTACGTTCACCTCATGAACTAGCGATTGCCGTCGCTTGACTTGATCCACGAGTCGTTGCCTTTTGGCCAGGTCGGTTCCCGGCGCTGGAGCTTCAGCACCTCCGGACCTATTTATCAGCTGAAGAGCGCATTACTCGCCTTGTCATGGCCGACACCTATGCCGAGCTGTTGGCCAAAGGGCGAGACCTGATTCGGTCAAAGGCCCGTAGTCTCAAAGTTGCAATGGTGCTGCTCGCTGGAGCGGCGGTATTGCATGTCTTTGGATAGGAACCTCCGATGCCCGACAAACCATTGCCTCCAGAGTCAAAACCGGTGCCACCGCCGGCACCGCCTCCTCGCCCAGACCCTCGGCTCATCACCCATTTAGAACGGGGCGGCGAGCCACCCGGGACCAAACGGAAGCCAGCCGAGGATCGCAACCGTCGGACTTCGCGATAGGTCCCAAAGGTCCTACCGGCCCGGAATCGCCTAAGCCCTTGACATAGGCGCGGTGAGCGGGCGGATATCAGTCGCGTTCGTGCGCCGGCTTGTCAGGTCCGCTCCAGTCGGCGTCGGGGCAGACAAGGAAGTGACGCATCGCTCTGGCCACCATCATCGACCTGGACCGGGAGGGCCTTTGACGGACCCGGTCGTCGAACGCCACGATTAGATCGACTGGAATTGCAGCGTTCGTTGACCGCAAACCCCGCCGTAGGTAGTAGAGAGAGCTGCTCTCTCGTTGATTTCGATTCGGATCGGTTTCGATGGAAGGATCCCACGTCCCTGCGTTGCCTTTGGCCAGACCCTTGGTTTTTCGCGATCTCCTTACCTTCGATCAAGGCAAAACCCCGTTTGACGGCGGATCATGAGTGGGCGGTCACGAGATGTGGTCCGTCGGATTTGTCAGTGGAGCGCCGTACTTTGGACTCCGTGCCCAGGATCAGTCAGTTCTACGGAATCACGATCCTGATGTTCTTCGGCGACCATGATCCCCCACCCTTCCACGCTCGTTACGCAGGTCATAACGCCAAGTACCGACTCGATGGCGAGCTGCTAGACGGGTCTCTGCCCCGTCGGGCCCATCGACTCGTTCGGGAGTGGGCTCACCTGCGGTCGTAGGAGCTGCTGTTGTGTTGGGACCGGGCTCTTCGACACGAGGACCCCGGTAGCATTCAACCCCGGGAGTAATTCCGTGGTCGATGTCACACACGTTCAGGTAATCAGGAACAGGGTTGTGATGCTGCGTTTTTCAGACGGGACGGAGCGCGAGGTTGATCTGACTCCCTTTCTGTGGGGCCCGGCCTTCGAGGAGATCGCCAGGGATGAGCGACTGTTTCAAGCCGTGAGCGTGGATCCAGAGACAGGAACCCTTTCGTGGCCGAACGGGGCTGACCTTGACCCCGACGTATTGCATGGCGATTTCGAACCATCGCCAAGCGCCCGAGCCAGGTAGCCAGAACTCCCCTCGGTCGTACCTAGATGCCACCCCCCTTGTTTAGGCAGGAAGGAGACGTACGCCAGCGCACTCGAGGAAGTGGCGAATCGCCTCCATAATGACTGAGTTGCGGGATCGAAATCGGATCTCAGCCACTCGGCGGTCGAAGGCGAACGACGTCCTTCGCGGGAAGATATGTCACAACGCGGCGTAAGCCTCGAGCCAAGTAATCATCCGTAGAGGTCACGAGGGCCAACCTACGAGCACTCTCGGTTGAAGTGCAGATCAGGTTTCGCGATTTTCGCCGATCAGTCCGAGATTCCGATACAAAGTAGTGCGTACGAGCCGACATGCAGCTGACCCGGGAACTCCGACAGCCCTCATAACGACCCTCTCGGGGCAAGCCACTCCGTCGCTTGCCGTGTTACCGCGGCAATTCGATCGAAGTCTTCGTCGTAGTGCCACAGCACGGCCTCGGCCACCTCGGCCGAGGCAGCGATGATCAGGTCAGGGATCTTCACACTGCGGTGATGAAGGGCGGCTTGCTTGGCCAAACGGCTCTGTACCTCTAATGCCCTTTCGAACTCCGTGTCCCCGCACGGAAATTGGTGGAGAGACAGGAGCTCGGCCGCCAGCGCGTCATAGTCTTTGGACGAGCGAGCGCTGAGGAGTATCTCCAGTCGCGCCTGTGCGCAGGTCCCGATGGCGTCAGCTGCCAGCCGCGTTTCCCAGGTCTCGGCAACCGAAGCTTCCTGAGATCGATGCCAAGCACTGGTGTCCGCAAGGTAAAGCGTCAAGGCTCCGACTGGCGACTTGCTTGCAGGATCGAGTCACCGCGATCAATCCCTTCACCAGAGCGAATTCGATTGGCGAGGCGCTTTCTCAAATCGGCGCGGAGAATTTCGTTGAACGCCGTTTCGATCGTGTCTTTGACCCCCGAGGTTCGAAGGACTCGTTGCACTCGCCTCAAGAGGTGGTCATCAAGTTCGACTGAAGTGCGCCGCATTCTGGGGGCTCAGTATATACGGCTGTGGCTGACCGATGCATATAGTTGAGTTTCCAGACTATGCCGAGATTCTCGCGTATTGACATAGAACAGTCGCGATGCCTCGCAAAGCCATGACGTTGGATCCGTCGGGAACGAGCGCCCACCTTGGAAAGCGTTGGTCCGACTTCTGGCTCCAAGTTCGCAATGAGTTGCTATGACCAGATCCGATAGGTGATTCAAGCACCCAACGAAGCCGAGCCAGGGATCCTCGGAGGGCCGCCGAACGAGGCATCCACGACCGCACGGAGAGGAAGAAGTACGTAGTCTTCTCGGTCGTCATCTGGTTGATGTCACACCCAGGGTCCTGAGGCCGGAGGGAACGACGATGAAGGTTCAAGTACCCGTAATCGTGAAGGACCCAGAGGTGTCGCGTCATAAAGGTGTTCACCCGACGGAACCGGTCGAGATCGACACCGAGGATCGGTACCTCGATGGACCTATCTCCCCCCGGGTTGCGGTTCTTGACTTCGAGCCAAAATCGGGCCAGTTGGCACCCGGGGTCAAGTTTCTGCCACCCGCCCGGCTCGAAGACGCCGGCTCCTACCAGATTGACGAACCCGTGACCACGGGCGGCCAGGTGAGCCGGGAAGCCGGAGCAGTGAGTCTGTTTGGCGCGATCCACAAGACCATCAAACTGTTCGAGGAAGAGGACGCTCTGGGCCGGCCGATCGCATGGGGCTTTGACTCTCCTCAGCTGCTCGCCATCCCCAGAGCCGGCGATCTCGCCAACGCCTTCTATGAAAGAGCGTCACACAGCGTGCAGTTCTTCTCCTTTGACACCGAGGGAACCACTGTCTTCACCGGTCATTCCCAGGACATCGTTGCCCACGAGACGGCCCACGCCATCTTCGATGGTGTTGCGCCCGACCTATACGACGCGCTGACCCCGCAGTCGCTCGCGATCCACGAGTCAGTCGCCGATCTCACCGCCGTGCTCTGCGCGTTGAGAAGCGAGGAGCTGGTTCGAGGCGTCGTGGAGGGCGGCGGAACTATCTATGACTCCAACGTCTTCAGTGGCATCGCCGAGCAATTCGCCGGTGCCCTCGACAACCAGCGCGACTATCTCCGCAACCTCAACAACACAAAGTCCCTCCAGACCAAGGCTTCAGCGTCGGATCGCGTCGACCGCCGAGATCCTCACGACCTCAGTCAGGTGCTCTCGGGGGCGCTCTACCAGGTGCTAATCCACATCTTCGAAGAACTCCAAGGTGAATATCACACCAAGGACACTGCCTCACAGGAGATCGTCGAATCGGAGGAGGCGGATTACTCCGTCGCACAGGCCCGTCAATACGCACCCGACAAAAGCGCCGGCCCTACGCCGGCTATCAAAGCTCTCTGGGTGGCCGGTCAGCGGTTCAAGCGAACCCTCTATCGAGGGCTCGACTACCTACCGCCAGGCGACGTCACTTTCGCTGACCTGGGACGAACCGTTCTCGCCGCCGACAAGGCCAGTCACCCAGGCAGCAGTCGGCAACGAGAGCACTTAGTCAAAGAATTCCTGGCCCGCGGCATCGTCTCTTCCGCCACCGAGCTAGACGCTCCCACCAACTTCGAGCATCCGTCGATGAAGAAGGTCGACCTCGACGATCTGATCAACAGCAATTACATCGCGTACTCGTTTGTGAACGACAACCGCCAGCTGCTCAACATTCCATCCGACGTCACCTTCGAAGTGCGACCGCGATTGTCCGTGACCCGCAGCTACTGGCATCGCGATGGCAAGCAGCTGGTGAGTGAAGTCCTCCTCAAGGTCCGCTGGACCGAGACTGAACTAGGAAACGTGGCCGGACTACCCCGCAAACGCCGGATCGACCGGGGGACAACGCTAGCAATTGAGGTCCCCCCAGCTGGGTCGAAGACAGCGCCCCTTATCAGGACTGTCGTGACGACCGGTCGGTCCGATGAGTCGAAGAGAGACAGGACCGAGTTTCTCAAGCTGCTGGTCGATGCTGAGGTATTGCGTCTCGGTGATGAGGCGGTCGGACCCACCGGCAAGCTCTTGCGAGGAGCGGTGCGGGGCGACGTGCGAGATGGGGCTTTGAAGATCTCTGGAACGAATCGATTCTTGCACGTGACAGGGGAACCGCGGCGATGACTGACAAACTCAGAGTCCGCGTTTACAACGTCCACTTCGGGGATGCGGTTTTAGTGACGGTTCCGGATCGCACATCCGCGGGTAACCCCATCACTCGGCGGATCCTCATCGACGTTGGCAATGCCCCTCTGGTGGCGAGCGCCATCGGCGGCGACGATTCGGTCTTTCAACCAGTCATCGACGACATCTTGGACCAGCTTGGTGGCAAGGCGCTCGATCTGTATGTGCTGACTCATGAGCACCTCGATCATGCCCAGGGCCTCCTCCATGCCGACCGCAAGCTCTTTCCTGCTGGCGAGTTCCAACAGAAGTTCAAGGTGAGGCATGTTTGGCTCACGCCCTCCGCCCACCCGGACTACTACGACATGCCCGGGCACGAAAAAGCCAAGAAACAATTCACGTTGGCTGCGGAGCAATACCGAGCGATCAGCTCCTATCTGCGGACAACTGCTGTCGAGTTGATGCCGTCATTTCAAAGTCTGCTGGCCAACAACAACCCGCAGAGCACCAAAGCCTGCGTCGAGTACATCCGCAATCTGAACCCGAAGCGAACCCATTACGTGCATCGGGGGGTGAGCCTCACGGGCAAACACGGCTTCCGGGATGTGAAGTTTTCGATCTGGGCACCGGAAGAAGACACGTCTGAGTACTACGGCCGGTTCCAACCGCTGGGCTTGCTTGAAGCGCCAGCGGCCGGTGCGACCGCCGCCGAGCCTCCCTCCCCGCCCGCTGGTGTCGACCTGGGAGCGTTCCTCAACTTGGTCGAATCTCGAACACTGGGAATCGCGGACAACCTCCTCACGATCGATGCTGCCGCTAACAACACCAGCATCGTGTTCCTGCTCGAGTGGCGGGGCTGGAAGCTGCTCTTTGCCGGCGACGCCGAGATCCGCAGCTGGAAAACCATGAACCGTCAAGGAGTCCTGTCCCCGGTTCACTTCCTCAAAGTGTCACACCACGGCAGCCACAACGGAACGCCGGAAGCCGATCTTTTCGAGGCGTTACTGCCGAAGAAGCCGAGCGACAATCGCAAGCGCCGGGCCGCCGTCTCGACCTGGACGGAAACCTACGGCGGCATACCCCACACCCCGACCGATAACCGACTCAAGTCGCGGGCTGCGTTGTTTAGCACCCTTGACGATCAAACGGCCTTGTTCTTTGAGCTGGAGTTCAAGGGTTGACGGAGGCGCGTCCAGTGCGGCAGGCGGTTGTGGTTATTCATGGTATGGGAGAGCAGCGTCCGCTCGAGACTTTGAGTCAGTTCGTTCGTGTCGCCCTCCCCGGTACCAAGTCGGTTCTCTATTCCCGCCCGGACATGGTCACTGATTCCTTCGAATCGCGCCGTTATCTCGCTCCGCGCCAGCCGTTTGCGGGCGAACCGGAGGTATATGCCCAGACCGAGTTCTACGAATACCACTGGGCCCATCACATGCAAGGCAACCGCATCGGCGACCTCGTTCCGAGCTTTCGGCGGATCCTGCTGCGCCTCCCTCACAAGGTTCCTCACGGATTGCGCTTTCTCTGGGCTCTGTTTTGGATCGGCGTCGGGTGGCTGTTGTGGTCGGTGTTCTGGGGTCCTTTGTCGGAGCTTGAGCTGCGAGGCTTTCTCGCCGATCCCTTGGAAGCGATCCTCGGTGGTGGCGTGGTTGGTCTGGCGCTGGGTTTCTTGGCCAGCCGGGTCCTTCCCAAGTGGCTGACCTCGAGCTTTGTCGATGTCGTCCGCTACTTGGACGCCTCGCCCCGTTCTTACGAGGTCCGGCGGGCAATCCGCAAGGGAATCTGCGATTTGCTGCAAGGTCTCCACGACAGCGCCCGCTACCAACGGATCGTCATCGTCGCCCACAGCTTGGGCACCTACATCGCCTACGACGCCATCACGTATTTGTGGGCGCAGATGAATACCGATTACCCACGTTCAGGGGTAGGAGATGGGACGCCCGAGGGACTAGAAGTTTTAGAAGACGCTGCCTCGGCGCTGCCGGCCGATCTGGAAAGTTTTCGGTCGGCCCAGCGGAGTTTGTGGTCGGGAGTCCGCCGCCAGGGAAATCCGTGGCTTGTGACCGATCTGGTCAGTCTTGGCAGCCCGATGTATTTCGCCGACATTCTGTATACGCGCAATCGCCGCGTTTTCGAAGATCGCGTGAGGATTCGCGAGATGCCGACATGCCCGCCTGAACCCGAAACCGGTGTCAGGAACAACGTTCGCAAGACCCGCCTGTGGTTTTCGTATCCCAAGAATGGCCGACGGGTTCTCTATCACGGCGCTCCTTTTGCGGTCGTACGGTGGACGAACATTTGGTTCCCAGCCCGGTGGGGAGTCTTCGGTGATTGGTTTGGGGGACCGGTCGCACCTCTCTTCGGTGACGGGATCTCTGATCGCCCGGTTTCGTGCAAATCGAAATGGCGTTGGGTGCCGGGCTATCCCCACGCCCTCTACCTCAAGCCTCGGACCCAGGCCGATCCGGTAGTTCGAGAACTACACGAGGCGATGGATCTGGCATCGACGGCCTGGGCTCAACGGAGCCTGCCCAAGAACTCCGATCGATGACGTCCAGTTCGAGAGTATGGACCTTCTTTCCAACTCGGAGATGTCAAGGGCAATCGAGGAAAAGTACGTCTGAAGGTCATGAACATGTCGCAGTGGTGGGCACGATCATGACCACCAGCCCTTCGCTTCTGTTCAGAGGCGGGAGCCTAGGAACTCTCTGAAAGGCAACTCTCGCCGGTGCTCCAGTCGGCTTCTGCGCAATCGAGAACGTGGCGAAGGGCTCTGGCAATCATCGAGCCTCTCGATCGAAAAGGAACCTCTCCCACCCTGTGATGGAACTCAACAACCCGGTCGACAGGCAAGGCGGTCCCGATCTGGCGTAAGCCACGGCCCAAGTAGTAATCGCTTGTTGCCACGTCTCCAACCGACGGGCGATAAGCGATGTCGCGCGTTTCATTTTCGCGCTATTCGCGGATCAGCTCTTGTTGGCGTCGTCTTCGGCTAGCAGCACCCCATGGCCCTCGACGGGCGTCTACCCCAATGGGTAGCGGAATCCGTCGGCCGCGCTGTTGACAACAGGCAACACAGGTGTTGTAGCCTGTCAACATGCCGAGGCGGCGTCATCCCAACAAGGATGTCGAGAAGGCGCTGGCGGAGGCAGAGCATTCAGGATGGACTGTTGAACCAACCAGATCCGGACATCGATGGGGAGTTCTGCGCTGCTCTCGACAGACACGCGATGGTTGCCAGCTGTCGATTTGGTCGACTCCAAGAGTTCCCGAGAATCATGCGCGCCAGATACGCCGAGCTATGGCTCGTTGCCCGCACACTGAAGGTGACTAATGCCTGTTTATGAGTTCACATTGATTGTTGAAGGCCCCGACCTACAGGAAGAGGGGCCCTTGGATGCGCTATTTGACGCGGGATTCGACGATGCAACCATCGGGCGGGTAGGCACTATTCAGTTTCTTGAGTTTGATCGGGAAGCGGAGTCGTTCGCCGAAGCGGTGCTCTCCACAACCGTGAGCCTCGAATCTGCCATTCCAGGCGTTCGGGTAGGGCACCTCGAGCCAGACGACCTTTTAACCATAAGCGAGATTTCTGACCGAGTCGGGCGGACGCGGGAGAGCGTGCGATTGCTTATCAGCGGAGAGCGCGGGCCAGGTGGCTTTCCGGCCCCAGCGACACACTTCCGGAGTCGCCAACGGATGTGGAGGTGGCAGGAGGTGGCAATTTGGTTTGCCGAGGCGTTAGGCGAGGCTCGATTCGCCGATGGAGCGGGGAGATCACATTTCATCACCGCGTTTAATGCGGGCCTGAAATGGCGAAATGTCGACGAGGATCTGCAGCGACAGATCGAACGTCGAGTCATTTGAGATTGTCTCTGACCCTTTGACAGGTCGGCCGCGGCTTAAGCGTCTATAGGCGGGCGATGATCTCCCGCCTCCCACTTGGCCTCGGGATATTCGAGGAAATGACGGAGAGCTTCGGCAATCATCGAGGTTCGCGAACGGAAGGGGCGCTCGTTGACTCGACGATCGAACTTGACAACTAGATCGACGGGCAGGGCAGAGGCATCTGGCGCAATCCGCGCCGGACGCCGCTGAGGCCGTGGCGCGGGTTCAAGACAAGAGCATGAACGCACTAATCATCGACGCCCGAAGGACCGAAATTGACCGGGTACGCGGCGAGAAAGATTTCACGTCGCGAGCCAGACGCCTCATCAAGCGAGACCAGGAGCTCTTGGAGCGACTGGCTCGTTGATCCGATACCTGACGCTTGCAGCGGACACTGCGGGCAAATCGGTGCGCCCGCTTTCACCCAGCCATCGTGAGAGAGGCACGGCAAGGAATGGCTCCACCAGGAGCATGTATCGCGTTCCTCGCCGCCAGCGGTCGCTCGATGCCTTCGTTGATGAGTCAATAATTCAATAGCGTCTTGACGACGTCGTTCGCGGGTCTTTGATCTTGATTGATGAACCTGACCAAACGAGAGACACGCCCACAACCGACGCGCGAGTAATTCCCGCAAGAGAATCAACTTTCGCGTTCTCGCGGATTCGACATTGAGGAGGTTGCCGGACCGGCGTCGGCAGCTCGGCCTTGGGGTGAGTCTTGGGCTAACGGTCATGAGGTTTGCCCCCGGACGATGAATCTTGAGCTGATGTCGAGGTAGGAGCGCCGTTACCACCCACTGCGAGCTGTTGTTCGCTTGTTGATCGACCGATCTCCCCACCGCTTCGAGGGATGGGGAGCTTGTACTACAATGTAGAACATGACGAAAGTGGGTATCCGGGCCCTCAAGCAAAATGCATCGGCTGTCGTCGCTGAGGTTGTGGCTGGGGAAGTGGTGACGATCACCGACCGGGGACGTCAGAAATCTGCCTTTGATCGGAGCGAGTCTCGCGGAGATAAGTGCGCTCGAGTCCTCGGCGGGTCGACACGTAGAAGCAATGCGCCTGCTGGGCGCCGCGATCGTGCTTAACGAAAGTACGGGGGCGACCCTGCCCCATCAAGCCATCACTCGGTGGCAGTTGGAAGAGCTCGCTAGACAGGGTATTGGGGCGAAGGCAGTCGAGAAGGCACAAGCTGAGGGAAGGCAGATGACGCTCGAAGAGGCAATTGAATACGCGACCCGTCTCCTCGTCGACTGAAACAGTCCGACCCGGACCGATCCGGGTGATTGACTGCGGTACTCGCGGGTGTGGTGATGCGGCAGAGGAGTTTGACGTTCCAGGCCCTCTGTCGGTCCAATGCCAGACATGATGAGCGTCACACCACTGAGAGGGTCGGTCACAACCGGGATGGCGGCAGTGCAGGTCTCTTGCGATCAAGGCCCGTCGCATCGACGGAGGAACCACCCTGGTGGTGCGTCCGATGTCCACCGGTTCGGAGTCGGGTCCGAACACAACCCGGTTGACCTTTGAGTCACAGGCGGTATGTCTGGCCTGGTTGGGTGTTAGGTCTTGTTTGGCCCAAGACGGGACATCCCCGAGCGTCCGGGATCCGGCCCCCGACGGGCGGGCCGCAGTCAGTAGCGATCGCGGAGCATCGAGAAGCTCTTCGTCCACAGTCGCTGGCCGATGAGGCGGGCGCTGAGGTTCCGGAGCCAGTAGGGGAGGTTGAGAACCTTGGCCTGGCGATCGGTGTGCTCGGCGACCCAGTCCACCCGGGGGCGTCGATGTTGCTCGAAGCGGTGACCCACTTCGGTTAACGGGGGTCCTGCTTCCAGGATCCTGCCCAGGACCAGCGCGTCCTCCATCGCCAGCGCCGCCCCCTGGGCCATGGTCGGCGCCATCGCATGAACCGCATCACCGATCAGCACGACTCGGCCTTGGCTCCAAGGCCGTTGATCGACCTGCTCGAGGGGAGAGAAGTAGCCACTGCCGAGTTGTTCGGCGACCGTCGCCGCGACCCGGCGAGCAGGTGCACAGAAGCCCTCGAAGTCGAGGAAGGCGTCCCGGTCTTGGGGGGCGGACACTTCGTGGGCCGATGACACAAAGACATAGATGCGGTCGGCATCGATCGGAACAGTCAGTAAGAGCCGGCGGGGCCCGTCCATACCGTCCAACAATCGACGTTGATCACGTTGGGAACGACGAACCTCCAGCTGACGCTACCGAGGCTGGTCGGTCGCACCGCCCCCCTCCGAAGACGGGTCGCGCACCCCCGAGTGGACCCCGTCGGCCCCCACCACGAGGTCGTAGCTTTCTCGGCGGCCGTCGCTCAGGGTGACCTCGACTGCCTCGGGGTCTTGCTGCAGACCGCTAAGAGTGGTGCCCATCTGCGCACTTGGAAGATCGGCCGCCAGCGCCTCCCGGAGGTGGTGGCGATGCACGCCCACCGCCGGGCCAACTCCCTGCCAGAAACTCTCCACGTCGACTTCGAACAGCACCTTGCCGGCGGCAGTGAGATAGCGCTGCCGGCGATTGACCCGGCCGGAGGCGATAACGGGGTCGGCGACTCCGAGATCGGTGAGGGCACCCACGGCATTGCCGGGGAGGTAGATGCCGGTCCCACCATCGGTCACCGAGGAACGCTCGATCAACTCGACGTCGAAGTCCTTGCCCCGCAGGGTGCGGGCGAGCGCCAGCCCTCCAATCCCGGCTCCCACGATCAGAATCCGCGACGGCGCGGCCATTAGAAGTTGAGCGTAGGGCGAGTGAACGCGGCGATTCGATCGAAGCCGTAGTTAGTCAAGACTGCGGCACCAGCCGCCTCACCGAAAACCACGATGGTTAGACCGGCAATGCAAGCACTGGGTCGGCCAGGAGGAGGGTTATCGGTGAGGCCGAACTCAAGCCCTAGGTGTTTGGCGAAGCCACCTTGAGACCGACCAAGTCCGCTGCCTCGGCGAGCCGATCGTCGTAAACGACGATGCCTGCCAGGTCCGGGCCCAGGCTCATTGCCGCAGCCAGATGGAGGGCGTCGAGCGAGCACAGCTCTGGTGACCCAAGCCGACCAGCCCGGTCGAACACTTCGGCGTCGATGCAGATGATGTCGCTTTCGGCCAACAGTCGTTCAGCCCGGGCTGGTGCTCGCCCACCCGCTCGTCCCGCGGCTCTCCGGAGCTCGGTGCGATGGAGATCAGACAGGATCCATGGCGTCGAGCCCAACCAGCGCCTTAGCCCTCCGGTCTCCGGCTCGGGGCGGACAAACTTCGTAACTGCAGAGGTGTCGAGATACCAAATCGCCACTCAGCGCTCACTGTCCCTTAGCGCCAGCAAGGCTTCAGTAACCGACGGCCCCTGATCAGGAGGAAGATCAGCGTCGAGTCCGTCGAGGAGGTCGCCCAGGGTCCGGCCCGAACCTGGAGCGATCCGACCGGCGTCCAGCAACCGTTGATATCCGGCTGCTTCCTCCACTGGTGAAAGCCGGGCGACCGGGCGGCCCCGGTCAGTGACGATGAAGCTTTCTCCCGCCCGGACTCGTGCAAGCCAGCGGCTGGCATGTTGACGAAGTTCGCGGACTCCGATTTCCATGTGCAACATTGTAGCACATCGACCCTCTCTCCGAGGCACCAGAACGCTCATACTATGAGTGTTATCATGCAGAGTATGAGTGAAGTGGCCTCGCCTTTGTTGCCGATCTTCAGGTCGCAGAACCAGCTCCGGCTCTTGGCCTACATCTTCACCCACGGCGACCGATCGCATACGGCTGCCGAGCTCGCCAGGGCGACCGGAATCTCGGAGCCGACCGTAACCCGGGAGGTGAATCGCCTGCTTGGCGCCGGCATTGTCGTCGGCACCAAGCGAGGCCGGGCCAAGCTGATCGAACCCAATCGCGAGGTTTCCTACTTCGAAGATCTCGAGGGCCTGTTAATCAAGACGGCAGGACCGCCATTCGTGCTCGGCAACCTGCTTCGACCCCTCGCTGGCATCCAAAGTGCCTTCATCTACGGATCGTGGGCGCGGAGATTCTTGGGCGAGCCGGGGGACTATCCACGTGACATCGATCTCGTCGTCGTGGGTAATCCCGATATTGACGCGGTTTATGACGCGGTGAGCCGAGCTGAGAAACAGCTTGCTCTTTCGGTCAACCCAACCATCGTTTCTTCCGAGGACTGGGCGCGACCAGGTTCGATGTTCCTTGAGTCGATCGCCAATGGGCCGCTCGTTCCGGTGATCGAGTAGTGGAGATGGTCGACCGGATGGTCGCCACCGGACGGCTTGGTCGAGTTCCTGCCAATCCCGATCGAGCTCACGCCCTCTTGGCGCAGGCCACTCGCCACTTGGCATCCGCCGCCGAGCTTCAAAACTCGGATCCGCCGCTGGCATATGTCGCTTTATACGATGCCGCCCGCAAGGCGATCCTGGCCCACATGTTGGCGAACGGCCTCAGGGAAACGGCCCGACCCGGCGCCCACCAAGCTGTAGTCGAGTATGGGCAAGCGGTTCTTGTCGACCACGATTCTTCAGAGGCTTTGTTGCGGCTCGACCGCCTTCGGCGCAACAGGAATCGATCCGAGTATGAGTCGTGGGAACCAACCGCCGAGATGCTCGCCTCCGATCTCAAGCACGCAGCTGCAATTGTCGATCTGGTTGCGGCGCTGCTTTCTCCATAAGTCCGCTTCTTGATTTCGGGCGGAGCAGCCAAAACGGGTGGCTTCACTCGCTTCGCTGCAACGCGTACGTTGGCATTGTGCGTCCCGCCGTCACCATGCCCGGTTACCACAAGGGCCGGGAGCCGACCAACAAGGGCAAGAAGTACCCGGCCGAGATCCTCACTCCGCATGAAGTCGCCGCCCTCTTTGATCAGATCTCCTCGACCACTTCGATTGGTGTGCGCAACCGCGCTCTGATCACCGTGCTGTATCGAGCCGGGCTGCGACACTCCGAAGCTCTCGCCCTCCTGCCCAAGGACCTGAACCTGGCGAGCGGCACTATCGCCGTACTCCACGGCAAAGGCGATCGGAGTCGGGTCGTCGGCATCGACCCCGGTGCCTGCGAGGTGATCTCGCAGTGGCTGGAGCGACGGGTACGGCTTGGCTTCGGGCCGTCGCTGCCCATCTTCATCACGATGCGCGGTACTCCGCTCAAGAGCTCCTATCTGAAGACTCTCCTGCCTCGGCTGGCCCGCCAAGCCGGCATCGAAAAGCGAGTTCATCCCCACGGGCTCAGGCACACTCACGCCTACGAGCTGATGATGGAAGGCGTCGAGATGGCAATCATCCAACGGCAACTGGGCCATGTCTCCCTGGCCACGACTGCGGTCTATCTCAACCACATCGCCCCCAAGCAAGTGATCGACACGATGAGAAAACGAGATTGGAAGCCGTGACCTGATCGGAGCCGAGAAGTACAGTCGAGACAGTGAGCTTTCAGCGATTCGGGCCGTTTTCAACAGAACGGTTGGCTCAGGTCCGCCACGTAGCCGGAACGAAATGCGTATCGAACTAGGAAAGTTCGGAGTCTGGCGCCGGCTGGGAGACATCTCCGCAGACCAGGCCCGGGAAGCAGGGGCTCTCGGTTTCGGGGCGATCTGGGTGGGTTCGCCTCCAGCCGACCTCACCGAGATCGAGCGACTTGTGGCCGCCACCGAGCGGATTCCGGTGGTAACGGGCGTCGTCAATATGTGGCGAGCGGACCCCGACATGGTCGCGGCTTCCTATCACCGGATCGATCAAGCGCATCCCCACCGCTTCCTCTTGGGAGTAGGGATCGGACATCCCGAATCCACCCAGGAGTTTGCGCGGCCGCTCGACAAGATCGGCTGATATCTCGACCGGCTCGAAGCGGCCGGAGTTCCATCGGAACGAATCGTCCTGGCGGCACTCGGCCCGAAAGTCCTGGCGGTGGCAGGGGAACGGACGGCCGGTGCCCATCCCTACCTCAGCTCACCCCGACATACAGCCTTGTCACGGAAGGTGTTAGGGACGGGCCCTTCCACAACTTCGACGGCCAGCTCTACATCACCGGTCGACCGGGTTTCAAACGGGACTGGCTCGCCAATCTCGGCGCTCACCCGGGGTTCACCCTCCACCTCAAGCGGGGAGTGAGCGCTGACCTCCATGCCACTGCCTCGGTCATCACCGATCCCGAGCAACGCCGGGACGTGCTCTATCGAGCTCGAACCGAGACCTGGGGGGTAGATCCGGAGCGAGCCGAGCGTGACCACGACCACTGGGTGACCACCTCGCCCCTCGTGTCGTTCGAGCTCAACTGAGGCGGCCCTTTTCGAAATCTAAGGCTCTGTGCTGCGGAAACCGCAGAACATTGCATTCAGGTTCGCTGGGCTGAGTTGCCGTCAGATGAAAAGCTGGACGTCGGCTTCAGCGGCGTAATCGAGGAAGGCGGCGGCGCCAGCGATCAGGCAGCCATCGAGGAGATCGGCGGCCTCGACGCCCATCACTCCCATCGTGGTCGAGCAGGCGAAGAACTTGACGCCGAGGCCCTGTGCCATCTCGAGGAACTCACTCACCGGAGGCATCCGAGCGTCACGCATCCACTTCTTCATCACGCCGGTGGCGGCGGCCGTGGCCCCGGGGATCGCCCCCAAAAGATTGGGAAGCTGCACCGGACCGGCGGGATTGGCGAGCGACGCCACCTTCAGCTTCCGGAACCGCTTCTTGTGCACCACGTCGAGGCCGTAGAAGGTGAAGTAGATGCCCGCCTCCCATCCCAGGCTGGCGGCGGTGGTGGCCAGGATCAGCGGCGGATAGGCCTGGTCGAGGGTGCCCTTGGAGGCGACCAGGGCGAGCCGCTTTGGCTTCACTGGCTCCCCGACAGCGACCGACTCTGCATCGGTGCTCGGTGTGGGCTCGGTGAGGAGTGTCATCTTGATCCACCTTTCCTGATCCAAAAGCGTTGGGTTTGGCCGCCGTTCTCGACCCCGAGCAACTCGTCCCCGCGCTGGCGGGCCAGGGCGGGGATGTCTTCGAGCGACCCGGGGTCGGTGGTGATCACCTCCAGCACCGCCCCGGGCTGGAGCCGGTTGAGCACCAACCCGGCCTGATAGACCGGGAGCGGGCAAAGCAAGTTCGAGGTGTCGAGGATCTCGTCGTTCTCGAGATCGGCTTTGATGATGTCAGTCATGGTCGGGTCCTTTCGCTAGAGCCGGGGAAGTCCCTCGTCGCCGAGGAAGTCGGAGAAGAAGCTGGCGTACTTGAA
>JBOGEX010000023.1:0-34086 GCA_050741915.1 Acidimicrobiia bacterium
GCCTGGAGCCGCGCAAACCTTCACGGAACCAAGCCGGCGGTCTATCTGTGAAGATCCTCGCGGCGCCGAGCCGCGAAGATCTTCACAGACACGTGCTCAAAGCCACCCGCTCTGCTTGAACTTGCGGTAGAGCCCATAGCAGACCAGACCCATGATCCCGAGCGCCAAGGGATAGCCCCAGGGTCGGCGGAGCTCGGGCATGAAGGTGAAGTTCATCCCCCAGATCCCCGCCAGCATCGTCGGGACGGCGGCGATCGCCACCCAGGCCGAGATCTTCCGCATGTCGTTGTTCTGGCGGACGCTCACCTGAGTCAGGTTGGCCGCCAGGATGGAAGTGAGGAGGTCGTGATAAGTGCCGATGCGTTCGACGACCTTCACCAGGTGGTCGTGGACGTCGGCGAAGTACTCCTTGAGTTCGGGGTTGATCGCCGGAAAGCGTCCACGGCTGAGACGGGCCAGCGGTTCCTCCAATGGGGCGGTGGCCGAGAGGAACTGATTGATCTCCCGCTTCAATTTGTAGATCCGCTCCGTCGGCGTCATGGACGACTCGGCGAAGACGGTGCTCTCCAACTCGCGGATGTCGGTGTCGAGACCCTCGAGGACGTTCCCGTAGTCGTCGACCACGCGGTCGAGGATCGCCAGTAGCACCGCACTCGGACCCAGCGCAAGCTCCTCGGGATCGGATTCGAGGTTCTTTCGTACCTCCACCAGCCGAGAAGCCTCCCCATGGCGGACTGCGACCATGAACCGACGGTCGACGAAGAGAAGGATCTCGCCGAGTTCGATCACCTCCACCGGGTCGACGTAGCGGGCCGGTTTCAGAACCACGAAAAGGGTGTCGTCATATACGTCGAGCTTGGGACGCTGGTGAGCGTGGATGGCGTCTTCCACCGCCAACTCGTGCAGACCGAACTCTTCCCGCACCGACTCGAACTCCTCCTCGGTGGGTTCGTGGAGGCCAATCCAGCAGAACGTTTCGCCGTCCCCGCAAGTCTCAAGCGACCTCTCGAGGACGAAGGGCTCGCTGCGGCGCTTGCCGTGCGTATACAGAGCGGCGTCGACGATCATTTCTCCACAAGGTACCCGTTTCGAAGCCCGAGCGACCGGTGCTCAGGCCTTCTTGGGAGGGCCGGGAAAGAAGGCGTTGGTGCGGTCGGCGTAGTCGTCGTAGTCAGGACGTCTTCTTCCGATGGTTCGCTCGAGCAGAGCGGCTCCCGAGATCTTCATGAGAAGCGCAGTCATTGCCAGCGGGCCGACGATGGTCCACCAGTGGCCACCGTCGAAGGCAAGGGTGAAGATTCCCCACCAGACGCAGAAGTCGCCGAAGTAGTTGGGATGGCGGGTGAATCGCCACAGACCCCGGTCCATCACCTTTCCATTGTTGTCGGGGTTGGCTTTGAACCGGGCGAGCTGCCAGTCACCGACGGCTTCGAAGAACAAGCCAACCGAATAGATCGGCAGCCCCACCCACAGCCCAAAACCGGTTACGTCGCCCGCAAGCGGGAAGGCGATCGAGGTCTGGAGGGGGAGTGACACCACCCACATCAATCCAGCTTGGAGGAGGAACACTGTGACGAGGCTGCCGCGAGAGAAGGTCTCCGGCCTCTTCTCTCGCATCGATCGGTAGCGATAGTCCTCCCCGTGGTCCCGTTTGCGCCGGCCGATGTAGGCGGCGAGGCGCACACCCCAAACGGTCACCATCACCAAGACGACCGTCGCCCATCGCCGGTCATCTGGTGGTGCGAAGCGCAGGTAGGTGACCAGGCCAATGAGAACAAAATCGAGGCCCCAGACGATGTCGACGATGGACACGTCTCTCAAGGGCAGACTGATAAGCCAGGTAAGGAACATGAGGACGACCGCCACGATGGCCGCCGTCATTAGGACCTCACCCATCGATCGTTGCCAACTTCGCACCCGTCAGCCAGTCATCCATCTCCGACCACAGTCGGAAGAGCCAGTCGATGCGCTCGTTGCGCCCGGCGGGGATGCTGTGGTACGGGTAGCGAGAGATTCGAACCCTGACGTGTCTTCCCACCATCCCGCCGCTCCAGATGTCTGAGATGTTGGCAAAACCATCGAGGCCGTGATGGGCGACCAAGGCCACGTCTGCCCTCGCCGCTTCGAGAATTGCGATTGCACCGCCCGGGCGCGGCGGTAACACATTGCGGAGCTCTCGGGCCTTTTCGTAGAAGCGGGGATTGCGTCTCTCGAGGATGTCGAGGATGCGTCGCTGCTTGCTCTGGGTGAACCGGGTTCCCTCCGGAAAGATGACGATTCCATCGTCGACGCGAAGGCCGGTCGCCAGCTGTCGCAGAGCCTCGATCTCTCGGTCATTATCGCCACCACCGCGGTCGACGAAATGGTTCGGAAGCCAGTGGCCGGCAATGTCGATGGCGGGGTCGATTACCAGTTCCTTCTTGATGACATAGCGCAGGTTCATTCGGTTACGTCGGGTGAAAAGTTGGAACGGGAGGATGTTGTCGACGATGGAGGCATGGCGGCTGAGGACCACGAGCGGCCCGGGCGTCACGTTCTTGTCTCCGGAGACGGAAACTCGTAAACGAAACACCGTGCAGGTCGTGTCCCAGAGGACGTTGGCCCAAACGCCCTGTGCCACGTATGTCCAACGCATCAGCCGACGCCGGTTGTGGCCGAAGCCGCTCGCCAACCAGATGCCGAGGCCACAGACCATCCCCAGCGCTTCGACCGTCAAGTACGTGAGCAGAAAGGCAAGCAAACGCCAGGCGGTTGGTTTGATTCCGCGGGCGGCCCGCACCAGGTCGATCACCAGCGCCACCACCAGGAGCGGCGGCAGCAGGGCGAGCGTCAGGGCCCACGATAGATAGAGGATCGGGATGGTTATCAACCTCCTCGCCCATCCCGGCCAATCGCTCATCGCCGGAAGTATTGCGAACGGGCGGCCTTTAGGTTTTCGGGGTGCCTTCGATCATCTCTGGCACCGGGATCTCGATCCCTGAGCCGTGGTCACCAACCATGACCTCAGCACGATCATGGATACCGACGACGAGTGGATCTCATCACGCTCGGGAGTCAAGCAACGCCACTTCGTTGCGCCCGGCACCGGCACCTCCCACGTAGCAGTCGCGGCCGTCAAGGCCGCTTTGGAGACGGGGGCGTCGACGCTTCCCAGGTCGCGCGCTTGTCACGGCCACGATGACCCCCGACTACTGCGCGCCCGGTCCGGGGACCCTCGTGGGCTTCACTGCCTTCGGAGCCGGCGCCCATTGGGGCGCGCTCCTGTATCGCGAACCCGGCTAAACGGCGAATCCCTGGTGCAAGAACTGCCGGAGGTTGGTGGTCACCTCGCGCAGGCGATCGGGTGCCGCGATCACGGATCGCGCAGCCGACATCGTCACGTCGTGGATCAGCCGGCCGGCGATGTCGGGAGCTACCGGTCGAAAGGTTCCGGCTCTCACAGCCCCGAGATAGAGGCCGACGAGCGACGTCGAAAGGTCAGTGTGCGCCATGCGAATCCGATCCTGGGCATTGGGACTGAGTCGCGGGACCTCTCGATGGAGGATTACCCCCAGCACTGGATCGGTGGCGACAAACTCCACGGTCAACTCCGCCAGACGAAGCAGGCGTTGATCCGGCGGATCGCTGGTGGACACCTGGGAGGTGAGGGCGGCGATGACGTCGGGCAGTTCCTCTTCGACCAAAGAGGCGATGAGGTCATCCCGGTCGCGGAAGTACTCATACAGAGTGGTGCGCCCGATCCCGGCGATGGCGGCGAGCTCGGCCAGGTCGAGGTCGGCGGTTCCGGTCTCGGCGAGGAGGTCGCGGGCGGCCTCGAGGATCTGGCGACGGGTCATCGCCTTGTGTTCGGGGATCGAGGAAGCCCGAATACGCGGCATCTCCCCAGCCTACTTTTAACGGTTCTTATCAGCTCAACCGTCCACAAATAGCCGGTCAGAGCGGGTAGAACGCTTCGCCCTCGGTTCTATGCGTTCAGAACGGCCGGAAAAGGTCGGTCCAGCTGATAAGAACGCGAGACGATGGTTAGCTAACTAGTGCGAGAATGGATCAATGACGGGCAAGGTCGGGACTGACCATTTTTTCAATCGGGAGCTTTCCTGGCTCGAGTTCAACTCGCGGGTGTTGGCCCTGGCCGAGAACCCCCAACTCCCGGTGCTCGAACGAGCGCGCTTCCTAGCGATCTGGGCCTCCAACCTCGACGAGTTCTTCCAGGTCCGGGTGTCGGGATTGCAGGGGCAAGTCGCTCGCGGCGTCCGGACCCCATCCCCCGACGGTCGCCAACCAACGGAAGTGCTGGCCGCGGTCAGCGAAGCTGCCTTCGGCCAGTACGAGCGGGCGGCCAAGGCCTTCATCACCGACGTGGCCCCGCGCCTTGCCGCGGCCGGGATCGGTTTCTCCGACTACTCGGGCCTCGACGAGGAGGACCGTCAACACATGGACGTTCAGTTTCGGGAGCGGGTTTACCCGGTGGTGACCCCTCTGGCCGTCGACCCCTCCCACCCTTTCCCTTACATCTCCAACCTCTCGCTGAACCTGGCGGTAGTGGTACGAAACCCCGAAACCCACGTCACCCGATTCGCGCGAGTGAAGGTCCCTCCCATCCTTCCGCGCTTCGTCGTCCTCCCCGACGGCGAGCGTTTTGTTCCTCTCGAGCAGGTCATCGCCGCTCATCTAGGTGACCTTTTTCCCGGGATGGAAATCGTCGCCCACCACACCTTCCGAGTGACCCGCAACTCCGACATCGAGATCGATCACGACGAGGACGACGGTGGCGACCTTCTGCTAACGATTGAGAGCGAGCTCACCAGGCGTCGCTTTGGGGCGGTTGCTCGGCTCGAGGTGGCCCCCGATCTGCCCGATGAGATCCTTGATCTTCTCCTCCGTGAGATGGGAGCGAGTTCCGACCACGTCTATCGAGTCGACGGACCTCTCGACCTTGGCGGGCTCGCCACCCTCGCCAACCTCAACCACCCCGACCTCAAGTACGAGACCTACAACCCAGTCATCCCGGCCCGTCTGGCGCCGGTCGAAGGGGTACTGCCCGACATCTTTTCGGTAATCCGCGATGGCGATCTTCTCGTCCATCACCCGTACGACTCGTTCACCAATACGACCGAGGCCTTTCTTCATCTCGCCGCCCGCGATCCCAAGGTGCTGGCCATCAAGCAGACGCTCTATCGAACCAGTCGTGACAGCCCGACCATGGGGTCCCTTATTCATGCCGCTAATGAGGGCAAACAGGTGGTGGTTCTGGTTGAGCTGCAGGCTCGCTTCGATGAGGAACGCAACATCGAGTGGGCTCAGCGCCTGGAAGACGTTGGCGTTCACGTCGTCTATGGAGTGGCCGGGCTCAAGACGCACACCAAGATCTCGCTCGTCGTGCGCGATGAAGGAGATGCGATCACCCGTTATGCCCACATCGGCACGGGCAACTATAACGAGACCACGGCTCGGATCTACGAGGACGTGGGCCTTTTCACCACCGATCCCGCCATCGGCGCCGACCTTTCCGATCTTTTCAATTTCCTCACCGGCTACTCCCGACAGCGGAACTACCGGCGGATGGCGGTGGCCCCGGATGGGCTCCGTCGTCGACTGCTCGAACTGATCGAAACAGAAGCCGCGGCCGGAACCGACGGAGTCATCACGCTGAAGATGAACTCGCTTGTGGACCCCGGGCTCATCGAGGCCCTCTACACCGCATCCGAGGCCGGAGTCCGCATCGATCTCATCGTGCGCGGAATCTGCTGCCTGGTGCCGGGGGTCCCGGCGATGTCGTCGAACATCGCGGTGCGCTCGATCGTGGGTCGCTACCTCGAGCACTCCCGTATCTTTCGCTTTGGATCCCGCAACCGTGACCGGACCTACCTGATCGGCTCGGCCGACTTGATGCCCCGTAACCTCGATCATCGCGTCGAGGCACTGGTGCCGGTCGACGATCCCAGCCTCCAGTTCCGAATTGACGAGATCCTCGAAGTCTTGCTCGCCGACGACGAGCTGGCGTGGTCGCTGTCGCCCGAGGGGACCTGGAACCGAGTGCCCGGTGAGCTCGGAATCAACTCCCACGTCACTCTGCAGGGCTTAGCTCACGCCCGCTCGAAGGCCCTTCTCTAAACCTGGGGCGACATCTCCTCGACCTGGTCCGAATCTTCGGCCGACTCGGCCTGACGGCCTTCGGCGGTCCCGCCGCGCATATCGCCATGATGCATCGAGAGATCGTCGAGCGCCGGCGCTGGCTCGACGAAGTTCAATTTATGGACATGGTCGGAGTCACCAACGTGATCCCCGGACCCAGCTCGACGGAGCTAGCGATGCAGATCGGACGGACCCGCGCCGGCTGGCGAGGACTCGTCATCGCCGGACTCGCCTTCACTCTTCCGGCGGCGCTGATCGTGCTCGGATTCGCCTGGGCCTATGTCCGATTCGGGAGGACGCCTAGCGGGGAGGCGATCCTTTATGGAACCAAGCCGGTGGTAGTGATGATCGTGACACAGGCCGTGGTCAAGCTCACCCGAGTGATTCTGAACGACCGGCTCTTGTGGGTGGTCGCGATCGCTTCAGTAGCCGCCTATCTACTCGGTTTGCACGAGCTCGCCATCCTGGCCGTCGGAGCCGCCTTGGTCTTCGCGGCCCGCCATGTACGGAGCGGGGACGTCGCCTCACCAATGTTCTTGCTGTCAATTGCCGAGGTAGACGCTTCGGAGCTGGTTCGGATCCTCGGCGTGTTTCTAAAAGTTGGTGCCCTGTTGTTCGGCTCGGGCTACGTGCTGTTGGCGTTTCTCGAGAGGGACTTAGTTGATCGTCTCGGCCTCATCACCCAAAGGGAATTGCTCGACGCGATCGCAGTTGGACAGTTCACTCCCGGGCCCGTCTTCACGACCGCCACCTTCGTCGGTTATCTCATCGCGGGGCTGCCAGGTGCTGCGGTGGCCAGCATCGGCATATTCCTTCCTTCGTTTCTGCTCGTGGCGCTGGTGGCACCACTGGCGGCGAGAGCGCGGGAGCGACCGGCGACGGCGGCGTTGCTCGATGGGATCAATGCCGCATCCCTTGGCCTGATGGCGGCGGTGACGCTGGTCCTTTCTCGCACGGCCATCTTCGACCTTCCCACCGTTGTGCTGGCTCTAATCGCAGCGGTGCTTCTGTGGCGAACCAAGGTCAACAGTGCCTGGCTCGTGATCGGCGCCGCTGGACTGGGGCTGCTTATGAGGTAAAGCAAGAATTCATAGGCAGACGTTTACCTCTTGTTCACTTTCGGGTTAGCCCCGAGCCAAATGGGCTGCATAGCTTGGTAACCGGGCGGTGGGGCTCACTCACAGCCTGTTGAGGAATGAAACTAGGAGGTTGGAGTTGAGATCCCGAATCAGTTCGATCTTTGTGCTCTTGTTTTTGTTGGCTGCTTGCGGCGGCGGAGGGGCAACCCCCGCAACGTCAGGAGGTAGCGGCACCCCGACGACGTCAGGAGGGAGCGGCGGAGAACTCGAAGGGACCATCATCATCGATGGCTCGAGCACGGTCACCCCGCTCATCACAGTGGCGGCGGAGGACTTTCAGGCAGCCAATCCGGGAGTCCGAGTCACGGTGGCCACGTCGGGAACCGGCGGTGGCTTTGAGAAGTTCTGTGTCGGTGAAACCGATGTGTCGATGGCGTCCCGACCCGTTTCCGAGGAAGAGTCCGCCACTTGTGCGGCCAATGGCATCGAGCCAGTTGAGTTCATCGTCGCCAATGACGCTTTGTCTGTGATCGTCAATCCTGACAACGACTGGAGCTCGTGTCTGACTGTTGAGCAACTCAACACCATGTGGGCGCCGGAAAGCGAAGGCAACGTCAACAACTGGAACCAGATTGATTCCTCCTTCCCCGATCAAGGTCTGGAGCTCTTCGGCGCCGGGTCAGATTCAGGGACGTTCGACTATTTCACGGACGAGATCAACGGCGAGGAAGGCGCGATTCGGACTGACTACAACCCCTCCGAAGACGACAACGTAACCATTGTCGGAGTTGAAGGCGACGTCGGAGCGGTGGGCTTCCTCGGCTTGTCGTACGTACTGGAGAATGAAGGACGGATCCTTCCCGTTGAAGTTGACGGCGGCAACGGTTGCGTTAGCCCTTCAGCGGAGTCGGTGATCGACGGCTCCTATGTGCCCCTAGGCCGTCCATTGTTCGTGTACTTCAAGGCGGAATCACTGCAGCGCCCTGAGGTTGGCGCCTTCGCTCAGTACTACGCAGACAACCAGGAGACGATCACGCAGACGGCGCTTTTCATTCCACTCTCGGAGGAACAAGCAGCTGCTCAGCAGGCATCTCTCGACGAGATCATGGGCGGCTGAGCGCCTTAGGATCCCTTGGTGGTGACAAGTTCAAGCGCGGCGGTGGCGCCGGGAAGCCTGCGGGCCACCGGCGCCACCCGGCGCCGTCTCTACGTGCAGACTGTGTTCAAGGGCATCTTCGGGTTGCTGGCCTTTCTAACCGTTGGCGTCACGGTTCTCATCGTCGTCTCCCTGCTCCTTCCGGCTCTGCGGTTCTTCTCGCAGGTCTCGCTCGGTGAGTTCTTTGGCAGCACCACGTGGGCGCCATTGTTCACACCACCGCGATTCGGGGTGTGGCCGATCCTCGCCGGCACGGCGTGGACGACGGCCATTGCTCTTCTGTTGGCCATCCCGACCGGTCTCGGGGTAGCGGTGTACCTGAGCGAATATGCCCATCGCCGGGTGCGCTCGGTCGTCAAGCCCTTTCTGGAGATATTGGCGGGCGTACCCACCGTCGTTCTCGGGTTCTTTGGCCTCTTCCTCGTCAATCCCGAGATCGTGCGACGGTTCTGGCCGATCGGCGACGTCAGCACCTTCTCCGGTTTGGCCGCCGGCCTAGTGGTAGGCATCATGATCGTCCCGACGGTGGCCTCTTTGTCCGAGGACGCGATGAACGCAGTTCCGCGGGGACTCCGCGAAGGGGGCTTCGCATTGGGCGGCACCCGCCGGGAGGTGGCCACCAGCGTCGTCTTCCCTGCTGCGTTGTCGGGGATCGTGGCGGCAATTGTTTTGGCAGGCTCTCGAGCCATCGGCGAGACGACCATCGTCCTCCTCGTGGCGGGTAGCCGCCCGACTCTGACCTGGAACCCAGGCGAGCAGATGCAATCGATGGCCAGCTTTATTGGTTTTGCGGGGATCGGCGATCAGCCCACCGGTAGCACTGGTTACTTGACCATCTTCGCGGTGGGGCTCGTGCTATTCGTCATCACGTTCCTGTTGAACATCATCAGCATTCGGATCGTTCGCAGGTTTCGTGAGGTCTACGAGTGACCGCCGCCACCAAGGAGCAACCGCCTATCGAACTCGACCTCCGGTCCACCACCTCGTCGCGGCGGAGGGTGATCGACTCGCTTTTCAAGCTCTTTCTCTGGATTTCATTGGGGATTGCCCTCGGCACGCTGATGACCCTCTTGATCGATCTGATCACTGAAGGGTGGGTACGGCTCAACCCTGCCCTTGTTGCCAACATGCCTTCTGCTCGCCCCGAACGGGCCGGAATCCAATCGGCCATCTTTGGGTCACTATGGGTGGTAGGAACGACGGCCGTGATATCGATACCGGCGGGCGTCGGCGCAGCCATCTACCTCGAGGAGTTTGCCAAGAAGAATCGTTGGTACAACCGCCTCATCGAGCTCAACGTTCAGAACCTGGCCTCGGTCCCATCGGTGGTTTACGGGATCCTCGGGTTGGCATTTATCGCCCGGGGATTTCTCTCGCTGGGGTTCACGGTAATGACGGCGGCGCTGATCCTGACCCTCGTGGTGCTGCCGACGGTGGTCATCGCCTCTCGGGAGGCTTTGCGAGCTGTTCCGAACTCGTTGCGACAAGGCAGCCTCGCCCTCGGCGCCACGGAGTGGGAGACCGTTTACCGGCAGGTGCTCCCCGCGGCTGTGCCGGGAATAGCCACGGGAACGATCTTGTCGACGTCGCGTGCTCTGGGCGAGTCGGCCCCGCTCCTTTTGGTCGGTGCGCTCACGTTTGTCACTTTCAATCCGGAAGGCTTCGACAGCCCGTATACCGTGCTTCCGCTGGCGATCTTCCGGTTTATCAGTGAGGCTCGACTTGAGTTTCGACCATTGGCGGCCGCGGCGAGCGTTGTCCTCCTCGTTCTCCTTCTGGGGATGAACTCGTTTGCGATCTTCGTCCGCAACCGGTACGAAAAGAAGCTGCGATGACGGCATCGGCGCGTGAGGCGAGCGACCGATGACTATGAGCGAGCGAGAAGAGAGAAACCTCGACGGATTGGCGAGCAAGAAAGCGGCCAACTTTCGAGTCGAGGTTGTTGGTCAGCGGCCGAGCGACGATCAGCGGCTCCCAGACGATGCTCCAATCGTTTTCGACGTTGCGGGCCTCAGTGTTTTCTACAACGACTTTCAGGCCGTGCGAGATGTCGATATCCCCGTGCGCCAGCATGAGATCACCGCCCTTATCGGACCTTCCGGATGTGGGAAATCGACGGTGCTTCGCTGCTTCAACCGGATGAACGACCTCATCGAAGGGGCTCGAGTCGAGGGTTCGGTTCGATATCACGGAATCGATATCTATCAGGATGATGTCGACCCCGTCGAGGTGCGAAGACGGGTGGGCATGGTTTTTCAGAAGCCGAATCCGTTCCCCAAATCGATCTACGACAACGTGGCGTTCGGTCCCCGGGTGGGGGGCTTCAAAGGAAACATGGACCATCTCGTTGAGGAGTCGCTGCGAAGGGCGGCCCTTTGGAACGAGGTAAAGGACAAGCTTGATGAGTCGGGAATGGCCCTGTCGGGTGGTCAACAACAGCGGTTGTGCATTGCTCGCGCCATCGCCATCAACCCCGACGTTGTGCTCATGGACGAGCCCTGCTCGGCCCTGGACCCGATCGCCACGCTCAGAATCGAGGAGCTGATGCTCGAGCTCAAGGGTGACTACACCATTGTGATCGTCACCCACAACATGCAGCAGGCTGCCCGGGTCTCCGATCGGACTGCCTTTTTCTCGGTGAATGTCGGAGCCGAAGGCCAGCGCACTGGATACTTGGTTGAGTTCAACAACACCGAGCAGCTGTTCACCTCACCAAGGGAGAAGGACACCGAGGATTACATCACGGGCAGGTTCGGATGACCGAGATTCGAAGTCGCTTTCATAGGGAACTGACCGACCTCGAGCAGACACTTCTCACAGTTGCCGATCGGGCGGAGCAAATGGTGGCGCTGGCCGTCGACTCAGTCTGCATCCCCGACATGGACAAAGCGGCGCAAGTGATGGCGCTCGATCAGTGGGTCGACAAAACCTATCTCGATGTCCACAACCGTTGGATGGCGGTGATGGCCCTGCAACAGCCGATTGCCGGTGATCTGCGAATGATGTCGGTGCTGCTTCATCTCAACACCACACTGGAGCGAATGGGTGATCAATGCGTCAACATCGCCAAGCTCGCCCAGGTGACCTTTGGCCTTCCCCGCTCGGAGCGGATCGTCGCCCAGATCCGGGAGATGGGCGATCTGGTTCGCCCCATGATTCGCACCGGCGTCGAAGCACTGGTGCGTCGTGACCTCGAGGAAGCACGCCTACTTCCGGCAATGGATGAACCCGTCGATCGCCTTAACCGCAACATGTACAAGGAAGTAGTGGACTGTGGTCCCGACCCGGCCGTGCTCGAATGGGCGACCCGCATGATGATGGTGAGCCGAGCCCTGGAACGGATCGGTGACCAGGTCGTTGACATCGCCGAACAGACCGCCTTCCTCCTCACTGGCGAGATGATGGAGTTCAACGAGGAAGCCATCCTCGGCAAGACCGAAGATGGAGACTGATCAAGCCCGATTCAGCTCGGGCCCGCGGGTGCTGATAGTTGAGGACGAGCAGGCGATTACCGAAGCCCTGCAGTACGCCTTTGAGCTGGAGGGCTTCGCGGTTGAGTCGGCGACGACGGGTCGAGCCGGCCTCGAAGCCGCTCGCCGGCTCCATCCTTCGGTGGTCGTGCTCGATGTGATGCTGCCGGGGATGTCCGGTCTCGACGTGTGCCGCCAGCTGCGGAGCGAGTCCGACGTTCCCATCATCATGCTCACCGCCCGCGGCGCCGAGGCCGACAAGGTGGCAGGCCTCGAGCTCGGCGCTGACGACTATCTCACGAAGCCGTTCTCGATTCGTGAGTTGGTGGCGCGGGTGAGGGCGCAGGTGCGACGGTCGGCCCGCAGCGGCAGCCTCGCTGAGACTGCAGAAGTTTTGCGGGGGGGACCAATCGAGCTGGATGTCGATGCGCACGAGGTTCGGGTCGGCGGCGACGTCGTAGAGCTGCGGCCGAAGGAGTTCGATCTGCTTGAGTCACTCATGCGCCGCCGGGGCCGGCTTGCCACCCGCGAGACTCTGATCGACGAGGTGTGGGGTCCGGATCATTTCGGCGCTACGAAAACACTGGACGTTCACATCAAGCGGTTGCGTCAAAAGCTCGAGCCCAACACCGGCCGACCCCAGCACATCGTGACCGTTCGCGGCCTGGGCTACAAGTTCGTCGACTAGTTGGCGATGCGGAGGATCAAGCGCCTGCAGCAGGAGATATCCGATCTCCAGGCTGAGCTCAAGAAGCGGTCAGAGGAGGGCGGTGCTCAGGCGTCGCTGCTCGGGCAGGTGTTGGCGACCGTCCGGCAAGGGATCATTGTCATCGACCCCGACGACTCGATTCCCTATTTCAATCCCGCCGCCGCCAGCCTGATTCGCCCGGGATCGTTTCTTGGCCAACTGTCGCCCCATTCGCTGCAAAGCCTGGTGCGGGCAGCTCGGTCCGACCTCACACCCATCGAGCGCTTGCTCGAACTTGACCGTCCGCACCGGCTCCTCACTGCCGTCGCCAGCCCGATCGAAGGCGGCGGGCGGGTGCTCGTCGTTGTGGTCGATGTAACCGAGGCGAGGCGCATCGAAGCTATCCGGCGGGACTTCGTCGCCGCCGCCTCCCACGAACTCAAGACGCCCGTGGCCACAATGGTGGCCTCGGCAGAAACGTTGCAGCTAGCCCTGGCCCGTGACGCTGCCACGGCGGAACGGTTTGCACAACAGGTAGAGCGATCGGCTCGTCAACTGGCCGATTTGGTAACTGATCTTCTCGATCTCTCCCGCCTCGAATCCGGACCTGAATCGGATGAGGAGGTCGCACTCGACGGGCTAGCCAAAGAAGAGGTGGCGGCATTTGTCGAACGTGCTCAGAACGCCGGCGTCGAGTTGGTGTTGCAGACGTCTCCGGCGAAGGTCCGCGGGTCTGCTGCCGACCTCGGGCTGGCACTTCGCAATCTTTTGGACAACGCTCTGCGACATACTCCCTCCGGAGGGGAGGTGACGGTCATAATCGGCCAAACGTCAGACGCGGTCAGCCTCGAGGTCATCGACAACGGCGAGGGCATTGCCACCCGCGAGCTGCCGCGGATCTTCGAGCGCTTCTACCGGGTGGATTCGGCTCGCTCTCGCGCCACTGGTGGGACTGGGCTCGGGCTGGCGATCGTCCGTCATGTGGTCGAATCCCACGGCGGCAAGATCGAGGTGACGAGCGCCCTTGGTGAGGGATCTAACTTCTCGATACGTCTCCCCAAAAAACCCGACCGGGATCCGAAACGGGGGTAGTCACATGCGTGGTTTGATCCGCGTTTTGCGGAGCTGGTCGAACGGGTGGGCGAGCAACAGCTAAGAAGAGCTGATCGATAGTCCCAAACAAAGATTCGCGGGCGAGCTCTGGCGTCTGGCCGATCTGGACCAAGCCAATTCTCGAGGGGCGCCCTTTCCGCTCCCGCGCCTACCGGCGGGCGGTCTGGTCTCTTGACGACCTCAGTCCTGAGCTCAGTGAATCGCCCGATCAGATCCTGGCGGTTCCGGAATCGGACCAGGTTTCGCCCGCTTGATCGGCGAGTTCCGCAGCTCCGGAGAGCTCACCGCCGCAAGCGCGCTCTCCCGCAGGCTGCCCGCCGATGCCTTGCCCCTATCGCGTCTTCCCCGCATGACCCCAGCGCGGCTGCAAACCCTCAAGGCGCAACTCGCGGTGGAATCCCTCGAAGGCTTCGCCCAGACGATCGCCGCCGGGAGCGCCGAGACTCTCCCCGGAGTAGGTGCGCAGACAGTTGACCTTTGGCGGCGCGCGCTCGAACAAAGAAGACCCGGCATTCCCATCTAAACGGCCCGGGCCTTTGCTGAGAGGCTCGCCTAGCACATCGAATCGAAGGTTCGAGGGGCGGAAGTGGAGCTGGTCGGGGCCGTAACTCGCCTCGACAAGTGGATCAACGAGATCGAGCTGGCCGTCGCCGGGGGAACGGGAATTCGACCGTTTCTTGAGCAATCTGCCATCACGCCTTGGTCTTGCCCTTCTTCATGTCGCCCCGGGCCTGCTTGGCACGATCGGCACCGATTGCCGTCGTGACCTTCTTCTGCTCCTCGGGCGGCGGTAGCACCGCCATCGTCCCGAGCGACTCGAACCAGAGTTGGCGGGTCCAGCCCATGGTGTGATAGAGAGGCTCATCCTCTTGCTCTTCCACCTGTTCATAGGCGGCCGTGAGGGCTTTGGTCCGCGCTCCCTTGTCCTCTTTGGGAACCTCACCAATCAGTTCCTAGTTGGCATGGTCCTTGGTCTCTGCATCGACCACCGCTTCGGCGGCTACGAGTTGGGCGGCAGACATGTCACCGGTCGCGAGAGCCATTTCCATTGATTTGACCAAAGCCTCCCCCTTTGGCACGAACGATTTCGCGCCCCGGTGTCTCAATGTCTGTATTCATCCCGAGCTCGTTGAAAATGTCGGCGACGATTCGAACGTGGTTCTCGGTTTCCTCGAGGTACTTCTCCCACTCCTCCTTCAGGTCTTCGTTCTCCGCACAACGAATGGCTGTTTGGTAGACCCGGACCCCGCGAGCTCCGTTTCCAGGGATTGGTAGAGCAACTCTTCAACCTGGGCATCTTTCATCGCGAACCTCCTAGGGCGCGCATACCCACAACTTCTTTAGGTCAAACTCGGCCGGCAGAAGGTGCTAACACTGGGTATCGGTAGAATGATGACCACGGAGAAGAAGATCGCGAAAACGCGCCGGCCGCCACCCGTTCCCGAACTAGACCCTGTGGAGGAGGCGTCGAGGGAGTCGTTTCCGGCTTCTGACCCCCCCGCCTGGACGCTGGGCCGAGAGCCCGGGAAGAAAGCCTTTGGGAAAGAACGCGTACCAGAGTCCGCTCGACCCGCGACATAAGCGGGCTACCCGTGGCGACGGAGGCGAAAACAAGCGGGCCTAAAGAAAACCCTGGGTTTATCCGTCGTTGTACGACGGCTGCAGCCCACAGAAATTCGGTTGCTGACCAAACTGGCCAACTCCTCGCCTTCCCGGGTCCGATATCATTTCCCATGATGGAGGCTTCCGAGGTCTCTCGTGTGATCTATCGGCGGTTGGTCGACCTCTCATCCGGCCCGCCTCCTGGCCTACGCCTCTGGACCGGCGAACGCCTCGGGCCCAAGGATGCAGGTACCACGTTGGTGCTTCGTCACCCTGGTGCCTGGCGGTCGCTACTCGTCCCTCCCAACAATCTGACGGCGGCGGAGGCCTATCTCTATGACGACGTCGACGTCGAGGATGACATGGTCGCGCTTATGGAGTTCGTGGCTGGTCTCAAGCACGACCCGCGCCGGGCCCTCAGCGCGGCTCGGCTCAGCAGTCTCGCTCGCAAGCTGCCGGGGGAGATCCGCCGCGACTCAGCGGAGCGCCCCGGGATGGGCGGAGGGCAGCTTCACTCGCTTGCTCGTGACCGACGAGCGGTCACGTTCCACTACGACACCGGGAACGCTTTCTTTCAGTTGTTTCTTGATCCGCGGATGGTCTACTCGTGCGCTGACTTCCTCGACCCCAGGGAGACACTCGACGTTGCGCAGGAGCGAAAGCTCGATTTGATCTGTCGCAAGCTCGAGCTCGCTCCGGGAATGCGATTCCTCGATGTCGGCTGCGGCTGGGGTGGTCTAGTTCTGCATGCCGCCGATCGTTATGGGGTCGAAGCCACCGGAGTGACCCTGAGTGGGCCGCAGGCCGACTTCGCCGAGATCAAAGCCAAAGAGATGGGACTAGAGGACAGAGTCAGGATCATCAGAGGCGACTACCGTGAGCTCGACAGTACCTATGATGCAATCGCCTCGGTTGGCATGTTCGAACACGTGGGTCGCAGCCGGCTCTCAGAGTACTTCTCCAGTTTGCGACATCGGCTCGCGGTAGGGGGTCAGCTGCTCAATCATGGAATCGTCAGCCGACGCCGGGGCTTCCAATTTCGTCGGCCCACGTTCGTTAGCACGTATGTCTTTCCCGACTCGAGGCTCGTGCCGGTCGAGGATGTGGTTCATGCGGCCGAGGAGGCCGGATTCGAGCTACGGGACGCAGAATCCCTTCGTTCCTCCTACGCCCTCACCTTGCGTCGGTGGGTGGCGAACCTGGAGCGGAGCACCCGGGAGGCGATCGACTTGGTCGGCGACCGAACCTACCGAATCTGGCGTCTATACATGGCCGGCTCCGTCACCGCGTTTGAGCAAGCTCATCTCTCGGTTTTCCAGCTCTTACTGTCCGATACCGATCGGCCCTGGACTTTCGGACGGCATCGGCTTCTTGCTTCTGACGACGTCTGACGGCGGGGCCCGGGTGCTGTTCAACGTCGGACGCCTCAAATTTGTCGCTCCACGACCACTCTTACCCAAATTCGTCGCACCACGACCAACCCCTGGTCTGTCAAGTCTCGGGACATGTCGGACAGAACTATCGGGAGATATCGGACAGGTCATGGTCTCGATTTCGGTCGTCGGCCCCGGGGTTTGCCGGTGGGTTGGCTGCGGCGGGTGGGGTCGAGGGTGAAGGAGCGGATCAGCCCTTTGGCTCCGAAAACGGAGAGCTGGTCGCCGCGGGCGATGATCAGCACGGTTTCCCCCTGGTGGTCTTGGCCGACCCCGATCCGGTAGCTCCGCCAGGTGCAGGTTCCGCTGTGGTCGACTTGGTGGCGGCTCGAGCGAGGCTCGGCGGGAAGCGGGGCTCCGGGCTGGGCGGGTGGGGTGGCCCGCCAGCGCCTGAGGGGGGTGTCCCCATCGAGGGCCCGGTGGGGACGGAGCTGGTTGTAGTAGTCGAGGAAGCCGTCGAGCTGGGTCTGGAGCTCTCGGGGGGTGGCGGCCAGAGGCCGGGTGAGAAGCCATTTCTTCAGGGTCTGATGGAACCGCTCCAACTTGCCACAGGTCTGGGGGTGACCGGGGGAGGAAGGGATATGGCCGATCCCGAGGCGGCGGAGGTCGCGCTCGAACTCGGTCTCCCCCTGCTGGTGGAAACGAGCGGTGAAACAGATCCCGTTGTCGGACATGACATGGGCCGGGAGCCCATAACGGCCCGAAGCGGTGGTAAAGGCCTCCCAGGCGGCGGTGGCGGTGGGACCCGAACAGACCAGGGCGGCGGGGACCAGCCGGGAGTGGTCGTCGATCAGGTCCATGATCCACACCCCGCTCCCATCGGCCAAGGCCCAGCTGGTGGCGTCGATCTGCCAGGCGTCGTTGGGGGTGGGCCACTGGAAGCGGATCGAGGCTCCCTTGGGCCGATTCTCCGGTCGGGGGACCACCATCCCCCGGCGGAGGAGGACCCGATGGATGGTGGCTACCCCCGGCAGCGGCACGGTTCCCTCCTCCCGCAGGTGATAGAAGATGGTCTGGGCGCCGGCATCGACCCCCTTCTCTTCGAGGTGCTTCCGCCACCAGACGATCCGCTCCTCGACCGCCACCGGGGTCTGGTTGGGAGAGACCAGCGGTCGTCGCGAGCGGCTGGCCAAGCCCGCCGGGCCTTCTGCGAGGAAGCGGCGTCGATACCGGTAGAAGCTGTCCCGAGAGATCTGGAGCTGTCGGCACAGCTCAGAGACCGAGACCGCCACCTCCGCCGCCAACACCGCCCGCAGACGGGTTTCGATGCTCACTGTTTTAACCATCCCCTAAGGCTCACAGCCCACCCCTCCACTGTCCGACATGTCCCGATAGATACCTGTCAGATAAGCGTTGATAGTCGACAGACCAACCCCTGGTCGTCCCGCAACAAATTTGCTGTGGGATGGTCTTCCTGCGCCGAATTAGCAGCAAGATGGTCGTAGCGCGGGCTGAACCGTGGCGATCGCTGTCTCGGGCTCGGGCGAAGGAGCAATCTCTTTGCGAGCCATTACCCTGGCAGCGGGCACCAAAGGCATTCTGCCAATGGCCGGTTGCGTTTGTGGCGACCATCCAAAAAACGGAGGAACTGAATGAAACCTGTTAACAAGCTGTGGCTGGTCGTACTGACGCTGGCCCTCATTACCGCAGCCTGCGGTGGCGGGACCAGTGCGACGACGGCCACTCCCGAGACGCCGGACACAACTGGTGCGGCCACTGGTGGTCTTCCGGATCTCGGGGGCCAGAGCATCACAGTGGCGGTCGAAAACGCCTATCCCCCCTTCAACTTCATCGATGAAGCCACCGGCCAGCCGGCCGGTTGGGACTACGACGCGATCAACGAAATCTGCAGCCGGATCAACTGTACTCCCGAGTTCGTCGAGGTGGCGTGGGACGGGATGATCATCGCCGTCTCCCAGGGTCAATATGACATGGCCGCCGATGGCATCACGATCACTGACGAGCGGGAAGAGCAGGTCGACTTCTCACAGGGTTATGTGCATGTCGATCAGCGACTGTTGGCCCGTATCGATGAGGACCGTTTTGCCAACACGGACGAATTCGCCGAGGGCGACTACCTCGTCGCTACCCAGCTCGGAACCACCAACTTCGCCACCGCGGTCGCTGTCTATGGTGAAGACCGCGTTCAGGGTTTCGAGCAGTTCGGGTTCGCCGTGCAGGCCGTTATCAATGGCGATGCCGATGCCGTGATCATCGACAGCACCGCTGGCCAGGGATACGAAGGCGAGAACGCCGAAGCTGTGAAGATGATCGAAGGTTCGTTGGTTTCCGACGAACTCGGTTTCATCTTCCCTCCTGACTCGGAACTGGTTGCGGCTTTCGACGCCGCATTGGATTCGATGAGAGAAGACGGCACTCTGGAGTCGATCAACAACACCTGGTGGCCTGCCCAGTAACGGGTCACTTCCTTCGGCACTTCGAGAGGCGCTGGGTTTAGCCTGGCGCCTCTCATGACATCTGGAGCCTCGACCGAAGCCGAACGCCGACAGCCATCCGGCCTTGTCGACGTGGAAGCAGGCGTAGTCGGCAAGTCGATGGTGATCAGAACCGGCGAGTTTCCCTGGTGGCTGGTTGGCCTGATGGGGATCATTGCCTACCTCGGCTTCTTGACCTTTTTTAGCCCTACCTACGAGGGTGCCAAGGAAGCCATCGTGCGAGGAATGCCCATCACGATTCGGGCGACGCTGGTCGCTTTCGCGATCGCCTTGCTGCTTGGGCTCGTTGCCGGGTTGGGACGAATCTCCCGCAACCTGGTGATTCGAAATCTGGCGACTCTCTACATCGAGTTCATTCGCGGTGTCCCGATGCTCGTGCTGATCTTCACGGTGGCGCTGGTCTTGATCCCACCGATCAGCGATGCGCTTGGGATCGAGAATCGGCTGAGCAATGAGTGGCGGGCAATCATTGCTTTGGCTCTCATCTATGGCGGATATATCGCCGAGGTTTTCCGGGCCGGCATCGAATCAGTGAGTCCCGGCCAAACCGAGGCGGGCCGTTCTCTCGGCATGACCAGGGGTCAGACCATGCGTTCGATCGTTCTTCCCCAGGCCGTACGCAACGTCCTCCCGGCCCTTGGCAACGATTTCATCGCCATGTTCAAGGATTCGTCACTGCTCTCGGTGCTCTCAGTCTTCGAGATCACCTACCTGGCTCGCCGCCATGCCAACAACGCCTTCGAGTTTCGAGAGGCGTTCTTGGTCACGACCTTCCTTTATCTCACGGGAACTCTCATCCTCTCCCTCACTGTGAACTGGTATGCCCGCAGACTCCAACGCCGTTAACGACTACCGGATTCGGGTCGAGGGGCTACACAAGCGCTTCGGAAAGGTCGTAGCGGTTACAGACATCAACCTGACGGTACGGGTCGGGGAAGTCATGGTGATTATCGGTCCTTCGGGTTCGGGGAAATCCACCGTCCTTCGCTGTATGAATCACCTTGAGGTCCCCACCCAGGGTTCGGTATTCATCGATGGGGTCCATCTCGAGGATCAGAAGACGGATATCAATGAGGTTCGGAAGGAGGTGGGGATGGTCTTCCAGCAGTTCAACCTCTTTCCTCATTTGACGGTGCTCAACAACCTCACCCTCGCTCAGCGAAAGGTCAGGGGGAGGTCTAAGGAGGAGGCGGAGGCGATCGCTCTGCAGCAGCTCGAGCGGGTGGGGATTCCCGAGAAGGCAAGGATGAAACCGGCCCAGCTTTCGGGTGGCCAGCAGCAACGGGTGGCAATCGCTCGCTCGCTTTCGATGAACCCCAAGGTCATGCTGTTCGACGAGCCGACTTCGGCGCTCGACCCCGAAATGATCAACGAGGTTCTCGATGTCATGCTGGAACTGGCGTCTTCAGGCATGACGATGGTGGTAGTCACTCACGAGATGGGGTTTGCCCGTCAGGTGGGCTCGCATCTGGTGATCATGGATGACGGACGGATCGTGGAAGAGGGTGAGGCGGCAGCCGTTTTCTCCAACCCGCAGAGCGAGCGCACCAGGCAGTTCCTGTCAAAGATCCTGTAGTTAGGGAATTCAGCGGTGGCGGTAACCTGTCGATCCAGTGGCCTCGATGTTGGACCGCGTCCAGTCACCAGCTGATCTCCGGCGTCTCGACTATCCCGAGTTGGCCGAGCTTTGCGGAGAGATTCGCCAGTTCCTGGTCGACCGGATCGCCAAGACCGGTGGCCATCTCAGCCCTAACCTCGGGGTAGTCGAGCTCACGCTGGCGTTGCATCGGGCATTCGACAGCCCTCACGACCGGATCATCTGGGATGTCGGGCACCAGGCCTACGTTCACAAACTGGTAACTGGTCGCCAGGAAGGCTTCGCCACCCTCCGGCGCTTTGGCGGCCTCTCCGGTTACCCCAGCCGGGAGGAGAGCCCGCACGATTTTGTCGAGAACAGCCACGCCTCGACGGCTCTCTCTTATGCGCTGGGCCACGCCCTCACCAACCCCGATTACTGGACGGTGGCGGTAGTGGGTGACGGTGCTCTCACCGGAGGCATGGCCTATGAGGCGCTGAATCACATCGCTGTCAGTCGACCTCCCAATCTCATGATCGTGGTGAACGACAACGGCCGTTCCTACGCACCGACAGTCGGCGGGGTGGCGGCCCTCGCCAACCTCGCCCATCTCCGCCTCGACCCCCGCTACGAGTGGATGAAACGCACCTTTGGGCGCATGCTGCGGGGTCTGCCGCTGGTGGGTGAGACCGCCGACGAGATGGCCAACCGGTTCAAAGAGGCGGTCAAGCAGATTCTGGAGCCGTCTACCGTCTTCGACACGCTGGGTCTGAAGTACTCAGGACGAATCGACGGCCACGACCTCAAGCTGCTCGAGACGACCTTTCTCAAGGCTCGGGAGTACGGCGAACCTGTGATCGTCCACGTCGTCACCGAGAAGGGCAAGGGCTACCCGCCCGCCATCGGCGACGAGATCGACAAACTGCACGGCGTATCGAGCTTCGACGTCCGTACCGGCCGGGCCCTCAAAGAGGAGCTGAAGTACACCGACATCGCTGGACGGGCTTTGCTCGAGGAAGCCCGCCGCCGACCGGAAGTGATTGCCATCTCGGCAGCGATGATCTCGTCGACCGGTTTGGCGGAGATGGCGTTCGAGATGCCCGATCGAGTCCATGACACCGGCATTGCCGAGCAACACTCGGTGACCCTTGCCGCCGGCATGGCCATGGCGGGAAAGCGCCCGGTGGTGGCGATCTACTCGAGCTTCTTGCAGCGGGCGTTCGACCAGATCATCACCGATGTCGCCCTCCACAACCTCGGGGTTACCTTCCTGGTCGACCGGGCGGGGATCACCGGGCCGGATGGTCCCTCCCACCACGGTGTGTTTGACCTTTCCTATTTGCGGATGATCCCCAACCTGGTGGTGGGCACTCCGGCCGACGCGACCGAGTTGGCGGGGATGATTCCCTCCGCGCTCGACCACGACGGCCCGGTGGCGATTCGCTTCCCCAAGGCTGCTGCCTCCTTGCCATCGATCCCGGCCGAGCCGATCCCGATCGGGGTGTGGGAAGAGCTTTCCGACGGAGACGATGTTCTCCTCGTGGCTAGTGGTCGCATGGTCGAGATCGCCCAGAAGACCGGGGCCTCTCTCGGCGCCCACGGTGTTTCCTGCCGGGTCATCAATGCCCGCTGGGTAAAACCGCTCGATCCCCGCCTGATCGATTGGGTGGCGGCGCATAAGTTGGTAGTCACGCTGGAAGACAACGTCATCGCCGGCGGATTCGGCGCGGCGGTCTTAGAGGTGGTCGCTCCTGCCGGTTTGGCAGGGCGGGTTCGGGTGCTGGGGATCCCCGATCGCTTTCTTCCGGCTGGAAGTGTCGACGAATTGCTGCACGATGTCTCCCTCGACTCAGAAGGCGTGACAGGACAGGTGCTGGCGATGATGGCGGGTCAGGACCGCGCCAAAGTGCGGGGTCCTAGACGGCGGTGAGGCCGATCGCGGCTGGAATGAAAGGCGACTTGGTAGCAGGCTCGACCAGAACTACAAAGCGGCTGACTTGCCGGGGGGAAACCGACGGGTACGTCGTCGGTACCGGATCAGGCACCTCGATGACATCCACCCAGTAGGCGTCGTTGTTGGTCTCAGACGGAACCCGATCGGAGACGTCCATAACGATTCGCCTGTTGGGGGTCGAGAACGACATGGCCAGGATGAAAATCATCACTAGTGCCATGCCGCCGTGTGTCACCGGGCGCAGCATCCACCGGGACCCGCGGTCCCAGACATGTTGCAGACGACTCGCCTGCGTTGGTGGATCGACCAGCATCACGTACCGTAGGTTGCTTTCGAGCTGATCGAGAAACTGCTCGATCGGCGGAGGCTCGGGGCGCCGGAAGGTGGCTCGTCTATATGGCACGGTGGGCTTCCGACTCAGGCATCGGCTCGAGGCTCTGACGTAGGTGACGGCGGGCCCTGGAGAGCCGGAGTCGGGCGGCGTTGGGACTGAGCCTGAGGACCTCGGCCACCTCGGCCGGGCTCAGGCCGTCATAGGCCACCAACTCGATCACCTCCCGCTCGCCGCTGCTGAGGCGGGCAAGGCCGGCTTCGAGCGCCGGCCGTTGCCTGGCGGCATCGATGGCCGAGGCGACCGCATCTTCTTCCGAAGCCGTGAAGTGAAAGTGGCTGTTGCTGCTCTTGATGAGGAGACGCCTCGCCCCGGCCGAGCGCCGACGCTGTTTGGCCAGCACCCGGCGGGCGATGCCAAAAAGCCAGGGCAAAGCGGTATCGGTCTCGGGGATGTAACGGCCGGCGGCCTGTAACGCGACCAGGAAGGTTTCGGCCACCAGATCTCCGACGTCTTCGGAATCACGACAACGTCGAACCGCATAGAGAGTGATGGAGGAGGCATGGCGGCGAAAGAAGGTGGCAAAAGCATCGGAATCTCCACCGGCGGTGTCCTCCAACAACCGTGCATCGGCCCTGTCAAACATGAGTCCCGTTAACCACCCTTATGCGCGAACTACCGACAGCTTGTCATGTTTGGGCGCCTAAAGCCAGAGAACCTGGTCCAAGAACGCGGGTTATCTCTCGTCGAACTTGGCGTCTGCGGCCCGCAGAAGCCCGGACCTGGCCGAAGATCGCTGCGATTAGCTATGGTCAGATCACCGTTTGGCGGTATCAACTCCAAGGGAGGATTAGTGACACGAGCGAGAACCCTGACGTTTCTTGCGGTAGTGATGTTGCTGGCTGCCTGTACCCCGGCTGCCGACACCACCACCGCTCCGACCACCGATACGGGACCTGCTACCACGGCCGACACCGGGACGGTCACCACGGCTGACACCGGCGCTGCGACCACCACGACCGCCGACACCGAACCAATTGGAGACGGCCTTCTCGCCGATATCCAGTCACGGGGAAGCCTCCTTTGCGGAGTCAACGAAACCGTTCCCGGATTCGGGTTCCTCAATGCCGACGGCAGCCGCTCGGGCTTTGACATCGATTACTGCCGGGCCGTGGCGGCAGCCGTCCTCGGCGATCCCGAGGCAGTCGAGTTCGTTCCGCTCGACGCCCAGCAGCGCTTCACCGCACTGGCCTCCGGCGAGATCGACGTGTTGATCCGCAACACCACCTTCACGGCCACCCGGGACGGTGGAGAAGGCGCCACCTTCCTCAGCACCACCTTCTATGACGGTCAGGGGATGATGGTGTTCTCCGACTCTGGAGTCACTGCGGTGGAGGACCTGGCCAACACGGCTATCTGCGTGCTGTCAGGGACCACGACTGAGTTGAACCTCGCCACGCGTTTCGCCGATATTCCCTATGAGCCACTCACCTTCGAGGACAACGGAGTCCTCCAGCCGGCGTTCGTCGCAGGACAATGCGATGGCTGGACCTCGGACAAGTCGCAGCTGGCCGGTGTCCGCTCGGCCTTCCCAGAGGATCAAGGTGGACCTGAAGCCTTGACCATTCTCGAAGAGACCTTCTCCAAGGAACCCCTGGGACCGGCCGTTCGTGACGGTGACTCGCAATGGGCGCAGATCGTCGACTGGGTGGTCAACGCCACCATCCTGGCCGAGGAATTGGAGATCACCTCCGAGAACGTCGATACCTTCGTCGACACCGACAACGCCGAGATTCGAAGGCTGCTCGGGCTGGAGATCGAAAGCGATGATGGCACCGCGGTCTTCGACGCCGGTCTCGGTCTCGAGCCGGGTTGGGCGGCCAACGTCATCGCCTCAGTTGGCAACTACGGCGAGATCTTCAATCGCAATGTCGGTCCCGACACCCCTCTCGGTCTCGAGCGAGGGGTCAACGACCTCTGGACCAACGGCGGTCTCATGTACTCGCCGCCCTTCCGGTAAGCGAGCCTGAGAAGGGGGCGGCCGCTGGCCGCTCCCCTCTCTTGAACCAGGGAGGCTTCGATCCCCACGGCGCCCGTCCCGTTTTGGCGTAATCAGCGTGTGCTGCGGACCGCCGCCCAGGTGGTGGCCACCGCAGCTGTGTTCATTGTCCTCTACGTCCTCTGGTTCAACGTCACTAACAACATGCGGGCCCGGGGAGTTCGCACCGATTTCGATTTCCTCGATCAGCCCTTTGGAGTGCGTATCGCCGGGTCCGATCTCAGCCCTTCTGCTCCGGTCCGCTCAGCATTACTCAACGGCATCCGCAACACGTTTGCCCTGGCCATTGTCGGTCTCCCGCTGCTCACGATTCTCGGCATCATCGTCGGGGTTGGCCGACTTTCAACCAACTGGCTCGTCGCCAAGATCTCGACCGCCTACGTGGAGGTTCTTCGCAACCTGCCTCCGCTGCTGGTGGTGATTTTAGCCTTTCAAGCCGTGATTCTTCGCCTTCCTCCGGCCCGTAATCCGGTGACGCCCTTCGGATGGTTCGTCATCAGCAACCTCGAGTTTCACGTCCCCGGACTCCGCGCCGGTGAAAACCACGGGCCGTTCGTGGTCGTGCTGGTCGCCGCTTCGTTGTTGGGAGCCTTCCTCTGGTGGTGGCGAACTCGTGTTCACGAGCGAACCGGAGTGCCCCACCATCGCTGGTTGTGGAGCCTGGGAGCCGTCCTTTTGGTGGGAGGTAGTGCCTACCTGATTCTCGGTCGTCCGCTCACGATCACCCTGCCCATTCTTTCTGGCCGCGTCGTCGACGGGGGATATCGCGGCCTGGGCGCATATTTTGCGGTGATGGGGGCGCTGGTGTTTTACACCTCGAGCCATGTTGCCGAGATTGTCCGCGGCTCGATCCTGGCAGTTCCGAAGGGTCAATCCGAAGCAGCTTCGGCTCTGGCGCTGTCGGGGTTTCAGCGGTTGCGGTTCGTGGTGCTGCCCCAGGCACTGCGAATCGCGCTGCCGCCCATCATCAATCAGTATCTCAACTATGTGAAGAACACGTCCCTGGCGATCGCCGTCGGTTTTGCCGAGGTGACCCTGATCGCGTTTCAAGCGATCGGCAATGGCCAGCCGGCTCCGCAAGTGGTCCTTTTGCTGATGGGCTCCTATCTGGTCTTCAGTTTGGTGATCTCCCTCTTGGTCAATCTCTATAACCGCCGCCTCCGGCTCGTGACCCGCTGATGACGATCACCGCTCAGAGGCCGCTCGCGGTTCGGTGGGTGAGAAAGAACCTGTTTTCCACTCCTCTCAACGTCGTCTTGACCCTGGTTCTCGGCACCGGGATTGTCTATCTCGCTTTCTTGCTGATCCGATTCCTCATGACTTCGAACTTCGAGATCCTCCGGGTCAACCTGGCGTTGTTCATGGTGGGGTCATTCCCCCACGGTCAATTGTGGAGAGTCGTCGTGGCGATGTTGCTGCTGGCGGTCATGGCAGGCTTCGCCGGCGGGATGCTCAAGGGCGCGGCTCGAGAGCGATCGATGGACGCCGGGCTTGCGGTTACCGAAACGGGCAGCGCCCGGGCGGTGATCAGCTGGCTGCGACGTTTCTGGCCGCTCGGGCTGCTCGTGATTGTCTGCCTCGCGCTGACCCGGACCATCACTCCCACCTTGGTGCTGATAGCGGTGTTGGCTTTGTTGGCAGCCAGCCGGTGGCTCGGGCTCCACCTGAGCCCGGTCCCAAGAAGGGTGGGTTGGGTAGTCGTGACCCTGCTTCCACTCGCGGCCTACTGGATCCTCAGCGCCTCCGGTCTCGGTTGGAACAACTGGGGCGGGTTCATGCTCAATATCTTCCTGACGATCGCGGGGATCATCTTCGCGTTCCCGATTGGTCTCGCTCTGGCTATCGGTCGTCGCTCGTCACTGCCGGTAGTGCGGGCCTTCTCGATCGGTTACATCGAGCTCATCCGGGGCGTGCCTCTCATCACTCTTTTGTTGATGGCGGTCTTTGCCCTTGGGTTCTTCCTCCCCCGCGACCTTCGCCCCGGGGGGGTGACGCGAGTCCTCGTCGTGATCACTATCTTCGAGGCCGCGTACATCGCCGAGGTGGTGCGGGGAGGTTTGCAGAGCGTGCCCCAGGGCCAATCGGAAGCGGCCCAGTCTTTGGGCCTTCCGGGGCGAAAGATCACCCGCCTAATCGTTCTGCCGCAGGCGCTGCGGGCGACGATTCCGGCCATGGTCGGACAGTTCATCAGCCTGTTCAAGGACACCACGCTGGTGGCGATCGTCGGACTCGGAGACGTTCTCGCTGCTTCCTCCTTTGCCAATGCCCAGCCTCAGTTCAACGCCCAGGGACTGGCTCGAATTACGTTGCCGTTCGTCGCCCTGGCCTTTTGGGCCGGGTCGTATGCGATGTCGCGCGAAGCCCGCCGCCTCGAGCGGCGCCTCGGGATTGGAGAGCGATGACCGAGCCCAAAACCACCAACGACGAGAAACCGATGATCGTCGTCGAGAAAGTCGACAAGTTCTTTGGCAGCTTCCAGGCCCTCAATGACGTCTCATTGACCGTGGCCAAGAAGGAGGTCGTTGTCGTCATCGGACCTTCCGGCTCGGGGAAGAGCACGCTGATCCGTTGCATCAATCGCCTCGAGAAGCACGACGCCGGGCGCGTGGTTGTCGACGGTGTCGAGCTGACCGACGACATTCGCAACATCCACGAAGTCCGCATGGAAACCGGCATGGTGTTTCAGCAATTCAATCTTTTTCCTCATCTCACGGTGCTCGAGAATGTCACTCTGGCGCCGCGCGAAGTGCGGCACATGGCCAAGGCGGAAGCAGAGGAGCTGGGCCTGAAGATGCTGGTTCGGGTCAGGATCCCCGAGCAAGCTCGCAAATTCCCGGGCCAGCTGTCGGGCGGCCAGCAACAACGGGTGGCGATCGCCCGGTCGCTGGCCATGCAGCCCAAGGTGATGCTCTTCGACGAGCCGACCTCGGCGTTGGACCCGGAAATGATCAAAGAGGTCCTGGAGGTGATGGAGGAGTTGGCCGCTACCGGGATGACGATGATCGTCATCAGCCATGAGATGGGCTTCGCCCGGGCAGTGGCGGACCGGATCATCTTCATGTGCGACGGCCAGATCGTCGAAGTCGGCCCCCCCGAACACTTCTTCACCAACCCCACTGAGGAGCGGACCAAGACGTTCCTCTCCCAGATCCTTTAGCAACCCTGGGACGTAAAACGGGTGTAGGACCGACAGTCAGGGGCGCTCTACCGGTGACGCCGGCTCGCCTCTAGATCTTTTTGGCTACAAAGAGCAAAGCTGAGATTGCTCCCCGGGCCGGCGTCCACCCTCCCCGCCACCAAATTCGTCACTGGCGAACGCTTCCCGACAAATTCGGTAACTGGCGCCCGGTCCTCGTTCGCCAGCTACCGAATTTGCCCTAGAGCGGGCGTGAGTGACCGAATTTCCAGTGGGCGGGAGCGCCTGCTCGTTCTCCCAGCCGGACCGGCCCATCAATCACAGTTCCGTCGGTGGCACCACATATTTCCTTGGCCGATTTTCATCCATCTCGGGCGTCGACGCCAGGGACGTCATGCTTTACGTTGTGTAACAGCGTCTACAGCCCAGAGAATGGGAAAAACCGACCTAGCCTCCCCGAGTGCGCGGTCGGTCATTCCTCCTCTTTCTGTTCATCGTCGCCTGTGGGGCGCCGCTTCGTCAGGAGACGCGCCTTGTCGCCGCCCCAACGTCGATCCCACCGACGACGACCGGTACGTCAGGATCGATGACGACCGCCACCACCTCGCCGACAACCACCGCTGCGGCTCCGTCGACGACGACCACGACCCGGCCCGAACGTGGCACCCTGGTGATCCATGGCGTCGGGGACGTCAATCTCGACACCTCGTACATCCCGGCGCTGGCCGAGCGGGGCTTCGAGTGGGCATGGAGCGGGCTCGACGACCTCTTTCTTGACGACGACCTGACGGTGGTGAACCTCGAGTGCAGCCCGTCTCCTCTCGGTGCTGCCCAACCGAAGGCGTTCACCTTTCAATGCCCCGATGGACACGCCGAGATGGCTGGAGCCGGGGTGGAGGTGACCAACCTGGGCAACAACCACTCGCAGGACTTTGGTGTCGAGGCCATGCTCGATGGGCGCCAGCGGTTGCGAGGGGTAGGTATCGAGCCGGTCGGAGCGGGGCTCAACGCTGCCCAAGCCAACGCCTTCACTGCCCTGCGGATCAATGGTTGGAAAGTGGCGGTCCTCGGCTTCGGGGGAGTGCAGCCCCATGGGGGCTGGCTCGCCACCGCCGACAAAGCCGGCATGGCCGATGGCGACAGCATCGAAACAATGACGGCCGCGGTGGAGCGAGCGGAAGCGTGGGCCGATTGGGTGGTGGTCACCGTACATTGGGGAGTGGAGTTCGATCTCGAGCCGCGGGCCGAAGACATCGAGCGAGCAAAGGCGATGATCGCCGCTGGCGCCGACGTGATCTTTGGCCACCACCCTCATCGCTTGCAGCCGTTCGAGTTCATCGACGGCAGCCCGGTGGCGTGGAGCCTGGGCAACTTCGTTTGGCCGAACTTCTCCGCTGCTGGCTCGAACACCGCGGTGGCGCGGGTTGTCATCACCCCCGATGCCGAGATCAGCGGATGTTTGATTCCGGCCACGATCGAGAGTTCGGGCCACCCGGTTTTGACCGGCGAACCAACATGCGGAGAATCGTGACCGAACCCGGGCCCAAGAAGCGCTGGGCGATCCCGGTCGTGATCGCACTATTCGGTGGAGCCCTGGGCGCCGCCTCCTACCTAGCGGCCCCCGATAACGTCCTCACGCATTTGTTGGCGCCGCCAACCACGGCCGCGACCACCACGTCGACCACGGCCGCGCCGACGACCACCACCCGCCCCGGCCCGGCCACAACCACGACGACCACGCTTCCCGCGCGGGAGCCGGGAACCGTTCCTGGTTTTACGGCTGGACTTCCGTGGGGAACCACGGTCGGGCTGACCATGTTCCGCGGCAATCCCACTCGCACCTTCTACGGGTCGGGCCCGCTGCCGAGGACTCCGCAGGTGCTCTGGAGCTATCCGGAGGAAGGGGCAATGTGCGGTTTTTCCTCGGTTGCCGGGGTCAGCAGGCAGTGGTGTGGAACCGGCTGGACCGGCCAGCCGGTGGTCTGGGATCGACCCGATGGAACCACCGAGGTCATCTTCGGCGCCTACGACAAGGCGGTCCACTTCCTCGACGCCGCCACCGGCGCCGAGCTGCGACCGTCTTTTGACGCCGGCGACATCATCAAAGGCTCGGTGACTCTTGACCCCGACGGCTACCCGCTTCTCTACTTCGGTTCGAGGGACGACAAGTTGCGCATCGTCGCTCTCGATCGCGAGAAGCCAACCGAGTTGTGGAATCTCGACGCCGATGCCGTCGACGGTATTTGGAACGACGACTGGGACGGCAATCCGGTGATCGTCGACGACATGCTCTACGAAGGCGGGGAGAACGGATGGTTCTTTGCCATAAAGCTCAACCGCAGTATTGATGTCCAAGGTTTCGTCGCGGTCAGTCCGGAGATCGTCTTCTCCACTCCGGCTTGGACGAGCGAGCTGATCTCACGGGTGGGCCGCAACGTCTCCATCGAGAGCTCAGTGATGATCCACTCCCAAGTTGCCTATCTGGCCAACTCGGGGGGCCGGGTGGTTGGTTTCGACGTCTCCGTTATCGAAAGCGGGAACGCGCCCGTGGCCTTCGACTTCTGGGTGGGCGATGACACCGACGCCACCCTGGTATCCGATGCGAGCGGGGCGATATACGTGGCGGTGGAGGAGGAGCGCAAGAACGACCGCAGTCGCGAGCTCGGTCAGCTGATCAAGCTCAATCCCGAGCTGTCCGATCCCTACGTCTGGGGGGTTCCGGTCCCCGGCGGTGATCAAGTGGGAGGACTCTGGGCAACGCCCGCCCTGGGCGATGGGGTTATCTACGAGGCAACCCATCCCGGAGAGCTGCTCGCCGTCGACGCCGAGACAGGCGAGGTGACATGGCGCGAGGAGATCGGATGGCATGCCTGGTCCTCGCCGGTGGTGATCGACGACGAGTTACTGGTGGCGACCTGCACGGGCGAGCTGCGGGCCTACTCCCTCGCCGATCCCTTCCGGCCCGCCCCGAGCTGGACCCTGAAACTCTCGGAATCGTGCATCGAATCGACTCCGGCTGTTTGGAACGGTCGGATCTACGTTGGCGTTCGCGACGGCAAGTTCTACGCCGTCGGCTAATCCGTTCTTGCGTATTTTCGCCACGTATATGTGGCGAAAAATACGCAAGAAAGAAGAGTTAGAGCTTGATCTCGTCCCAGCGGTCGGCGGAGGCGACGTCGAAGATGGTCCAGGCCATCCCCACCGCACCGTCGATCAAACCTTTTTCACCGGCCGGGGTGATGGTGTGGGCGGCAAACTCGGCTTGATGGTTGACGGCCGGCATGCTGTCGATCGAGATCATCGGGTGAATGGTCGGAACGAGCTTCGACACGTTCCCCATATCGGTCGAGCCCGAAACTGTTGGCGGTAGATCCTTGCCGCGCATCATCGGCCGGCCGAGCGCTTCGGAGTTGGCCGCGAAGATCTCCACCAGGATCGGGTTGCTGATCAGATCCTCGTAGGTGTGACCAACCCGCTCGATCTCGTGGGTGCACCCGGTGGCGGTTGCTGCCGCCTCGAAGCAAGCCAGCACCCGGGGGAGGAGGACGTCCAGCCGGTCCTGCTGCGGAGCGCGGACATACCAAGACGACCGGGTGTGGTCGGGGATGATGTTGGGGGCGTCCCCGCCGTGGGTGACGATCCCGTGGACCTTGTCGGTCGGTTCGAGCTGCTGGCGCAGGGTGGAGACGTTGACATACGCCTGGACGAAAGCGTCGAGGGCGTTGATCCCCAGGAACGGATAAGCCGAGGCGTGGGCCGTCTTGCCGTGAAAGATCGCGTCGATATGCGCCACCGAGATCACCGGCGGGTCGACCACGTCATGCGTGGACGGATGGACCATCATTGCGAGCTTCGCCCCTTCGAAGGCTCCGGCGTTGATCAGGTCGACCTTGCCGCCATATTTCTCCTCGGCCGGAGTGCCGAGAACGGTGACACGAAATCCCAATTGGTCGGCGGCTGCGAGCAGGCCGATCCCGGCTCCCAAGGCCGATGTGGCGATGATGTTGTGTCCGCAGGCGTGGCCTACTCCGGGGAGGGCGTCGTATTCAGCGCAGATGATGACCTCAGGGCCGGTGTCGCCGGACCGGGCGGCGAACGCGGTTTCGAGACCGTAGGCCGGATACTCCACTGCAAAACCGTTCCCTTTGAGGAAATCGGCCAGCCGGGCCGAGCTCTCGCGCTCCTGGTAAGCGATCTCGGGGTTCTCGTACATCCAGCGGCTGATCTCGGTCAACTCGCCGGCGCGGGCTTCGATCGTGGCTTTGATCTGGTCTTTCATCCTGATCCCACCATAACGGGGGAGGGTCGCCGGCGTCCCGTGAGGATCAGGCCGCCGAGGATCAGAGCGACCCCGCTCAACTGCACGGCCGAAGGCCGCTCGTCCAGCAGCAGTTGTCCCATCAGGACCGAACCAACCGGTTGTACGGTCAGAAGGACCGAGGTGACCGCCGCCGGCAGCCGCGGCAGGCTCACGCTGATCAGGAGCCAGCCCCCGACCTGCACTCCCAAGGCAAGCACGAGGAGCCATCCGTGGGCGGGCCAGCTAAGACCAAGGTCGATCTCTCCGAGCGGCACCCCGGCGATGAGTGAGGCCAGAGCGGCAACGGCGGTGGCGTAGAGGAGCGGACCCCCTGGTCGGCGCAAATCGCGGTTGGCTTGTCGCTGCACAAGGATGAAGCCGGCATAGGCAAAACCGGTCCCGACCCCGAACACGACCCCGAGACCAGGGTTGCGTCCGTAGGCATCGGCGGCACCGATGATCCCCGAGATCAGAACGACGCCGCTCATGACCAGGATCACCGAGGCGATGATCTGGCGGCCAACCGGTTCTTTGAGCAGGATCCAGGCAAGGAAAGGCACGATCACCACCTGGGTGTTGCCGAGCACGGTGGCCAACCCAGCTCCGACTTCTGCGATCGAGTGATGCCACAGTACGAGATCGGTGGCAAAGAAGACACCCGCTATCGCCGCCAATCGCACGGTCTTGGCATCGAGAGCCCCGAACTTCTTCCTCTCCGATCGAGCGATCAGCACCAGAAGGGGCAGGGCGTATGCGCACCGAAAGACGGCCGCGGTCGAGGGCTCAACGTTGGCCAGGCGGACGAGGATGGCCGAGGTGGCGATGACCAGGGCGCCGAGGACCGCAGCCACCACAGGTCTGTCAGCCAGTTTCTTAGGCGTTGTGGACGCGGCTTCTATCTTGGCTGGATGCATCGTGTTGGCTTGATATTGGTCACGATTCTCATCACCGCCTGCGCGAACGAAGTCGAGGCGACCACAGCTTCCACCTCTACGACGGAAGTCGCCAACAGCTCTACCACCTCGACCCTGGAACCGCTGGTCGAGTGTCCAGCCATTCCGTACGTCGTCAGCGACCTGCCGACGCGGGTGACAGGGGAGGCGGTCGATTTGGGCTCGATCGAGCTCGACCAATTCACCGCCATCGGCGGCACCCGATCGATCTTTTGGGTCAATGCCGAAGGCGAGTTGGCGATTGCCCTAATTAGAGGGACGTTGCCGCCCATCGACTGGCCCGGGGAGCGGGGAGAGATCAATGTGGCTGGAACCGACGGGGTAGCGGGGCCTCACGAAGATGGCAAATGGGTGGCGGCGTGGTTCGACGGCGACGGCAGGGACCGGTGTGACCGCTACACGATGGTCTTCTACTCGCCGGTCGAGCCCTTCGAAGTGGAGTCAACCTTGCGGGCGATCACCCGTTGAAGGATCGTTCCTTTTGAACTGTGGGCCGTAGGCGTTGGTTTCGCTGGCTAACAACCCAGCAATCATGCCGCTGGCAGCAGCGGCACCCGAGATGGATGAAAATCGCCACGTTGAACAGAGCCCCTGAACCCGATTCACGCCGCAAGCGGGCTCTGACTCCTGCGACCAAAGGGCAAC